>NZ_SMKW01000248.1 GCF_004348985.1 Saccharopolyspora elongata | reverse complement strand
CGACTGTGCAGGCCATGCCTCAACAGTCGGCGGTGTCGTGCACCGATGCTGAGCTCGCGGCCCGTATCCAGGAGCTAGAAACCGAGATGCGGATGCTGCTGTGGGAACAGCTGCAATACATCGCCGAGGCCGACCACCGGGCAATTCACGCCGAGACCACCGCCCGGTCGCTGCACGTCTGGTTGCAGGGGCTGCTCAACATCGACCCGCGTGACGCGAAAACGCGTGTCACAGTCGCCCGCAATGTCGAGGACCGGCAAACCTTCCACGGTGAGCTCATGCCTCCTGATCTGCCCGACACGGCCGCCGCCTTGGCCGAGGGTGCGATCGGGCTGGAGCACGCGCGTGTCATCGTCAACGGAATCCGGCGTTTGCCCGAGTACGCGCGCTGCCACCAGGTTGCCGAGGTCGAATCAACGCTTGCGGGGTATGCGCGGACGATGTCGCCGAGGGAGTTGGAGAAACTCGCCGAACGCATTCGCTACCTGCTGGATCAGGACGGTGCGTTCCGCGATGAGGAAGCCCAGCACGAAGCACGCGAGTTGTACTACGGCACCACCCGGGACGGGATGACTGTCATCAAGGCGAAGCTGGACCGGGAGACCGGGGCGAAGTTCGCCGCGCTGATCGAGCCTCTTGCCGCACCCCGCCCTGAGATCGACGGAGAGAAGGACCCGCGCACGGCCGGGCAGCGGAATGCTG
>NZ_SMKW01000028.1 GCF_004348985.1 Saccharopolyspora elongata | reverse complement strand
ATAAAGGACAGGGCTGGGACGGGTGGCGGTGTAGGCGTCGTGGAACCGGTCCCAGTTGACGTCGGTGATGATCTGCGCGGTGTGCCGGTGGGTGAGGGCGGTGTGCAGGGCGTGCAGGGCGGTCTCGGGCGCCATGGGTTGGATGCCGTGGCGGATACCGGTGTTGTGGATCTCGCCCATGCCCTGGTCGTCCCACAGGCCCCAGTTGATGCTGATCGTGTTGTGGCGGTGGTGTTCGGCGAACGCGGTGAGGTAGGCGTGCGCGGGCGAGTAGTTGCCCTGCCCGGGGGCGCCGAAGGTGGCGGCGATGGAGGAGAACAGGACGATCAGCGGGTCCTGGCGCCGGGTCAGCTCGTGGAGGTGGGCGGTGCTGTCGATGCGGTGGCGGAGGATGTGGGCGATCTGCTCGGGCCGGATGGTGTTGATGGTGGCGTCGTCGAGGGTGCCCGCGGTGTGGAACACCGCCGACAGCGGGAACTCCTCCGGCACGGATTCGAGCAGCTCCGCGACAGCGGCGCGATCAGTGACGTCGCAGCCGGCGATCGTGACGCGGCTGCCCAGTTCGGCCAGCTCCGCTCGGAGTTCGCGCGCGCCGGGCGCGTACTCACCGCGACGGCTGGCGAGCACGATGTTCGGGGCGCCCATCCTGGCTAGCCAGCGCGCCACCTGGCTTCCGATGCCGCCCGTGCCGCCGGTGACCAGCGTGGTGCCGGTCGGCTTCCAGGGCGCGGTGCCGGTGCTGGGTTTGGGGGTGCGGGCGAGCCGTGCGGTGTGGGTGCCGGGGGGCCGGATGGCGGCTTGGTCCTGGGCCCGGCCTTGGAGGAGCGCGGCGAGCCGGGTGGCGGTGCGGTGGTCGGGGGTGTGGGGGAGGTCGATGAGCCCGCCCCAGCGGTGGGGGTGTTCGAGCGCGGTGACGCGGCCGAGCCCCCAGACGGTGCTGTGCGCCGGGTGGGTGAGCGGGTCGTGCGGGCCGGTGGTGACGGCGCCCCGGGTGAGGCACCACAGCGGCGCCGAGATGTCGAGGTCGCCCAGGGCCTGGATGAGGGCCACGGTGGATGTGACTGCGCGAACGGCGGTTTCCGCCGTTATGTCCTCTGTGGATTCTTCGCCGGGGGCGGCGAGGAGCGAGATGATCCCGGCCAGTGGAGCGATGTCCTCGAGTTCACGGCGAATGAGCTCTGCGAAGGCGTCGCGGTCGAGCGGCTCGACGGTGTCGAGGACCAGTTCATGCGCTTGCGCGCCGTGTGCGTTGATCGCGTCGGTCACGACTTGTGCAGCATCGGGCGGCGTGATGATGAGCCAGGTGCCGGTGAGGGTCGCGGCGGGCGGCTCTGGAAGAGCTTCCCAGGTGACGTCGTAGCGCCAGGTGTGGGCTGTGGTGTCGTGCCGTTGTTGGTCTCGCCAGGCGGCGAGCGCGGGCAGCACGTCGCGGAGCGGGGTGGCCTCGTCGATGTCGAGGGCTGCGGCGAGCGCGGTTGCGTCTCGGCTCTCGACGGTTTCCCAGAACCCGGTGTCGTCCTGGGCTTCCGCTGCCGTCGCGTGGTCGGCGGCCGGTTCGAGCCAGAAGCGCTCGCGCTGGAAGGGATACGTGGGGAGCGCGACTCGTTCGCGGCCGGACACGACCGCTTCCCAGACGATGGGTGTGCCGTGCGCCCACAGGTGAGCGGCGTTGGTCAGGACCGTGTCCGTGCTGGGGTGATCGCGGTGGAGGCTGGTCGCGGTGACGACATCGGCGGCAGTGGTGTCGATGTGGTGCGTGAGCGTGGGCTGCGGACTGGCCTCCAGGAAGACCCGGTGCCCGGTGGTGTGGAGCCGGTTGATGGTGTCGTGGAAGTTCACCGTGGTGGCGAGGTTGGTGTACCAGTACTCGGCACCGAGCCCGGTGGTGTCCAGCACATCGCCGGTGACGGTGGAGTGGAACGGGATTTCGGCGGCTCGCGGGGTGAGTCCGGCGAGTTGCTCCAGGAGCGGCTGCCGGAGGTTCTGGACGTGGTGGCTGTGGGAGGCGTAGTCCACGGGCAGCAGCCGCGAACGGACCCCCTCGTTGGTCAGCGTGGCGTGGAGGTGGTGGATGGCGTCGGTGTCGCCGGAGAGCACGGTGGCGGTGGGGCTGTTGATCGCGGCCACCGAGACCTGCTCGTCGAGGTAGGGCTTGAGGTCGGAGAGGGACAACGGAGCGGAGAGCATGCTGCCGTGTCCGGCCAGATGCGTGTGGATGAGTTGGGATCGCAGGGCGACGATGCGTGCGGCTTGGTCGAGGTCGAGGGCGCCTGCGATGTGTGCTGCGGCGATTTCTCCCTGGGAGTGGCCGACGACGGCCGCCGGCCGAACTCCGAGCCCCTGCCACAGCCGGGCCAGGGAGACCATGACGGCGAACAGCGTCGGTTGGACGATGTCCACGCGTTCCAGGGACGCTCCGTTGCGGAGCAGGTCGGTGACCGACCAGTCCTGGTACCTCGACAGCGCCTGATCGCATTCGGCCATGGCAGCGGCGAACACCGGGCTGATGTCGAGCAGCTCGCGGCCCATACCGGACCATTGGCCGCCCTGGCCGGGGAAGACCAGCACCACGCGGTCGGCATCGGCGGCCACGGGGCCCGCGTTGCGCACCAGGCGTGGCGACCCTTCGCCACCGGCGAACGCGTGCAGCCGGGTCAGGAACTCGTCGGCGCTGCCGCCGAGCACCACGGCGCGGTATTCGAACGCGGCCCGGGTGGTGGCCAGCGACCACGCCACATCCGATGGATCCCAGTCCTCCTGATCGCGGAGGTAGGCGTGCAGGCGCGCAGCCTGGTCGCCCAGGGCGTCGGGTGTCTTGGCGGAAATCACCCACGGCACCAGCACATCGCCGAGCCCCTCGGTGGTGTCCACGAACACGGCCTCGCCAGATTTGTCCGTTGTGGACCCGATCGCCGGTTGTTCGAGGATGAGGTGCGCGTTGGTGCCGGAAACGCCGAAGGAGGACACGGCGGCGCGACGCGGCCGGTCGCTTTCCGGCCACGGCTGCGGCTCGGTGAGCAGCGCGAGGGTGCCGCTGGTCCAGTCGATGTGCGGCGATGGTTCGCCGGCGTGCAGCGTGACGGGCAGTTCGTCGTGGTGGAGGGCCTGGATCATCTTGATGACGCCCGCGACGCCGGCCGCTGCTTGGGTGTGGCCGATGTTGGACTTCAGCGAGCCCAACCACAACGGCCGTTCGGTGCTGTGGTGCTGACCGTAGGTCGCCAGCAGCGCCTGGGCCTCGATGGGATCGCCCAGCGACGTGCCGGTCCCGTGGGCCTCGACGGCGTCGACGTCGGCGGCCGTGAGCCCGGCGTTGGCCAGCGCCTGCAGGATCACGCGTTCCTGCGACGGGCCGTTCGGCGCACTGAGCCCGTTGCTGGTGCCGTCCTGGTTGACCGCACTACCGCGGATCACGGCCAGGACCTGGTGGCCGTTGCGCTCGGCATCGGAGAGGCGTTCCAGCACCACCACGCCCGCGCCTTCGGCCCAGCCGGTGCCGTCGGCGTCCGCGGAGAACGCCTTGCAGCGCCCGTCCTGTGCGAGCCCGCGCTGGCGGCTGAACTCGATGAACATCCCGGGCGTCGCCATGATCGTGGCCCCGCCGGCCAGCGCGAGCGCGGATTCGCCCGATCGCAGCGATTGGCACGCCAGGTGCATCGCGACCAGCGACGACGAGCAGGCGGTGTCGACGGTCACCGCCGGTCCCTCCAGGCCCAGCAGGTAGGAGATCCGGCCGGACGCGACACTGCCCGCGTTGCCGAGGTATCCCTCCGCCTCCGGCGGCGCCTGCCCGGCGAACCGGATCCCGTAGTCCTGGTACATCAGCCCGGTGAAGACACCGGTGGCACTGGTGCGCAGCCCGGTCGGGTCGATGCCCGCTCGCTCCAACGCCTCCCAGGTGGTCTCCAGCAGGAGTCGCTGCTGCGGGTCCATGGCCAGCGCTTCGCGCGGGCTGATCCCGAAGAACGCCGGGTCGAACTGGTCGGCGTCGTGCAGGAACCCGCCGTGCCGGACGTACGACTTCCCCGACGCATCCGGGTCCGGGTCGAAGATCGCGTCCAGGTCCCAGCCGCGGCCGGTGGGGAAACCGGAGATCGCATCGGTGCCCGAGGCCACCAGATCCCACAGCCGTTCCGGCGAATCCACGCCGCCCGGCAGGCGGCAGGCCATGCCGACCACGGCGATCGGTTCGTCGGCGGCCGCGCGCGTGACCACCGCGCGGGAACGGCGGGTGAGCAGCTCGCCGTGCAGGAACGCGGCGAGCGCGCCGGGCGTGGGGTGGTCGAAGACGAGGGTGGTGGGCAGCCGCAGGCCGGTGGCCGCCCCGAGCCGGTTGCGCAGCTCCACCGCGGTGAGCGAGTCGAAGCCGAGCTCGGCGAAGGCGCGGTCGGCGGGAATCCCGTCCGGGCTGCCGTGACCGAGCACGGTCGCGACGTTGTCGCGCACCAGGGTCACGAGGACGCGTACGCCGTCCTTTTCGGACATTCCGGCCAGTCGTCCCGCGAGGGAGCGGGAGTTGGTGCCCCGACGCCGGTGCGGAACCAGATCGCCCAGCAGCGGGGAAAGGGTCGACGACCGCGCAAGGGCGCGCAGCGCCCCGGTGTCCAGCCGCAGCGGCACCAAAACAGGCAGTGCCGTGCCGCAGGCCGCGTCGAACAGCCGCATGCCTTCGTCGGGTTCGAGCGGGAGGACACCCGAGCGGGCCAGGCGATCCCGGTCGGCGGCGGCCAGGTGCTCGGTCATGCTGTGGCTGGTGTTCCACGTGCCCCACGCCAGGGAGCGGGCCGGAGCGCCGTGGGCGACCCGGTACTGGGCGAGGGCGTCGAGGAAGGAGTTGGCCGCCGCGTAGTTGGCCTGGCCCGGCGCGCCGAAGACCCCGGCCGCGGACGAGAACAGCACGAACATCGCCAGGTCGTGGTCGTGAGTGGCCTGGTGCAGGTGCCACGCGGCGGTGACCTTCGGGGCCAGGACGGCGGTCAGCTGCTCCGGGCGCAGGGCGTGCACCGGCGCGTCGTCGAGGACACCGGCGGTGTGGATGACGCCGGTGAGGGGATGCTCGGCCGGGACGTTGCCGAGGAGCTCCCGCACGGCATCGGCGTCGGTGAAGTCGCAGGCCGCGATGCTGACGCTTGCTCCCAGGGCCTGCAGCTCGTCGTGGAGCTCGGCCGCTCCCGGCGCGGCCGGGCCCTGCCGGCTCGCCAGGAGCAGGTGCCCGGTGTGCCGTGCGGCGAGGTGGCGGGCGAGGGCGCTGCCGAGACCGCCGGTGCCACCCGTGATCAGAATGGTGCCGTCATCGGGCAGGGAGACGTCGTCCTGCGGATCGATGGACGTCAAGCGAGGAGCGACAATTGCGTTGCCGCGCAAGGCGATCTGCGGTTCGTCGTGCCGCAACGCGGTTGCGATCGCCCGGTGCACTGCGTCGTCGTTACCGAGCCGATCGGTGTCGACGAGCAGGAATCGGTCCGGGTGCTCGGTCTGCGCTGAGCGCAGCAGCCCCCACAACGCGGCGGTCGCCGGATCCGGAGCTTCGGACGCGTCGACCGCGACCGCGCCGCGGGTGAGCAGCACCAGTCGAGTCGCAGTGGTCTCGGCGCGGCTCAGGAAGTCCTGCACCGCTTCGAGGACCTGCAGGGTCAGCCGCTCCACCAGCTCCGGCGGGGCTTCGCCGTCGCCGGGATCCCGGTGGTCGAGCAGGACGAGCTCCGGGAGTTCGGCGTCGTCGGCCGTTTCGGCCACGGGCGCCCAGGTGACCTGGAACAGGCCGCCCCGTGCTTCGGTCCGCACGGCGGGCAGTGGGCGCAGCGTCAACGACTCGACGGTCGCCACCAGGCGGCCGGTGTCGTCCGCGGTGCTGATCCGGATGGTGTCGGCGCCGGTGCGGGTCATGCGGACACGCGCCGGTGCCGCGCCATGCTGGTGCAGGCGCACACCGGACCAGGAGTAGGGCACTCGGGGCTCGGCGTCCTCGGCCTGGCCGACGAACGCGGTGTGGAGGGCGGCGTCGAGCAGGGCCGGGTGGACCGCCCACCCGTCCGCGCTTCGGAGGGCGTCGGCCCCGATCTCGGCATAGACGCTATCGCCGAGCTGCCAGGCGGTGTGGAGCCCTTGGAACGCCGGGCCGTAGTCGAAGCCGTGCTCGGACACCGCGTCGTAGAGGTCGCCGATGTCGATCGGTGTCGCGCCCGGCGGCGGCCACGCGGTGAACATGGCTTCTTCTTCGTCGAGCGCGTCTTCGAGAAGCACGCCTGTGGCGTGGCGTGTCCAGGAACCGTCGCTCTCGTCCCTCGAATGCAGGCTCAAGGCGGGCTCGCCGGACGCGATGGTCAGGTGCACGGTGAGCCGGCCGTCCACGGGCATCACGAGCGGAGCGTGGAGGGTGAGCTCTTCGACGCCTTCGTATCCGAGCTGCGCGGCGGCATGCAGCGCCATGTCGAGGAACGCCGTGCCGGGGAGCAGGACCGTCCCATTCACCGCGTGATCGGCCAGCCACGGGTGAGCGTCGAGCGAGACGCTCCCGGTGAACACAGTCTCACCGGTGTCCGGCACCTCCGTCCGCGCGGCGAGCAGCGCGTGGCCCGTGCCGGTCAGCCCCAGCTGCGCCGGTTCGCCCGCGGCGCTGGGCACGGTCAGCCAGAAGTCCTCGCGCTGGAAGGGATACGTGGGCAGCGCGATGTGCCGCTCGGCGGGCAGGACCTCGGCCCAGGCGATCGGCGTGCCGTGGGTCCAGAGGCGGGCGGCGTTGGCCAACAGGGTGTCGGTGTCGGACCGGTCGCGCTGCAGGGTGTTCGCGGTGATCGCGTCGGGGTGGTCGATGTGGTGGGTGAGCGTGGGGTGCGGGCTCGGTTCGAGGTAGACACGGTGCCCGGCGGCGTTCAGCCGGGTGATCGTGGCGTGGAAGTTCACGGTGGTGGCGAGGTTGGTGTACCAGTACTCGGCGTCAAGCCTGGTGGTATCCAAGGCATCGCCGGTGACGGTGGAGTGGAACGGGATTTCGCTGGGCTGCGGAGTGAGTCCGGCCAGCTTTTCCAGCAGTTGCTGTTGCAGGGTGCGGACGTGGTGGCTGTGGGAGGCGTAGTCCACCGGTAGCAGCCGCGCTCGAATGCCCTGTTCGATCAGCACCTGGTGGAGGCGGCGGATGGCGTCGGTGTCGCCGGAGAGCACGGTCGCGGTCGGGCTGTTGATCGCGGCGACCGAGACCCGCTCCGAGTCGAGGTACGGCTCGAGGCCGTCGACAGACAGTGCAGTGGAGAGCATGCTGCCGTGTCCGGCGAGGTGCGCGTGGATCAGCTGCGACCGCAACGCGATCACCCGGGCGGCCTGGTCGAGATCGAGTGCGCCCGCGATGTGCGCGGCGGCGATCTCGCCTTGGGAATGGCCGACGACGGCGGCAGGCCGGACCCCGTAGGACTGCCAAACCCGGGTCAGGGAGACCATGACGGCGAACAACGCGGGCTGGATGACATCCACCCGTTCCAGCTCGCCCCCGCTGCGCAGCAGCTCAGCGACCGACCAGTCCTGGTAACGCGATAGCGCTTGGTCGCACTCGTCGAGGGCGCCGGTGAAAACGGGGTTGGTGTCGAGCAGTTCGCGGCCCATGCCGGGCCATTGGCCGCCCTGACCGGGGAAGACCAGCACCACGCGATCCGGGTCCGCTGTCGTGGCCCCGGTGCGCCGGACGATCCGGGGGGAGTCGCTGCCGCGGGCCAGGGTGTGGAGCTCGGCCAGCAGCTCGTCACGGTCGTGCCCGAGGATCACGGCTCGGTGTTCGAGCGCGGCACGGGTGGTGGCCAGTGACCACGCCACCTTCGACGGCGTCCAGCCGGAATCGATCAACAAGTGGCCGTGCAGTCGTTCTGCTTGTGCTGCAAGCGCTTCCGTGCTTCGGGCGGAGATCACCCACGGAACGACGTCGTCACCGGCGCGA
Organism: Saccharopolyspora elongata; assembly: GCF_004348985.1. Lineage (GTDB taxonomy): Bacteria > Actinomycetota > Actinomycetes > Mycobacteriales > Pseudonocardiaceae > Saccharopolyspora > Saccharopolyspora elongata. Next base: position 109,191 of record NZ_SMKW01000028.1, on the reverse strand, counting down.
TCCGCCACCGTGGACGAACCGGATCCCGGACTGTCCTGTGTGGATTCGGGCTGTTCGAGGATGAGGTGTGCGTTGGTGCCGGAGACGCCGAAGGCGGAGACGGCGGCGCGGCGTGGCCGGTCGGTTTCCGGCCAGGGCTGGGGTTCGGTGAGCAGTGCGAGTGTGCCGCTGCTCCAGTCGATGTGCGGCGAGGGTTCGTCGGCGTGCAAAGTCGCGGGCAGTTCGCGGTGCTGGAGGGCCTGGACCATCTTGATGACGCCTGCGACGCCTGCGGCGGCTTGGGTGTGGCCGATGTTGGACTTCAGCGAGCCCAACCACAACGGGCGTTCGGTGGTGTGGTGCTCCCCGTAGGTGGCGAGGAGTGCCTGGGCTTCGATGGGGTCGCCCAGCGAGGTCCCGGTGCCGTGAGCCTCGACCACGTCGATGTCGGATGGGGTGAGCCCCGCGTTCGCGAGTGCCTGGTGGATGACACGCACTTGCGATGGCCCGTTGGGTGCGGTGAGGCCGTTGCTGGCGCCGTCCTGGTTGACCGCGCTGCCGCGGATCACTGCCAGGACGTGATGCCCGTTGCGCTTGGCGTCCGACAGGCGTTCCAGCACGATGACGCCGGCGCCTTCGGCCCATCCGGTGCCGTCGGCGTTGGCGGAGAACGCTTTGCAGCGGCCGTCTTTTGCCAGGCCTCGTTGGCGGCTGAATTCGATGAAGATCCCGGGTGATGCCATGACGGTGACTCCGCCTGCCAGGGCGAGCGTCGATTCGCCGGATCGCAGTGACTGGCAGGCGAGGTGCATGGCGACCAGCGAGGACGAGCAGGCGGTGTCCACTGTGACCGCCGGGCCCTCCAAGCCGAAGGTGTAGGACACGCGGCCGGAGGCGACGCTGCCCGCGCTGCCGTTGCCGAGGAACCCTTCCAGCTCCCCGAGCGAACGACCGGCCAGTCGGGTGGCGTAGTCCTGGTACATCATGCCCAGGAACACCCCGGCGCTGGTGCCGCGCAGCGCCTCGGGGTCGATCCCGGCGCGTTCGAGCGCTTCCCAGGTGGTCTCCAGCAGCAGCCGCTGCTGCGGGTCCATCGCCAGCGCTTCGCGCGGGCTGATCCCGAAGAACGCGGCGTCGAAAGCCGCCGGGGCGTCCAGGAACCCGCCGTGCCGGGCGTAGGACTTGCCGACCGCGCCCGGGTCCGGGTCGAAGAGGTCGTCCAGGTTCCAGCCGCGGTCGGCGGGGAACCCGGTGACGGCGTCGGTGCCGGAGCTCACCAGCTCCCACAGCTCGTCCGGCGAGTTCACCTTCCCGGGGAGCCGGCACGCCATGCCGACGATCGCCACCGGTTCCGTGTCGGAGCCCCGGGACGCGACGACGGTGCGCCGGGTGCCCGCGTTCGTCAGGACGCCCCGGATGTGCTCGGCCAGCCGGGCGGGAGTCGGGTGGTCGAAGACGGCGGTGGTCGGCAGGCTCAGCCCGGTCGCGGCCATGAGGCGGCTGCGCAGCTCGACGGCGGTGAGCGAGTCGAAGCCCAGCTCCAGGAACTGCTTGTCGCCCGGGATGTCCTGGCTCCCGCCGTGGCCGAGCACGGCGGCGGCCTGGCCGCGCACGAGATCCAGCACCGCGCGCGCCCGCTCCTGCTCCGGCAGGTTCGCCAGCCGGTGGATGGGCGCTTCCGGCTTCCGGCGCCGCTGCGGGACCAGCTCCTGCAACAGCGGCGGAACGCCTTGAGTTCGGGCGTGGGCCCGCAGGCTCGTCATGTCCAGCCCGAGCGGCACGAGGTAGGGCAGCGGCGTGCGGCACGCGTCGTCGAACAGGCGAAGCCCCTCATCGAGGTCGAACGCCCGCAGGCCCGCGCGTTCCGCTGCGGTCCGGTCGAGCTGCCCCGCCATGCCCTCCGGCGAGGCCCACGCGCCCCACGCGAGGGACTGCGCCGGCAGGCCGTGGGCCCACCGGTATTCGGCGAGTGCGTCGAGGAAGGTGTTCGCGGCGGCGTAGTTCGCCTGCCCTGGGTTCCCGAGCACAGCGCCAGCGGAGGAGAACAGCACGAAGAGAGCGAGGTCGTGGCCGAGCGTGGCCCGGTGCAGGTTCCACGCTGCGTCCACCTTGGGCCGCAGCACCGCGGTCAACTGCTCCTCGCGCAGGGCGTGGACGGGCGCGTCGTCGAGCACGCCCGCCGTGTGGATGACGCCGGTCAGCGGCTCGTCGTCGGGAATGCCGTCCAGGAGCCGCTGCAGGGCCTCGGGGTCGGTGACATCGCAGGCCACGATGTCGGCCGACGCGCCCAGCTCGTGGCCGAGCGCCTCGGCTCCAGGGGCGGCGGGGCCCTGCCTGCTGACGAGCAGCAGGCGTCCGGTGTGCCGGGCGGCCAGGTGCCTGGCCAGGGCGCTGCCGAGGGCGCCGGTGCCGCCGGTGATGAGGATCGTGCCGTTCGGGTCCGGTGCGGCCGCCTCGCCGGGCTCCGGCGCGGGCCGCAAGCGCGGTACGAACATCGCACCGTCGCGGACCGCGATCTGCGGCTCGTCGTGGTGCAGCGCGTCGGAGATCGCCTGCTCGACGGCCTCGTTCTCCGTCGCGGCATCCACGTCGAGAAGGACGATGCGGCCGGGGTGTTCGTTCTGCGCCGGCCGCAAGAGGCCCCACACGGCCGCCGCGGCCGGATCGGGGACGTCGCCCGGGCGCACCGCCGCCGCGCCCTCGGTGAGCAGCGCGAGGTGGGCGGACGACTCCCGGGCGAGCCAAGACTGCACTTGCGCGAGCGCCTCGTGCGTCAATCTCGTTGCAGCGCAAGCCAGGTCGTCGTCCGTTGACCGGAAGTCCAGGACCACGACCTCGGAATCCAGAGCCAACTCGTCGCCCGGTCGGTGGAACGCGCACCGCTGGCTCGCGGCGGTGGAGTTCCACGTGCGCGGGGACCAGGCGAGCTGGAACAGGCTGCCCTGCCGGTCTGGATCGACCGGCATCGTCAGCTGCCGCAGGACCAGGGATTCGATCGCGGCGACGGGCTGCCCGGTTTCGTCGGCGAGGTCGACGCTCAGGCTTTCGGGACCGGTGCGGCGCAGGTGCACGCGCAGCCGCGAGGCGCTGCCGTGGTGGACGCGGACGCCGCTCCAGGAGAAGGGCAGCGCGCCTTCGCCGTCCTCGGCGAGGAACGCGGTGTGCAGGGCCGCGTCCAGCAGCGCCGGGTGGATGCCCCACGTGCCCGTGCCTTGGTCCTCCGGAAGCGCGACCTCGGAGTAGAGGTCGTCGCCGAGCCGCCAGGCGGCGTGGAGACCCTGGAAGGAGGGGCCGTAGTCGAAGCCGAGCTCGGCGAGGCGGTCGTAGAGGTCGCCGACGTCGATCGGCTCCGCCTCCGCCGGCGGCCAGCTGGTGAGGTCCGGTTCCGGCGCCGGATCGATCACACCGAGGGTTCCGGCGGCGTGGCTGGTCCACGGCCCGTAGTCGCGGCGCGAGAACACGTTCAGCGCGGAACGGCCGGTGTCGCCGTCCGGTTTGACGGTCAGGCGCAGCGTGATGTGGTCGTGCCGGGGGAGCGGGAGTGCAGTGTGGACGGTGAGGTCTTCGAGCTCCTGGTCCAGTTCCGCAGCGGCGTGGACGGCCATGTCGAGGAAGGCAGTGCCGGGCAGCAGCACAGTGCCCTGCACGGCGTGGTCGGCGAGCCAGGGGTGGGTGTCGAGCGAGATCCGCCCGGTGAAGACGATCTCGTCGGTGTCCGGCGACTCGACCCGGGCCGGGAGCAGCGGGTGCGCGGCGGCGGTCATGCCCAGGTGCTCCGCCGCGCCACCGGGCGGCGCTTCAAGCCAGAAGCGCTGGCGCTGGAAGGCGTAGGTGGGCAGGTCGAGAAGCCGGCCTTGCGGCAGCAGCGCCGCCCAGCGGGGCGACAGGCCGGTGGTGTGGGCGCGGGCGAGGGCATCGAGGTACGCGGTGGTGTCGTCGGTGCCGGCCTGCAGGGTGGGGTGTGCGGGCGTGTCGAGGGCGGACCTGACGAGAGTGGTGAGGGTGGCGTCGGGGCCCAGCTCCAGGTGGTGCGTGACGGCGTGGTTCTCGTGCAGCCAGGTGAGCGCCGGGTGGAAGCGGACCGGCCGGCGGATCTGGCGGGCCCAGTACTCCGGGGTGGCGATGTCGTCGGTGGGGGTCCCGGTGACGGTCGAGACGATCGGGATCGTCGGCGGGTGGTAGGTCACATGCTCGGCGATCCGCGCCAGCTCGTCGACGAGCGGATCGCAGTGCGCGGAGTGGAACGCCCGGCTGGTGTGCAGTTCCCGGACCGTGCGGCCCCGGCCCCGCCAGATGTCGGCGATGGCCCGCACCGGGCCGTGGTCGCCGGAGATGACGGTGGACCGGGGCGCGTTGATCGCGGCGATGCCGACGCCGCTGCTCGGGTCGAGGAGCTCGGGGTGCGCCTCGGTGAGCTCGTCCTCCCCGGCCTGGATCCCGGCCATCACACCGGTGTCGGGCAGGGCGTGCATCAGCCGGGCCCGCCCGGCCAGCAGCGCCGCCGCGTCCGGCAGGGAGAACACCCCGGCCAGGTGGGCGGCGGTGAGCTCGCCGACGGAGTGGCCGATGAGGTGGTCCGGGGTGATGCCGTGGTGTTCCAGCAACCGGAACAGCGCCACCTGCAGCACGAACAGCGCGGGCTGAGCGACGAGCGTCTGCTCGACCTCTTCGTCCCGGCCGTGGAACACGATCTCCGACAGCGGCCGGTCCAGCCCCAGCAGCGGGTCCAGGTGCGCACACGCCTCGTCCCAGGCCTGCGCGAACACCGGGAACGCCTCGTGCAGCCCGCGGCCCATGCCAGGCCGCTGGCTTCCCTGACCCGACAACAACATCGCGGCGCTCGGATCGCCCACCGCGATACCGCGCACCACGCCGGGGTTTTCCCCGGCGCGGGCGATGGACTCCAGCCCGGTCAGCAGTTCCTCGCGGTCGCCACCCAGGACCGCGGCCCGGCAGTCGAAGCTCGCCCGCGAGCTCAACGACGAGCCGACCGCCTGCGGTGCCCAGTCGGCGTCCTCCCGGAGCCGGGCGAGCAGCCGCGCCGCCTGTCCCTGGAGCGCTTCGGGGCTCTGGGCGGAGACGATCCACGGAACAGCAAGCGAGGATTCATCCTTTGTGGACTCTTCTGCCGGCGCCTGCTCGATGATGAGGTGGGCATTGGTGCCGGAGACGCCGAAGGAGGACACGGCGGCGCGGCGAGGCTGGTCGCCTTCGGGCCACGGCCGCGCTTCGGTGAGCAGCGCGACGCTGCCGCTGCTCCAGTCGACGTGTGGTGACGGTTCGTCGGCGTGCAGCGTGGCGGGCAGTTCTTCGTGGTGCAGCGCCTGGATCATCTTGATGACGCCCGCGACGCCCGCGGCGGCCTGACTGTGGCCGATGTTGGACTTCAGCGACCCCAGCCACAAGGGCTTCTCGGCGGTGTGGTGCTGTCCGTAGGTCGCCAGCACGGCTTGGGCCTCGACGGGGTCGCCCAACGACGTCCCGGTGCCGTGCGCTTCGACCACGTCGACGTCGGCCGGGCGGAGCCCCGCATTGGCCAGCGCCTGCAGGATCACGCGTTCCTGCGAGGGCCCGTTGGGTGCGGTGAGCCCGTTGCTCGCGCCGTCCTGGTTCACCGCGCTGCCGCGCACCAGTGCCAGCACGCGGTGGCCGTTTCGCCGGGCGTCGGAGAGCCGTTCCAGCACCACGACGCCTGCGCCTTCGGCCCAGCTCGTCCCGTCCGCAGCTGCGGAGAAGGACTTGCAGCGGCCGTCCTGCGCGAGCCCGCGCTGGCGGCTGAACTCCACGAACACCGTGGGCGTGGACATGACCGTGGCGCCGCCGGCCAGGGCGAGCGTCGATTCGCCGGCGCGGAGGGACTGGCAGGCCAGGTGGATCGTGACGAGCGACGACGAGCAGGCGGTGTCGACGGTGATGGCGGGGCCCTGCAGCCCGAAGGTGTAGGCGATGCGGCCGGAGGCGATGCTGCCCGCGCTGCCGTTGCCCACGTAACCCTCGAACTCCGGCGGGATGTGGTGAACCAGCCGGGCCCCGTAGTCCTGGTACATGATCCCGGTGAACACGCCGGTGCTGGTGGTGCGGAGGGCCCGGGGGTCGATGCCCGCGTGTTCCAGCGCTTCCCACGACGTTTCGAGCAGCAGGCGCTGCTGCGGGTCGATCGCGGCCGCCTCGCGGGGGCTGATGTTGAAGGGCGCGGGGTCGAACTGGTCGGCCTCGTGGAGGAATCCGCCGTGGCGGGTGTAGCTGGTGCCGGGGTTGTCCGGGTCGGGGTCGAAGAGGGTGGCGAGGTTCCAGCCGCGGTTGGTGGGGAAGCCGGTGATGGCATCGGTGCCGGAGGCGACCAGCTGCCACAGCTCGTCCGGCGAGTGCACGCCGCCGGGCAGGCGGCACGCCATGCCGACGATCGCGATGGGCTCGTCGGTGGCGGCGGTGCGGGCGGGCGCGGCGGCGGCCTGCTGAGTCCGGGGGAGGAGCTGGCGGTCGAGGTAGGTGGCGAGTGCTTCCGGGGTGGGGTGGTCGAAGGCGAGGGTGGTGGGGAGTTGCAGGCCGGAGGCGGTGGCGAGCCGGTTGCGCAGTTCGACCGACGTGAGGGAGTCGAACCCGAGGTCCAGGAACGGGCCGTCGGCGGGAATCGCGGTCGCACCGGCATGGCCCAGCACCGTCGCCGCCTGGGTCCGGACCAGATCCAGCAGGGCCTTGTGCCGCTGCCGGTCGGGCAGGGCCGCGAGCTGCTGGGTGAGTGCTCCGGATTGGCCGGCGGTGCGCCGGGAAACCAGCTCGCTGAACAGCGGCGGGAGGGAAGCCGAGCGCGAGTAGCGCCTGAGCGCCGCCCGGTCCAGGTCCAGGGGCACGGGATTCGGCCGCGCAGAACGAAGTGCGCCGTCGAACAGCGCGAGACCGTCGGCCTCCGCCAGCGGCATGACCCCGGCGCGGGTGAGGCGTTCCACATCGCCCCGGTCCAGGCCGCTCGTCATGCCGTCGCTGGTGTTCCAGGGGCCCCAGGCGAGGGAATGCGCGGGTTGGCCGTTGGCATGGCGGTGTTGGGCCAGCGCGTCGAGGAAGGTGTTGGCGGCGGCGTAGTTGGCCTGGCCGGGGTTGCCGAAGATCCCCGCGATGGACGAGTAGAGGACGAAGAACGCCAGATCGCGGTGCTGCGTGGCGAGGTGGAGATGCCAGGCAGAGTCCACTTTGGATTTGAGAACGGCGGCGAGCTGTTCAGGTGTGAGCGCGTGGACGGGGCTGTCGTCGAGAACTCCGGCGGTGTGGACGACGCCGGTCAGCGGTCGTTCGGCGGGGATGTCGCCGATCAGTGCGGAGAGCTGCTGCGGGTCGGTGACGTCGCAGGCGGTGATGGTGACCGCTGCACCGAGTTCGTCCTGAAGTGCTTGGGCGTTGGGGGCGGCCGGGCCTTGGCGGCTGGCCAGGAGGAGGTGGCAGTCGGGGTGCTGTGCGGCGAGGTGGCGTGCCAGTGCGCCGCCGAGGGCGCCGGTGCCGCCGGTGATGAGCACGGTCCCGCCGGAGAGCTCCACCGTTCCGGTCGCCGGCGCCGCGGCCGTCAACCGCGACACGAACACCGCGTCGTCTCGCGCGGCGAGCTGCGGCTCGTCGTGGCTCACGGCCGTGGCGATCAACCGCTCGACGGTGCCGGCGTCGGCGCCGGAATCGACGTCGACCAGCAGGATCCGGCCCGGGTGCTCGGACTGTGCGGACCGCAGCAGCCCCCACAGCGGCGCGGTCGCCAGATCCGGGGCCTCCTCGGCGCTGACGGCGACCGCACGATCGGTGAGCACCACCAGCAACTCACCGGCCGTTTCGCCCTCGCGCAGCCAGTTCTGGACGCGGAACAGCAGCTCGTCGGCCAGGCGCCCGGCCAGCGCAGGGATGTCTTCGTCCGCGTCGGCCCCGGCACTCCGGTAGTCGAGCAGCACGACATCGGAGTCGAGATCGGCCTTCCGGTCGTCGGTGATCGGTAGCCAGTCGAGCTCGAACAGGCGGCCCGATTCGGCGCGCCGCGGAGCCCCGGCCAGCGGCCGCAGTGTCAGCGACTCGACCTCCACCACCGGATGCCCGGACTCGTCCGCGGCCGTGATCCGCACCGCATCGGCGCCGGTGCGGGACGTCCGCACCCGCAGCCGCGACGGGCACCGGCCGTGCAGCCGGACGTCCGCCCACGAGAACGGCAGCCGGATCCGGTCTTCGTCGCCGCTCCAGTCCAGCAGGAACGTGGTGTGCAGGACCCCGTCGAACAGCGCCGGGTGCACCGCCCACTCCCGGGTGTCGTGCTGCTCGGAGAGCTCGATCTCGGCGAAGACCTCGCCATCGCGTTCCCAGGCGGCGTGGAGCCCCCGGAAGGCCGGGCCGTAGTCGAAGCCGAGGTCGGTCAGCCGGTCGTAGAGGTCCGCGGTGTCAACGGGAATCGCGCCTTCCGGCGGCCACGACGCGAACGCGTCGCCCGCGTGCGGGACGTCGTCGGGCACGAGGGTGCCGGTGGCGTGGCGCGTCCAGAACTCCTCGGGATGAACCTCGTCGGCCGAGACGTCCTGCGAGCGGCAGTAGAGGGTGAACGTCCGCTGGCCGGAGTCGCCGTCGGCGGTGATGGCCATGTGCAGCGCGACCTGCCCGTGGTCGGGCAGCGCGAGCGGCGCGTGGATGCTCAGGTCGGCGAGCCGGCACCCGACCTGCGCGGCGGCGTGGAGCGCCATGTCGAGGAACGCGGTCCCGGGGAGCAGGACGTTGTTCTGCACGGTGTGGTCGGCGAGCCAGGGGTGGGTGTCGAGCGAGATCCGCCCGGTGAGGATCGTTTCGCCGGTGTGGGGCGTGGTGATCCGTGCGGTGAGGAAGGGATGGCCGGTGGTGGCCATGCCGAGTTGTTCGGGCCGTTCGGTGGTCGGCGGGTTGAGCCAGAAGCGTTGGCGCTGGAACGCGTAGGTCGGCAGGTCGAGCGTCCGGGCCGGTGGCAGGAGCGCGGCCCAGTCGGGGCTGAGCCCGGTGGTGTGCGCGCTGACGAGCGCGGTGAGATAAGCGGTGGTGTCATCGGAGTCGGGATGCAGCGTGGCGTAGCCCGGCGTGTCGTGGGTGGTGCCCGCCAGGGAGGTCAGGGTGGTGTCGGGCCCGAGCTCCAGGTGGTGGGTGACGCCGTGGTTCTGGTGGAGCCAGGCGAGAGCGGGCGCGAAGCGCACGGCCTCGCGCACCTGCCGGGCCCAGTAGGCGGCCGTCGCGATCTCGTCGGTGACGGTCCCGGTGACGGTCGAGATGATCGGGATCTTCGGCGGGTGGTAGGTCAGCTGGTCGGCGGCCCGTGCCAGCTCGTCGAGGATCTGCTCGCAGTGAGGTGAGTGGAAAGCCCGGCTGGTGTGCAGCTCTCGCGTGGTGCGGCCCTGGTTCCGCCAGTGTTCGGTGATGGCTCGCACCGGGTCGGCGTCGCCCGAGACCACTGTGGACTGAGGGCTGTTGATCGCCGCGATGGAAACACCGCTCTGCGGGTCCAAGAGCTCGGGGTGAGCGTCGATGAGCTCGCGTTCGCCGGCTTGGATGCCGGCCATGACCCCGTGTGCGGGAAGGCTTTGCATCAGGCGGGCGCGGGTGGCCAACAGGATGGCCGCGTCTGCCAGGGTGAGCACACCGGCGAGGTGGGCGGCGGTGAGTTCGCCGACGGAGTGGCCGATGAGGTAGTCGGGCCTGATCCCGTGGTGTTCGAGCAGTCGGAACAACGCGACCTGAAGTGCGAACAGTGCAGGTTGTGCGACGAGTGTCTGCTGAACCTCGTCGTCCTGGCCGCGGAACACGATGTCGGTGAGCGGCCGGTCCAGTCCCAGTAGCGGGTCCAGGTGTGCGCAGGCTTCGTCCCAGGACGCCGCAAATACCGGGTACGCCTCGTACAGGCCGCGTCCCATGCCGGGCCGTTGGCTGCCCTGCCCGGAAAGAAGCATGGCCACGCGGCTGCGGCGGCTGCTTGCCAGACCGCGGATGATCCCGTCCTGCCCCCGGGCCAGATCGTCGAGACCGGACAGCAGTTCCCGGCGATCACCGACGATCGCGGCTCGGTGCGGGAAGTGGGTGCGGGTGGTGGCCAGCGATCGCGCCACCTCGACAGGCGTCCACCCATCCCGTTCACTGAGGTCGGAAAGCAGGCGTTCTGCTTGCGATGCAAGAGCTTCCGGTGTCTTCGCGGAGATCACCCACGGTACCGGGCCGTCTGCGTTCCCTCCGGCGATCTCGGTGTCCTGTGTGGACTCTCCTCGTGGTGCCTGTTCGATGATGAGGTGGGCGTTGGTGCCCGAAACGCCGAAGGAGGAGACGGCGGCGCGGCGCGGGCGCTCGGCCTCGGGCCACGCCTGCGGCTCGGTAAGCAGTGCGAGGCTGCCGCTGCTCCAGTCGACGTGGGGAGAGGGCTCCTCGGCGTGCAGGGTGGAAGGCAGCCGGCCGTGCTGGAGGGCCTGCACCATCTTGATGACGCCCGCCACCCCGGACGCGGCCTGGGTGTGGCCGATGTTGGACTTCAGCGAAGCCAGCCACACCGGCCGCTCGGAACTGTGGTGCTGACCGTAGGTCGCCAGCAGCGCCTGCGCCTCGATGGGATCGCCCAACGACGTCCCGGTGCCATGGGCTTCCACCGCGTCGACATCGGCCGGGGTGAGTCCGGCGTTGGCCAGCGCTTGCAGGATCACACGTTCCTGCGACGGCCCATTGGGCGCGGTCAGTCCGTTGCTGGCGCCGTCCTGGTTGACCGCGCTGCCGCGGATCACGGCCAGAACGCGGTGGCCGTTGCGCACGGCCTCGGACAGCCGCTCCAGCACGACGATACCGACGCCTTCGGCCCAGCTCGTTCCGTCGGCGTCGGCGGAGAACGCCTTGCAGCGCCCATCCCGAGCCAGCCCGCGCTGGCGGCTGAACTCGATGAACGGGGTCGGCGTCGCCATGATCGTGACGCCGCCCGCCAGCGCGAGGGTCGATTCGCCCGACCGCAGCGACTGGCACGCCAGGTGCATCGCCACCAGCGACGACGAGCACGCGGTGTCCACGGTGACCGCAGGGCCTTCCAGCCCGAGGGTGTAGGACACGCGGCCGGACGCGATGCTGCCCGCGCTGCCGTGGCCGAGGTACCCCTCGAACTCCTCCGGGATGCACAGCGCGAGGCGACCGCCGTAATCCTGGTAGTTCACGCCCGCGAACACGCCGGTCCGGCTACCTTGCAGCGCCGCCGGCGCGATCCCGGCGTGCTCCAATGCCTCCCACGACGTCTCCAGCAGCAGCCGCTGCTGCGGGTCGATCGCGACCGCCTCGCGGGGGCTGATGCCGAAGAACGCGGCGTCGAACTCGTCGGCCTCGTGCAGGAAACCGCCGTGGCGGGCGTAGGACTTCCCGGCGGCATCGGGATCGGGGTCGAACAGCGCGTCCAGGTCCCAACCGCGGTTGACCGGGAAGCCGGAGATCGCGTCCGCGCCGGAGCTCACCAGCCGCCAGAGCTGCTCCGGTGAGCGGACGCCGCCCGGCAGCCGGCACGCCATGCCGACGATCGCCACCGGTTCCTTGGCCGCCGCGGTGAACTGCTGGTGCCGTTGGCGCAGCGACTCGTTCTCCTTGAGCGACAGCCGCAGCGCTTCGACGAGCTTGTCCCGTGAGGTTTCCATTTCGGTCCCTTGGTTCCCGGGGGCTAGCGCCCGCTACTCTCGAATGCCTTCTGCACCAGGCTTTCCACGTCCATGGCGTCGATGTCCGCCGCGGGCTCCGCGGCGGGTCGGCCGCCATGCGGCGGGATGTCGGTCGGCTCGCCGAAGAACTTCCGGTGCAGGAGGACGGCGACCTTGGCGGGCGTCGGGTGGTCGAAGACGAGGGTCGTGGCCAGCGGCAGGTCCGTGGCGGCGGTGATCCGGTTGCGGAGTTCGACGGCGGTCAGCGAGTCGAAGCCGAGGTCCAGGAACGGCCGGTCCTCGGGCACGTCGTCCCGGCCGGCGTGCCCGAGCACGCCCGCCACCTGATCCCGCACCAGGTCCAGCAGCGCCTCCAGCTGCTGCGTCTCCGACATCCCGGCCAGCCGCCGGTGCAGCGGCTCGGCAGCGGAACGTTGTGCCCGCTGTCGCGGGAGGAACTCGGTCAGCAGCGGCGGCACGGGGTTTGTGCGGGCGTAGGCGCGCAGGGTCGTCGCATCGAGGTGCAGGGGGAGTAGGTGCGTGCTGGGAGTCCGGCAGGCCTCGTCGAACAGCCGGAGGCCGTCGTCGGGTTGCAGCGGAACGATGCCGGCCTGGGTCATCCTCGCGAGGTTGACCTCGCTCAGGTCGGTGGACATGCCGCTGGAGACCTGCCACGGCCCCCAGGCCAGGGCGTGCGCGGGCAAACCGAGATCGCCCCGGTGCTGGGCGAGGGCGTCGAGGAACGCGTTCGCCGCTGCGTAGTTCGCCTGCCCCGGGTTGCCGAAGATCGCCACGGCGGAGGAGAACAGGACGAACACGTCCGGTTCGTGCCGCCGCGTGGCCTCGTGCAGGTTCCACGCCGCGGTGACCTTGGGGGCCAGCACTGCCGCCAGGTCGTCGGGCCGGAGGGCGTGCACCGGGGCGTCCCGCAGGACGCCGGCGGTGTGGATGACACCGGTCAGCGGGTGCTCATCGGGAATGCCGTCGAGCAACCCGGCCAGGGCCGCCGGATCGGTGAGGTCGCAGGCGGCGATCTCGGCCTCGGCGCCGAGCGCGGCCAGGTCGGCGAGGAGCCGCTCGGCGCCGGAGGCTGCCGGTCCCTGGCGGCTGACCAGCAGCAGCGGCCCCCGGTGCGCCGCCGCTAGGTGACGGGCTACGAGGCTGCCCAGCGCGCCGGTGCCGCCGGTGATGAGCACGGTGCCGTCCGGGTCGAGTCCGCGCGCGGAGCCGTCGTCGGTCGGCTCGGTGGGCGCCAGGCGCTGGGCGAACAGCTCCCCGTCCCGGAGTGCGACCTGCTGTTCCCCGTGGTGCAGCGCGGTTGCGACGGCCCGGCCGATGGTTTCGGGTGCCGCATCCGGATCGTCGACGTCCATCAGCACGATCCGGTCGGGATGCTCGGTCTGCGCGGGGCGCAGCAGCCCCCACAGCGGCGCGGTGCCGAGGTCCGGCGCTTCGCCGGGGTGGACGGTGACCGCGTTGCGGGTGAGCAGCACGAGCCGCGACCCGGATTCCTGGCCCAGCCAGGCCTGCACGAGGTCGAGGAGCTGCTGGGTCCGCCGGCCCACGAGCGCCGGGATGTCGGCGTCCGGATCCGGGTGATCGCGCTGATCGATCACGACGATGTCGTTGTCGGGCAACGGGTCCTGCCCGGACGCGATCCAGCCCAGGTCCACCGCCTCGGCCTGCTGAGCGAGGGGCCGCCAGACGAGCCGGAACAGGCGGTCGGGGGCGGCCGGGCCCGAGGTGAGGGCCTTCAGGTCGAGCCGCACGGCCCCCACCGGAAGACCGGACTCGTCCACGACGTCGAGCTGCACCTCGGTCGGGCCGTCGTAGCGCCACGCGGCTCGCAAGCCCGCAGTTCCGGCCTGATGGGCTTCGCCGTCGGCGATCTCGTCGTAGAAGTCCTGGAGATCGACCGGAGCGATGTCCGCCGCGGCGGGAGTGGCGCTGCGGAGGCGGCCGGATGCGTGCAGGGTCCAATCGCCGTCCCCGCAGCGTGAGTGGAGGGTCAGCGCGACGTTGTCGTCGTCGCCTGGCGTGGTGACCAGCTGTAGCACGGTGCGGTCCTGGGAATATCCATTGTGGATGGTCAACTCGTCGAGCAGGTGCCCTAGCCGGTTGGCTGCGTGCAGCGCCATGTCGAGAACGGCGGTGCCAGTCAGCGGCGCGTCTTGCGCGATCTGGCCCGTGAAGATGACCTGGCCGGTCTGCGGCACGTCGATGCGCGCGCTGAGCAGCGGATGGCCGGTGCTCTCGAAGCCCAGATCTTCGGCGCGGCTCGACTGCTGCGGCGTCGCCCAGAAGTCCCGCCGCTGGAAGGGGTAGGTGGGCAGGTCGAGGGTTCGGGCAGGGGTGAGGACCGCAGTCCAGTCGGGGCTGAGTCCGGTGGTGTGCGCGTAGGTGATGGAGGTGAGGTACGCGGTGGTGTCGTCGGTGCCGGGTTCGAGGGTGGCGTGGCCCGGTGTGTCGTGGGTGGTTCGGGCGAGGGTGGTGAGGGTGGTGTCGGGCCCGATTTCGAGGTGGTGGGTGATGGTGTGGTGTCGGTGGAGCCACGCGAGGGCGGGTGCGAAGCGGACGGCTTGGCGAACTTGGCGTGCCCAGTAGGCCGGGGTGGTGATGTCATCGGTGGGGGTTCCGGTGACGGTGGAGATGATCGGGATCTTCGGCGGGTGGAAGGCCAGGCCGTGGGCGGTCCGTTCCATTTCGGCGATCAGCGGCTCGCAGTGGGGTGAGTGGAAGGCCCTGCTGGTGTGCAGGTTCCGGACGGTGCGCCCCTGGTTCCGCCAGTGCTCGGTGATGGCCCGCACTGGTGCGGGGTCGCCGGAGATCACTGTGGACCGCGGACTGTTGATGGCGGCGATGGAAACGCCGCTTTGCACATCGAGGAGTTCGGGATGTGCTTCGGTGAGTTCTTGCTCGCCTGCGTTGATCCCGGCCATGACGCCGTGTGCGGGGAGGTTCTGCATCAGCCGGGCGCGTGCGGCCAGCAGGCGTGCGGCGTCGGGCAACGTGAACACTCCGGCGAGGTGGGCGGCGGTGAGTTCGCCGATGGAGTGGCCGATGAGGTAGTCCGGGGTGATGCCGTGGTGTTCGAGCAGCCGGAACAATGCCACCTGCAGCACGAACAGTGCGGGTTGTGCGACGAGTGTCTGGTGAACCTCGTTGTCCTGGCCGCGGAACACGATGTCGGTGAGCGGCCGGTCCAGTCCCAGCAGCGGGTCCAGGTGTGCGCAGGCTTCGTCCCAGGCTTGCGCGAAGACCGGGTACGCCTCGTACAGGCCGTGTCCCATGCCGGGCCGCTGGCTGCCCTGCCCGGACAACAACATGGCCACAGCGGGCTCGTCTACCGCGATACCCCGTGCTACGCCGGGGTGTTCTCCTGAATGAGCCAGGTTCTTCAGACCTGCCACCAGTTCCTCGTGGTCGCTGCCGAAGACCGCGGCGCGGTGCGCGAAGGCGGTCCGCGCGGTGGCCAGCGACCACGCCACCTCGGCGGGCGACCAGTCCGGGTTCTCCATAAGCCGGGAGTGCAGTTGTTCCGCTTGTGCTTCAAGGGCTTCCGGAGTCTTCGCGGAGACGACCCACGGCACGAGCACGCCGCCAGGATCCGCGACCCCCGTGCGCTCTGCGGCCTGGGACGGCTGTTCGAGGATGACGTGTGCGTTGGTGCCGGAAACGCCGAAGGCGGACACGGCGGCGCGGCGAGGTCGGCCATTTTCCGGCCAGGGCTGGGGTTCGGTGAGCAGAGCGAGTGTGCCGCTGCTCCAGTCGATGTGCGGTGAGGGTTCGTCGGCGTGCAACGTTGCGGGCAGTTCTTCGTGGTTGAGCGCCTGCACCGTCTTGATGACGCCTGCGACGCCTGCGGCGGCCTGGGCGTGGCCGATGTTGGACTTCAACGACCCCAGCAGCAGGGGCTTCTCGGCGGTGTGGTGCCGGCCGTACGTCGCAAGCAGTGCTTGGGCTTCGATCGGATCGCCCAACGACGTCCCGGTGCCGTGCGCTTCGACGGCGTCGACATCGGCGGGGGTGAGCCCGGCATTGGCGAGCGCTTGCAGGATGACGCGTTCCTGCGACGGACCGTTGGGTGCGGTCAGGCCGTTGCTGGCGCCGTCCTGGTTCACCGCGCTGCCGCGAACCACCGCGAGCACGCGATGACCATTGCGTTCGGCGTCGGAGAGCCGTTCCAGCACCACCACCCCGACGCCCTCGGACCAGCTGGTGCCGTCCGCCGAGGCCGAAAACGCCTTGCAGCGCCCGTCCTGCGCCAGCCCGCGCTGGCGGCTGAACTCGATGAACACGTCCGGCGTGGCCATGATGCTGGCGCCTCCGGCGAGCGCCAGGCTCGACTCGCCGGAGCGCAGCGACTGGCACGCCAGGTGGATCGCCACCAGCGACGACGAGCACGCGGTGTCCACGGTCACCGCCGGGCCTTCCAGCCCCAGGATGTACGCGACGCGGCCCGACAGGACGCTGGCGGTGGTGCCGGTGCCGACGAACGGTTCCAGCTCGCCCGGCGTCGGCTTGCGCCGCAGCACCGCCGCGTAGTCCTGGCCGTTCGTTCCCGCGAAGACGCCGGTCGGCGTGCTCCGCAGCGTCGCCGGGTCGATTCCCGCGCGCTCCAATGCCTCCCAGGAGGTCTCCAGCAGCAGCCGCTGCTGCGGGTCCATCGCCAGCGCTTCCCGCGGGCTGATGCTGAAGAACTCCGGGTCGAACGCCGCCGCGTCGTGCAGGAATCCGCCGCTGCGGACGTAGGTCCTGCCGACGGCGTCCGGGTCGGGGTCGAAGATCCCGGCGAGGTCCCAGCCGCGGTTCGCCGGGAACGGTGTGATCGCGTCGGTCCCGGAGTCGACCAGGTCCCACAACCCCTCCGGCGAATCGACGCCGCCGGGCAACCGGCACGCCATGCCCACGATCGCGATGGCCTCGCCCGAGGCCGCCTGCGCGGCAACGGGTGCGGCGGCCGGCGCCTCGGGGGTGAGCCGGCCGAGGACGTGGTCGGCGAGGGCTGCGAGCGTCGGGTGGTCGAAGGCCAGCGTCGCCGACAACCGCAACCCGGTGCTCTTGGCGAGGCGGTTGCGCAACTGGACGGCGGTGAGAGATTCGAAGCCGAGCTCCTGCAGCGGCCGGCTCGCCGGGACCGCCGCCGGATCGGCATGCCCCAACACGGCGGCGACCTCGCCGCGCACCAGCTCCACCACGGCCCGGCGTCGTTCCTTCTCGGGAAGGCCGGTGATCCGCTCGCGCAGTGCGGCGTGCGGCTCGTCGGAGCTCGCGGCCGCGTCGTGGCCGGTTTCGGCGAGGCCGGCGAAGCAGCGGGACGCGTTCGACGCGACGAACCGGTTCCAGTCGACGTCCGCGACGGCGACGACGTGGTCGTCGTTGCCGATGGCCTGCCGCAACGAGGCGATGGCCAGCGCCGGGGACATCCCGAGCAGACCCCGCCGCCGGGCCGCCTCGGCGTTGTCCGAGTCGTCCCACGGACCCCACTCGACCGAGACCGCGCGCAGTCCGGCGGCCCTGCGCCGACGCACCAGCGCGTCGACCCAGGCGCTGGTCGCGGCCCCGGCCGCGTAGCCCTCGGCGCCCCAGGCGTCGGTCACGGCCGAGAGGACGACCAGCGTTTCGATCCGCCCGTTGACGAGCAGTTCGTCGAGTTGGGCGAGCTCGGCGATCGAGCGCCGCATCGCCGCTTCGACGTCCGCCGCGTCCGTGGTGGCCAGGAGCCCGGTGGCCGTTTCGCCGGGAACGATGTGGAACACGGTGCGCCCGGGGTCCGGGGTCGTGGCGATGCCGTGCTCGCCCAGCAGCTCGGTCAGGCGATCCACGCCGGGCGAAGCCCCGGTCAGCAGGACGGCTTCGTCGGGCTGCCAGGGGGATTCGGTCCTTGCGGGCACCCGGGCCAGCCGCGCGACGTGGGCGCCTGCCGACCGGATCGCGACCTGGTCCTCCGCGCGGTCGGCGAGGATCGCGGCGAGGGACGCGACGGCCCGGCGGTCGGGGCGGCGCGGCAGGTCGACCAGCCCGCCCCAGCGGTCCGGGTGTTCGAGCGCGATCACCCGGCCCAGGCCCCACAGCGCCGCGAGCTCGGCGTTGGGCGGCTCGTCGTGCACGTCGACTCCGACCGCGCCGCGCGTCAGGCACCACAACGGGGCCGTGATACCTGCGTCGCCGAGCGCCTGGACGAGCGTGATCGTGGCGGCGACCGTGCCGGACAGCGAGACGATGCCGGTCGGGGCTTCGTCCCGGAGGAGGTCGGCCAACTCGCTCCGGGAGGGCTGATCGTCGATCAGGATCGGATGCGACTCGGCCCCGGCCATGGCCTGCGCGACGGTGTCGAGCATGTCCCGGTCGGTGTCGGGTGCGCTGATGATCAGCCAATTCCCTTGCAGTGCAGTGGGATTCTCCGGCGCGGGGGTCGGGTGCCACTGGACCTCGTAGCGCCACGAGCTCAACTTGACCGAGTCGCGCCGACGGCGTCGCCACGCCGACAAGGCGGGCACGACGTCGTGCAGCGGGGCCTCGGGAGCGATGTCGAGGACCTTCGCGACCGCACCGGGGTCGTTGTCCTCCACGGCGGTCCAGAAACCGGCATCGGCGCCGGTCTCGGCGCCGCGGTCGTCCGGCGGGGCGAGCCAGAAGGACTGGCGCTGGAAGGCGTAGGTGGGCAGGTCGACGGTCCGGGTCGGGGTGAGGACCGCGGGCCAGTGCGGCGAGAGTCCGGTGGTGTGGGCGTGGGTGAGGGCGCCGAGGTAACCGGCGGCACCGTCGGCGCCAGGTTGCTGCGTGGGGAGGCTCGGCGTCTCGTCGTGGCTGGTCAGGGCATGGGTGGTGAGGGTGGCGTCGGGCCCTAGTTCCAGGTGGTGGGTGACGCTGTGGTTCTCGTGGAGCCAGGCGAGGGCGGGTGCGAAGCGCACGGGCTGGCGTACTTGGCGTGCCCAGTAGGCCGGGGTGGTGATGTCATCGGTGGTCGTCCCGGTGACGGTGGAGATGATCGGGATCTTCGGCGGGTGGTAGGTCAGCTGGTCGGCGGTGCGTTCCAGTTCGTCGAGGATCTGCTCGCAGTGGGGTGAGTGGAAGGCCCGGCTGGTGTGCAGTTCCTTGGCGGTGCGCCCCTGGTTTCGCCAGTGTTCGGCGATGGCGCGCACGGGATCGGGGTCGCCGGAGACGACGGTGGAGCGCGGGCCGTTGATCGCCGCGATCGAAACGCCGCTTCGCGCATCGAGGAGTTCGGGATGCGTCTCGATGAGTTCCTGCTCGCTGGCGCCGATGCCGGCCATGACGCCGTGTCCAGGGAGGCTTTGCATCAGGCGGGCTCGGGCGGCCAGCAGCGTTGCGGTGTCTGTCAGGGTCAGTACTCCGGCCAGGTGGACGGCGGTGAGTTCGCCGATGGAGTGGCCGATGAGGTAGTCGGGTCTGATCCCGTGGTGTTCGAGTAGCCGGAAAAGCGCGACCTGAAGTGCGAACAGCGCTGGCTGTGCGATCAGTGTGTCCGCCACTTCTTCGGGGTTGCCGTGGAAGACGATGTCGGTGAGCGGGCGGTCCAGTCCGAGCAGCGGGTCGAGGTGTGCGCATGCCTCGTCCCAGGCTTCGGCGAACACGGGGAACGCCTCGTGCAGGCCGCGTCCCATGCCTGGACGCTGGCTTCCTTGCCCGGACAACAGCATCGCCACGCCCGGATCGGCTGCTGCGACGCCTCTTGCCACGGACGCGCTTTCCCCGGCGCGGACGAGGGTTTCCAGTCCGGCCAGAAGCTCCTGGCGGTCATCTGCGAGAACGGCGGCGCGGTGTTCGAAGGTGGCCCGGGTGGTGGCCAGTGACCAGGCCACCTCGGCAGGCGTCCAGTCGTCCCGGTCGCGGAGCTGGTCGTGCAGCCGTTGTGCTTGCGCCGTCAGTGCTTCCGGTGTTCTCGCGGAGAACACCCACGGAACGATCGTCGTGAGAGGATCGTCCTTTGTGGACTCCTGTGGTGGTGCCTGTTCGAGGATGAGGTGTGCGTTGGTGCCGGAAACACCGAAGGAGGAGACGGCGGCGCGGCGCGGCTGGTCGGCCTCGGGCCAGGGCTGAGGTTCGGTGAGCAGCGCGAGTGCGCCGCTGCTCCAGTCGACGTGGGTCGAGGGCTCGTCGGCGTGGAGCGTGGCGGGCAGCTGGTCGTGGTGGAGGGCCTGGATCATCTTGATGACGCCTGCGACGCCGGCAGCTGCTTGGGTGTGGCCGATGTTGGATTTCAGCGATCCCAGCCACAAGGGGCGTTCCACGGTGTGGTGCTGGCCGTAGGTTGCCAGTAGTGCTTGGGCTTCAATGGGATCGCCCAGTGACGTTCCGGTGCCATGAGCCTCGACGGCGTCGACGTCGGCGGGCGTGAGTCCGGCGTTGTTGAGCGCTTCCAGGATGACGCGTTCCTGCGACGGCCCATTGGGTGCGGTAAGCCCGTTGCTCGCACCGTCCTGGTTGACGGCACTTCCCCTGATCACGGCAAGGATGCGATGGCCATTGCGCTGCGCGTCGGACAGCCGCTCCAGCACCACGACCCCGGCGCCTTCGGCCCAGCCGGTGCCGTCGGCGTCGGCGGAGAACGCCTTGCAGCGGCCGTCCTGCGCCAGCCCGCGCTGGCGGCTGAACTCGATGAACGGGGTGGGCGTGGCCATGACGCTGGCGCCCCCGGCCAGTGCCAAGCTCGACTCGCCGGACCGCAGCGATTGGCAGGCGAGGTGCATCGCCACCAGCGACGACGAGCACGCGGTGTCCACCGTGACCGCCGGGCCTTCCAGGCCGAAGGTGTAGGACACCCGGCCCGAGGCGATGCTGCCCGCGCTGCCGTTGCCGAGATAGCCCTCGAACTCCGGGAGCACCCGGCCGGCGAGCCGCCCCGCGTAATCCTGGTAGATCACGCCGGTGAACACCCCGGTCCGGCTACCCGGCAGCGACGCCGGGTTGATGCGCGCGTGTTCGAGCGCTTCCCACGAGGTTTCGAGCAGCAGCCGTTGCTGCGGGTCGATCGTCGCGGCTTCCCGGGGGCTGATGTCGAAGAACGCGGCGTCGAACTCGTCGGCCTCGTGCAGGAATCCGCCGCGCCGGGCATAGCTGGTGCCCGGGTTGTCGGGGGCGGAGCTGAAGAGCGTGGCGAGGTCCCAGCCTCGGTTGGTGGGGAAGCCGGTGATGGCGTCCGCGTTACCGGCGAGGAGCTGCCACAGCTCGTCCGGCGAGTGGACACCGCCGGGCAGGCGGCACGCCATGCCGACGATGGCGATGGGCTCGTCGGACGCCGAGGCACGAGCCGGGGTGGCGACCTGCTGCGCTCGGGGGAGGAGCCGCTGGTGGAGGTGGGCGGCGAGCGCTTCGGGCGTGGGGTGGTCGAAGGCCAGCGTGGTGGGCAGCCGCAGGCCGGTCGCCGCGGCGAGCCGGTTGCGCAGTTCGACCGAGGTGAGCGAATCGAACCCGAGGTCCAGGAACACGCGGCCGGCCGGAATCGGCTCGGCCCCGGAATGCCCGAGAACGGCGGCGGCCTCGCGCCGGACCACCTGCAGGAGGGCCTGCTCGCGCTGGTTCTCGTCGAGGCCGTCGAGGAGCTGTTCCAAGGTCCGGTTCGGACGCCGTTCGGCGGCCTGCCGAGGTTTGAGATCGCCGAGAATCGCCGGGGCGTTCCGAAGCCGCGACGTGTCGAGGCGCAGCGGGGCGAGGAACGGCGCCGGCCGCCTGCAGGCCGCGTCGAAAGCAGCCGCGCCGCCGTCCGGATCGAAGGGCAGGGCGCCGATGCCCGCCATGCGTTGTTGGTCGGCATGCGTGAGGTGCTGGGTCATGCCGTCGCTGGTGTTCCAGGGGCCCCAGGCCAGGGCGTGCGCGGGGAGTCCGTGGGTGTGGCGGTGTTGGGCGAGTGCGTCGAGGAAGGTGTTGGCGGCGGCGTAGTTGCCTTGGCCGGGGTTGCCGAAGATTCCTGCCGCTGACGAGTAGAGGACGAAGAAGGCTAGATCGTGGTGCCGCGTGGCGAGGTGGAGATTCCAGGCCGAGTTCACTTTGGATTCGACAACGGTGGACATCTGCTCCGCGGTGAGGGCGTGCAGCGGCGCGTCGCGGAGCACGCCGGCGGTGTGGACGACGCCGGTCAGCGGGCGTTCGGCGGGGATGCTGCTGATCAGTGCGGAGAGCTGGTGCGGGTCGGTGACGTCGCAGGTGGCGATGGTGACCCGGGAGCCGAGCTCGTCGCGCAGGGCGTCGGCGTTGGCCGCGGCCGAGCCGTGGCGGCTGGCCAGGAGGAGGTGGCAGTCGGGGTGTTGCGCGGCGAGGTGCCGGGCGAGAACGCTGCCCAGCGCGCCGGTGCCGCCGGTGATCAGGATGGTGCCACGCGGATCGGGCGCTGCGGGAACGGTGAGCACGAGCTTGCCGGTGTGCCGCGCGTTGGCGAGGTAGCGGAACGCCTCCGGGGCCTGCCGGATGTCCCACGCCGTGACCGGCAGCGCGGTGAGCCGTCCGCGCTCGAAGAGGCCGGTGAGATCGGCCAGCATGCCCTGCTGGTGAGCGGGATCGATCTCGGAGAGGTCGAAGGCGTGGAAGTGCAACCCGGGATGGTCGCCGGGGTCGCGGAGGTCGGTCTTGCCGAGCTCGATGAAGTGCCCGCCCTCGTTGAGCAGGCCCAGCGAGGCGTCGAGGAGTTCCCCGGTGAGCGAGTTCAGGACGACGTCGACCGAGGGGAACTGCGTCGCGAAGTCCTGAGTGCGCGACGAGGCGATGTGATCTGCGCGGATGCCGAGTTCGCGCAGGAGGGCCCACTTGGTGGGGTGTGCGGTGGCGTAGATGTCGGCGCCGCAGTCCTGGAGGAGCTGGACGGCGGCCATCCCGACCCCGCCCGCGGCGGCGTGCACCAGGACCTTCTGCCCGGGCTGGACGGTCGTGAGGTGGCGCAGGGCGTAGTAGGCGGTCAAGAACACCGCAGGCGTTGCGGCGGCCTGGGCGAAGCTCCACCCGTCGGGAATCGGCGCCAACAGCCGGTGGTCGGTGACCGCCAGCGGACCCATCGCGCCGGGCAGGACGCCCCACACCCGGTCGCCGACCCGCAGGCCGGGCACGTCGTCGGCGATCTCGGTGATCACCCCAGCGCCCTCGACGCCGAGCGGCGGAGTCCCGGGGTACATGCCGAGGGTGTTGAGGACGTCGCGGAAGTTCACGCCGACCGCCCGCACGGCGACCCGCACCTGCCCGGCCGCGAGAGGTGCCTGCGCCTCCGGGAACTCAGTGAGGAACAGGTTGTCGATGCTGCCCCGCTCGGACACGTCCAATCGCCAGGACATCGAGTCCGGGGCCGCCAGCTCGTTCCGCGCGTCGGCGCGGACCAGCCGGGGCACGAGCACGGCATCGCCGCGCACCGCGATCTGCGCCTCACCGTGCCGCAGAGCTGCATCGACGGTGCGCCGCAGCTCCTCGTCGTCGCCGGGGGAGTCGGTGTCGACGAGCACGAAGCGGTCGGGGTGCTCGTTCTGCGCCACCCGGAGCAGGCCCCACAGCGGCCCCGTGACCAGGTCCGGGACTTCGCCCGGCTGCACCGCCACCGCACCGCGGGTCACCAGCACCAGGCGCGTTCCGGCGAGGTGCGGCGCCTTCAGCCAAGCCTGCAGCTCCGCCACGACCCGCTGCGATACCTCGCCGACGAGCCGCGCGATGTCGTCATCGGCGGCGAGGCCGCGCTGGTCGAGCACCGCGATGTCCGGAGCCGGCTCGCCGGATGCCACGGCATCGCTCAGCGCGGCCACGCCCGAGTCGATCAGCGCCCAGCGCGACTGCGGTGCGTCGGTGTCGTCGAACGACTGCGGCACCCAGTCCAGGCGCAGCAGGCCGTTGTCCTCCGGTACCGCGTTCGACACCCGCCGAAGTGCGAGCGATTCGATGGTGGCGACCGGAAGCCCATCCTGGTCGGCCAGGTCGAGCTGGAACGCGTCGGCCCCGGAGTGCCGGAGGCGGACCCGGAGACCGGTCGTCGCGGAGCCGTGGATGCGCACGCCCGACCACGAGAAGACCAGGCGGGTTCGGCGGTCCTGCGAATCGCCCCCGATCAGCCCGGCGTGCTGCGCGGCGTCGAGGAGCGCGGGGTGGACCGCCCAACCGCCGGTGCTGTGATCGTCTGGTAGCGCGACCTCGGCGTAGATGTCATCGCCGTCCCGCCAGGCGGTGTGGAGCCCCTGGAAGGTCGGCCCGTAACCGAAACCGTGGTCGGCGAGGCGGTCGTAGAGGTCGCTGACGTCGACTGGCACCGCACCCGCGGGTGGCCAAGTGGCGAGGTCCACAGCGGTGGTGGACGAGTCCTCGGGAACGTCGACGAGCGTGCCGGTGGCGTGGCGCGTCCAGACCTCTTCTGCCCCGGGAGCGCGGGAGTAGAGCGCGACGGTTCGCCGACTGGCGTCCTCGGCGGCGATCGCCATGTGGAGCGCGACGTGCCCGTGGCCGGGGAGTTCGAGTGGTGTGTGGAGGGTGAGTTCGTCGACGGCGCAGCCGAGTTGTGCGGCGGCGTGGAGCGTCATGTCGAGGAACGCGGTCCCGGGGAGCAGGACGTTGCCTTGGACGGCGTGGTCGGCGAGCCAGGGGTGGGTGTCGAGCGAGATGCGTCCGGTGAGGGTGGTTTCGCCGGTGTGGGGCGTGGTGATCCGTGCGGTGAGCAGGGGATGGCCGGTGGTGGCCATGCCGAGCTGTTCCGGGCGTCCCGTCGCCGGCGGGTTGAGCCAGTACTTCTCGTGCTGGAACGCGTAAGTAGGCAGGTCGAGCGTCCGAGCCGGTGACAGGAGCGCGGCCCAGTCGGGGCTGAGTCCGGTGGTGTGGGCGTGGGCGAGTGCGGTGAGGTAGCTGGTGGCGTCGTCGGTGCCGGGGTTCAGCGTGGCGTGGCTGGGCGTGTCGTGAGTGGCACGCGCGAGGGCGGTGAGGGTGGCGTCGGGCCCCAGCTCGAGGTGGTGGGTGACGCCGCGGTGCTGGTGCAGCCAGGCGAGGGCGGGCGCGAAGCGGACGGCCTGGCGCACCTGACGGGCCCAGTAGGCCGGGGTCGTGATGTCGTCGGTGGGGCTTCCGGTGACGGTCGAGATGATCGGGATCTTCGGCGGGTGGAAGGTCAGCTCGCGGGCGGTCCGTTCGAGTTCGTCGAGCAGCGGCTCGCAGTGCGGAGAGTGGAAGGCGCGGCTGGTGTGGAGTTTCCGGACGGTGCGGCCCTGGCTCCGCCAGTGGTCGGCGATGGCCTGCACCGGATCTGGGTCGCCGGAGACCACTGTGGACTGTGGCCCATTGATCGCGGCGATGGAAACGCCGCTTCGCGCATCGAGGAGTTCGGGATGTGCCTCGGTGAGTTCTCGCTCGCTCGCGTTGATCCCGGTCATGACCCCGTGGGCGGGGAGGTTCTGCATCAGCTTGGCCCGTGCAGCCAGCAAGACGGCCGCGTCTGCCAGGGTGAACACACCGGCGAGGTGGGCGGCGGTGAGTTCGCCTACGGAGTGGCCGATGAGGTAGTCGGGCCTGATCCCGTGGTGTTCCAACAGCCGGAACAACGCCACCTGCAGCACGAACAGCGCGGGTTGCGCGACGAGCGTCTGCTCGACCTCGGCGGGCTGGCCGTGGAAGACGATGTCGGTGAGCGGCCGATCCAGTCCGAGCAGCGGGTCGAGGTGTGCGCAGGCTTCGTCCCAGTCTTGAGCGAAGACCGGGAACGCCTCGTACAAGCCGCGTCCCATGCCAGGCCGCTGGCTGCCCTGCCCGGACAACAACATGGCGATGCCCGGGTTGTCCACCGCAGCGCCGAGCGTCACCGCATCACTTGTCTCAGCACGGGCGATGGCTCCCAGCCCTGACAGCAATTCCTGCCGATCAGCGCCGATGATCGAGGCGCGGTGCGGGAAGTGGGTGCGGGTCGTGGCCAGCGACCGGGAGACCTCGGCAGGCGTCCACTCATCCCGGCCGCAGAGGTGAGCGTGCAAGCGTTCGGCCTGTGCTTCAAGGGCCTCTGGCGTTTTCGCCGAGATCACCCACGGCACCACTCCAGCGTCGGCGTCAGCCTCTCCTTCGACAGGTGCGGCGGCACCTTGGGGTGCCTGTTCGAGGATGAGGTGCGCGTTGGTGCCGGAGACGCCGAAGGACGAGACGGCGGCGCGGCGCGGGCGGTCGCCTTCAGGCCAGGGCCGGGATTCGGTGAGCAGCGCAAGACTGCCGCTGCTCCAGTCGATATGAGGTGAGGGTTCTGCGGCGTGGAGCGTGGCGGGCAGCTCTTCGTTGTTGAGCGCCTGAACTACTTTGATGACACCTGCGACGCCTGCGGCGGCCTGGGTGTGGCCGATGTTGGACTTCAGCGAGCCCAACCACAGCGGACGTTCGGCGCTGTGGTGCTTGCCGTAGGTCGCCAGGAGCGCTTGCGCTTCGATCGGGTCGCCGAGCGAGGTCCCGGTCCCATGGGCTTCGACGGCGTCGACGTCGGCAGGCGTCAGTCCGGCGTTGGTGAGCGCTTCCTGGATGACACGCACTTGCGACGGTCCGTTGGGTGCGGTGAGGCCGTTGCTGGCGCCGTCCTGGTTGACCGCGCTGCCGCGGATCACGGCGAGAACGCGGTGGTCGTTGCGCTGTGCGTCGGAGAGGCGTTCCAGCACGATGACGCCTGCGCCTTCGGCCCAGCCGGTGCCGTCGGCTTTGGCGGAGAACGCTTTGCAACGCCCGTCGGGGGAAAGTCCGCGTTGGCGGCTGAATTCGATGAAGATTCCGGGCGATGCCATGACGGTGACTCCGCCTGCCAGGGCGAGCGTCGATTCGCCGGAGCGCAGTGACTGGCAGGCGAGGTGCATCGCCACCAGGGAGGACGAGCAGGCGGTGTCCACGGTGACCGCCGGGCCCTCCAACCCGAGCGAGTAGGCGACCCGGCCGGACACCACGCTCAGCGCCTTGCCGGTGAGGAAGTAGCCCTCGAAACCCTCCAGCGGTTCGCGCAGCGGCGGGCCGTACTCCGGCAGCACCGTTCCCGCGAACACCCCGGTGCGGCTGCCGCGAAGACCGCCGGGGGCGATGCCGGCGTTCTCGACGGCCTCCCAAGAGGTCTCCAGCAGCAGACGCTGCTGCGGGTCCATCGCCGTCGCCTCGCGCGGGCTGATCCCGAAGAACGCGGCATCGAAAGCCGATGCGTCCCGGAGGAATCCGCCGTGCCGGACGTACGACTTCCCGGCCGCGTCCGCATCCGCGTCGTACAGCTCGTCCACGTCCCAGCCGCGATCGGCGGGGAACTCGGAGATCGCGTCGGTGCCGGTGCGAACCAGCTCCCAGAGCTCGTCCGGAGAGGTGACGCTGCCGGGGAAGCGGCATGCCATGCCCACGATCGCGATCGGCTCGGACGCCTCGTCCTCCGCTGCGCGCAGCCGGTTGCGCGTGTCGTGCAGCTCAGCGGTGACCCGAGCGAGCAGGTGTCGCATCTGATCGTCGGTGGTCATGCGCAGCAACCTCTTTCTGCCGGTCAGCTGATGCCGAGCTCGCGGTTGATGAATTCGACGAGGTCCTCGTTCGACGCGGATTCGAGCCGCGCGGCGACCCCGTCCGGCTGCGGAGCACCGGGCAGCCAGGAGTCGGCGATCGCCGCCAGCCGTCGCCTGTCCACTTCTGACATATCTTGCGCGGACAGCGCGGATTCCAGGCCGTCGAGCGCCGCCGCGATCGAGGGTGCCGGGACGAGGTCGGCGTGCAGCCGCTCGACCAGCGCCTCCGCCGTGGGATGGTCGAACAGGACGGTGACCGGCAGTGAGAGCCCGGTGATCGAGTTGAGCCGGTTGCGGAACTCCACCGCGGTGATCGAGTCGAAGCCGAGTTCCTTGAACGGCTGACCGGGCGCGATCTGCTGCGGCTCCGAGTGCCGAAGCACGACGGCGGCCAGGGATTGCACGGTCTCCAGGAGGATCTTCCGCTTCTCGCTGCCGGGCGCGGCGGCGAGCCGTCCGGCGAGGTCGCTCGGTCGGCCTTCCGCGTCGGCGACCGGCTCCGCGGACTGCTCGCGCCGGAACAGCACGATCGAGGTCTCGTCGTGATCGAGCGCCTGCTTCAGGGCGCCCGAAACGGGAGCCGCGCCGGGACTCCAGGTCATCGAGACCGCCGGTAGCCCGTGCTCCCGTCGCTGCCTGGCGACCGAGTCCAACACCTCGCTGACGGCGCTGCCGGCGGTCGAGAGGAGCACGAAGGCGTCGAGATCGTGGCCGCGAGTCAGCTCGTCCAGGTTCAGTGCACCGCGAGGTTCGGCGAGCGGCGACCCCGCGATGTGCAGGATTGTCCTCAGCGGATATTGCTGCGGGATCGAGGACAGCACTTCGTCCAGCCCGGCGCGATCGGTCGGGGCGCAGCGCGCGACGGTCACCTTGGCGCCCCGCTCGGTCAGCGCGGCTTCGAGCTCGATCGGGTCGGGCTGCTCGGGGTCGACGAGCAGCACCAGGTGCTCCGCCCCGCGCCGGGCCAGCCACTCCGCGAGGTGCAGACCGCTCTCGGACGTGCAGTCGGTGACGAGCGCGGTATCGCGCGGGCACCAGTCGCGAACGGGCCGGGCGCTGTCGACCGGCGCGTGGACCAGCCGCCGGGCGAGGAGTCCGGCCTCGCGAAGGGCGAATTCGCCACCGGGCTGCGACAGGCAGCCGGTCAGATCGGGGGGCGAGAGCTCGTCCGGGCCTGCGGGGAGGTCCAACAGGCCGATGCCTGGGCGCTCTCCGATGGCCTCCCGCGTCAGCCCGAGCAGGAGCGCCCGGTCGAGATCGGCCGCAGGTTCGGACGGGCCCGTCGAGGCCGCCCCGCTCGTCAGGAACCACAACGGCGTGCGGATATCGGCCTGCACCAGAGCATCGGCTGCGACCGCGTGGCGTGCAGGCTGCGGCCGCTCGGTCAGGGCGAGCAGGGATACGACACCTTCGAAAGATCCTTGTGAGGCAAGCGCTTCCGGTAGATTCCGCTCGGCCGCTTCATCGATGGTCAGGTGCCTCACGATCGCGCCACCAGCGGTCAACGCGTCGGACACGACCTCCTGCCATCGGCGCGCGACATCGGGCGGCGAAACGACCAGCCAGGCCCCGTTGGGTCGCCGGGCCGGTGTGGGAACGGGGTGCCAAGCGACGCGATGCCGAACCTCGTTCAGGCCGTCGTGCTGCGGACCGTCGAGCCAGTAGCGCTCGCGTTGGAAGGGATAGGTGGGGAGTTCGACGTGCTCGCGGGCGGGCAGGACGGCCTGCCAGGTGATCGGCGCGCCGTGGACCCACAGGTGTGCGGCGTTGGTGAGGAGAGTGTCGGTGTCGGGGTGGTCGCGGTGCAGCGTGCTGGCGGTGACCACGTCCGGCAAGGCGGTGATGTGGTGGGTGAGGGTGGGGTGTGGGCTGGGTTCCAGGTAGACCAGATGTCCGGTGGTGTGGAGCTGGGCGATGGTGTCGTGGAAGTTCACGGTGGTGGCGAGGTTGGTGTACCAGTACTCGGCATCCAGGCCGGTGGTGTCCAGCACCTTGCCGGTGACGGTGGAGTGGAACGGGATTTCGGCGGTCTGCGGTGTGAGTCCGGCCAGCTTTTCCAGGAGTTGCCGTTGCAGGGTGTGGACGTGGTGGCTGTGGGAGGCGTAGTCCACGGGCAAGATCCGCGAGCGCACTTCCCGATCGGTCAGAGTGTTGTGAAGTGCGCGGATGGCGTCGGTATCGCCGGAGAGCACGGTGGCGGTGGGGCTGTTGATCGCGGCGATCGAAACGCGTTCCGGGTCGAGATGGGAGCGGAGATCATCGACGGAGAGCGGGACCGACAGCATGCCGCCGTGTCCGGCGAGGTGGGTGCGGATCAGCTGCGACCGCAGGGCGACGACGCGTGCCGCCTGGTCGAGATCGAGCGCGCCGGCGATGTGCGCGGCGGCGATTTCTCCTTGGGAGTGGCCGACGACGGCGGCAGGTTGAACTCCAAGTGCCCGCCAGACCCGGGTCAGGGACACCATGACGGCGAACAGCGCCGGTTGGACGATGTCGACGCGGTCCAGCGGGGATCCGTTGCGCAGCAGATCGGTGACCGACCAGTCCTGGTACGCCGATAGCGCTTGATCGCATTCGGCCATGGCTGCGGCGAAAACGGGGTTGGTGTCGAGCAGTTGGCGACCCATGCCGGCCCATTGGCCGCCCTGCCCGGGGAAGACCATGACGATCCCGTCGGTGTCGTGGGCCGGGGGCTGCGTGCGCCGGATGATGCCCGATGCCTCGGCGCCGCCGGCGAGATCGCGTAGGTGTTGCAGGAGGTCGTGCCGATCCTTGCCGAGGAGCACAACGCGGTGCGCGAAGCCGCTGCGCTTGCTCAGAGCCGCCCCGACATCCCCGGGCGTCCAGTCCTCGCTCGCGGACAGATGCTCGTGCAGCCGCCCCGCGGATGCTTCAAGTGCCTCCGGAGTCTTCCCGGAGATCACCCACGGCACCGGATCGTCCCCAGCTCTCGAAGCACGATCCACAACCACGATCTCCGCACGCGAACTGTCCTGTGTGGACTCAGTGTCGCGAGTCGGCAGTTCGAGGACGAGGTGTGAGTTGGTGCCGGAGACGCCGAAGGACGACACGGCGGCCCGGCGCGGCCGGTCGACATCCGGCCACGGCCGGGATTCGGTGAGCAGCGCGAGCGCCCCGCTGCTCCAGTCGACGTGCGGCGACAGCGCCTCGGCGTGCAGCGATGCGGGCAACTCGCCGTGCCGGAGGGCCTGGACCATCTTGATGACGCCACCGACCCCGGCCGCGGCCTGGGTGTGGCCGACGTTGGACTTCAGTGACCCCAACCACAACGGGCGTTCGGCGGTCCGGTGCTTCCCATAAGTCGCCAGCAGCGCTTGGGCCTCGATCGGATCTCCCAGCGAAGTGCCGGTGCCGTGGGCTTCGACGGCATCGACATCGGCGGGCCCAAGCCCCGCGGCCGCCAGCGCCTTCAAGATCACCCGCTGCTGCGAAGACCCGTTGGGCGCGGTCAACCCGTTGCTCGCGCCGTCCTGGTTGACCGCGCTGCCCCGGATCACCGCCAGCACGGGATGGCCGTTGCGCTGGGCGTCGGAGAGCCGTTCCAGCACCACGACCCCGACGCCTTCGGCCCAGCTGGTGCCGTCCGCCGCCGCGGCGAACGGCTTGCACCGGCCATCCGGGGACAGGGCGCGCTGCCTGCTGAACTCCACGAACATGGTGGGCGTGGCCATGAGGGTGGCCCCACCGGCCAACGCGAGCGTCGACTCACCGGCCCGCAGCGACTGGCAGGCGAGATGGATCGCCACCAGCGACGACGAGCAGGCGGTGTCCACGGTGACCGCCGGTCCCTCCAACCCGAGCGTGTAGGACACGCGGCCGGACGCCACGCTGCCAGCGCTGCCGTGGCCCACGTACCCCTCGAACTCGGCGGGGATGAGCGGCGCCAGCCGCGACCCGTAGTCCTGGTACATGACGCCGGTGAACACGCCGGTCGGGCTGCCGTCCAGCGACAGGGGATCGATGCCCGCGTGTTCGAGTGCCTCCCAGGAGGTTTCCAGCAGCAACCGCTGCTGCGGATCGATGGCCGGGACTTCGCGCGGGCTGATGCCGAAGAACGCGGCGTCGAATTCCGCTGCGTCGTGCAGGAATCCGCCCTCCCGGACGTAGCTCGTCCCGCGGTGCTCCGGGTCCGGGTGGTACAGCGCGTCGAGGTTCCAGCCCCGGTCTGCGGGAAAACCGGAGATCGCGTCCCGGCCGGCCGCCACGAGCTCCCACAACTGCGCCGGCGAGGCGACACCGCCCGGGAACCGGCATCCCATCCCGACGATGGCGATCGGCTCGGGGACCGCAGCCGCGCTCAACCGCTGCCGCGCCTGCCGCAGCTCGGCGGTGACGCGCTTGAGGTAGCTGCGGAGCTTCTCCTCGTTCGCCATCGCGATGTCCTCCTCCTTCGGGGCGCTCGGGTCAGGACTGTTCGAGGTCGCGGTCGATGAGTTCGAAGATCTCCTCGTCGGACGCAGAGTCGATCGCGTCGTCGGCGGTGACGCGCTCGCCGTGGTGGGTCCCGAGCAGCGCGGTCAGCCTCGCCACGACCTCGTTCCGCGAATCGGCGTGCAAGGGGATCGTCGCCAGGACGTCTTCGAGGTGGCTGAGCGCGGACAGCACGGACGTGGCGTCGCCATCCCCGCCGATCAGCTCGGCGCGCAGGTGCGCGGCCATCTTGTGCGGCGTCGGGTGCTCGAAGACGAGAGTGGTGGGCAGCCGCAGGTCGGTGGCCGTGGCGAGCCGGTTGCGCAGCTCCACCGAGGTGAGCGAGTCGAAACCGAGCTCCAGGAACGGGCGATCGGCGGGGATGGCGTCGCAACCGGCGTGCCCTAGAACGGCGGCGGCGTGCATCCGGACGACTTCCAGCACAGTGCGGTGCTGGTGCTGCTCGGGCATCCCCTGCAACCGGGCCGTGAGCGGCTCGGTGTTCCGCGGCTGCGTCTCCCTGCGCTGCTCGGGGATTCGGCCGGCGAGCGACGCGGGGGCTTGGTGGCGCCGGAGCGCCTTCGGGTCGAGCTTGATCGGCAGCAACATCGGCTCGGAACTGCCGAGCGCCTCCTCGAACAGGCGGATCCCGTCCTCCGGTCCGAACGGCAGGGCGCCGGTGTTCGCCATGCGTTGCTGGTCGGCATGCGTGAGGTGCTGGGTCATGCCGTCGCCGGTGTTCCAGGGTCCCCACGCGAGTGAGTGAGCGGGAAGCCCTTGGATGCGGCGGTATCGGGCGAAGACGTCGAGGAAGGTGTTGGCGGCGGCGTAGTTGGCCTGGCCGGGGTTGCCGAGGAATCCGGCGGCGGAGGAGTAGAGGACGAAGAACGCGAGGTCCTGCTGCCGGGTGGCATGGTGCAGGTTCCAAGCGGTGTCCACTTTGGATTCCAGGACCGCGGTGAGCTGCTCGGCGGTGAGCGCGTGCACTGGTGCGTCGCGGAGGACGCCTGCGGTGTGGACGACGCCGGTCAGCGGGTGCTCGGCGGGGATGCCGTCGACCAGCTCGGTGAGTTGGCGGGCGTCGGTGATGTCGCAGGCCGCGATGGTGACAGCGGCTCCGAGCGCGGTCAGCTCGCCGCGGAGGCTCTCGGCGTTGGGCGCGGCCGGGCCCTGACGGCCGGCGAGCAGGAGGCGGCAGCCGGGGTAGCGGGTGGCCAGGTGCCGGGCCATGACGCTGCCGAGGGCGCCGGTGCCGCCGGTGATGAGGATGGTGCCACGCGGGTCGGGCGCGGTGGGGATGGTGAGTGCGAGTTTGCCGGTGTGGCGGGCATTGCTGAGGTGCCGGAACGCCTCCGGAGCCCGGCGGACGTCCCACGTGGTCAGCGGCAGCGGGGTCAGCCGGCGTTGATCGAACAGCGCGGTGAGATCGGTGAGCATGGCCTGCAGGTGGGTCGGGTCGACTTCGGTGAGGTCGAAGGCGTGGTAGTGCAGACCGGGGTGTTCGGCGGGATCGCGGGGGTCGGTCTTGCCGAGTTCGATGAAGTACCCGCCGGGTGTGAGCAGCTCCAGCGAAGCGTCGAGCAGTTCTCCGGTGAGCGAGTTCAGCACGACGTCGACCGAAGGGAACTGCGTGGCGAAGTCCGGGGTGCGGGAGGACGCGATGTGATCTGCGGGAATGCCGAGTTCTCGCAGGGTTGCCCATTTGCTGGGGTGGGCGGTGGCGTAGATGTCGGCGCCGTAGTGCTGGAGCAGTTGGATCGCGGCCATCCCGATGCCACCCGCGGCGGCGTGCACGAGGACCTTCTGTCCTGGTTGGACTCCCACCAGGTGGTGGAGGGCGTGGTAGGTGGTGAGGAAGACCGCGGGGGCGGTGGCGGCCTGGGCGAAGCTCCACCCGTCGGGCACCGGCGCCAGGAGCCGGTGGTCGGTGATCGCGAGCGGGCCCATCGCGCCGGGCAGGATGCCCCACACCCGATCGCCGACCGACAGGTCCCCGACATCCCCGGCGACCTCGGTGATCACCCCGGCGCCCTCGATTCCCAGCGGCGGGGTGCCGGGGTACATGCCGAGGGTGTTGAGGACGTCGCGGAAGTTCACGCCGACGGCCCGCACCGCAACCCGGACCTGACCGGCCGCGAGCGGCGCCTCGGCGTCCGCGAACGCCGCGAGGTGGAGGTTGTCGATGCTGCCGCGCTCGGTCACGTCCAGCCGCCAAGCACCGGTTCCGGGCGGCGTCAGCTCCTGCCGGGAATCGGCGCGGCTCAAGCGGGGCGCGAACATCGCACCTCCCCGCAGCGCCAGCTGCCACGAGCCCGAGGCGATGGCCTTCCGCAGCAGATCCGGCACGTCCTGCTGGAAAAGATCGTCGGTGTCGACGAGCAGGATGCGATCCGGGTGCTCGTTCTGGGCCACCCGCAGCAGGCCCCACAACGGCCCCGTGACCAGGTCCGGCGTCTCACCCGGATGCACCGCCACCGCGCCTCGGGTCACCACTACCAGGTGGGTCGCAGGCTGCTCCGGATCCGACAGCCACTCCTGCACCCGCCCCAGGACCTCCTGCGCCAGGCTCTCCACCCGGGCCGGAACGGACCCGCTGCCCGCAGGCGACCGGTAGTCGAGCACCAGCGCCTCGGGGGCCTCGTCGCCGGGTTCGGCGGAGTGCGGCACCCAATCGACGTGGAACAGCTCGCCGCTGCGCCCGCCGGTCGACCGCCGAAGGGTCAACGACCCGATGGTCGCCACCGGGCGCCCGGTGTGGTCGGCCATGGCGAGCGCCATGGCGTCCTCGCCGATGTGGCGCAGCCGGACGCGAAGCCGCGACGAACCGGCGAGGTGGAGGCGGACATCCGCCCAGGAGAAGACCAGTCGGGTTCGGCCGTCGCCCCGGTCGTCGCCGATGACGGCGGCGTGCTGGGTGGCATCGAGGAGCGCGGGGTGGACCGTCCAGCCCTGCGTGCTGTTCTCGTCGGGCAATGCGACCTCGGCGTAGATGTCGTCGCCGAGCCGCCAGGCGGAGTGCAGGCCGCGGAACGCCGGGCCGTAGTCGAAGCCGTGCCCGGCGAGCACGTCGTACAGATCGCCGACGTCGACGGCGACCGCCCCTTCCGGAGGCCAGACCGTCAGGTCCGGTGCATCGTCGCCCTCGACGCTGCTGGCGGTGGCGGTCGCGTGGCGGGTCCACGACTCGCCCTCACCGCGTGAATGGATCGACAGGCTCCGCCTGCCGTCGTCGTCAACGGGCGTGGCGGTCACGTGGAGCGCGATGTGGCCGTGCTCCGGGAGTTCGAGGGGCGTGAGGACGGTGAGGTCGTCCAGTTGATGCCCGAGCTCGGTGGCGACGTGGAGCGCCATGTCGAGGAACGCGGTGCCGGGCAGCAGGACGGTGCCCTGGACGACGTGGTCGGCGAGCCAGGGGTGGTCGTCGAGCGAGACGCGCCCGGTGAAGATCACCTCGCCGGTGTCGGGGACATCGGTGCGCGCGGACAGCAGCGGGTGCCCGCTGCTGTCCAGCCCCAGCGCCTCGGGCCTTCCGGTGGAAGCCGTCGGGTTGAGCCAGTACCGCTGGCGCTGGAAGGCGTAGGTGGGCAGGTCGAAGGTCCGGGCCGGGGGCAGGAGGGTGGCCCAGCGCGGGCCGAGTCCGGTGGTGTGCGCGCAGGTCAGAGCCGTGAGGTACGCGGTGGTGTCGTTCGTGCCGGGCTTGAGGGTGGCGTGGCTGGGCGTGTCGTGGGTGGTCCGGGCGAGGGTGGAGAGCGTGGTGTCCGGCCCGAGCTCGATGTGGTGCGTGACGGTGTGGTTCTGGTGCAGCCAGGTGAGCGCGGGGTGGAACCGGACGGCCCGCCGGACCTGCCGGGCCCAGTAGACCGGAGTCGCGATGTCGTCGGTGATGGTCCCGGTGACGGTGGAGACGATCGGGATCGTCGGCGGGTGGTAGGTCAGCTCCCGGGCGGTCTGTTCGAGCGCGTCGACCAGCGGCTCGCAGTGGGGCGAGTGGAAAGCGCGGCTGGTGTGCAGTTCCCGGGTGGTGCGGCCCTGATCCCGCCAGTGCTCGGTGATGGCTCGCACCGGGCCGGGGTCGCCGGAGATCACCGTGGACTGTGGGCTGTTGATCGCGGCGATGGACACGCCGCTGTCCGGGTCGAGGAGTTCGGGGTGGGCAGCGGTGAGTTCGTCTTCGCCGGCCTGGATGCTCGCCATCACCCCGGTGCTGGGCAGGGTGCGCATCAGCTGGGCCCGCGCGGCCAGCAGGCGCGCTGCGTCGGGCAACGTGAGTACGCCCGCGAGGTGGGCGGCGGTGAGTTCGCCGATGGAGTGGCCGATGAGGTAGTCGGGGGTGACGCCGTGGTGTTCGAGCAGACGGAACAAGGCGACCTGCAGCGCGAACAGCGCTGGCTGCGCGATCAGCGTGTCTTCGACTTCGTCGGGCTTGCCGTGGAAGACGATGTCGGTGAGTGGCCGGTCCAGTCCGAGCAGCGGGTCTAGGTGTGCGCATGCCTCGTCCCAGGCTTCGGCGAACACCGGGAACGCCTCGTGCAGGCCGCGTCCCATGCCTGGGCGCTGGCTGCCTTGCCCGGACAGCAGCATCGCCACGTGGTTGCGGCGGCTCGTCGCCGAACCGCGGATGATCCCGTCCGCGTCCCGGCCACGGGCCAGATCATCCAGCCCTGCCAGCAATTCCTCGCGGTCGGAGCCCAGGATCGCGGCGCGGTGTTCGAAGGCGGCTCGGGTGGTGGCGAGTGACCAGGCCACCTCGGCGGGCGTCCAGTCGTCCCGGTCGCGGAGCTGGGTGTGCAGCCGTTCCGCTTGCGCTGTCAGGGCGTCCGGTGTCTTCGCGGAAATCATCCACGGCACCTGAACCGAACCGACGAAGTCCTTTGTGGACTCGTTCGGTGGTGCCTGTTCGAGGATGAGGTGTGCGTTGGTGCCGGATACACCGAAGGACGAGACCGCGGCCCGGCGCGGCCGGTCGTCTTCCGGCCAGGACCGGGACTCCGTGAGCAGCGCGAGCGCACCGCTGCTCCAGTCGATGTGGGTCGAGGGCTCGTCGGCGTGGAGCGTGGCGGGCAGCTGGTTGTGCTGGAGGGCCTGGATCATCTTGATGACGCCCGCAACTCCGGCCGCTGCTTGGGTGTGGCCGATGTTGGATTTCAGCGATCCCAGCCACAAGGGACGTTCGGCGGTGTGATGCTGGCCGTAGGTGGCCAGCAGTGCCCGCGCTTCGATGGGGTCGCCCAGCGATGTTCCGGTGCCATGGGCTTCGACGGCGTCGATGTCGGCGGGTGCGAGCCCAGCGTTGGCGAGCGCCTGCTGGATGACGCGTTCCTGGGAAGGACCGTTGGGTGCGGTCAGTCCGTTGCTGGCGCCGTCCTGGTTGATCGCGCTGCCGCGGATCACCGCCAGCACGCGGTGACCGTTGCGCTGGGCGTCCGAGAGCCGCTCCAGCATCACGACCCCGACGCCTTCCGACCAGGTGGTGCCGTCCGCTGCGGCGGAAAACGCCTTGCAGCGCCCATCCCGCGCCAGGCCCCGCTGGCGGCTGAACTCCAGGAAGATGCCCGGAGCCGCCATGATCGTCACCCCGCCGGCCAGCGCCAGCCTCGCCTCGCCGGAGCGCAGCGACTGGCACGCGAGGTGCATCGCCACCAGCGACGACGAGCACGCGGTGTCCACTGTGACCGCCGGGCCTTCCAGCCCGAGGGTGTAGGCGACCCGCCCCGACATGACGCTCGGTGTCGTGCCCGTGAGCGCGTGGCCGGAGGAATCCGGTGCCACCTGGTGCAGCGGCGGACCGTAGTCCTGCGCGGTCGCTCCGACGAAGGTCCCGGTCGCGGTGCCGCGGAGCGTTGCCGGATCGATTCCGGCGTTCTCGATCGCTTCCCACGTGGTTTCGAGGAGCAGGCGCTGCTGGGGATCCATGGGGAGCGCCTCGCGCGGGCTGATGCCGAAGAACGCCGGATCGAACTCCGCCGCGTCCAGCAGGAACCCGCCCTGCCGGCAGTACGTCGTCCCCGGGTTGTCGGGATCAGGGTGGAAGAGGCGCTGGAGGTCCCAGCCGCGGTTCGCCGGGAAGTCCGAGATCGCGTCCGTGGCGGAGGCGACCAGGTCCCAGAGCTGGTCCGGCGATGCGACACCGCCCGGCAGCCGGCACGCCATGCCGACGACCGCGATCGGCTCGCGCTCGTCGATCGGCGCGGAGTCCGGTGTGGACCGGGCGCTCGGCTCGCCCAGCAGCAGTTCCAGCAGGTGGTCCGCCAGCTGGGTGGGCGTGGGGTGGTCGTAGATGAGGGTGGCGGGGAGGGAGATCCGGGTGGTGGCGGCGAGTTGGTTGCGGAGCTGGATCGCGGTGACGGAGTCGTAGCCGATCTGCTGGAACGTGTGGTGGGTGGGGATCGAGTCGGGATCGGCGTAGTCGAGGACGGCGGCGGCGTGCCGGATGACGTGGTCGAGGAGGTGGGTGTGCCGTTGGTGCTCGGGGAGCTGGGCGAGCTGCTGGCGGAGCTTGGCGGTGGATGTCGTGTCGCGCTTGGGGCGGCGGGTGACCTCGCTTTCCGCCATGCGGGTGGTGTTCGGTGCGAGCCAGAACCGTTCGCGCTGGAACGGGTATGTGGGGAGGGCGATGCGCTCGCGGGCGGGCAGGACGGCCTGCCATGCGATGGGTGTGCCGTTGGCCCAGAGGTGCGCGGCGTTGGCGAGGAGCGTGTCCCGGCCGGGGTGGTCGCGGTGCAGCGTGGTCGCGCTGGTCGCGTCGGCGGCGATGGTGTTGATGTGGTGCGTCAGCGTGGGGTGCGGGCTGGGTTCGAGGTAGGTGTGGTGCCCGGAGGCGTTCAGCCGCGTGATGGTGCGGTGGAATTCGACGGTGGTGGCGAGGTTGGTGTACCAGTACTCGGCGTCGAGTCCGGTGGTGTCGTGCGCCTCGCCGGTGACGGTGGAGTGGAACGGGATTTCGGCGGCTCGCGGGGTGAGTCCGGCGAGTCGTTCCAGCAGCGGCTGCCGGAGGTTCTGGACGTGGTGGCTGTGGGAGGCGTAGTCCACCGGTAGCACGCGGGATCGCACACCTTGGTCGGTGAGTGTGGCGTGGAGGTGGTGGATGGCGTCGGAGTCGCCGGAGAGCACCGTGGCGGTGGGGCTGTTGATCGCGGCGATCGAAACGCGTTCGTCGAGATGGGGTTTGAGGTCGTTGACGGAGAGTGCGGTGGAGAGCATGCTGCCGTGTCCGGCGAGGTGGGTGCGGATCAGCTGGGATCGCAGGGCGACGATGCGTGCGGCTTGGTCGAGGTCGAGTGCGCCTGCGATGTGTGCGGCGGCGATTTCTCCTTGGGAGTGGCCGACGACGGCGGCTGGTCGTACTCCATGGGATTGCCAGACTCGGGTCAGGGAGACCATGACGGCGAACAGCGCGGGTTGGATGACATCGACCCGTTCCAAGGCGTTGCCGTTGCGGAGCAGGTCGGTCACCGACCAGTCCTGATACCGCGACAACGCTTGATCGCATTCGGCCAGGGCGGCGGTGAAGACGGGGTTGGTGTCGAGCAGTTCGCGGCCCATGCCGGGCCATTGGCCGCCCTGGCCGGGGAAGACCAGCACCACGCGATCCGGGTCCGGCGTCATGGGGCCGGTGCGCTGCATGAGCCGGGGGGAGACCTCGCCGCGGGCCAAGGCATGCAGCTCGTTCAGAAGCTCGTCCCGGTCGCGCCCGAGGACCACGGCTCGGTGCTCGAGCGCGGCACGGGTGGTGGCCAGCGACCATGCCACGTTCGAAGGCGTCCAACCGGAGTCCTGCGCCAAGTGGTCGTGCAGCCGTGCTGCTTGCGCCGCGAGGGCCTCGGGCGTCCTGGCGGAGACCACCCACGGAACCAGATCACCAGTACCGACGATGATTTCCGCAGAGTCGTCGTCCAATGTGGACTCTTCTGGCGGCGCCTGTTCGAGGATGAGATGTGCGTTGGTGCCGGAGACGCCGAAGGAGGAGACGGCGGCGCGGCGTGGCCGGTCGGTTTCCGGCCAGGGCTGCGGCTCGGTGAGTAGCGCGAGAGTGCCGCCGCTCCAGTCGATGTGTGCCGATGGTTCGTCGGCGTGCAGCGTCGCGGGCAGTTCGTCGTGGTGGAACGCCTGCACCATTTTGATGACGCCCGCGACGCCTGCCGCTGCCTGGGTGTGGCCGATGTTGGACTTCAGCGACCCGAGCCACACCGGTCGTTCGGCGGTGTGGCTCTGGCCGTATGTGGCCAGCAGGGCTTGGGCTTCGATGGGGTCGCCGAGCGAGGTCCCGGTGCCGTGGGCTTCGACGGCGTCGATGTCGGCGGGGGTGAGCCCGGCGTTGGCCAGTGCTTGCAGGATGACGCGTTCCTGCGACGGTCCGTTGGGTGCGGTGAGGCCGTTGCTGGCGCCGTCCTGGTTCACCGCGCTACCCCGGATCACGGCGAGAACGCGGTGGCCGTTGCGCTGCGCGTCGGAGAGGCGTTCCAGTGCTACGACCCCGGCGCCTTCGGCCCAGCTCGTGCCGTCGGCGTCGGCGGAGAACGCCTTGCAGCGGCCGTCCCGTGCGAGCCCGCGCTGGCGGCTGAACTCGATGAACATCCCGGGCGTGGCCATCACGGTGGCCCCGCCTGCCAGCGCCATGCTCGACTCGCCCGACCGCAGCGACTGGCACGCCAGATGCATCGCCACCAGCGACGACGAGCACGCGGTGTCCACGGTCACCGCCGGGCCTTCCAACCCCAGCAGATAGGCCACGCGCCCCGAGATCGCGCTGGAGGTCGTGCCGGTCAGGACGTGCCCTTCCACGTCCTTCGCCGCGTTGTGCAGCCGCGCCCCGTAGTCCTGCGGGATCGCTCCGACGAAGACGCCGGTCGGGCTGCCGCGCAGCTCGTCGGGGTCGATGCCCGCGTTTTCGAGGACCTCCCAGGTGGTTTCCAGCAGGAGTCGCTGCTGGGGGTCCATGGCGAGCGCTTCGCGCGGGCTGATACCGAAGAACGCGGGGTCGAACTGGTCGGCGTCGTGCAGGAACCCGCCGTGGCGGGCGTAGGACTTCCCCGACGCGTCGGGGTCCGGGTCGAAGAGGTCATCCAGGTTCCAGCCGCGGTTGGTGGGGAAGCCGGTGATGGCGTCGCCGCCGGCCGCGACCAGCTGCCACAGTTCGTCCGGCGAACGCACGCTGCCGGGAAGCCGGCAGGCCATGCCGACGATGGCGATCGGCTCGTCGTCAGCGCGCCGCGTCGTCCTCGGGCCGGGCCGGGTCTTCGGGCGATCGGCGAGCAGGAGGGCGCACAGCCGGTCGGACAGCGTCCCGGGCGTGGGGTGGTCGAAGATCAGTCCGGGCGGCAGGGAAAGCCCGGTGGCGGCGGCGAGCCGATTCCGCAGCTCCACCGAGGTC
This sequence comes from Saccharopolyspora elongata, assembly GCF_004348985.1. Taxonomy (GTDB): domain Bacteria; phylum Actinomycetota; class Actinomycetes; order Mycobacteriales; family Pseudonocardiaceae; genus Saccharopolyspora; species Saccharopolyspora elongata. The sequence continues at coordinate 68,308 of NZ_SMKW01000028.1, read as the reverse complement.
AACGAGTCGAACCCCAGGCTCTTGAAGCTCGGCCGCGCGTCGATGCTCGCCGGATCGGAGTGGCCCAGCACCGCAGCGGCGTGGGTTTGGACGAGCTCCAGCACCATGCGGTGGCGCTGCGCCTCGGGCACGGCCGCCAAGCGACCGGCCAACGACGACGGTGCCGCTGCCCGCCGCGTTCGGGTCCGGCCGGGAGCCAGGTCGCTCAGCAGTGCGACCGGCCGGCGCTTGTTGTCGAGGCGGAGCGGCACCAGGTACGGGTCCGGGCTGCCGCCGGCCTGGTCGAAAAGGCGGAGCGCCTCGCCGGGATCGAGGAAGTGCATCCCGATGTCCGCCATGCGCTCCCGCTCGCCGGGGGTGAGGTGCTGCGTCATGCCGCGGTCGGTGCTCCAAGGTCCCCAGGCGAGCGAGTGCGCCGGAAGCCCTTGGGTGTGGCGGTGTTCGGCGAGGGTGTCGAGGAAGGTGTTGGCGGCGGCGTAGTTGGCCTGGCCGGGGTTGCCGAACAGTGCGGCGGCGGAGGAGTAGAGGGCGAAGAACGCGAGATCGTGCTGCCGGGTGGCGTGGTGCAGGTTCCAGGCCGAGTCCACTTTGGATTTCAGTACTGCGGCGAGCTGCTCGGCGGTGAGCGCGTGTACCGGGGCGTCGTGCAGGGCGCCGGCGGCGTGGACGACGCCGGTGAGCGGCCGGTCGGCCGGGATGGTGTCGAGAAGTCGTTGCACGGCAGCGGAATCGGTGAAGTCGCAGGCCGTGATGCTGACGTCCGCCCCAAGCGCTCGCAGCTCGTCCCGGAGCTGTGCCGCTCCCGGTGCTGCTGGGCCTCGGCGGCTGGCCAGGAGGAGGTGTCCGGGGTGTTGTGCGGCGAGGTGGCGGGCGAGGGTGGTGCCGAGGGCGCCGGTGCCGCCGGTGATGAGGATGGTGCCGTGAGGTTTGGATGGTGTGGGGATGGTGAGTGCGAGTTTGCCGGTGTGGCGGGCGTTGCTGAGGTGCCGGAAGGCGTCTGGGGCCTGCCGGATGTCCCAGGCGGTCACCGGCAACGGGGCTAGGGCGCCGCTGGCGAACAGGCGGGTGAGGTCGCCGAGCATGGCCTGCAGGTGGCCGGGATCGGCTTCGGTGAGGTCGAAGGCGTGGTAGTGCAGTCCGGGGTGTTCGGCGGGGTCTCGGGGGTCGGTCTTGCCGAGTTCGACGAAGTGCCCACCCGGTTTGAGCAGTTCCAGCGATGCGTCGAGGAGATCGCCGGTGAGCGAGTTGAGGACGACGTCGACTGAGGGGAACTGCGTCGCGAAATCCGGGGTGCGCGACGAGGCGATGTGATCTGCGGGGATGCCGAGTTCGCGCAGGGTCGCCCATTTGCCCGGGTGTGCGGTGGCGTAGATGTCGGCGCCGTAGTGCTGGAGCAGCTGGATTGCGGCCATGCCGACACCGCCCGCTGCGGCGTGCACGAGCACGCGCTGCCCGGGCTGGACCCGCGCGAGGTGGTGGAGGGCGTGGTACGCGGTGAGGAACACCGCGGGCGTGGCGGCGGCCTGGGCGAAAGTCCAGTCCTGCGGTACGCGGGCGAACACCCGATGATCGCCGACCGCCAGCGGGCCCATCGCGCCGGGCAGCATGCCCGCCACCCGGTCGCCGACCGACAGGTGATCGACATCGGAGGCGGCCTCGGTGACGACGCCGGCGACCTCGATGCCCAGCGGCGGGGTGCCGGGGTACATGCCGAGGGCGTTGAGCACATCGCGGAAGTTCAACCCGACGGCCCGCACCGCGACCCGGACCTGACCAGCCGAAAGCGGCGCCTCGGCCGCCTCGAATGCCGCAAAGTCGAGGTTGTCGATGCTGCCGCGGTCGGTCACGTCCAGCCGCCACGCACGGCCCTCGGGCGGCGTGAGGACCTCCTGGGCGCGCGTCAGCCGGGGTACGAACAGCGAATCGCCGCGCACCGCGATCTGCGGTTCACCCTGGTGCAGGGCAACGCCGACGACTTGCCGCAGCCCGTCGTGATCGGTGTGCGCGTCGGCATCGACGAGCAGGATCCGGTCGGGGTGCTCGTTCTGCGCCACCCGCAGCAGACCCCACAGCGGGCCGGTGACCAGGTCCGGAACCTCTCCCGGCTGCACCGCCACCGCGCCCCGCGTCACCAACGCCAGACGCGTCTCCGCGCCGTCCGACAACCAGCTCTGCACCTGATCCAGCGCTTCCCGGGTGACTCGCGCAACGCACGCCGGGACGTCCTCCGGCGGATCGATCGCGCGGAAGTCGGCCAGTACCACATCGGGGCGCGGATCACCGCTGTCCGCGTGCAGATCCGCGTTCAGCTGCGTCCACTTCAGACGGAGCAGCTCGGCGTCCCGGCCGCCGGTGGTCGCGGCCGGCCGCAGGGTCAGGGCCTCGATCTCGGCCACGGGATCGCCGGTCTCGTCCGCGGCGGCGATGCGGATCGTGCCGGAACCGACCGGCCGGATGCCGACCCGGAGGCGTTGCGCGCCCCGCTGGTGGAGCCGGATTCCGCTCCAGGAGAAGGGAAGGAGCGCGTCCTGGGAGTCGCCGAGCCTCGGCAGCAGGGCCGCCTGGACCGCCGGATCGAGCAGTGCGGGGTGGATCGCCCAGCCGCCTGCGCCGGCTTCTTCGGGCAAGGTGACCTCGGCGTACAGGTCGTCGCCGTCCTCCCACAGGGCCTGGAGCCCCTGGAACGCTGGCCCGTAGTCGAGGCCGCGGTCGCCGAAGATGTCGTACGCATCGGCCAGATCCACCGGCGTGGCGTGCTCCGGCGGCGCGGTCTCCGGGAAGTCACCCCGAGGACGTTGCGCGTCGACGCTCAAAGCACCCGCAGCGTGCTGAACCCAGTCCTGGGCTTCGTCGTCGGCCGACTCGCGGGAGTGGATGGTGACATCGCGATTTCCGGACTCGCTCTCCGGCGCGATCGTCAGGCGCAGCGCGAGGTGCCCGTGGGCGGGCAACGCGAGCGGCGTGTGGAGGGTGAGTTCTTCGACGGTGCAGTCGAGTTGCGCGGCCGCGTGCAACGTCATGTCGAGTAGCGCGGTGCCCGGGAGCAGCACGGTGTCCTGGACGACGTGGTCGGCCAGCCACGGCTGCGTTTCGAGCGAGAGCCGCCCGGTGAAGACCGTCTCGCCGGTCTGCGGCATGTCGACGCGTGCGGCTAGCAGCGGGTGCCCGGTGCTCGCCAGCCCCAGCGCCTCGGGGGGTCCGGCCGACCGTTCCGCGTTCAGCCAGTACCGCTGGTGCTGGAAGGCGTAGGTGGGGAGGTCGACGGTCCGGCTCGGCGGGAGGAGCGCGGGCCAGCGGACCGGGAGGCCCGTGGCGTGGGCACCGGCGAGGGCGGCGACGTAGGCGGTCACGTCGTCGGTGCCGGCGCGCAAGGTGGGGTGGCTTGGTGTGTCGCGCGTGGTGCGCGCGAGGGTGGTGAGGGTCGCGTCGGGCCCGAGCTCCAGATGATGGGTGACGTTGTGGTGCTCGTGGAGCCAGGCGAGGGCAGGCGCGAAGCGGACCGGTCGACGTACCTGGCGTGCCCAGTAGGCCGGGGTGGTGAGCTCGTCGGTGACGTTCCCGGTGACGGTGGAGATGATCGGGATCTTCGGCGGGTGGAAGGTCAGCGCGCTGGCGATGCGTTCGAGCTCGTCGAGCAGCGGCTCGCAGTGCGGCGAGTGGAAAGCGCGGCTGGTGTGCAGGTCCCGGACGGTGCGGCCCTGCCCGCGCCAGTGCTCGCCGATGGCGTGGACGGCGTCGGGATCACCGGAGACGACGGTCGACTGCGGGGCGTTGACCGCGGCGATCGAGACGCCGCTGCGCGGATCGCGGAGCTCGGGGTGCGCGTCGAGGAGTTCCTGCTCCGCTGCCTGGATCCCGGCCATGACCCCGTGCGCGGGGAGCGCCTGCATCAACCGGGCCCGCCCGGCGAGCAGGTCGGCGGCGTCGGGCAGGGAGAACACCCCGGCCAGGTGCGCGGCGGTGAGCTCGCCGACGGAATGGCCGATGAGGTGATCCGGCACGATGCCGTGGTGTTCGAGCAACCGGAACAACGCGATCTGCAGTGCGAACAGCGCAGGCTGAGCGACCAGTGTTCGTTCCACCTCGGCGTCGTCGCCGTGGAACACGATGTCGGTGAGCGGTCGGTCCAGACCCAGCAGCGGGTCCAGGTGCGCGCATGTGTCGTCCCAGGCGCGGGCGAACACCGGGAACGCTTCGTGCAGCCCACGGCCCATGCCGGGTCGCTGGCTTCCCTGGCCGGACAGCAGCATGGCGAGGCTCGGCTGGTCTGCGGCGATGCCTCGCACGATGTCCGAAGCGTCCTCGGAACGGGCGAGGGTTTCCAGTCCCGCCAGCAATTCCTCGCGGCCGGTGCCGACGATCGCAGCCCGGTGCGCGAAGGCGGTGCGGGTGGTGGCCAGCGACCGAGCCACCTCGGCCGGGGTCCAGTCGTCCCGGTCACCGAGGTGGGAAAGCAGGCGTTCTGCTTGCGATGAAAGAGCTTCCGGCGTTCTCGCGGAGATCATCCACGGCACGGCGCCCGAATCCGTAGTCGAGATCGGGGCGTCCGTTGTGGACGCGGTCGGCGGCTGTTCGAGGACGAGGTGTGCGTTGGTGCCGGAGATGCCGAACGACGAGACGGCGGCGCGACGCGGCCGTTCGCCCTCGGTCCACGGCCGGGGTTGATCGAGCAGTGCGACGGCGCCGCTGCTCCAGTCGACGTGGGGGGACGGTTCGTCGGCGTGCAGCGTGGCGGGCAGCTCTTCGTGGCGGAGCGCCTGCACCATCTTGATGACACCGGCGACGCCCGCAGCTGCTTGGGTGTGCCCGATGTTGGACTTCAGCGATCCCAGCCACACCGGCCGTTCGGGGCTGTGGTGCTTGCCGTAGGTGGCGAGCAGCGCTTGGGCTTCGATCGGATCGCCCAACGCCGTGCCCGTGCCGTGGGCTTCCACGGCGTCGACGTCTGCGGGCGTGAGCCCGGCGTTGGCCAAGGCCTGCAGGATCACCCGCTCCTGGGCAAGTCCGCTCGGCGCGGTCAGGCCGTTGCTGGCGCCGTCCTGGTTGATCGCGCTTCCCCGGATCACCGCCAGGACCCGGTGGCCGTTGCGCACGGCCTCCGACAGCCGCTCCAGCACCACCACTCCGACGCCTTCGGCCCAGCTGGTTCCGTCGGCGTCGGCGGAGAACGCCTTGCAGCGCCCGTTCTGCGCGAGCCCGCGCTGGCGGCTGAACTCGACGAACATGCCGGGCGTGGCCATCACGGTCACGCCGCCGGCCAGCGCCAGGCCCGACTCGCCCGACCGCAGCGATTCGCAGGCCAGGTGCATCGCCACCAGCGACGACGAGCATGCGGTGTCCACTGTGACCGCCGGGCCGTGCAAGCCCAGGGAGTAGGCGATCCGCCCGGACAGGATGCTCGGCGTGGTGCCGGTCAGCGCATGCCCCTCGCCGGACTGGTCCAGGCGAGGCCCGTAGTCCTGCGCGGTCGCGCCGACGAACGTCCCGGTGGACGTGCCGCGCAGCGCCGCCGGATCGATCCCGGCGCGCTCCAGCGCCTCCCACGACGTTTCCAGCAGCAGCCGCTGCTGGGGGTCCATCGCCAGCGCTTCGCGCGGGCTGATGCCGAAGAAGGCGGGATCGAAGGCCGCCGCGTCGTGCAGGAATCCGCCCTGCCGGGTGTAGGACTTGCCGGCCGCGGCCGGATCCGGGTCGAAGAGGGCGTCCAGGTCCCAGCCGCGATCGGTGGGGAACCCGGAGATCGCGTCCGCACCGGAGGTGACGAGCCGCCACAGGTCCTCCGGCGACCGCGCGCCACCGGGCAGGCGGCAGGCCATGCCCACGATCGCGATCGGCTCATCGCTGGCCGACGTGCTGACCGCGGTCGATTCCCCACCGGCCCCGGCGAGCTCCGCGCGCAGGTGATCGGCGAGTTCGACGGGCGTTGGGTAGCTGTAGAGCGCAGCGGTCGTCAGCCGGAGCCCGGTGGCGGCGGAGAGACGGTCGCGCAGCTCCACCGTCCCGAGCGAGTCGAAGCCGAGCTCGCGGAGCGTGCGTCGCGGTTCGACGTCCTCGGGCGAGGAATGCCCCAGGATGACGGCGGCCTGGGAGCGCACGAGCTCCAGCGGGTCCTGCTCGCTCTTGGCCGCGGGCGCCGCGACCGCCTCGTCGTCGGTCGCCTCCTCATCCAGCCAGTACCGCCGCCGCTGGAAGGCGTAGGTCGGCAGGTCGATCCGCCGGCCTGCGGGCAGCAGAGCCGTCCAGTCGACGGGAACGCCGGTCGCGTGCGCGCGGGCGAGGCAGGTCAGCACGCTCTCGGGTTCCGGAAGGTCCGGGTGCAGCGCCGGGATGGCCGGGATGTTGCCGTGCACCTCGCGCGCGAGCGTCGTGAGGGTCGTACCCGGGCCTATCTCCAGGTGGTGGGTCGCTTCGTGGTTGCGGTGGAGCCAGGTCAGCGCCGGGTGGAACCGGACGGGATCGCGCAGCTGGCGCACCCAGTAGCCCGGCGTCGTGATCGCATCGCTGCGATCACCGGTCAGGGTGGAGATGATCGGGATGCGCGGCCGGTGGTAGGTGAGCCGTGCCGCGGTCGACTCCAACTCGTCGAGGATGGCGTCGCAGTGCGGTGAGTGGAAGGCGCGGCTGGTGCGCAGCGGCCGGACGTGGCGGCCTGCTTGACCCCAATGCCGCAGGATCGCGTCCACCGGCTCGGGCTCGCCGGAGATCACCGTGCTGTCCGGCGCGTTGAGCGCCGCGATGGCCACACCGCTCGCCGGGTCGGCGAGTTCGGGGTGGGACCGGGCGAGTTCGGCTTCGGTCGCCTGCACGGCGGCCATGACGCCGGAGGCCGGCAGCGACTGCATGAGGCGCGCGCGGGCGGCGAGCAGCGTCGCCGCATCGGGCAAGGTGAGGATGCCGGAGACGTGCGCCGCGCTCAGCTCGCCCACGGAGTGGCCGATGAGGAAGTCGGCGCCGATGCCGTGCACCTCGAACAGCCGGAACAGCGCGACCTGGAGCACGAACAGGGCGGGCTGCGCGATGAGCGTCTCGTTCAGGGCGTCCTGGCTGCCTGCGAAGACGACCTCGGTGAGCGGGCGGTCCAGGCCGAGCAGCGGATCGAGGTGCTCGCACACCTCGTCCCAAGCTTCGGCGAATTCGGGAAAGGTGCGGTGGAGTTCGCGTCCCATCCCGGCCCGTTGGCTGCCCTGCCCGGAGAACAGCATCGCGACGCTGCTGCCGCTCGTCGCCACGCCGCGCACGAGCCCCGGACCTTCACCGCCCCGCGCGAGTTCTTCCAGCCGGGCGAGCAGTTCTTCTTCGTCGCTGCCGAGGATCGCGGCGCGCTGCGCGTGCTGGCTCCGCGTGGTCGCCAGCGACCACGCCACGTCGGACGGCGACCACTCCCGGTGCTCGCGGAGGTGTGCGTGCAGCCGGGCCGCCTGCGCGCACAGCGCTTCCGGGGTCTTCCCCGAAACCAGCCAGGGCACGGTGCCGGTGATGTCGCCGGGCGCGTCGGTCTCCGTGGCCGGCGGCTCCGTCATGACTAGGTGGCAGTTCGTGCCGCCCATGCCGAAGGAACTCGCGCCCGCCGTCAGCGGCCGGTCCGGCCGGGGCCACGGCCCGAGTTCCCGCTGGACCGCCAGGTTCAGGGAATCCAGCGGAATAGCGGGATTCGGCGTCTCGAAGTTGAGGCTCGGCGGCAGCATGCGGTGCCGGATGGCCAGCGCCACCTTGAGCAGGCCGACGATGCCCGCCGCGCCCTCCAGGTGCCCGACGTTCGTCTTGGCGGAGCCGACCGGCAGGGGAGAGCCGGTCGGCCGGGCGGCGCCCAGCGCCGCACCGAGCGCCGAGGCCTCCACCGGATCGCCCACCTTCGTGCCCGTGCCGTGCAGCTCGACGTACTGCACCTCCGCCGGGTCCACGCCGGACGCCGCGTACGCCGCACGGATGACTTCCCGCTGTGCCAACGAATCGGGCACCGTCAGGCCGTCGCCAGCGCCGTCGTTGTTGATCGCTCCGCCGCGGATCACGCAGTAGATCGGGTCGCCGTCGGCCACCGCCCGCGATAGGGGCTTGAGGACGACCACGCCGCCGCCTTCGCCGCGCACGTATCCGTTGGCGCGGGCGTCGAAGGTGTAGCAGCGGCCGTCGGGAGACAGGCTGCCGAACTCCTCCACGCACTCCGAGCTCTCCGGCGCGAGGATGAGGTTCACACCGCCCGCCAGCGCCAGGTCGGTCTCCCCGGACCGCAGGTTCTCGCAGGCGAGGTGCACGGCCACCAGCGACGACGACTGCGCGCTGTCGACGACCATGCTCGGGCCGCGCAGCCCCAGGGCGTACGACACGCGATTCGCGATGATGCCGCGCTGCAAGCCGGTCGAGGTGTGCCGGCCGATCGCCCGCGGCGCGCGGCGGTGCAGCAGGGTCGCGTAGTCGTCGGCCGCGCACCCGAGGAACACGCCGGCCCGGCTGCCCCGGATCCGGTCCGCGACGAGCCCGGCGTCTTCGAGCGCCTCCCAGGCCAGCTCCAGGACCAGCCGCTGCTGGGGATCCATCGCGCGGGCCTCGCGCGGCGAGATGCCGAAGAAGTCGGCGTCGAAGCCGTCGACGCGATCGAGGAACCCGCCCCGGCGGGTGGCCCCGGACGCATCGGGGCCGCAGCGGTCGGCAGGTGCGTCGGCGATCGCGCTGCCGCCGTCCCGCAGCAGCCGCCACAACGCGCGCATGTCCGCTGCCTTCGGGAGCCGACATGCGGCGCCGATGACGGCGATCCCGTCATCGGCGGCCGAACGATCTCCTATCCCTGCGCGGTCAGATCCGGGTACCAAGTGAACTCCCTGTCGGCTCGTTCAACACGCGGGTTCCGGGGCCGGGCGCAGGTGCTCAGCCGAGGCTGGTGTTGTACAGACCCGTCAGGGTGATCTCGGTGAGGCCTTCCGGGGAGTCGCACTTCGCCGGGTCGATCCGGCCGATGGTGTTGTTCTCGATGATGTGGCCCTTGAGCTCGCCTTCGGTGACCCGGCCCACCGACCGCTCGATGATGACGTCCCCGGCGATCTGGAACGTGCTCACGAACTCCATCACGCTGGTGCGCTCGGACTGGTCGTGGGTGGTCCAGCGCACGCGGTCCTTCACCCACACGATCGCGGACTCGCAGTCGCCCTTGCCCTTGACCTCGACCTCGTGGGCCTTCGTGCCGGTGATCGGCAGGGTGGAGACGCACCGCCCGCTGTGCCCGCCCTCGACGTAGCTGAAGGTGATCTCCTGCTCGGTCCGCTTGAGGCCCGGCGTGATCTTCAGCGTCGCGGTTCCGCTGCACGATTCGCCGTGCACCGGTTCGTCGACGTTCGCCGCGGACAGCGCGGTCGGCCCGCTCGAGACCACCAGCGTTCCGGCGGCCAGCAGGCCGGCGGAGAGGCTCGCCAACACCCACTTGCCCCGACGGCCGATCAGCGGCGCGGCTTTCTCGTTCGGCCGGGGCGCGTTGCTGGGGGTCTGGGCCTTCATGGGAGGGGCTCCTTCCGGGGTGAATGCGGGAGATCCGCCCCATTTCTAAGGCACCCAAGGCGGTTTCTCGACCGATCATGCCCGATCGAGAAGGCAGCTCACTCGTCTTCGTTGTCCTGCCCGGAAGGGCGATTACGGTTCGCAATGATGATGCCGAGATCGCTTCATATATTGTTGCGGCGCAATGGTTTTCAGTCTTTCGATGAGGTGATCCGTTCTGGTGCGCCCAGCGGGGGACCGTGTGGTAGTCCTGGGTGGTCCGTGATCGCAGCACAGCGCTTGGAGATGCGGTGCGCGCCATCCAGATTTCCCGGTACGGCGGGCCGGAAGTGCTCGTACAGGAAGAAGTGCCGGATCCGGCATCCGGCAACGGTGCGGTGGCCATCCGGGTCAGCGCCGCCGGCGTCAACTACATGGACACCATGTGCACGGCGAATTCCTACCTCAAGCCGGTAGAGCTGCCCTACGTCCCGGGTGGTGAGGTGGTCGGCCGCACCGCCGACGGGCGGCGCGTCCTCGCCATGATGGACGGCGGCGGGTACGCCGAGCTGGTCGTCACGTCCTCCCCGTTCGTCGCCGAGGTCCCGGACGGCGTCGACGACCACCAGGCCGTCGCGCTCGGCGTCCAGGGCCTGTCGGCCTGGCACCTGCTGCGCACCTGCGCGCGGATCGTCCCCGGCGAGTCGGTGGTGGTGAACGCGGCCGCGGGCGGGGTGGGATCGCTGCTGGTCCAGCTGGCGAAGCTGTTCGGGGCGGGCCGGGTGGTGGCCGCGGCGTCGAGCCCCGACAAGCGGGCTTTCGCGATGGCCGTCGGCGCCGACGTCGCCGTGGACGGCGCGGCCGCGGGATATCGCGACCGGGTCGTCGAGGCCAACGCCGGGCGGCCGGTGGACATCATCTTCGACGCCACCGGCGGGGCGGTCTTCGACGCGGCGCTGGACGCGCTCGCCCCGCTCGGGCGGATCGTCACCTACGGCGTGGCGTCCCACGTGCTGCCCGCCCCGATCGCGACGGCGCAGGTCATCGAACGCACCGTTGCGGTCGGCGGGTTCTGGCTGCCGCAGGTGATCTCGTTGCCCGGCAGGTACCGGGAGCCGCTGGCGGAGCTGTTCGCCCTCACCGCCGCCGGCCGGCTGCGCCCGGCGATCGGCGGCGTGTACCCGCTCGGCGAGGCGCGGCGGGCGCACGAGGACATGCTCGGCCGGCGGACGCGCGGCAAGCTCGTGCTGGAACCTTGACGGCGCTGCCCACGATCGTGCGGGTGCCGCCCCGATCGGTGGTCGTGGACCGATTTCCCGGTGGCACGAACGAGTTCCGGCGCCTCGCGGTAGTCGCGATTCCGGACGCGGGCCGCCGGAGACGATCTCGGCACGGGATTTCCTGTTGCGGTGAAGAGGTTTTTCCTTTAGCCGCCGCTCTTGGACTCGCTCGCATTCGCGCGGCGAGGCGGTGCCCGATGCCCGAAGATGGGGCGGGCGCCGATCACCTCGCGAAGTCCGGTGCGGTTCCGGTTGAAACCGCGCGTTCTGCTCGTGCCTCGCCGGAATCCCCCGGCGGCAGGACTGATCGGGTCAACGACTCGCAGAAGCCGGGAGGTTGAAGTTGACTGCCACCGCCGCACCGCGGCTGATCGCCGAACGAGCCCCGGATCCCCGCCTACCGGTCGCGCGGCTGGCGCTGCTGCTCGACAGCGATTCCACCACCCCGCTGCACCTGCCGGACGACAGCGGGGTGGCTGCGGTGGCGGGGCGGATCGACGGTGCCCGGGTGATCGCGTACTGCACGGACGCCACCAAGATGGGCGGCGCGCTGGGTGCGGACGGGGCGCGGCGCATCGTCGATGCCGTCGACCGCGCCGTCCGGGACCGGTGCCCGGTGATCGGGCTGTGGCATTCCGGCGGGGCGAAGCTCGCCGAGGGTGTGGAGTCGATGGACGGCGTCGGCCAGATGTTCGCCGCGATGATCCGAGCTTCCGGGCGGGTCCCGCAGATCTCGGTCGTGCTCGGTCCCGCGGCCGGTGCCGCAGCGTACGGGCCGGCGCTGACCGATGTGGTGATCATGGCGGCCGACGGTCGGCTGTTCGTCACCGGGCCGGACGTCGTGCGCAGCGTCACCGGCGAGCAGGTCGACATGGCCGGGCTCGGCGGTCCGGCGGCGCACGGGCAGAAGTCGGGCGTCGCGCACGTGCTGGCCGACTCGGAGGCGGACGCCTACACCAGGGCTCGCCGGATCACCGGCCTGCTCGCCCAGCAAGGCGCTTTCGACCTGCGCGCGGTGGCGGAGCGCAAGGATCTGCGGTCGTTGCTGCCGGCTGCCGCCAACCGCGCCTACGACGTGCACCCGCTGGTGCGCGAGATCCTCGATGCCGCCAGCGGTTTCGACGAGTTGCAGCAGAAGTGGGCGCCCAACGTGGTCACCGGCCTGGGCCGGCTCGGCGGGCGCACCGTGGGCGTCGTCGCGAACAACCCGTTGCGCAAGGGCGGCTGCCTGGATTCGTCGTCGGCGGAGAAGGCGGCGAGGTTCGTGCGGATGTGCGACTCGTTCGGCGTGCAGCTGCTGGTCATCGTCGACGTGCCCGGCTACCTGCCCGGCGTGGACCAGGAATGGGCCGGGGTGGTGCGCCGCGGCGCCAAGTTGCTCTACGCCTTCGCCGAATCCGTAGTGCCTCGGGTGACGCTGGTGACACGGAAGGCATATGGCGGTGCCTACATCGCGATGAATTCCCGAGCGCTGGGCGCGAGCGCGGTGTTCACCTGGCCGGAGGCCGAAGTCGCGGTGATGGGCACCGAGGCGGCGGTGGGAATCCTGCACCGCAAGAAACTGTCCGCAGTGGACGATGAAGACCTGCGGACGGCGCTGCGGGCCGAGCTCGTCGACGAGCACGAGCGCCTCGCCGGCGGCGTCGGCCGTGCGCTTGACATCGGCGTGGTGGACGAGGTGATCGATCCCGCGGACACCCGGCGCCGGGTCGCCGCCGCGCTCGCCGAGGCCGTCGCCGGCCGCGGCCACCACGGCAACATTCCGCTGTGACCGGAGGAAGAACGGTGACTGTTCCAGCACGCGGCGGCCAGTTGTGGATCCGCCGCTTCCACCCGGCGCCCGACGCCGGGGTCCGCCTGGTCGCGCTGCCGCACGCGGGCGGCTCGGCCAGCTTCTACTTCCCGCTGTCCCGCGCGCTCGCGCCGCGGGTCGAGGTGCTGTCGGTGCAGTACCCCGGCCGCCAGGACCGGTTGGCGGAGCGCTGCATCGACGACATCGGTGAGCTCGCGGACCGGCTCGCCGCCGAGCTGCGGCCGTGGGCGGATCGCCCGCTGGCGCTCTTCGGCCACAGCATGGGCGCGGCGGTCGGCTTCGAGGTGGCGCGCCGCATGGAGGTCGCGCCGATCCGGCTGATCGCGTCCGGCCGCCGCGCACCGTCGACGCACCGGGACGAGTGGGTGCACCTGAGCGATGACGACGGGCTCGTCGCGGACCTGCGGAAGCTGAGCGGGACCGCTGCGGGCGTGCTCGGCGACGACGAGCTGCTGCGCATGATCCTGCCCGCGGTTCGCAGCGACTACCGCGCGGCCGAGACCTACCAGGGCGAGGCCGGGGCGAAGGTGGCCTGCCCGATCACGGTGCTGCTCGGTGACGACGACCCGAAGGTCACCCTGGCGGAAGCCGAAGCGTGGCGGGAGCACACCGACGCCGAAGTGGACCTGCGCGTCTTCCCCGGCGGGCACTTCTACCTGGTCGAGCACCAGGCGGAGGTGCTCGCGGTGCTCGACCAGCGGCTGAAGGTGCCCGATTCCGTGTGAATCCCTTGCGCGCCGGCCCCCGGCCGGATCACGCCCACAGGTGTGAAAATGCCGCTCAATTATTGAGAAACCGTGACCATGTCGACAGACTTCGTTGTGGGGAAACAACTTTGAGTTCGGTTGCATCGGTGATCTGCTCGATTCGGCAGGAGGAGACCGACGTGTCTGGTGATGGGGAAGTCATCCTGGAAGGCGGCCCGGTCGGGATCCCGACCCAGGTGACGGCCGCGGAGGTGGATCTGGCCGAGCGGATCAAGATCCGGCGGTTGAACGGGTACGACCACTTCGAGCGGACCGAGGACTACCGCGAGGTCGGCGACTCGAACCTCCCGGTGTTCCGCTGGGCGTACCGGACGCAGGTCGCGGAATGACGGGATCGGACGGGCTCGACGGCCTCTTCGAGGTGCGCATCGGGGATCGCGACCTCGGCGTGTTCACCAGTTGCGCGGGCCTGGAAGCCGGAACCGTCGTCGTCGTCCTCAGCCGCCCGCAGGCCGGCCGTGCCGCGGCGATGTTGGACTGGCTGCGCAGCCGCCCGGAGAAGTCGATCGGCGAGATCACGATGCTCGGCCCGGAGCGCGCGCCGCTGGCCTCCTGGTCGCTGGCGGGAGTCATGCCCGTGCAGTGGAACGGTCGCGGGCCCGGCGCGCCGTTCGAGACGCTCGAACTGTCCTGCGCGGATCTGACCCGGATCATCTGGTGACCTGCGCCTGAGATCGGGGGAGCCCGGCATCGGAATCCACTGTGGAGTCCGGTGCCGGGCTTGTCGTTCCGGCCGCCCGGTGTGACCGAAGTCGTCCCTGGCCGGACTCGGTTTAGTGCATCCAGCGCTTGACTGGTGTCATCGGCGGCAAGGTGATCATTACGTGACGTGCCTGCTTCTAATGATCAACGTGTTTGCCGCGTCTCCGCTCGAACTCCAATGTCGCGTTCCAGTGCGCGTTCATTTGGTGTGGTGCCCGGAGTTCCGCGCAGCGTCATCGGCGGCCGGATGGAACAGCGGTTCAAGGAATTCAACTGTGAAGTGGTGGCCGAGAAGGGCGTGTGGCCCGTCGAGTCGACTTCGGGCCAGCTGGTCAAGAGCCAGCTCGCCAGCGCCTCCTGATCGCCGCGTCAGCCGTCGACCCGGGGCGCCAGTCGGTCGCGCAGGCGCAGTCCGCTGATCGCGCCGGAGTCGTCCCGGCAGACGTCGATGGTCGTGCCGCGTTCGCTCGCCGGCTCGGTGATCACCAGCCGGTCCCGCCCGCACCAGGCGACCTGCTCGATCGACGGCGGCTCCAGGTAGTAGTTGCCCGGCCGGGGCGTCGGGCGGTGGATGCGCACCGCGGCGCGCCCCTCGGGGCGCGGGCTGAGTTCGAGGCGGTAGAAGGACGCGTCGAAACTGCCCGCCAGCCCCGCGGCGTCGGCCGGTGCGTCGCCGGGTTCTGCTGGCGGCGCCTCGGAAGTGATGCCGACCAGTTCCCGCAGCAGCGCGGCGCGCACCTCCTGGTTCACCTGCTCGCCCGACGTGCCGTTGGTCAGCAGCACGAAGCCGATTCCCTGTTCGGGAACCAGGCACAGCTGGGTGCAGTACCCGATGGTCAGCCCGCCGTGGTAGGCCAGCCGCACGCCGTCGACGTCGTCCAGCCGCCAGATCAGCCCGATCCGCTCGGACGCGCCGCTGCGCTCGCGTTGCGGGACGAACGGCTCCGCCGGGGTCTTCCCTGCGAGGTGGTAGCGGGCGTAGTCGAGCATGTCGCTCGCGGACGACACCAGCCCGCCGCCGGGCACGTCCCAGCCCGGCAGCTGCCAGCCGCGCTGCCAGCCCGCGGTCCGGGCCACCTCGGGCCCGGCGTCGCTGCGGTGCGGGGCGGCCACCCGGTGGGTGATCGCCTCGTCCGCGGTGGTGCAGGTGTGCCGCATCCCGGCCGGTTCCAGCACTTCGGTGCGGACCAGCTCCGCGTACCGCCGGCCGGTGAAGACCTCCAGCAGCCGCCCGGCGACGATCAGCCCGGCGTTGCTGTAGGAGTAGTTCGTGCCGGGGGCGAACACCAGCGGCAGCCCGGCGATGTGCGCGACGCCGGTGGCGATCGAGTCGTCCGCGCCGTCGGCGAGCAGCCGGGGCCCGTTGATGATCAGGTGATCGCCGAACAGGCCGGAGGAGTGGGTGAGCAGGTGCCGGATGGTGATCCGGCGGTCCAGCCCCGCGCCCGGCAGGTGGTCGGCCACCAGGTCGTCCAGGCCCAGCCGCCCGGCGTCGGCCTGCGCGGCCAGCATCGTGCCGACGAACGTCTTGGACACCGAGCCGATCTGGAACAGCGTGTGCTCGTCGACCGGCAGCGGATGGTCCACATTGGTCACGCCGAAGCCGAGGCGGTGGCTGCCGTCCGGGGTGAGCACGCCGACGCCGACGCCGGGCACCGCCCAGCGCCGCATCAGCGGCGGGATCATCCCGGTCAGCAGTCCGGCAATGTCGGTCATGCGTTCGCACCGTCCTCTGCGGGCCGTTGGAGTTCCTCGCCGGGGCGCACCGGGAAGAAGCAGGAAACCGTCCGGCGACCGGACTCGTCGGCGATCAGAGCGGGCTCCTCCCGCGCGCACCGAGCCTGGGCCCGGGGGCAGCGCGGGTGGAAGGCGCAGCCGGTCGGCGGGTTCAGCGCCGACGGCACGTCCCCGGCGAGCACCACCCGCTGCCGCCGCGCTTCGGCGTCCGAATCGGGCAGCGGGATGGCCGACAGCAGGGAAGCGGTGTACGGGTGGGCCGCGCTCGCGAAGAACTCCGCCCGGTCGGCGACCTCCACCACCTTGCCCAGGTACATCACCGCCACCCGGTCGCACAGGTGCTTGACCACCGACAGGTCGTGCGTGATGAACACGTAGGTGAGGCCGAGTTCCCGCTGGAGTTCCTTGAGCAGCTTGAGGATCTGCGCCTGGATCGACACGTCCAGCGCGGACACCGGCTCGTCGCAGACCACCACCCTGGGGCGCAGCGCGATGGCCCGGGCGATGCCCATCCGCTGCCGCTGCCCGCCGGAGAACTCGTGCGGGTACCGGTCGTAGTGGTCCGGGTGCAGCCCGACCATCTCCATCAGTTCGAGCACGCGCCGCCGCACGTCCGGCCGCCGGTGGATGCGCAGCGGCTCGGCGATGATCTCGCCGACGCTGAGGCGGGGGTTCACCGAGGACGACGGGTTCTGGAAGATCATCTGGATGTCGCGGCGCAGCCGGGCCAGTTCGGCGCCGCGCCGCGCGAAGATGTCCTCGCCCGCGAACCGGACCTCGCCGCTGGTCGGGGTGGCCAGCCGCAGCAGCAGCCGGGCGAGGGTGCTCTTGCCGCAGCCGGACTCGCCGACCAGGCCCAGCGTCTCGCCCTCCCGCACGCCGAGGTTCACCCCGTCGACGGCCTTGACCAGGCCTCCTGTCCGGCGGAACAGCCCGCCCCGCACCGGGTAGTGCAAGGTGAGATCCCGGGTCTCCACCAGGTAGTCGTTCATCGGCCCGCCTCCGCATCGTCCAGCGCGCCGGCCAGTTCCCGGAAGGCGTCCGCGGTGTGCACGCAGGCGGCCAGCCGGCCCTCGGCCTTGTGGTCCAGCACCGGTTCGGTCCGGGTGCACCGGTCGTCGGCGAACCGGCACCGGGGCGCGAACCGGCAACCGGGCGATTCGTCGGCGAGCGACGGGGGATGGCCGCCGATCGGTTCCGGCGCGACCTCGGAGTCCAGCCTGGGCACCGCGCGCAGCAGGGACCAGGTGTAGGGCATCAGCGGGTCCTGGAAGAGCTGCTTCGGCGTGCCGGACTCCACCGCCTTCCCGCCGTACATCACCAGCACGCGGTCGGCGATCTGGGAGACCACCCCGAGGTCGTGCGTGATCATGATGATGGACATGCCGTACGCCGACTTCAGCTGGCCGAGCAGTTCCAGGATCTGCGCCTGGATGGTGACGTCCAGCGCGGTGGTCGGCTCGTCCGCGATGAGGATCTTCGGCCGCCGGGCCAGCGCGACGGCGATCATGGCCCGCTGCCGCATGCCGCCGGAGAGCTGGTGCGGGTAGTCCCGGGCGCGGCGCGCCGGGCTGGGCATGCCGACCTCGTCCAGCGTCCGCACCGCCCGGCGCATCGCCTCCCTGCGGGAGACCCGCTCGTGGGTGCGGATCGCCTCGGCGATCTGGTCGCCGATGGTGAGCACCGGGTTCAGGCAGGTGGTCGGGTCCTGGAAGATCATCGAGATCTCGTTGCCCCGGATCGACCGCAGCTCGCGCTCGGAGGCGCCGAGCAGGTCGCGGCCCCGGAACCGGATCCGGCCACCGGCGTAGTGGCAGGGCGGCGACGGGTTGAGCCGCATGATGGACATCGCGGTCACGCTCTTCCCGGAACCGGACTCGCCGACGATGCCGAGCGTTTCGCCCTCGTCGACGGTGAAGGAGACGCCGTCCACCGCGCGCACCACACCGTCGGCGGTGCGGAAGTGCGCTTGCAGGTCGTCGACTTCCAGCAGGGGCATGATCACCGCACCGCCTTCGGGTCGAAGACGTCGCGGAAGCCGTCGCCGATGAAGTTCACGCACAGCACCGCGACGGCGATCATCAACCCGGGGAAGACGATCGCGAACTGGCTGGTGAGAAACACGTGGAAGCCGGCGCGGAAGGCGTCGGAGAGCATGGCACCCCATTCCGGTGTCGGCGCCTGCGCGCCGAGGCCGAGGAAGGACAGCGCGGCGATGTCCAGGATCGCCGCGGCGAGGGTGAGGGTGGCCTGGACGATCAACGGGCCCAGGCAGTTCGGCAGCAGCGTGCGCAGGAGGATCCTCCCGTGCCCGGCGCCCATGGACCGCGCCGCCAGCACGTAGTCGCTGTCCCGCAGCCCGATCATCGCGGACCGGACGACCCGGGCGATCTGCGGGACCGAGACGATGCCCACCGCGAGCATCGCGTTGCCGAGCCCCGGCCCGAGCGTCGAGACGATCATGATCGCCAGCAGGACGCTGGGGAACGCGAGCAGGATGTCCATCAGCCGCATCAGGACCGCGTCGAACCAGCCGCCCCGGTAGCCGGCGAGCAGCCCGATCGCCGTCCCGACGACGGCGGCCAGCGCGACCGAGAGCAGCCCGGCGGACAGCGTCACCCGGGCCCCGAAGAGCAACCGGGACAGGATGTCGCGGCCCAGCTCGTCCTGGCCGAGCAGGTGCGTGCCGCTCGGCGGCTGGAACCGCCCGCCGAGGTCCTGCGCGTACGGGTCGAACGGCGCGAGGACCGGGGCCAGCACGGCGACCAGCACGAAGATCCCGAGCACCACGACCCCGAACACCGCGAGCCGGTTGGCGAAGAACGCGCGCTGCCGCCGGCTCCGGGCGCCCCTCGGCGGCGCGGTGGCCACTTGGTCGGCCATCAGTACCTCACTCTCGGGTCCAACACCGCGTACAGGACGTCGACCACCAGGTTGACCAGCACGAACAGCAGCGAGGCGTACAGCACCACGCCCTGGATCAGCGCGTAGTCGCGCTGGAACACCGCCTGGTAGGCGATCTGACCGATGCCGGGCCAGGAGAAGATCGTCTCGGTGATCACCGCGCCGCCGAGCAGCAGGCCGAGCTGCAGCCCGATCACCGTGATCACCGGCAGCATCGAGTTGCGCAGGCCGTGCCGGACGGTCGTGACCAGCGGGGAGACGCCCTTCGCCCGGGCGGTCCGGATGAAGTCCTCGGCCAGCGTCTCCCGCATGCTGGACCGCGTCATCCGCATGATCACGCCGCAGGGGATGGTGGCCAGCGCGAGGGCCGGCATGGTCAGGTGCGCGAGGGAGGCGCGGAACATCGCCCAGTCCCCGGCGAGCAGCGCATCGACCAGGTTCAGGCCGGTGACCGTCGGCAGCGACTCGGCGGCGGGCAACCGGCCGGGGAACGGCAGCAGGTGCAGGTTCACGCCCAGCACCACCATGAAGATCATGGCCAGCCAGAAGATGGGCATGCTCACCCCGGCGACGGCGAACACCGACGCGACCTTGTCCAGTAGCGAGTGCGGCCGGCTCGCGGCCAGCGTGCCGAGGGCGATGCCGACCACCACGGCGATGAGCAGCGCCGCCAGGGTCAGCTCCAAGGTGGCGGGCAGCCGCGCGGCCAGTTCGGTGACCACCGGCCGACCGGACACTACGGACTCGCCGAGGTCGCCCTGCAGCGCCCGGCCGAGGAACAGCCAGTACTGCACGATGATCGGCTCGTCCAGGCCCATCTGGGCGCGCAGCTCGGCGATCTGCTCCGCAGTGGCGTTCTCGCCGAGGATGATCTGCGCCGGGTCGCCCGGGATCATCCGCACGGTGAAGAACACGATCGCGGAGACCCCGAGCAGCACGGGGATCAGCTGCCCGAGCCGACGCGCGATATAGGTCAGCACGGCCCGACACCTCCCCGGCGTCCGTTTGGAACATGGCTTTCAGACGGTGAGGGCATCGAGGTCGTCCATGGCGATGTTGGTGCCGAAGCCGCGGATCGACGCGCGGAGCGCGACCGGCGGGCTGACGTAGGCGATTGGCAGCACCGGCACCTCGTCGTGCACGATGTGCTGGATCTCGGCGTAGAGGGCACGTTGCTTCTCCACCTCGGCGGTAACCCTGGCCTCGGCGAGCAACGCGTCGACCTGCGAGTTCTGGTAGAAGGACAAGTTGGACGAGTTGGATTCCGTCGCGCTGGCGCCGGCGTACCAGTAGTTCAGAGGGAAGTAGGAGTCCACGCCGATCGTGGTGCCGCCGAACATGGCGATGTCGTGCAGTCCCTTGCCGGTCCGCTCCACGTAGGTCGCCAGCTCGTAGGTGACGAGCTCCGCGGTGATCCCGACCGCGGCCAGGTTCGCCTGCACCGCCTGGGCGACGCCCTTGCCGTCCGGCATGTACGGCCGGGCGGTGGACATGTACCGGAGCGTGGTGCGAAAACCGTTGGGCAGCCCGGCTTCGGCCAGCAGCCTGCGCGCCAGGTCCGGGTCGTACGGGTGCGGCTGGATCGACCGGTCGACGAACGCGGAGATCCTGTACAGCGGCGCGCCGGCCACCTCGGCCCCTTCGCCGAAGAAGTACCGCACGATCCGCGGCAGGTCGATCGCGTGCGCGATCGCCTTGCGCACCAAGGGGTTCCGGAACGGCTCGCGGCGGGTGTTCATGGCGAAGTAGCTGAAGCACTCCTGCGGGTGCTGGGTCACGGCGAATCCCGGGGTGTCGCGCAGCGCGTCGGCGTCCTGCGGCACGATGCCGTTGACGGCGGAGAGATCGCCGCCGACCAGCGCCGCCACCCGGGCCGTGCTGTCCGGGATGGGCGTGAGCACCACGGTGTTCAGGCGCCGCCCCGCGTCGACCGGCCGCGTGCCCCACCAGGATTCGTTGCGGCGCAAGGTGAGCTTGCTTCCGCGCTGCCAGGATTCCAGCGCGAACGGGCCGGTGCCGACCGGCCGCTGCCAGAAGTTCTCCACGTCCCGCTGGATCGCAGTGGGCGAGGCCATGCCGAACTGCGCGCCGGCGAGAGTGGGGAGGAACGGCCCGTAGGGTTCCCGGAGGTCGAACCGCACCGCGTGCGAGCCGACCTTCTCGATCCCGGCGATCACCGACTTCTCGTCGAAGCCGCCGAACAGGTTCTTGTAGTAGGCGAACTTGCTGCTCTGCGGGCCGCCGCCGCGGTGGTAGGGGTGCCCGGCCTCCCGCCAGCGCCGGAAGTTGAACACCACGGCGTCGGCGTCGAACGGCGTGCCGTCGTGGAAGCGCGCGTCCTCGCGGAGCGCGAAGGTGTATTGCCGGCCGCCGTTCTCGGGTTCCGGCACCGCATTCGCCAGCGCCGGCAGCAGTTTTCCGTCCGGGGCGTAGCGCAGCAGCGAGTCGAAGATCTGGTGCACGACCGCGTAGGACTCGCTGTCGGTCTGGTTCATCGGGTCCAGGGAGACGGCGTCCGAGCTCCGGCCGTAGACGAAGACGTCGCCGGCGGCCCTGGCCGAGGCCCCGCAGCCGGCGGTGCCGAGCAGCACCGCCCCGGCCCCGGCCAGCTGGAGCACGCCACGGCGGGTCAGCCTCGGGCCGGTCGAGGTGCACTGGTGCGTCATCGCCGCTCCCTTCCTTGGTCCTCAGTGCACGGACCGATGCCGGTGCGGCGGCACGATGTCCGCGGCCGTCCGGATCGGGTGCGTGGTTCCCGGGTACGCTGCGACCGCGGGCCGATTCCGGGCGCCTGGTGCTGTTTCCGGCGTTCCAGGGGCGGAACCGGTTGCGGCGCCCGCGCATCGTCCAGCAGATCCAACTTCGCGAACCCCTTGATCTCGCTTCGAGCTGGTCTAGAGTGTGGACTCGCCCGCGGATGAGGGAGATCATTCGCTCGATACGCTCATTTTCGGCCCGCAGAGAGCGAGAAACGTGCATCGGGACTTCTCTGAGGACGACTTGGCGCTCATTCACGCCCTGCAGTTGCGGCCTCGCGCGCCGTGGGCGGCGCTGGCCCCCACGCTCGGCGCGTCGCCCACGGCACTGGCGCAGCGCTGGGCCCGGCTCCGCGAAGCGGGACTGGCCTGGATCACCGCGTATCCCGAGTACGGCGAGCTTTCCGGCGGCGCGATGGTGGCCCTGGTCGAGATGAACTGCGCCCCGGGCGCGGTGGACGACGTGGCCCGGAGGCTGGAGCGGACGCACCGCGTGCACAACATCGAACACGCCGCGCGTGGACTGGACCTGTTGCTGACGGTCTCCGCCAGCTCGTTCGGCGAACTCTCCGCGCTGCTGCTGGACGAGCTGCCGAAGCTGCCCGGAGTGGCGTCGCTGCACTCCCACATCGGCACCAAGCGGCACATCGAGGGCAACCAGTGGCAGCTGGACGCGCTGGACCGCGCGCAGCGCGAGGCGATCCTGCAAGCGGGCCGCGCCGAGCGGGACCGGCCCAGCGAACCGATCTACCTGAGATCCAAGGTCTTCGCCCCGCTCGTGTCCGAGCTCGCGCACGACGGCCGGGCCACCGCGGCGGAACTGGCCGAGCGGCTCGACCGGCCGACTTCCACGGTGCGCCGCCAGCTGACCGCCCTCCTGCGGTCCCGGGCGCTGCGACTGCGGTGCGAAGTCGCCCAGCTGCACACCCGGTGGCCCATCGCGGTGATCTGGTGGTGCCGGCTGCCGAACAGCGCGTTGCCCGCGGCGGTGTCCCGGTTGCGCGAGGATTCGCGGGTGCGGTTGTGCATGTCGGTGACGGGTTCGGCGAACCTCGTGGTGAACGCGTGGACGGCGGACATGGGCGACCTGATGAACATGCAGGACAACCTCGAACGGCTGTTGCCGGCAGGGGGAATCGTGAACAGTTCGGTGATCCTGCGGACCCGGAAGCGGGTGGGCTGGCTGATGCACCCGGACGGCCGCTGCACGGGCGAGGTCATCCCGCTTCCCGGCCCGGCGGCGGACGCCCCGGTCTGAGGGCGGTGGCCGCACGACGAAATGCGGGGCGGGCGGCCGGAAGCCGCCCGATCCGCATTCAGACGGTGAGGGCGAGCTTGCCCTGGAGGTGACCGCCGTCGAGCAGCCGGTGCGCGTCGGCGACGCGCTCGAACGGGAACGTCTCCTGCACGTGGACCCGGAGCCTGCCCTGTTCGACGAGTTCGACGAGACCTCGCAGGGCGACCGGATCGGGGTCGACCGCGATGCCGCTGAAGCGCATGCCGGCCGCCTCGTACTTGGCGGCGAGCTCCGAATCCTCCTCGGCGACCGCCGTCACCAGGTGACCGCCTGGGCGGAGCACTTCGAGCGACCGCTCGACGGTGTCGCCGCCGATCGTGTCGAGCACGACGTCGATGTCGCGGACCGCCTCGGTGAAGTCGACCGCCGTGTAGTCGATCACCTCGTCGGCGCCGAACCCCTCGACGAACTTCCGCTTGCTCCCGCTGGCGGTCGCGATCACGTGCGCGCCGAGCGCTTTCGCGATCTGGATCGCGACGTGGCCGACTCCGCCACCACCGCCGTGGACCAGGACGCGGTCGCCCTCGGTCACGCCACCGAGGTCGACGAGGCCCTGCCACGCCGTCAGCCCGACGATCGGCAGCGCCGACGCCTCGACGTGCGAGAGCGACGCCGGCTTGCGCGCCAGGTGCAACGCAGGCGCCGACACGACCTCGGCGTACGCGCTCGCCGCCCGGGGGAACAGCGGCATCCCGAACACCTCGTCGCCGGGCCTGAACCGCCACGTCTGCGGCGCCTCCTCGACCACGCCGCTGATGTCCCAGCCGAGGATGAACGGCGGCTGGCCGATCAGCGGGAACTCGCCGGCGCGCAGGCGCGCCTCCAGCGGGTTCAGCCCGATCGCCTTGACGCGGACGAGAACCTCGGTCGGGAGGGGCTGGGGCTCGGGCGCGTCCACGATGGTGAGCACCTCGGGACCGCCGAGCGTCTGCTGGGTGATGACTCTCATGACTCTCCTGGCTTTGGAGGGGGGAGAGAACCCAGGCTATTTTTCCGATAGGAACCAGCAGGTACCTTTGGCGCCATGAGCGGTTTCGGTCCCGGTGATCCCTTTCTCGCCGACTGTCCGGCGCGGCTGGCGGTCGAGCTCATTGCCGACAAGTGGACGGTGGTCGTGCTCTACGGCCTCAGCAAGGGTCCGGTGCGCCATGGCGAGCTGATCGAGCTGATCGGCGGCATCTCCCGCAAGATGCTCACCCAGACGCTCCGACGGCTCGAGGCGCACGGACTCGTCCGCCGCCACGCCTACGCCGAGGTGCCGCCCCGCGTCGAGTACGAGCTCACCCCGCTCGGGGCGACGCTGATCGATCCGATCCACATGCTGACCGAGTGGGCGAGGGCGAACGGCGACGCAGTGCTCGATGCGCTCGACGCCGATCCCGAGCCGGTCGCCCATAGCGGCTGAGGCCCCCGCTAGGGCACTGAGCATCCTCTCGGCCGCTACTCGGTATCGGCCCGGCCGCGCTCGGTCTGCAGGCTCTCGATGTGTTGGACGATCTGCCACCTCGGGGTGGTGGTCCTGGCCACGACCACGAACGTCTCACCGGCCTCACTCCAGGTGCGGTGCACGAGGTCAAGCGCGTGGTCCACTGCGGACACGACATCTTCACGGGTTCGGCGAACCTGGTGGTGAACGCGTGGACGGCGGACATGGGTGACCTGATGAACATGCAGGACAACCTCGAACGCCCGCTGCCGGGAGAACCCGACCCCGGTATCTGAGATTCTCGTCCGAATTGGATGGTCACTTACCGGAGCGACAGCCGAGTGCGGCGCCTGGCAGGCGGAACGCCGGTTTCGCGCGAAACCGCCACCGCGCCCCACGTGGAACGCCGGTTTCGCGCGAAACCGCCGCCCTGCACCCCAGACGGCCGCGTTCCACACGCGCCCGGTTACGGCGCCGCTATCCCGGCGGTGACCGAGCCTCGCGCCGCGCGACGGGCCGGGATGACCGCGGCGAGCGGCGCCGCCAGGACCGCGGCCCCCAGCAGCACCCCGAGCCGGCCCCACGGCAGCACGAACAGCACCGGCTCGGCGTCCGTCGACGCCACCTGCGCGATCAGCCACGCCGAGCCGATGCCGACGAACAGCCCGCACGCCGCTCCGAGCAGCGCGACGAAGACCGATTCCGCGGCGAGGGCGGCGCTGAGCCCGCCCCGGGTCAGGCCGAGTGCGCGGAGCAAGGCCGACTCACGAGTCCGCTCCAGGACGGACAGCGAGAGCGTGTTGGTGATGCCCGCGAACGCGATCAGCACGGCCAGCGCGGTCAGCGCCCACAGCAGGTCCAGCGTGCTGCGCAGGGGCGCCGAAAGCTCTTCCTTGAGCTCGTCGACGCTGCGCAGCTGAGCCAGTGGCGCGCCGGAGAGCGC
Source organism: Saccharopolyspora elongata (assembly GCF_004348985.1). Taxonomy (GTDB): domain Bacteria; phylum Actinomycetota; class Actinomycetes; order Mycobacteriales; family Pseudonocardiaceae; genus Saccharopolyspora; species Saccharopolyspora elongata. The sequence goes on along the minus strand of NZ_SMKW01000028.1, from coordinate 43,218 downwards.
ATTCTCCAGCGCCAGCCGGACCTGGTCGTGGTCGGCGTCCGCCGCCAGCTTGACCAGGACGCTGTCGTCGTAGCCGCCCTCGCCCATGGCGATCGCGGACTGCTGCCCGAGATCGACCATGGCGAGCCCGGTATCGGCGCCTGCGGCGCTGACGCCGTCGTAGACCGCGACGACCCGCAGCGGGACCGGGCGGTTCCGGGGCCCGGCCTGGACGGTGTCGCCGACCGCCAGGCTCGTCTCCTCGGCGAGCTGCTTGCTCACGGCGAGCTCTCCCGGCCCCAGCCGGTCGAGGCGGCCGGACAGCACCACCGGCCGCAAGAGGCTGCCCACGGCGTCGCCGCGCACGGCGGTCATCCCGTAGCCGCCGTATTTCCCGAGGTCACCTGAGAACGACTGGCGGAGAGCCGCGTCCGCGACGCCCGGGACCGCGGCGAGGGTGTCCGCGAGCGCGGGAGGCAGTGGCTTGGTGGCGACCACCGACGTGACGGTGAAGTCGGCCCCCAGCTGCTGGTCGAGGCCGCGGTCCCGGCCCGCCTCGACGCCCGCGGTCACCGTGGTCACGAGCGAGACGACGGCGAGACCGATCGTGAGTGCGGCGGCGCTGGCCGCGGTGCGCTTCGGGTTGCGGTCGGCGTTGAGCGTGGCCAGCCGCGCGGGCTGGCCGAAGATCGGAGCGCAGACCACGCCCACCACCCTCGCCACCGGGCCGACCACCAGCGGCCCCGCAGCCAGCGCCGCGCCCAGCAGCGAGATCATGGCCACGACGGACAGCACCGCACCGGTCTCCACCTCGGAGCCCAGCGCTAGCGCGGCCGTGCCGAAACCCACCACCAGGAGCGCGATCGTGACGGCCGCTCGCGGCCGCCCGGCACGGGCGGACTTGCCCTCCACCGGCGTCCGCAGCGCCTCGACGGGGGCGGCGCGGGTCGCCGACCAGGCCGGGATCGCCGCGGCGAACACAGTCACCAGCACCCCGATCGCCAAGGACGCGACGACCGTCCGCGCGGTCAGCGGGACGTGAACGTCCCCGCCGACGATCGCCTGCAACGCGGCGGCGACGCCGAGCCCGCCCAGCAGACCCACCGCGGACGCGACTGCGCCCACCACCACGGCTTCGGCGAGCAAACCCGAGAACACCTGCCGCTTCCCGGCCCCGATGCACCGCAGCAACGCCAGCTCCCTCGTGCGCTGTGCGACGAGGATCGTGAACGAGTTGGCGATCACCATCGCGGCCACGACCATCGCGAGCACCGCGAAGGCGGTGAAGAACTTCGACAGGCCGGCCGAATCCGACGGGGTCTCGCGCAGCAGCTGCGCGGCGGCCTCCTGCCCGGTCACCACGGAGATGCCTCGCCCGCCCACCGCTCGCGTGAGATCGGCGACGAGCTGCTGCTGACCGATGCCCGGCGCCGCGCGCACGACGATCTCGCCGAACTCCTCCTCCTGCGACAGCCTGCCCAGGGCCTCGGGGAGCAGCACCATGTCGCTGGCCCCGATTCCGGCGTCCGCGGGCCGGGTGAACGTGCCGACCAGCGTGAAGGTGTGCTGGCGGCCGTCCTGGTCGAGGACGGTCACGGGATGTCCCAGCGCGTAGTCCGCGGCGATGTCCTGCTCCATCGCGATTTCGTTGGTGTTGCTGGGAAAACGACCGTCGGCGAGGTCGAACGGGCGCAGCTGCTCGTCGGCGGCCAACGCGGTGGCGGCGGCGTCCCTCGGACGGCCTGCGGCGTCCCGGAGGGGAGCGCTCACCGTGGCGCGACCCTCCGCCGCGGCGACACCGGGCACCTGCCGCACCTTCGACAGCACCACGTCGTCGAGCTCGGCCCCGCGCGTCGCGTCGATCGATGCGTCGACCCCGCGGGTCTCGAAGGCGACGGCTTGGCGGAGCCCGACGCCGACGGCGTCGGAGAGCACGAGCGACCCGGCGACGAAAGCCACGCCGACGGCGATGGCGACGGCCGAGAGCAGCAGCCTAAGCGGCCGGGCAGCCAGCCCGGCGATGGCGGTTCGCAGCATCACGCCTCCAGCCTGGTGAGCGCCGCGAGCACGGTCTCGGCGGTCGGGCGTTCGAGGTGCGCGGCGATGCGGCCGTCGGCCAGGAGCACCCCGCGGTCGGCGTAGGACGCCGCGACCGGGTCGTGCGTCACCATCACGACCGTCTGCCCGAGCTCGCGGACCGATGTGCGCAGGAAGCCGAGCACCTCCGCGCCCGAGCGCGAGTCGAGGCTGCCCGTCGGCTCGTCGGCGAACACCACGTCCGGCCGGCCCACCAGGGCGCGGGCGCACGCCACCCGCTGCTGCTGGCCGCCCGAGAGCTCACCCGGCTTGTGCCGCAGCCGCGACCGCAGGCCCAGCGCGTCGACGACCGCGGTGAACCAAGCCCGGTCCGGCGCGCGGCCCGCGAGCCGAAGGCCGAGCAGGATGTTCTCCTCCGCGGTCATGGTCGGCAGCAGGTTGAAGGACTGGAACACGAACCCGATCCGGTCCCGCCGCACCCGGGTCAGCGAGGCGTCGGACAACCCGGTGAGCTCGGTCTGCCCGATGCGAACCCGCCCGGAGTCCACGGTGTCCAGTCCGGCGAGGCAGTGCATGAGCGTGGACTTGCCGGAGCCGGACGGGCCCATGATCGCCGTGAAGCGGTGCGCCGGGAAGTCGAGGGACACGCGGTCCAGCGCGCGCACCGCCGTGTCGCCGCGACCGTAGACCTTCACCGCGTCCGCCACGCCTGCTGCGACGTGACCGTCCATTGTGTTCCTTCGCATTGGCTCCCCTGAACTTCGAGGGCGGCCGCCCGCCGCGGCCGCCTCGGTGATCGTGGCGGGCGGCGCCTGAGCGGTTCCTGAAACGACCTGAAGAACGCTTCAGGTACCGCACCGCGGGTCTGGGAAGATCGGTCCCATGCGGGTGCTCGTGGTGGAGGACGAGAGGCGGCTGGCCGAGACGCTCCAGTGGGGCCTGGAGGCCGACGGCTACGCCGTGGACCTCGCCCACGACGGCGTGGAGGGGCTGGAACTCGCGCAGCTGTACCCCTACCAGGTGATCGTGCTGGACATCATGCTGCCGAAGCTCAACGGCTACCGCGTCTGCGCGACGCTGCGGAAAGGCGGCGTGAGCACGCCGATCCTCATGCTCACGGCCAAGAACGGGCGAGTACGACGAGGCCGAGGCGCTCGACACGGGAGCCGACGACTTCCTGAGCAAGCCGTTCTCCTACGTGGTGCTCACCGCACGGCTGCGCGCCCTCACCCGCCGGGGCGCGGCCGGTGCGGCCGCGGCGCTGGCGTTCGGTGACCTGGTGCTCGACCCCGCGAAGCGGACGTGCCGGCGCGCGGGGCAGCCGGTGGCGCTGACCGCGAAGGAGTTCGCGGTGCTTGAATGCCTGCTGCGGCACAAGGGCCAGGTGGTCGCCAAGCACGAGATCCTGGAGCAGGTGTGGGACCTGGCGTACCGGGGCGACCCGAACATCGTCGAGGTCTACGTGAGCGCGCTGCGGCGGAAGCTGGACGCGCCGTTCGGGCGGCGCACCATCGCCACGGTGCGCGGCGTCGGCTACCGGCTGGTGGCTGATGAATGGTGTCGGTGCGGCGGAGCACGGCCCTGTCGGCGGCGCTGCTGTGCATGTTCGTGTTCACACTGGGTTGGCTGGGGACGCGCGAGTTCCTGAGCAAGCAGCTGACCGATGACGCGGTGAACGCGACGCGAACCGAGCTGGACCGGATGGTCGCCGCTTACCGCGTCGGGTCCCTGGGTGACGGACGGGCCGCGCTGGCTGCGGCGATCCAGTCCGGCGACGCGATGTTCGAGGTCGTCGCGGACTCCGGGGAGGCGGTGGTGCGCAGCGAGAAGCTGCGCCGCCTGGATCCGGCGTGGAGGCCGCTGCCGCCTGCGCCGGCCGGGGCGCCGGCCGACTGGACGACCACGACGACCGCGACGCTGCGGCCCGGCGACCATCCGCATTGGCGCGAGTACCGCACGTACACCGTGCTGGGCCGCGTGGTCGACGACGTGCCCGCCGATCTGGTGGAGCCCACCGGCCGCGAAGGATCCACATTGGATGCAGAGCTGGCGGGCGCGGACCCGGCGAAGCGTCAGCGGCTCACGCTGTACCTGTTCGTGCTGCCCTGGAACGCGCTCGGCACGCTGCGCAACTTCGACGACACCCTGGCGGTCTTCGTCCCGCTCGCGGTGCTGCTCACGGCCTTGGCGGCGTGGTTCGCGGCCGGGCGCGCGCTGCGACCCGTGGAGGCGATCCGCCGGGAGCTCGCCGAGGTCAGCGAGAGCCGGTACGACCGGCGCGTGCCGGTGCCCCGCTCCCGCGACGAGGTGGCCCAGCTGGCGCGCACGACGAACGCGACCCTCGACCGCCTGCAGCGCGCGCACGACCAGCAGGAACGCTTCGTCGCCGACGCCAGCCACGAGCTGCGCAGCCCGCTCGCGAACCTGCGGGCCGGCCTGGAGGTCGCGCTCGCGCACCCGGACCGGGCGGACTGGCCCGACATAGCCCACCGGTCGTTGCTCGACGTCCAGCGCCTGCAGCGCATCACCGGCGACCTCCTGCAACTCGCCGTCGGTCCGGACGGACAGCCGGAGCCGTCGGCGGTCGTCGACCTCGCGGATGTGGTGACGGAACAGGTCGCCGAGCGCGCGTTCGACCCCGGCGGGCCCGCCGTGAGTTCCATTGTGGAGGGACCGGCGCCGGTGGTGGGAGAACCGGTGCAGCTCGAACGCCTGCTGCGGAACCTCCTGGACAACGCGGTGCGTCACGCGAGCTCCGTCGTCACCGTGCGAGTCGGCCGGCAGGCGGACGACGTCGTCCTCGAAGTTCTCGACGACGGACCCGGAATCCCGGTCGAGGACCGCGAAAGGGTCTTCGACCGCTTCGCCCGCCTGGACGACGCGCGCACCCGAGACGCGGGAGGTTCGGGCCTCGGCCTGACGCTCGCCCGCGACATCGCCACCCGGCACGGCGGAACCCTCCGGGTGGAGAACGGCGAAGCGGGAGCCAGGCTGGTCGCGAGGCTGCCCTCCGCCATGCGGGCAGAACTCGAACCCCTGGCCTGAGCCGCAGCTTTCGTGAGCGTGACGGGTTGTCCGACAGGGCTCCCACGGGCCGTACCAGAGGTTTTCCTCGCCCAGAGCCAGGCGGCCTGAACCGCAGTGCGTCCCAACCCCCAGCGACCGCCCACCGCCGCTTCGCGCTGTGGGGACTGTCCTTTGTGGGTGCTCGTGACCGGTGCCTACCCGAGTTTCGCGACGCCTTCGTAGTCGCCGACCACCGCGTCGCCGGTGACCTCGTACTCAAGGAGCAGCAGGCCTCGCGTCGTGGCCTCGTGCCGGACGAGTTGCAGGCCGGTCGCCGCGGCGGGATGGGTGAGCAGGCGTCGGCCCGTGCCGAGCACGGTGGGCGCCACGACCAGGCGGAGCGTGTCGACGAGCCCCATTGACAGCAGCGCGCTGCCGAGCCGGGCACTGCCGTGGACCTGCAATTCCCGCCCCGGCCGCGTCTTCAGTTCGCGGACCGCCTCTCCGGCATCGCCGCGGAGCACCGTGGTCGGCGGCCAGTTCCCCGCCTTGAGGGTGTTCGACACGACGAACTTCGGCAGCGAGTTCATCCGCTCGGTGAACGGGTCGTCGGGGTCGGTGATCGCCGGCCAATCGCGGGCGAACGCCGTGTACGTCCGCCGTCCGAGCAGCAGGCCATCGGCGTGGTCGAGCCATTCCGACGCGCGCCGGACGAACGCCTCGTCCATGTGCGGCACAAGCCAGCCACCCCGCGTGAAGCCGCCGCTGGTGTCCTCAGTGGACGAACCTGGTCCCTGGCTCACGCCGTCGAGGGTGACGAATTCCGTGACGGCGACCTTCACCGCCCGGTCTCGCCCTCGGCCAGCCGGGCGAGTTGGGCGGTGGTGGTGCCCCAGCCCTCGGCGAAACCCAGCTCGGCGTGCCGGGTGCGGGCGGCCGGGTCGCCATGGCGCACGACGATCCGGTAGTCGGTGCCGTCCGGGTGGTCCCGCAGGACGACCTCGGCGGTCATCGGGACCGGTGCGGGGCTGGCGGGGCGCCATCCGCTGTCGATCGCGTTGGTGAAGACGATCCGCTCGTACTCGTCCACCACGAGGAAGCACGCGTCCAGGTGCGGGACGAACGCGTCGCCGTCGTCGCTCATCAGCGTGACGAACGCGCCGCCGGGCCGGACGTCGAGGCGCTCGACGCGGCAGCGGGTCGGGGCGGGCACCCACCACTGCGCGAGGTTGGCCGGATCGGTCCACGCATCCCACACCTGCTTGCGGGGCGCGCGGATGACCCGGTCGATGCCGAGATCGAGTTCTAGGTTCACTGCTCCTCCTTCGGGTTGGTGACGAACCGCTCCAGGCGATCGGTCCGGTCCGTCCAGCTGCGCCGCTGCTCCGCCAGCCAGTCCTCGACGAGCGCGAACCGCTCCCGGTTGAGCTCGCAGATGCGCACCCGGCCGGACTTGGCCGTGCGGATCAGGCCGTTCGACTCGAGCACCCGCACGTGCTTCATGAACGACGGCAACGTCATGGGGGCGTCCCTGGCGAGGTCGCCGACGCTCGTCGGCCCGCGACCGAGCCGCCGGAGAACCGCGCGCCTCGTCGGGTCGGCGAGAGCGATGAACACGCCGTCGAGCACGGCCGAATACTGAGCCATGCGGCTAAGTATCAACCCATCCCAACACTTAGCGCAAGGGCAAAGTGTTGGTCCGCGCGCCGGCAGGCTGTGGCCGCACCGGGTTGGTCATCGCCTCGATGGATTCCCGCGCCGCTGCAGGCGGTAACCCTGCGGGGAGACGCCGAATTCACGTTTGAACGCCTTGGTGAATGCGAAATCGGAGGTGTAGCCGGCGCGTCGGGCTATGGCGGCGACCGGGGCGTCGGTGGTGCGCAGCTCTCGCGCTGCCAGCGTCATCCGCCACCACGTGAGGTAGGTGAGCGGCGGCATGCCGACGAGGTTCTTGAACTTCGAGGCGAAGGTGGCGCGGGACAGCCCGCAGGATTGAGCCAGCGACTCCACGGTCCAGGCCGCTTCGGGCCGACCGTGGATGGTGCGCAACGCGGCGAGGATCGTCGGGTCGTTCAACGCGGTCGCCCAGAGCCTGTCGGCCGTGTTGTTCTCTAGCCACTCGCGGATGATCAGGAGCAGGAGTGCGTCGATCAACGCGGGGACGATCACGTCGGCACCATGCCTTGCGCCTGCGAGTTCTGCGCCGAGGAGATCCACGGCCTGGCGCAGCGAGGTGTGCGCTCCGGCGATCGCCGGCAGGTGGATGACCGGTGGGAGTTCCAGGAGGAGCGGGTGGGTACGTCCGCGGTCCAGGAAATAGGCGGCGCAGAGGGTCTCGGTGACCGTGCCGTCGTCGCCGAGGTCGACGTCGTCGTTCTGCCCTACGTCGCGCTCGGAGAGGTCGAAGTCGACCGTCGGAGTCCCGGGCCGATCCGTCAGTGCGTACGTGCACTGCTGAGGAACGAGGACGACGTCACCGGGGGAGAGCGCGATCGGCGCTGATCCGGCGACGGTGAGCCAGCAAGTGCCGCGCAGGACGACGTGACAACCGGCCGCCTCGGCCGTCGAGAAGCGAACGCCCCACGGCGCCTGGCTTCGCCTGCGGGCGGCGTGGGGGCGCCCGGTGCGCATTGCGGTGAGCACGTCGCTCAGCACATCCATTCTGCGAACCTATCCGATCGTCTCGGTTGACCGGAGTTCTCGGACGTTCGGATAGGTGGTCCAGACGCATGGCCATTCTGCGTCCGCTCGATGCCGCCTACGTTCGTGGCCAAGGACGAGTGGCGGAGGTAGCGAATGCACATCGGTGTGATCGGAGCGAGCGGCAACATCGGGACGCGCGTCGTCGACGAGGCCCTGTCCCGCGGGCACGTGGTGCGGGCGTACAGCCGAAACGCCGACGGCATGGCAGAGGACCGGCCGAACATCACCTGGGCGAGTCTGGACGTCCTAGACGCCGACGCCATCGCCCGAGCCCTACCGGGACTCGACGTCCTGATCAGCGCGTTCCAACCCGGGAACGCCGCTCGCGACTTCCACGACACCGTGCGGCGGTCGATCGCCGACCCAGCGGTGTACGCGAACGCGGCGCGAGCGCTCCTCACTGCGCTCGACCGGCACCCTCGAACGCGGCTGATCGTCGTCGGCGGCGCGGGGAGCCTGGAGACGGAGCCGGGCGTCGTGCCGGCCGACGGCAACGACGACGTACTCGGAGAAGTGCTGGCGGAGATCGGCCTTCCGCGGGAGTACGCCGCAGCTGTCAGAGGACACCGCGACGCCCTCAACGCATACCGGCTGTCGAACCGCCTGTGGACCTACTTCAGCCCGGCGGCCGAGATCGCTCCCGGGGAGCGAACCGGACGTTTCCGGATCGGTGGCGACCAATTGATCACCGACGCCGACGGACGGAGCCGGATCTCGTTCGAGGACGCCGCGATCGCCCTGGTGGACGAGGCCGAGCTGCCGAAGTTCGTGCAGCGGCGCTTCACCATCGGCTACTGAACGGAGCGGTCACGTGGTCGGAATGTCCCTACTTCGTAGGCGGAGAAGGCTGGTCTTCGTTCGGGAGCGGGGAAAGCGACAGGACCCCGGGGGGTCCGGCCCACGGCCTGATGACCTCGCGGGGCGGTGGGTTGGTCGCGGGTGTGCACCTCTACCATTCCGTGGGTGGCCGCCTACGACGATCTCGACGTGTTCGAGCACCTGGACCCCTCGACCCTGCCGCTGCGCCAGCAGCGAATCCTGGTCACCATCCGGGATTGGGTGATACGGCACGGGTACTCGCCGAGCACTCGGCAGATCGGCGACGCCGTCGGCCTCCGGTCGTCCTCGTCGGTGTCGAAGCACCTGGCGAGCCTGGAGGAGAAGGGTTTCCTCAGGCGCAGCAACACGATGTCCCGGCCGATCGACGTGCGCGCGTTCCTCCGGGAACCGTCCACACGGGAGTCCGCCGAGCACTCGGTGCCCGTGCCGGTGGTCGGCGACATCGCCGCCGGTACGCCCATCTCGGCGGTGGAGCACGTCGACGACGTGCTGAACCTGCCCCGCGAGCTCACCGGGCGCGGCAATGTCTTCGGCCTCCGGGTGCGCGGTGACTCGATGATCGACGCCGCGATCTGCGACGGCGACATCGTCGTGGTGCGCCAGCAGTCCGAGGCCCACTCGGGCCAGATCGTCGCCGCGATGATCGACGACGAGGCCACCGTCAAGGTGTACCGCCGCCGCAACGGCCACGTGTACCTCGAACCGCGCAACCCGGCTTACGAGGTCATCGACGGCGACAAGGCCGTCGTGCTGGGCACGGTCGTCTCGGTGCTGCGCAGCGTCTGACGAGGTTTTTCCAACCTCGTTTCGGGTGGCGGTGCGGGTGGCGGAACCTCGGAAAAAACAGCCTCTACGGCCCCGGCGCGTTCATCGCGGGCGGGGATCCCGGGCGAGGGCGAAGCCGCTCGCCGCTGCGGCGAGCAGCAGGGCGGAGCCGAGGAGGTAGACGGCGGTGATGCCGAGCGCGTCGGCCAGGAGACCGCCGACGAGGAGGCTCACGAGCCTGCCCGCCTGGAACAGCGAGTCCAGGGCGGCGAAGACGCGCCCCCGCACCGTCTCGTCGGCGTGGGTCTGCACCAGGCTGGTGAAGGCGATGGTTCCCGTCGAGGTGCCCAGGCCGTAGAGCAGCAGCGACGCGGCGGCCAGAACGGGCCATGTCGTCACGGCCAGCAGCACGTTGACCAGGCCGCGCAGCCCGAACGAGGCGAACACGACGTTCGGGCCGACGCGGCCGCGCAAGGTCCGGGTCAGCAGGACGGGACCGGCGACGGCGCCGACGGCGACCGCCGCTAGCAGCCACCCGAAACCCTGCGGGCCGAGGCCGAGCCGCTCCCGGGCGAGGACGACGAGCAGGGCGCTGATGGCCCCGGCCGACAGCGCGGCGAGCAGCTGCGCGGCGGCCAGCGCCCGCAGCAGCCTGTCGGCGACGAGCAGGCGCGCGCCGTCGAGGGAGTCGCGCAGCCAGCCCCGGGTGATCGCGGCGGCGCGATGACCGGGCACCGCCATCCCGGCGAGCAACACGGCGCTGGCGGCGAAGGAAGCGGCGTTGACCCAGAACGCGACGGCGAAGCCGGCTGCCGCGGCGAGCGCTCCGGCCAGCGGTGCGAGCGCGATCTGGGCGATGATGGCGGTCGTCCAGACACCGGAGTTGGCGGCGACGAGCTCGCGCTCGCCGACCAGCGCGGGCAGCAGGCTGTTGGCGGCAGGGTTGAAGAACACCGCGGCGGCGGAGAGCGCGAACGCGATCGCGTAGATCGCGAACACGTGAGCCTCGACCAAGGGCAGCGTCGCGGCGAGGGCCACGCGGACCAGATCCGCCGAGATCATGATCCGCCGCCGGGGCCAGCGGTCGACGACGAAGCCCGCCAGGGGCGCCAGCAGCAGCACGGGCAGGACGTCGGCGATCACCACTCCGGCCACACCCGTTCCGGAGCCGGTTCGGTCCAGCACCAGCAGGAGCAGCGTCACCCCGGCCAGGACGTCCCCGGCTCGCGAGATCGCCGCGGCGGCCCACCACCGCCGGTAGACCGGGCGCGCGAGCAACGCCCGCACCGTGATCCGGTCGTGTTCCGCCGCTGGCATCGCGCGCCGGGTTGTCCGGTTCCTACCGGGTGTCGCGGGGATGCGGGCGCGGTGCGAGGACTTCCGCGACCGGCCTGGTCTCCGCGTTCGCGGCGCGCACCGCCTCGGCCACGATCTCGTGGTCCGGCGAGAGGATGCAGACCGGGTCGGTGCGCGCCGCGTCGCCGGTGAGCAGGAACGCCTGGCAGCGGCAGCCGCCGAAGTCGAATTCGCGGCGCGGGCAGCCGCGGCACGGCTCGGGCATCCAGCCGGTGCCGCGGAAGCGCTGGAACAACGGCGATTCCGCCCAGATCCACGCCAGCGACTTCTCGCGCACGTTCACGTGCGGCAGCGGCAGCGTGTGGGCGGCGGGGCAGGGCAGGGCGTCGCCGTTGGGCACCACGGTGAGCTGCAGCTTCCCCCAGCCGCCCATGCAGGGCTTGGGGAAGTCGAGGTAGTAGTCGGGGAGGATGTAGGTGAGCTCCGCCCGCCCCTCCAGGCGCTTCCGCGCGGCGCGCACCACCTGCTCCGCCCGCTCCACCTGCGTCCTGCTGGGCAGCAGCGCGGCGCGGTTGTGCAGGCCCCAGCCGTAGTACTGGGTGTTGGCGAGCTCGATGCGGTCGGCGCCCAGCCGCTCGACCAGCGCGATGATGTCGTCGATCCGGTCGATGTTCTGCCGGTGCAGGACGACGTTCACCGTCAGCGGCCAGCCCAGGTCCTTCACGGTCCGGGCCGCCGCGATCTTGCGGTCGAAGGAAGGAGTGCCCGCGATGCGGTCGGACAGGGCCGCCTCGTGGGCCTGGACGCTGATCTGCACGTGGTCGAGACCGGCGGTCCGAAGCTGCTCCGCCCGGCGCGGCGAGAGGCCGATCGCGCTGGTGATGAGGTTGGTGTACAGGCCCAGCTCGGCGGCGGTGCGCGCGATCTCCACCAGGTCCCGGCGCTGGAGCGGCTCCCCGCCGGAGAGGTGCAGCTGCACCACGCCGAGCTCGCGGGCCTCGGTCAGCACCCGGCGCCACTCCGCCGTGGTCAGCTCGTCGCCGTAGTCGGCGAGCTTGAGCGGGTTGGAGCAGTACGGGCAGTGCAGCGGGCACGCGTAGGTGAGCTCGGCCAGCAAACCGAACGGTCTAGTCATCCTCGGCCTCCACGTACCGCTTGACGGCGAGACGGGTGAGGAACTGCGCCACCTCGTCGTCGGCCACGTGGTCGTAGCGGGAGCTCAGCTTCGCCACGATCTCGGCGACCGTCCGCTGCCCGTCGCACAGGTCGAGGATGGCCGCGCCGGTCGTGTTCAGGACGGTCACCGACTCCGGGCCCAGCAGCATGTACTTCTTGCGGGACCGGTCGAACCCCAGGCGCACGTGCGGCGCCAGCCGGGGCCGGCTCGACGGGCGCACCGCCGTACTCATCGCGGTCTCGCGGCGTTGGTGGCCGGGCGCCGGGCTGCCGGCGCCCGGGGATCGACTGCCGGTCGTCCCACCGCGCCTAGTCCTCCAGCCGCGAGACGTACATCGTGACCTCTGAGGCGCATACGACTTCTTCGAACTCGGGCGTCTCCCATTCGACTTCGTCGAACTCCGGGGGCTCCCATTCGAGAAGACCGGACCGAGCAGCATCTGATCTCATGATTGGCACCTCCTCTCCGGCGACGAGCGTCCCCGGGCGGAGATCGGAGATCGGGGCAAGTGCCCGGCCGAGGCGAACGCGATGTCCGGTACCGGCGCTCACTGCGAACCGGCCCCCCCGACCTGGCCCGGACCCCCGACGCGTCCCCGCCGCGCGGGACCACCGCAGGTGCAGGATAGCCCCGCAGGAACGTCGCCGTAAGGGCACGGGAAACCCGAAATCTGCTGGTCAACAGCGATGTCGGTGCCGACGGCGCCTGGCCGGTGAGGCGGGTGGTGCTCGGGCGGTCAGGGGATGTCGGAGAGGTCGGGCTCGTCGGTGGCGATCGCGCTGTGCAGGCCCTCGTGGGCGGCTTCGGCGTTGGCCGCGGCGCGCGGCAGCATCGCCGCTTCGTAGCGGGCCACGGCGGTGGCGAGGTCGGGGGAGTCGATGACGGCACGGGCGAGGTCGGCGCCGTCGAGCATGGCCGTGTTGGCGCCGAGCCCGGAGATCGGCGACATGAGGTGCGCGGCGTCGCCGAGGAGCGTGACGCCGGGAACGGTGTCCCAGGCGTGCGGGACCGGTAGCGCGTACATGGGCCGGCGGACGAAGGTGTCGTCGCAACTGGCCATCAGGGCGCGCAGGCCGGGCGCCCAGTCGTGGAACATGTCGAGCAGCGCGGCGCGCACGGCGGCCGGGTCCGCGGCGTCGATGCCGCGATGGGCCGGCCAGTCGAGGTCTTCGCGGAAGATGACGTAGACGCGGATGTTGTTGCGCGCGTTGCGTTGTGCGAACAGGCCCTTGCCGTTGGCGGTGGCGAACATGGACCCGGGGCCGACGAGATCGGCGATACCGGGATAGGAGTCGGCGTCGCTGATCTGCACCTCGACGAACATGACGCCTTCGTAGAACGGCGTGGCCGGCGAGACGAGCGGGCGGACCCTGGACCAGGCGCCGTCGGCGCCGACGAGGAGATCGACCTCGGTGGTGTGCCCGTCGCGAAAGTGGAGCAGGTGGCGCCCGTTGCCGGTCGGCGTGGCGCGGTCGAGGGCGCTGCCGAAGCGGATCGTTCCCGGCGACAGGGAGCGGAGCAGGAGTTCGCGCAGGTCGCCGCGGTCGATTTCGGGGCTGTGCAGGTCGCCTTCGTCGGGGACCCGCCGCATGAGGACCGTGCCGTGCTTGTCGGCGGCGCGCATCTCCTGGCCTTCGGGCCTGGCGATCTCCAGGAAGTCCCCGAGCAGCCCGGCGGCGGCGAGCGCCGCCTGGCCGGTGTCCTCCTGCATGTCCAGGGTGCCGCCCTGGCCGCGGGCGTGCGCGGAGGTGTCGCGCTCGTAGACGGTGGGTGCGAGCCCGGCTCGCTGCAGGATGCGAGCGGCGGTGAGCCCTGCGGGCCCGGCGCCGATGATGGCTATGCGCGGGTGTGACTTGGTCATGGTCGTGCTCCGTTCCGGTGTGCGATGCGTGGTCGGGCCGGTTGCGCGGTGCTGCGCCGGTGGATCGGTGTCGATGGCCGCGATTCCCGGTACTTCCCCAGAGCCCGTCGGCTCGGCGGCCTCGGACGGCGCGGATCAGAGCTTCCGGGCGTCGCGCTGTGCGGACCGACCGAAGAACACCACATCGGGAGCAAAAGTGCAACTGTTCAACTTTTTAAACTGTTCCACTGTTGTGTACTGTGCGTTGCATGACGGAAGGCACGATGGGGCGGCGGGAGCGGAAGAAGGCGGCCACCCGCCAGGCGCTGGCAGACGCCGCCATGGAGCTTTTCCTCCAACGCGGCTTCGACCAGGTCAACGTCCGCGAGATCGCCGACGCCGCCGACGTGTCGACGACGACGCTGTTCAAACACTTCCCGAGCAAGGAGGCGCTCGTCTTCGACGAGGCCGTCGATCACGAGGCCGAACTCGTCGCGGCGGTCCGGGATCGCGCGCCCGGCGAGTCCGTCCCGGCCGCGCTGCGTCGGTACGTGCTGCGGGCGGTCGAGCGGGTCAGCAGTGATCCGCGGTGGGAGTCGTTCGTGGCGCTCAGCGAGTCCAGCAGTGCATTGCGCTCGTACGCCGACCGGATGTGGATGCGCCACCGGGCCGCGCTCGCCGCCGCGATCGCGGAACAGGCGGGACGTGCCGACGACGACCCCAGGTGCGCCGCCCTGGCGCATTTCGCGTTGCAAACTCGCGCGCTGGCTCGCGGTCCTCATTCCGGAGAAGTCGTCGCGGCGGCGTTCGACCTGCTCGAAAACGGTTGGCAGGTAGAATGACATCACTGTCCATTGTGGTGTCGGAACGCCGACAAGTGCTTCGTGGCGTGGTCCGTTGGTCGGCAGCGACGTCCGTCTCAACTGGTGAACACGGTTTGCGGGCGACTATCGAGCCGCTACTCTTCGGCTCATGATCCGCTTGGTAATCCGCCGGCACGTCGACTACGTGCGCGTGACCACTTCGGCGTGTTGATCTCCTGATCCTCGGGCCATCGCCCTGGATTTTCGCAGTTCTGCGCTGCTTCTCAGGTCTCGTGAGCGTTTTGGATCGTGATAGCGATCCAAAACGCTCACGACCAGTTACCGCGGAACCGTGAATCGCCTTTCTCGCAACGCTTCTCGGCGGACCCCCGTCGACCACTCCCAGGCCGCGTCGCCGCGCTGCGGCCGGCGCATGCCGCTTTGCTCAGGAGACACGCATGAGTGCTGACGCTTCTTCCGCCGCCCTCGACCAGTCCGCCTGGTCGTTCGACACGCTGCAGGTGCACGCCGGCGCCCAGCCAGACCCGGCGACCGGTGCGCGCGCAGTGCCGATCTACCAGACCACCTCGTACGTCTTCCGGGACACCGAACACGCCGCGAACCTGTTCAACCTCAGCGAATCCGGCAACATCTACACGCGGATCAACAACCCCACCCAAGAGGTCCTCGAGAACCGCGTGGCCGCGCTGGAAGGCGGCGTGGCGGCGGTGGCGCTGGCGTCCGGCCAGGCCGCCGAGACGCTGACCATCCTCACCCTGGCGCAGGCCGGGGACCACGTGGTGTCCAGTTCTTCGCTGTACGGCGGCACCCACAACCTCCTCCGGCACACGCTGCCGAAGCTGGGCATCGAGGTCAGCTTCGTCGAGGACCCCGACGACCTCGACGCCTGGCGGGCCGCCGCGCGCCCGAACACGAAGCTGTTCTTCGCCGAAACGCTCGGCAATCCGCGGGCGAACGTGCTGGACGTACGGGCCGTCGCCGACGTGGCGCACGAGGCCGGGGTCCCGCTCGTCGTCGACAACACCATCGCGACGCCGTACCTGCTGCGGCCGATCGAGCACGGGGCGGACATCGTCGTGCACTCGGCGACGAAGTACCTCGGCGGCCACGGCGCGGCCATCGGCGGCGTGGTCGTCGACGGCGGCACCTTCGACTTCGGCGCCCATTCCGAGCGGTTCCCGGGATTCGTCGAGCCCGACCCGTCCTACCACGGCCTGCAGTACTGGCCCGCCCTCGGCCACGGCGCCTTCGCGGCGAAGCTGCGGGTGCAGGGGCTGCGCGACCTCGGCCCCGCCATCTCGCCGTTCAACGCCTTCCTCCTGTTGCAAGGGCTGGAAACGCTGTCGCTGCGGATCGAGCGGCACACGCGCAACGCGCAGATCCTCGCCGAATGGCTCAGCGAGCGCGACGAGGTCGAGTCCGTGCACTACGCCGGTCTCACCTCCAGCCGGTGGTACGAGGCCGGGCAGAAGTACCTGCCTCGCGGTGCGGGTGCCGTCGTGTCGTTCGAGCTGCGCGGCGGCACGTCCGCCGGGCGCGCATTCGTCGACGGCGTGCAGCTTTTCAGCCACTTGGTGAACATCGGCGACGTGCGCAGCCTCATCGCGCACCCGGCGAGCACCACGCACAGCCAGCTCAGCGAGCAGGACCAGCTGCTCGCCGGTGTCACCCCGGGCCTCGTCCGGTTGTCCGTGGGCATCGAAGCCGTCGAGGACCTCAAGGCCGACCTCGAAGCCGGTTTCCGCGCGGCCAAGGCCGAGCTGGAGCGATGAGCCGACCGCAGGCGACCGGCTCCCTTCCCGCCACCGGGGCATGGCGGGAAGGGAGCCCGGCCGGTCGGCGCCGGTGGCTGCGCCTGCGCGAGCCGCTTCGGCTGGAGGCGGGCGGCGAACTCCCGGCGGCCAGCCTGGCGTACGAGACGTGGGGAAGTCTCGACCGTGACGCCTCGAACGCGGTGCTCGTGCTGCACGCCCTGACCGGCGACAGCCACGTCGCCGGTCCGGCCGGTGACGGCCACCCGAGCCCGGGCTGGTGGGACGCGCTCGTGGGGCCGGGCCGGGCGCTGGACGCCGATCGATGGTTCGTCGTCGCCCCGAACGCGATCGGCGGCTGCCAGGGCAGCACCGGCCCGGCGGGTGCCGCGCCCGACGGAAGGCCTTGGGGCGGCAGGTTTCCCGCGATCACCGTGCGGGACGCGGTGCGCGCGGAGGCGCGGCTCGCCGACGAGCTCGGGGTGCGGTCGTGGGCGGCGGTGATCGGCGGCTCGTTCGGTGGGATGCGTGCGCTGGAATGGGCCGCCACCTACCCGGACCGGGTGTCGGCGGCGCTGCTGCTGAGCTGCTGCGCCGTGGCCTCGGCGGAGCAGATCGCCTGGTCCTCGGCGCAGATCCAGGCGATCCGCGCGGATCCGGACTGGCTGGGCGGCGACTACCACGACCTGCCTGCCGGTCGCGGCCCGCACGCCGGGCTGGGCGTGGCCCGGCGGATCGCGCACATCACCTACCGCAGTCCGCAGGAGCTCCAGGACCGCTTCGGCATCGACCACCAGGACGGCGAAAGCCCCTGGAACGGCGGCCGGTACGCCGTTGAGTCCTATTTGGACCACCACGCCGAGAAGCTGGTGCGGCGCTTCGACGCGGCCAGCTACGTGACGCTGGCCCAGGCGATGTCCGGGCACGACGTCGGCCGGGGGAGAGGCGGCGTCGAGGCGGCGCTGAGCCGGATCCGGGCCCGGACCTGCGTCGCCGGTGTGGACAGCGATCGCCTCTTCCCGCTGCACCAGCAGCGCCGTCTCGCCGAGGGAATTCCCGGCGCCGGACCGCTGCGCACCATCACCTCGCCGCACGGCCATGACGGGTTCCTCATCGAGACCGCGCAGGTCGCCGAGCTGGTCCGCGAACTGCTGCCGAACCGCAGCCTGGAACCGGCCGAGCGAGGTGCGAGATCCGGTGGCAGTTGATCGCGCTGGTCACTCCGGCTGCGAGTACTTTCCGCTGCTGCAGGGCCTGTTTCGGGCGGGTCGCGGTCGGGCGGCAGGTGCCCGCGGAGCGCGGAACCACCTTCCGGCGCCACAGCTATCGAGGTGAACGGCCCGTTTGCCTCGTCTATCGGGGTGAGGAGTCCGTTCACCGCGTGCTGGTGGTGCGGTCCGGTGTTGGGGTGGTTGGGGTGAACGGCCCGTTCGCCTCGTCTATCGGAGCCGACAGGCCGTTCACTCCACATCTGCCAGCACGGATCCACCACCGCGTGAACGAGTGCCCGGGATTCTTTTGCAGCGACGCAGAGCTCTCACGGCTTCAGCTGTTCGCGGGAGGTGACGCCGAGCTTTCGCAGCACCCTCGCCGCATGCTGCTCGACGGTGCGCGGTGAGAGGAACAGGATTCCGGCGATCTCGCGGTTGGTGTGCCCGCAGGCGAGCAGCCTGGCCACCTCTTCCTCGCGCGGCGACAGCTCGTCGCCGTACCCCCGGCGGCCCCGGCGGGAGGGCTTGCCGCCGCCCGCGCCGCGCAGCAGGTGGCGGCACCTGGCCGCGTCGCGCGTGGCTCCGAGGCGGTCGAACACGTCGACCAGCGCGGAGAGCTCTTCGCTCGCCGGTCCCGGATCGGTGGGCAGCAGGCACGTGGCCGCTCGTTCGGCGACCATCGCCGCGTAGTAGGGCACCGGCAGTTCCTCGTAGTGCGCGACCGAATCGCGGTAGTGCGCCATCGCCGCGGTCAGGTCTCCCCGGTGTTCGGCCAGCCGCCCGCGGCACTGGGCCAGCGCCGCCACCGCGAGCGGCACGCCCGAACCCGCGATTCCGGCGGCGATCTCGTCCACCACTCGCGCCGCGTCCGCTTCGCGGTCCGCCGCCAGGTACACCGCGACCGCAACCGGGCCCAGTTCGCCGCTCCACGCCCAGACCCCCTTGCGCCGCAGGATGTCCAGCCCGCGGTCGACGTCCGCGCACGCCTTCGCCGGCTCGTCCTGGGAAAGCAGGGTCCAGGCCAGTCCCGCGCAGCCGGCGATCGCGACCGGGCTGATCGCCTCGTCCGGGGCGAAGGCACCGGTTTCGGTGAGGTGGCTGGTCGCGGTCGCCCACTCGCCGCGGGCCGCCGCGAGCGAACCCAGCACCAGGCTCAGCTCGCTGACCACCGGGAACAGGTCCCGGTACTCGTCGAGCATCCGGCGCGCCCGCTCGTCGAGCCCGGCCCACTCACCGGCCAGCCAGTCCAGCCGGGTCCGGGTGGCCCGGGCCGTGCTGATCACGAACGGGGCGCCGCAGCGGGTGGCGATCCGCAGGCCGCCACGCAGCAGCTCGTCGGCGATCCGCAGGTGCCCGGTCCACTCGCACGCGTCGGCCAGGTTGCAGCGCAGCCGCGCGAGGTGGCGCTGCTCGCCGACCGTCGCCACCTCCTCCGGCAGCTCGTCGAGCGAGGCGAGCACGGTGGCGTCGCCGAGGTGCATGCGCGAGCCGAACTCGTTGGCCTGCAACGACAACCGCAGTTCGCCAGCGGCCTTCGACCGGTACTCGGTGAGCCGCGCGAGCCACGGCCGGATCTCGTCGAGCGAGGTCTGCCCGACGTAGGGCATCGCGAGCACCGCGGTGCCGCGCGCGGCCAGGTCCGGGCGCTCCGACAGCTCGTTGATCGCCCGCTCGACCTCCGAACGGGCCTCCACCAGCCCGCCGGCCTGCCGCAGCAACAGCAGCCCCCGGTACAGCCGCACCTCGCCGCGCGCCGACGTGGACAGCCGCCGGTCGCTGAGCAGCCGCTCCAGCGTTTCGGTCGGATCGAGCTGGTCCAGGCCGGTGTGCGCGATCTGCCCGAGCTTGATCGCGAGCCGGTCGACGTGCTCGGCGGGCAGCTCCGGCTCCTTCAGCAGCCGCTGCAGCAGCTCGGTGGCGGTCGCCGCGTCGCCGATCTCGGCGGCCCGGTCGGCGGCCGCCTCCCCGTAGGAAAGCCACTCCGACACCCGGCCGGCGCGCTCGCTGTGCTCGGCGAGCTGCTTCAGCGGTTTGGGCTCGACCCCGGCCAGCACGTCGATCGCGCGCGCGTGCAGGTGCGCGCGATCCGGGCCGGTGATGGTGTCGTAGACGGCTTTCCTGGCCAGCGAATGCCGAAAGCCATAACCGCCGTCCAGCTCGTGCAGCACGTGACCGCTCAGCGCGTGCGTCAGCGCGGTGCGCAGCCGCGGCTCCGGGACGCCGGCGACCGCGCCGAGCAGGCCCTCCGTCGCGGGCGCGCCGAGCACCGCGGCCGTCTCGACGAGCCTGGTCGCCGCGGTCGGCAGCACGGCAAGCCTTTCGGCCATCGCATCCCGCAGCAGCACCGGCACCTCGACCGCGTCGAGCAGCCGGCGGGCGGCGGCGCCGTCGGTGCGCACCGTACCGACGGTGTTGCGCAGCGCCCGCAACGTTTCTTCGACGACGAACGGGACTCCGGCCGTGCATTCGTGCAGCCGGGCGGCGAACTCCGCGGACACCTGCTTCTCGCCGAGGATCGCCTCGGTCAGCGCGCGGACGTCGTCGACGCCGAGCGGGCTCAGCGCCAGCACCACGCTGACCACGCCGTTGGGCGGCCGGTAGGCGCCGCCCAGCGGCAGGCCGCCGGGCACGTCCTCGCGCCGGTAGGTCACCACGATCGTCAGGTTCGGCGGCGGGTCGCTCATCAGGAACCGCACCAGCTGCCGGGTGCCGTCGTCGGCCCACTGCAGGTCCTCGATGGCGAGCAGCACCGGGCCCAGCGCGCCGACCAGCTCGCGCACGGCGCGGAACAACCGGTGCCGCTCCGCGCGCGGGTCGCCGAGCGGGTCCGGCGCCGGCGGCAGGTGCTCGGCGATCTCCGGGAGCAGCGGGCCGAGGACGCCGGTGACCGGGCTCAGCTCCGGCCGGCGCGCGGGCCTCGCGCCGCGCAACGCCTCCAGAACCGCCCCGTACGGGAACGGTTCGCCTACCTGACGGCAGTACCCGATGAGCGACGTGGCCGGTCCGAGCTCGCCGGCGAGCACCTCGGTCAGCAGCCGGCTCTTGCCGACCCCGGCCTCGCCCTCGATCAGCACCACGGCCGGGTGCAGCACGGCCACTGCCTGCAGCGATGCCAGCTGCTCGGCGCGCCCGACCAGCACCGGTGAGCTGGTGCGGATCTGCGGGCGAACGGGGCGCCGGGTGCGTGCCATGTGCTCTCCCCTCGCCGAAAGACAGGTACCCCTACGTAATGAAACACGGATTGATCATCGTGAGGGCATCAGTCGATCGTGTCGGAAATGGCTGTGCGTCACCACCTCCGTATGGCAGCCATAACTGAAGAGGGAGCACCCGACATGCGACAAGGACGCAAGATCCGGCTGACCACCGCGCTGGGCGCGGGTGTGCTGGCCGCGGCGCTGGCCGCCGCTCCGGCCACCGCCGCCCCGACCGGCTCGATCCTCCCCGCCGCCAACCCGGTTGCGGGCAGCTACATCGTGGTGCTGAAGGACCTGAACGCGAGCGCGGCCTCGACCACGAGCACCACCGCCCGCCTCGTCGCGCAGTACGGGGGCACCACGACCGCCACGTACACCTCGACCATCCGCGGCTTCGCGGCGAAGCTCGACGAGGGCTTGGCAAAGCGGCTGGCCGGCGACCCGGCGGTCGCGTACGTGCAGCAGGACGGCGTCGGCCGGATCGCCGGCACCCAGCAGAACCCCACCTGGGGCCTGGACCGGATCGACCAGAAGAACCTGCCGCTCGACCGCAGCTACACCTACCCGAACACCGGGTCTGGGGCGACGGCGTACATCCTCGACACCGGCGTGGACAAGCGGCACCCCGACTTCGAGGGCCGCGTCAGGGACGGCCGCGACTTCATCGACAACGACGCCGACGCCTCCGACTGCCAGGGCCACGGCACGCACGTGGCCGGGACCGTCGGCTCGAAGACGTACGGCGTGGCGAAGCAGGTGAAGCTGGTCAGCGTCCGCGTTCTCGACTGCCAGGGTTCGGGTCAGTACTCCCAGATCATCTCCGGCATCGACTGGGTGGCCGCCAACGCCACCAAGCCCGCGGTGGCGAACATGAGCCTCGGCGGTGGCGGCCACACCGCGACCGACAACGCCGTGCGGAGGGCGATCCAGAGCGGCGTCACCTTCGCCGTGGCGTCTGGGAATTCCAACACGGACGCCTGCGGCTCGACGCCGGCCCGCGTGCCGGAGGCGATCACGGTCAACGCCACCGACCGGCAGGACAGCCGGTCGTCGTTCTCCAACTACGGCCGCTGCACCGACATCTTCGCGCCGGGCACCGACATCACCTCCACCCTCAACGGCGGCGGCGCGGGCGGCATGAGCGGCACGTCGATGGCCACCCCGCACGTGGCGGGCGCGGTCGCGCTGTACCTGACGGCGAACCCGTCGGCGACGCCGGCGCAGGTGCGCGACGCGCTGGTGAACAACGGAACCCAGAACGCGGTGCGGAACCCGGGCTCCGGCTCGACGAACCGCCTGCTGCACGTCGGCTTCATCAGCGGCGGCGCCGCTTACTGAT
Organism: Saccharopolyspora elongata; assembly: GCF_004348985.1. Lineage (GTDB taxonomy): Bacteria > Actinomycetota > Actinomycetes > Mycobacteriales > Pseudonocardiaceae > Saccharopolyspora > Saccharopolyspora elongata. Next base: position 21,253 of record NZ_SMKW01000028.1, on the reverse strand, counting down.
ACCGACCGGTGAAAACGGAAGGCCCCGACTGCAGGCGGGGCCTTCCCCCCGTTTTCTTCGGACGCGGGAAGGGCTTGAGCTACACCGAACTCGAAGTTCTAGCGTGGTGTTCATGACGAAGGACACCGAAGAAGTCGCCGCGCTCGTCGAGGTGTACCGGGCCGGTTGGGCGAACCTGGACGCCGCCGCGCTCCGATCGATCTGGGACCCGGAGCACGAAACCGTGTACTGCCCCTCCGAGCTGGACCGGCCGCTGGTGGGCAAGGCTTCGGTCGACCGCTACTTCGACCGCGTCCTCTCGGGCATCCGCCACGTGCACGTCATGGCCGTCTCCGACGTCCGGATCGACATCATCGACGACATCGCCTGCGTGTTCTTCGCCTTCCACCTCGAGGGGGTGGGCGCGAGCTCCGAGCCGTTCACCGTGCAGGGCCGCAACACGCTGATCGCGCATCGCAAAGCCGGTGGCTGGAAGGGAATCCACTACCACGAGTCGCTGCGAGGTCCCCTGGCAGGTTAGGCGACCGGACTCCGGAAAGCCACCCGCTACGGGCGTTCCAGCATGGCCTGCGCCATGGCGACCTGGCTCGGCGCCAGCGCAGTCGCGCCGTCCTCGACGTCCCACAGGCTGTTCTGCAGCACGCGTCCGAGCGTCCAGCCTGCCGCGCGCTCCCGGTCCAGGCCGAGGGCTTCGGTGAGCAGGTCGAATCGCCGGTGCACGACGCGGATCGGGTCGCCGGTGGCCACCGCCGCGTCCCACTCGCTGTCCAGGGCGGGCCACAAGTCGAACCCCGGGTCGCCCGCCAGCGGCTCCGGGTCGATCGCCAGCCACGGTTCCCGCTCGCCGGCGAGGACGTTGCCGTAGTGCAGATCCCAGTGCAGCAGCCGATCGCCGGGCTCGTCGACCAGGTCGGCGACCGCTGCTGCGCACGAGCGCAGCAGCTGTTGATCGGCCGGGTCGGTCAGCGCCGAAACCGCTTGGGGCGCTTGGTCGAGCATCTCGGCGGCGATCTCGCCGAGCCCCCGCAACCCCTCCGGCGCGGGCACGGCCGTCAACCGGCGCAGCAAGTCGGCGAGGATGCCCATCGCCTCGTCGTCGTCCGCGACGGAGGCCAGGGTGCGCGAACCGTCCAGGCGTTCCAGCAGCATCGTGCAGTTCGCCGGGTCGTGGTCGAGGAGCCGCACGATCCCGCTGCCGTTCCAGGTGCGCAACCCGACGAGCGCGGCCCTGGTTTCCTCCTTGGGCGGCTGGAACCTCAGCACCGCGCGTTCCCCGCCCGCGCGGACGACGGGCGCCACGAGCGAGGCCTCTCCGGCGGCGACGTCCCCGTCGGGAGCGAGGTCCCACTTCTCCAGGTGCTCGGCGACCTGACCGGGCAGCGCGGCGATCCAGGCCCTCCCCGCCTCGCTCCTGCCGTAGGACGCCAGCAGCGTGTCCGGGACGCCGAACGCGAGCATGTGGGGATTTCCTTTCGGCGGCAGGGCTTTCCTGCCTGCCAGTGTACGGACCCGAGCGGGCGCGCCGCCGCAAGCGATGATGGCTGCTTGCGGCGGCGCGGGTTCCGGTCGTCAGGCGTGAGTGACGATGAGGGTGACCCCGGCTTCTCCGCCGCAGTCGACGAAGACCGGGCCCACGCCGTTGCCCACGGTGTCGCTCAGCCGGGCCTTCGCGAGGAACCCGGCCGGGTTGGGGTCGATGATGCGCACGTCTTCCAGCACCGGCTTCGTTTCCGAGAAGCCGCTGAGCACGGCCTTGAGGCCGGTTCCGCCGCCGCAGTCGCCGGTGATGGTCACTTCCTGGCCCCGCCAAACGGGATTCGGGTCGACCTGGACGGTCGCCCGGGCCCCCTTGGGTGGGGCGGGGGCCGCGCCGGGCTCGGGCGCGGCGAACGCCCCACTGCTGGTAGCGATGATGATCGCGCCCGCTGCAACGGTCAGCCCGATGGCGGCGGCGACAGCCTTCTTCTTCAGCACAACGACATCCTCAGATATTGGTCCTATTAGGACCTGATTGGTTTCCGTCGTCCCGCCGGTGTGGAGTCGGCCGTCCGGCAGGATCTGGCCGTAAGTCGCGGCGGTCGTCGCCCCGGGTTCTCCCGAGTGATCTGCATCACTTAAAGAACCGTGGGGTGCTCGGTCGCCGTCTTCCGGGGCGTGAGGGGAAACCGGGTGCCGATGGCTTCACTGGACGAAGCGCAATTGGTCGGCCGCATCGCGCGAGGCGACCGCGCTGCCTTCGAGGAGCTGTACCGGCGCACCTCGCCGTGGCTGGCGCTGCGGCTGCGCCGCAGGTGCGCGGACGAGCAGCTCGTCGCCGAGGTCATGCAGGAGACCTACCTCGCCGTGTGGCGCGCTGGTGGGACGTTCGCGGGAGACGCCGTGGGCGGCACCGCCGTGGGGTGGCTGTGGACCATCGCCGCGCGCCGCCTGGTGGACGGTTTCCGGCGGCAGGCCCGGTACGCGCAGGTGCGTGCGGTCGCCGTGGAGCCGACCAGCGCTCCCGCCGCCGAAGACGACGCGCTGGCCCGTGAGGTCGGGGGAACGGTGGGCGACGCGCTCCGGCGGCTGGCTCCGGAACTGCGGCAGGTGTTGCAGGCGATGGTGCTGGACGGGCTGTCGGTCCGGGAAACCGCGCTGCTGCTCGGTGTTCCCGAAGGAACGGTGAAGACCCGCGCCCGCCGGGCGCGGATTGCGATGCGGGAGGCGCTGTCATGAGGGTGCGCGAACACGACGGCGATCACCTCGCGGCCGAGCTGGTGCGGCGCTACACCTGCGACGATCCCGCGCTGACGGCCGACGAGACCTGGGCGGTGGAAGCCCATCTCGAATCCTGCGCGGCGTGCCGGGGGCAACTGGCGTCCGGCATCTCCGGTGATGTGACGGCGCTGCTGGAGGGCGTGTGGGCCGAGCTGGAGCCCGCGGTGGCCGCGAGCGCGCCGCAGCCCGCCGGGAACCGGTGGCTGCGGCACCTGCGCACCTGGGCGTCGCCGGTGATGCTGCCGTGGTTCGGGATGACCGCGCTCGTGCTGCTGCTGGCCCTCGCGGTCGACACCTGGACTCCGTTGCTGAGCGAGGGATATCCGTCCATGGTGCTGCTGCTTGCGCCGGTGGCGCCGCTGTTGTGCGTGGCGACGGCCTGGTCGCGCGGCCTGGACCCGGCGCACGAAGTGCTGGCCGGCGCCGCCCGCGGGGGAGTGGAGCTGGTGCTGCGGCGCACCGCGGCCGTGCTGGCCGTGGTCATCCCGATGCTGCTGGTGGTGGGCTGGGCGGCGGGCACGTCGCCGGCCCGGTGGTTGCTGCCCTGCCTGGCCTTCACCGCGGGATCGTTGGCCCTCGGTAGCTTCGTCGGCGTCACCCGGGCAGCCGTCGGCCTCATCGCGCTGTGGGCCGGGGCGGTCGTCCTGCCGAGCCTGTTCGCGGCCGGTTCGCTGCTTCCGCTGGAGCCGTCCGCCGCTCCGCTCTGGGGTGCGGCTCTCGCAGTCGGCGGGGTGGTGCTGGCGGTGCGCTCGCGCTCCTGCACCCGGCTCGATAACCCGTGAACCCGTAGATCCATTGTGGACATGAGGAGGAGATGATGGCACGCGCGGTGAGCGCCGAGGAAATCGCGCCCACTACCTACGCCGCCGAGATCCGCGCCGAAGGGCTGCGGGTGCGGGCCGGGCTGCGGATGGCGGTCGACGGCCTGGACCTGTCGTTCGGCACCGGCGTGCACGGCCTGCTCGGCCCCAACGGCGCGGGCAAGACGACGCTGATGCGCGCCCTGGCGACGGTCGCCCGGCCGGCCGGGGGCACCCTGGAACTGCTGGGGCACCCCATCGGCCGGGGGCGCGAGGTGCGCCAGGTGCGCCGGCGGCTCGGCTACCTGCCGCAGAACTTCGGGTTCTACCGGCGGTTCACGCTCCGCGAGTTCACCGAGTACGTGGCCTGGCTCAAGGAGGTCCCGAAGCAGGACCGGCCGGGCGCGGTGCAACGCGCGATCGAGCTGGTCGGGCTCGCCGACCGGGCCGACCACCGGATGCGGACGCTCTCCGGCGGGATGGTGCGCCGCGCCGGCATCGCCCAGGCCATCGTCAACGACCCGCAGATCCTGCTGCTCGACGAGCCGACCGCGGGCCTGGATCCCGGGCAGCGGCTGCGGTTCCGCGAACTCCTGCACCGGATCGGCCAGGACACCTGCGTGTTGGTCGCCACGCACATCGTGGAGGACGTCTCCGCGGCCTGCGCCGACGTGACGCTCATCGACCGCGGCCGCCTGGTGTTCCGCGGAACGCGCGAGGAACTCCTCGGAGCAGGTGGAGAAAGCAGTCCCGGCGACAGCCCGGCGGAGCGCGGCTACTCGGCGCTGCTGGCCCGGCACCGCGGCGACGCCGAACGGCCCGGGGGATCCTGGTGAGCGCGCGGATGGTGCGGATCGACCTGCGGCGTTCCAGCGCCCTGGTGACCGGCGCGGCGATCTTCTCGACAGCGGTGGGGTTGCTGTACCTGCTGACCAACGCCCCGTGGCAGAAGTCCACCGGAGCCTGGTACCTGCAATGGGATTCCTTCGTCTACTACCTGCGCTTCATGCACTTCGCGCTGGTGCCGGTGGCGCTCGGCGGTGGGGCCCTGCTGGGGACGCGAGACAGCCGCAGCGGGGTGGCGGAGTTGTTCGCGTCGGCGCCGCGACCCGCGTGGCAGCGGTCGGCGCACAGCGCCGCGGCGGTCGCCCTGGCGATGGTCGCCGCCTCGGCCGCGATCCTGGTCGCGGGCGGCGTCTCGGTGGTGGCCAACGGCGGCTTCTTCCACCTCGGCTGGCTGCCGGTCGCGGCGGTCGGAGCGTTGTCGCTGGTCGCGGCCGGCTGGCTCGGCATGGGCATCGGCCGGCTGCTGCCGTCGTTGCTGACCCCGCCCGTGGTGGCGGCCGCCGGGTTCGCGATCCTGATCCGCGCGCATGCCACGACGATCAACGCGGAGTACTTCACCGGGCCGGGGTCGAGCGTGCCGGAGCTGATGACGCCGATGCTGGCGGGAACGACGCGCACCGCCTTCATCGCGGTGTCGGGCACGGTGAGCGCGGTGCAGCTCGGGTGGTTCGCCGCGCTGGCGACGACCGCTCTCGGCCTGGTGACCGCGAGCCGTCTCGGAACCCGGATCGCGGCGCTGCTGCCCGCTGTGCTCGGGCTCGTGGTGGCGGTGATCGCCTTGCCGCGCGACGCCGACGCCGTCTACGTCCTCAACGGGGAGACGGCGGCGCTGGTGTGCACCGAAACCCGCGACGTGTGTGTCACCCGCGCGCACGCCCACGAGCTGGAAGCCCTCACCGGGCCGGCGCGGGAGGCCTTGTCGCTGCAGGGCAAACTGCCGGATGCGCCCCGCGCCGTCGCGGAGATCCCGACCCGCGGCACCGTCCCGCACGTGCCGCCGGGCGTGCTCCCGGTGGACTTCGACGAGCTCGAACGCGCCGGAGAGGACTCGCTGTCGGCCCGGATCAGCCTCCTGAGCGGCACCGTCCCGGGATGCAACGAGTGGTACGGCGACGAGTCGCAGGCCGCACGCACGGTCATTGCGTCTTGGCTCACCGACGAGTTCACGCCGATGCCCGACTACTACGGCGCCGACGACGAGATCCGGGAGCGGGCGGGATCGGCCTGGCACGCCTTGCGCGCCCTACCGCCGGAAACCCAGCCCCAGGCGGTCGTGCAACTGCGCGCGGCCATCCAGACATGCCAACCCGATCCGCTCGCGGTCCTCGCGCCGGGCGGGTGATCCCGGTGCGAGGGCTGGCTTTGTACCTTCGTTCCCGCCGTGTCCCGGCGACATGCGCCGTGCTCCTCGTGTCGACCGCCGCGGTGTGGGCGTTGGGCCGCTGGAGCGCCGATCCGCCGGGCACCGCCCGGATCGTGGTCGCCGGGCTAGCGCTCGGGATCTCCGTGGGAGCGGTCGGCCTTGGCGGCGCGGACGCGGCGCTGGATCGCACCGCCGCGCTGCGCTGGCCTCCCCTGCGGGCGGGACACGTCGTCGCGCGCGTGCAACTGGCTGTAGCCGTCGCTGAGCCGCAACTCCGCGATCATCTTCGGCGAGATGATCCCGGCGGTCGCCCCGTCGAGGAGCACCTCGTCCCCGGCGCAGCTGAGCAGGTTGCGCCCGGCGAGCGCCAGGTTGACGTCGTAGTACGAAACCTGTTCGAGCAGGCGCACACCCAGTTCCGCACCGGCATTGCGCCCGTACACCAGGGACACCGGGCCGAGGCTCACCTGGGCGAGATCGGCCGTCACGCTCGAATGGCACCGCCCGACCGGCGTCAGCAGGTGCGGCGTCAGGAACCGCGACACGCTCGTCCGGAACTCGTCGACGTCGCTGCCCCGCAGCACCATGTAGCGCTCCAGAGCACCCATCGCTCGCCACCGCCTCACCACGTGACCAGGAATCCACGGTAGCGCCCGCGGGGCCATCAATATCTGGTGCGGGACTCCCGGACGTCAGCCACGGCCGACCGGCCACGAGCGTCGATGCCGGTTCAGCCGCGCATCATTCGTCCGCCCGGATGGCGCGGGTGGGGCACAGCAGGACGGCCTGCAGCACCGCGTCGCGGGCCTCCGCCGGGGGCTCCGGTTGCAGGAGCGCGACGATGCCGTCCTCGTCGCGCTGGTCGAAGACAGCTGGGGCCGTGAGCGCGCACTGTCCTGCGCCCGCGCACAGCTCGGTGTCGGCGGTGATCGGGCGGGTGGCCAGTTCGTCGAATTCGCGATCCGGCAGCGACCTGTTGAGCTGCAGGAGCTCGTCGGCGAGCCGGCCGACCGCGTAGCGGGTGTCCGGGCGGTCGGCTTCGACGGCCTGCCGGATGGTCTCCGCGACGACGCCGGGTTCGGAGCCGTCGCCCAGCTCGGTTTCCCCGCGCCGCGCCATGGCTTCTGCCATGTCCCCATACGGCCCGCCGCCGGAGAATTCCCTAAGCTGCGCGGCGGTCTGATCCTCGAACTCGGTCTTGATGATGCCGGGCTGGACGATCACGACATCGATGCCGAACGGCTCGACCTCCATGCGGAGCGTGTCCGAGAAGGCTTCGAGCGCGTGCTTGGACGCGTAGTACCAGGCGCCGAGCGGCAGCGAGATCTCGCCGCCGATCGAGGAGACGTTGACGATCGTGCCGGACCGCTGCGCGCGCATGTGCGGCAGGACTAGCTGGACCAGCCTGGCCGGCGCGAGGAGGTTGACTTCGAGCTGATCGCGCGCCCGATCCAGCGGCACGTCCTCGATCGCGCCGTGCAGGACGGTTCCGGCGTTGTTCACGAGGACGTCGATCCGCTGCTGCTCGTCGAGGATCCTCGCGACCACCCGGTCGAGGTCCTCGCCGTCGCGCGCGTCCATCTCCAGGGCGTGGCCCCCGGCAGAGTGGATGGCGTCCATCTTGTGCACGCGCCGCGCTGCGCCGTAGACGGTATGGCCGGCGCGCAGGAGTTCCAGCGCGGTGGCGCGGCCGATTCCCGATGACGCGCCGGTGACGAGGCAGACCTTGGTGACCACTTCCGCTACACCTCCCAGGTGACGGGCAGCCGGTGGACGCCGTAGATGAGCATGTCGGTCCGCATCGCCACGTCCTCGGCCGGAATCGCCAGGCGCAGCGCCGGGAATCGGGTCACCAGCGCGGGAAGCGCGACCTGCAGTTCCACCCGGGCCAGCTGCTGGCCGAGGCACTGGTGGATGCCGTGGCCGAACGCCACGTGCCCGCTGCCCGCGCGGAGCAGGTCGAGGACGTCGGGGTCGGCGAAGTGCCCGGGATCGCGGTTGGCCGCTGGGATCGAGACGGTGACCGTCTCGCCCGCCTTGATCTGCGCGCCGTGCAGCTCGACGTCCTCCAGTGCGGTGCGGATCGTGAAAGGGATGATGCTCAAGTAGCGCAGCAGCTCCTCGACCGCGCGACCGGCGATGCCGGGGTCGTCGCGCAGGACGGCGAGCTGGTCGGGATGGCTCAGCAGCGCGAAGGCGCCCAGCGCGAGCATGTTGGCCGTGGTGTCCAGCCCGGCGCCCAGCAGCACGAACCCGATGTTGACCAGTTCTTCGTCGGTGAGGTCGGTGGCGGTGAGGCCGCTGAGCAGGTCGTCGGTGGGCGCGGCGCGTTTGGCGAGCACCAGCTCGCGGACGAACTCGTGCACCGCCCCGTACGCGGCAGCCAGCTGCTCCGGCGGCAAGTCCAGCCGGAACATGTCCAGCGCGTGCGCCTGGAAGCGCGCCCGGTCCGCGTACGGCACGCCGAGCAGCTCGCAGATCACCTGCGCGGGGACGGGCTGCGCCAGGGCCTCCACCAGGTCCACCGGGCCGCCGTGCCGCTCCATCTCGTCGAGGTGCTGGGCCGTGATGTCCTCGATCTGCTCGGTCAGCCGGCGCATGCGGCGGACTGTGAACTGGCCGGTGAGCAAGCGGCGGTACCGGGTGTGCTCCGGCGCGTCCATGGCGTTGAAGATCCCGGGCGGCGCGGGCTGGTCGCTGCCGGGGACGCCGGGAATCGGCGTGTGCCGGATCTCGGGCCGCACGCTGAACCTCGGATCTGCCAGCACCTCGCGCACCAGGGCGTGGCTGGTCGCCAGCCACCCCTCGTGCCCGTCCGGGTAGCTCAGCCTGCTCAGCGGCGCCTGCTCGCGCAGCTCGGCGAGCCCCTCGGGCGGGTCGAAGGGGCGGTGGGCCGGCCGCGTGGTCGGCAGTGACGGGGTCATGCCGGTCTCCTTCCACATGATTCGTTCGCGGTGCGCGAAACGCTAGGACCGCATTTCGCGCTTTCGCAACCGGAGAATTCGGTTCTTCCAGGTAGGAGAAGTACGATCGGTGCAATGACATTGATGCTGAATGCACCGACGGTGCGTGGGCTCGTGAGTGCGCAATCGGGCTGGAGCCCGGTTGCGCACTCACGAGCCTCAAGCGCTGTTCGGCGACGAGTGGAGGCGGGGATGCCGGGAGGTCGGCTGACGCACGAGGAGCGCCGGCGGATCGGCGCCGGACTGGCGGCCGGGCTCGGGTACGCGGAGATCGCCCGCGAGCTGGGGCGGCCGAGGTCGACCATCAGCCGCGAGGTCGCGCGCAACGGCGGGGTCCGGGGCTACCGGGCCAACCAGGCGCAGCAGGCGACCGCGTGGCGGGCCCGGCGCCGCAAACCGGGCGGGCACCCGGAAATCCCGGCCGCTGACACCGACGGGCGCGACCCGCGGACGGTCCGCGAGTTCGAGGAGCGGTTCGTCGGCATGATGGTCGAGACGGGGCTTCCGGTGATGATGGCCAGGATCCTCGCCTGCCTGTTCACCAGCGACACCGGCAGCACCACCGCCGCCGAGCTCGTCGCCAGGCTCCAGGTCAGCCCCGCGTCCGTCTCCAAGGCCGTCGGCTGGCTCGAACAGCGGGGCCTGGTCGGGCGTGAGCGCGACGGCCGGCGGGAGCGGTACGTGATCGACGAGCACGTCTGGTACCAGGCGTGGCTGGCCAGCGTCGGGTCGATGGCCAGGTGGGCGGACCTGACCCGGCAGGGCGCCGATCTCCTCGGCGACGCCACCCCGGCCGGGGCCCGCCTGGGCGCCACGAGCCGGTTCTTCCAGCACCTCGGCCGGGACATGGTCCAGGCCGCCGAGCACTGGCGCCAGACCCTCTCCAACAAGCCCTGACGGCGGATCACCTCCGGCTACGCCACTGGCTGGGACTGCACCCGAACCGGCCCCGGAACCAGCGCGAGAAGTTGCCCGGCGTGGAGAAGGACAGCAGTTCGGCGATCTCCGTCATGCTGTACCGCCGGTTTCCCACCAGGTTCTCGGCCAGTTCGGCCCGCGTCGCGTCGAGGATCGACGAGAACGTCTCGCCCGCGTCGGCGAGGTGGCGGTGCACCGTCCTGCGGTCCACCCCGAGGCTGCGCGCGACCTGTTCGACCGAGCAGCGCCCGGTGGGCAGCAGGATCTCGATCAGCTCGCGGACGCGGCTCGATGTCGTCGTTTCCCCTTGCGACTCAAGGGAATCGAGGATCTGGTAGGCGTAGTTGCGCATCAGCGGGTCCGACCGCTTGTTGGCCACGTCGAGGTCGTGGGCGTAGAACGTGATCCCGTTGAACTCCTGCTCGAACTTGGCCGTGGGGCCGAAAACCCTCCGGTGGGTGCTCGCGTCGGCCGGTGCGCGGTGCGTGAAGCAGACCGCGATCGGCTGCCAGAGCGATCCGAGGAAATCGCGCAGGAGCCGGTGCAGCGTGCCGAGGGCGAGCTCGGTGGCCTGCCTGGTCTCGGTCTGCTCGCCGAGTTCGAAGCCGACGCGGATGGTCGCCAGTCCGTTGCGCACGACCATGTGCATCCGCAGGGCCTCGTTGTACATGTGCTCGTGGCGGATCAGGATCGTCAGGGCGCTGCGGACGTCGGGTTCCTCGCGGATGACCAGGCCCAGCGGACCGAGGTTGGCGAAGCGGCGGCGTTCGGCCAGCTGCAGCGCGAAGTCCTGGTGCCCGGACTCCGCCGCCGACCGTTCGAGGAGCCGGGCGACGGACACGGCCGGGATCCACCGGTCCTGGAGCGCCATCCCGGCCGGGTCGAGCCCGACGCCGCGCATCAGGCGGGTCGGCTCGATGCCGACCGACCGGCTGACGTCGATGTAACTGTTCAGCGAGGCGTAGCGGGCGAGGGGCTTCATCATCACTCTCCGCGATGTCACCAAGTGATAATCATCGTGTCCCGCGAGGATAAGACCTGGCCCTCGTCGGCGCCTAATGTCGCCTCCATCACAGCCGATCCCGCTCCGAGATTCCGATGGAGAACGTCATGGCCGAACCAGCGACGCAGTGCGGCTCCTCGGCGATCGGGACCCCGTCCGCCGATGTGCTGCGGGAGCCGTGCCGGACTGCTGCGGCGTGGCGGGCGGCCGACCTCGGCGGCCCGGCCGAGTGGCGGTTCGAGCTCTCGCCGTCCCACCTCGACGAGCTGGACACCGCGCTGAAAGCGGTGCGGAAGAACGGGATCGTGCTCCTCCGGATCACCAGCGAGCGGTTTCCCCTTCCCTCGCTGGGAGCTGAGCTGCGACGCATCGCTCGTGCTCTGGAGAACGGGCGAGGTTTCGCCGTGATCAAGGGGCTTCCCGTGCAGCGGTACGACGATACCGAGATCAACACGCTCTTCTGGGGAATGGCCCAGTACCTGGGTTCTCCGGTTTCGCAGGACTCCTTCGGGCGCAAGCTCGGCCGCATCCGGGGTGCGGCGGCGGGGCCGGAACTTCGGACGGGCGGCTCGGATGTCGCGGCGCTGCTGAGCCCGCGGCTCGGCGGGCGCAGCACCGTGGTGAGCTCGGCGGCGCTGTACAACGAGTTGCTGGGGCGGGATCCGCTCCTGGCCGAGCGCATGTACCGGCGCTTCGGGTTCGACCGTTGGGGCGAGCAGCTCCCCGGGGAAAGGCCCTACCGCTCGGTTCCGCTGGCGTGCTGGTGCGACGGCAAGCTGAGCGTCCGCTACGCCCGGCGCGACATCGAGTCGGCCCAGCGGTACCCGGAGGTTCCCCGGCTGGAACCCGCCGACGTGGCGCTGTTCGAGCTGATCGACCGGCTCGCGGCCGCGGCCGAACTCCGGTTCGGCTTCGACGTCGAGCCCGGTGACATCCAGCTGTTCAACAACTACGCGGTCCTGCACGCGCACGCCCAGGGTGGCGGCATCGCGGACCCGGCGGCCGACGACCGCCTGCGCCGGCTCTGGCTGACGCTCCACAATGGACGAAAGCTGCCGCCGAACTTCACCTGGGAGACGGCCGGGTACGGCGGTCCGCGGGGACGCGGGGGAGTGACGCCCCGGGACGTCATCGCCCGGGCGAACTGACCGGGCGGACAGGGAAATCAACCGAGCAACGGCACGGGCGGATTCGTCCGTGCCGCGAAGGAGCACGCCATGGCACGAGCCGTTCGCTTCCACGAGACCGGTGCGCCGGAGGTCATGCGGTGGGAGGCCGTCGACGTCGGCGAGCCCGGCCCGGGCGAGGTCCGCATCCGCCACGAGGCGGTCGGGCTGAACTTCGCCGACACCTACTTCCGCACCGGCCTCTACCCGGCCCCGCTGCCCGCGGGCATGGGCGTCGAAGCGGCCGGTGTCGTGGAAGCGGTCGGCGCCGGCGTGGAGCACGTCCAGGAGGGGGACCGGGTCACGTACACGGGCAGCCCGCTCGGGGCCTACAGCACAGAGCGCGTGATGCCCGCCGCGCCGCTGATCGCGCTCCCGGACGAGATCGGCTTCGACACGGCCGCCGCGATGACCATGCGTGGGCTCACCGCTTCCTACCTGCTGCGTCGCATCCACCCGCTGCGGCAGGGGGACACCGTCCTGCTTCACGCCGCGGCCGGGGGAGTGGGCCTGATCTTCTTGCAGTGGGCGAAGTTGCTGGGGATCAAGGTGATCGGCACGGTGTCGACGGAGGCGAAGGCCGAGGTCGCGCGCGCCCACGGGTGCGACCACGTCGTGCTCTACAAGCAGGAGGACGTGGCCGCACGGGTCCGGGAGATCACCGACGGCGCGGGCGTTCCGGTCGTCTTCGACAGCATCGGCGCGGCCACCTTCCAGTCCTCGCTCGATTCGCTCGCCCGGCGCGGCCTGCTGGTGTGCTTCGGCACCGCCTCCGGCCCGGTCCCGTCCATCGACGCGATGCAGCTCGCCATCAAGGGATCGGTGTTCGTCACCCGCCCCGCGCTCGCCGACTACATCGCCGACCCGGCCGAGCGCGCGGAGCTGGCGGGGGAGCTGTTCGGCCACGTCGCCGACGGGCGGATCCGGATCGGCATCAACCAGCGCTACGCCCTCGAAGACGCGGTGCAGGCCCATCGCGACCTCGAAGCGGGCCGCAGCATCGGATCTTCGGTCTTCTCCCTCTGACGCAGCGAATCCTCGCCGCCGCAACGGTTTCCGGGCGGCGGCGCGACCAACCAACCCGAGGAGGAATCATGTCCAACGCAGTCCAGACGTCCCGGCCGACCACGATCGAGCACGAACAGCTCACGTGCACCATCGGCGCCGAGCTGTTCGGCGTCGACCTCGGCGACGTCGCGCACGACGAGGCGCTGTTCGCGGAACTGCACGCCTTGCTGCTCAAGCACAAGGTGCTGTTCCTGCGCGACCAGGACATCAGCCGGGCCGACCACGTGGCGCTCGCCCGGCGCTTCGGATCGCTCGAAGACCACCCGGTGGCCGGCAGCGATCCGGATCACCCGGGCCTGGTGCGGATCTACAAGGATCTCGACAGCCCCGCCGAGCACTATGAGAACGCATTCCACTGCGACGCCACCTGGCGGGTGAACCCGCCCATGGGATGCGTGCTCCGGTGCGTGGAAGGCCCGGCGGTCGGTGGCGACACGATCTGGGTCGACATGGCCGAGGCGTACGCGAAGCTCCCCGACCACATCAAGCACCAGATCGAAGGACTGCGCGCCCGGCACAGCATCGAGGCCTCCTTCGGCGCGGCGCTGCCGGTGGAGCAGCGCCACCAGCTGAAGGAGCGGTTCCCCGACGCGGAGCACCCGGTGGTGCGCACCCACCCCGAAACCGGCGAGAAGATCCTCTTCGTCAACGCGTTCACCACGCATTTCGTCAACTTCCACACGCCGGAGAACGTCCGCTTCGGAAGCGACTACGCCCCCGGGGCGAGCAACCTGCTCAACTACCTGATCGCCCAGGCCGCGATCCCGGAGTACCAGGTGCGCTGGCGCTGGACCAAGAACAGCGTCGCGATCTGGGACAACCGGTCCACGCAGCACTACGCGGTCCAGGACTACTGGCCCGCGGTCCGCAAGATGGAGCGCGCCGGGATCATCGGCGACCGGCCGTTCTGACCTCCCTCCGGGAGTTTCGTTCCGCCGCTTCGGAAAAGGAGAAGAACGATGCACTTCCACGACGACTCGCTGTTCCCCGAGAACCAGGAGAAGCTCGTCATCACGGCGGCCCCCTACGGGCCCGAGTGGGAGCCGGAGGACTTCCGGGAGGACCTCCCGCTGACCATGGACGAGCACGTCCAGCAGGCGGTCGACTGCTACAACGCCGGGGCCACGGTGCTGCACATCCACGTGCGCGAGCTCGACGGCAAGGGGTCCAAGCGGCTGTCGAAGTTCAACGAACTGCTGGGCCGGCTGCGCGAAGCCGTCCCCGACATGATCCTGCAGGTGGGCGGCTCGATCTCGTTCGCGCCCGAAGGCGAAGGCGCCGACGCCAAGTGGCTCAGCGACGACACCCGCCACATGCTGGCCGAGCTCGACCCGGCCCCGGACCAGGTCACCATCGCCATCAACACCAACCAGATGAACATCATGGAGTTGATGACCGAGGACGACATCGCCGGGACCTCGCTCGCGCGGCCGGCGGTGGCCGAGGCGTACCGCGAGATGTACGTGCCGGCCGGCCCGGCCTGGGTCGAGGAGCACCTGAAGCGCCTCCAGGCGGCGGGAATCCAGCCGCACTTCCAGCTGGCGAACATCCCGCAGCTGGAGACCGTCGAGCGGCTGATCCGGCGCGGTGTCTACACAGGACCGCTGATGGTCACCTGGGTCGGCATCGGCGGCGGGTTCGACGGCCCCAACCCGTACAACATGATGGAGTTCATCCGCCGCGTCCCCGACGGAGCGGTGCTGACGCTGGAAACCCTCATGCGCAGCGTCCTGCCGGTCAACGCGATGGCCATCGCCATGGGGTTGCACACCCGTTGCGGCAACGAGGACACCATCTGGGGGCGCAAGGGCGCGAAGCTGACCTCGGTCCAGCAGATCGAGCAGCTGGTGCGCATCGCGGGCGAGCTCGGCCGGGAAGTGGCCACCGGCAAGGAGGCCCGCGAGATCTACAAGATCGGCGAGCGCTACGCCGACGCCGACGAGACCCTCGCCAAGATCGGGTTCGCCCCGAACCGCAAGCCGGGGCAGGTCGGCTTCACGCACCACGCCTAGCGGCCGGAGATCCACCGGACGCCGTTGGGGAGGCCGGGGCGCGGCGCCTCACGAGGGCCCGCGCCCCGGCCCCGGATTTCGCCAGGGGGACGAGCTTTCCACCGGACGCATCAGCAGCAAGCCGAGGAGTGACAATGAAGTCGCACGCTCTGCCCGCCCGGGAACTCCCCAGCGGGGCCGCGGCCGCCAAGCCGCGGATCTACCCCTGGGTGGTCTTCGCCCTGACGTTCGCGCTGTTGCTGTCGGACTACATGTCCCGGCAGGTTCTCAACGCGGTGTTCCCCTTCCTGAAGGCCGAGTGGGCGCTGTCCGACTCCCAGCTCGCCTCGCTGACCAGCATCGTGGCGATGATGGTCGGCCTGCTCACCTTCCCGCTGTCTGTGCTCGCCGACCGGTGGGGGCGTGTCCGGAGCCTGGTGCTGATGGCGACCATCTGGAGCCTGGCGACGGTGCTGTGCGCGATCGCGGCCGACTACGGCCAGCTGCTCGGCGCACGATTCCTCGTGGGGGTGGGCGAAGCCGCCTACGGCAGCGTCGGCATCGCGGTGGTGCTCAGCGTGTTCGCGCCCCACGTGCGCGCCACGTTCGGCGGCGCGTTCATGGCGGGCGGCTCGTTCGGCTCGACGATCGGCGTCGCGCTCGGCGGCTTCATCGCCGTCCACTTCGGCTGGCGCTGGGCCCTGGCGTTCATGGCCGTCGTCGGCCTGGTCCTGGTCGTCCTGTTCCGGCTGGTCGTCACCCAGCGCAGGCTGGATCAGCACCGGTTCGAGGACGAGGCCGCCGTCGAGCCGGGCACGAACGGCGGATACCGGGCTCCGCTGTCCAGCCTGTTCTCGAACGCTTCCGTCCTCTGCGCCTACGTCGGAAGCGGATTGCAGATGTTCGTCGCCGCCGTGCTGCTGGCCTGGACACCCAGCTACCTCAACCGGTACCACGCCATGAGCCCGGACGCGGCTGGATTCGTCTCGGCGATCCTGGTCCTGCTCATCGGCGCCGGGATGATCGTCTGCGGCGTCATCACGGACCGGGCCAGCCGGCGGCGCCCGGAGCGCAAGTGGACCACCTCGATCGGCTACGGCGCGGCCGCCGCTGTCCTGCTGATCACCGGTTTCCAGTTGCCGGAAGGCGTTCCGCAGCTCGTCGTGATCGGCTGCGGCGCGTTCTTCTCGGCGGGCGCGTCCGGGCCCGCCACCGCCATGGTCGCCAACCTCACGCACGCGTCCGTGCGGGCCACCGGGTTCGGGTCGCTGACCCTGGCGAACAGCCTCCTGGGCCTGGCCGCGGGGCCGTTCGTCGTCGGTCTCCTGGCCGATCGCCTCGGCCTGCTGGGGGCGCTGCAACTCGCCCCGCTGGTCTACCTCGGAGCCATTGCGGCGCTGCTGATCGGGAAGCGCCGCTACCCGGATGCGCTGCGGCGGCTCGCGGCACTCGACAGACGTCCTTCGGCATGACCGAAGCGCAAGATCGGAGCAGCAGTTGAACAACCCCGAGAACCCGACCGTCCTGATCGTCCCGGGCCTGCGGGACCACGTGGCCGACCACTGGCAGACCCATCTCGCCGGGAAGCTGCCGAACACCCGCACGGTGCCGCCGCTCGAACACGACAAGCTCAGCCGGGAAGCCCGGGTCGAGGCGCTCGACCGCGTCGTGGCGGACATCGCGGGACCCATCGTCATCGTCGCGCACAGCGCCGGGGTGATGATCACCGTCCACTGGGCGCAGCGGCACGCGCGTGAGACCCGGGGTGCCCTGCTGGCAACACCGCCGGACTTCGAATCGCGGCTGCCCGACGGCTACCCGGTACCGGACGACCTGTACCGCAACGGTTGGCTGCCGACGCCGCGCGAACTACTCCCGTTCCCCAGCATCGTGGCGGCGAGCACGAACGATCCCCTCGCGCGCCTGGCGCAGGTGGCCGACATGGCCCGGGACTGGGGCAGCCGACTGGTCGACCTCGGCGCCGTCGGGCACCTGAACCCCGCCTCGGGGTACGGGCCCTGGCCGCGGGCCGAGGAATTCGTCCGCGAGCTCGCCCGAACGCACGAAGACGCCGCGCACTGACACCGCCGAACCACGACGTAGGAGACCAAGCGTGCTGAACCTGGCCATGTTCCTCGACGACTCCGCCCGCAGGTATCCGCGGCGCGACGCCCTGGTGTGCGGCGACCGGAGGCTGAGCTACGCGGAGGTCGGCGCGCTCGCCAATCGGATCGCCAACCTCCTGGTCTCCCGGGGGATCCGGCCGGGCGACAAGGTGGCGGTCACCTGCCCGAACGTGCCGGAGTTCCCCGCCGTGTACTACGGGATCCTCAAGGCCGGTGCGGTCGTCGTACCGCTCAACGTGCTGCTCAAGGAGCGGGAGATCGCCTACTACCTGGCCGATTCGGACGCCCGGGCGTACTTCTGCTTCGAGGGGGATCCGAGCCTGCCGACGGCGGAACGCGGCCGCGCCGCGTTCCGGCAGACCCCGGCCTGCCGGGACATGTTCGTCATCACCGCCGAGAGCACCGCACCGGTCGGGGAGACCGAGACGCTGGCGCAAGCGCTGTCGGCCCAGCCCGGGGAATTCGAGACCGTGGTGCGGGAGGCGACCGACACCGCGGTGATCCTCTACACCAGCGGCACGACCGGGCGGCCGAAGGGCGCCGAACTCACCCACGCCAACATGGTGATGAACGCCCTGACGGCCAACCAGATGTTCGGCAGCACCCCGTCGCAGCACGACACGCACCTGGTAGCACTGCCGCTGTTCCACTCCTTCGGCCAGAGCATCGATATGAACGCGGGATTCTCCGTCGGCGGGACCCTGGTCCTGCTGCCGAGGTTCGAGGCGCAGGCGGCGCTGGAGCTGATGGTCGGCGAGGACGTCACGGTGTTCGCGGGCGTCCCGACGATGTACTGGGGCCTGCTCGGCGCGCTCGGCGAAGGCGTCGACGTCGAGCGGATCGCGCGGAACCTGAAGCTGGCCATCTCCGGTGGCGCGGCGCTACCGGTGGAGATCCACTCGCGGTTCGAACAGCGCTTCGGCGTCCGGATCCTCGAAGGCTACGGCCTGTCCGAGACGTCACCGCTGGCCCTCTTCAGCCCGCGCGGGCAGGCGCCCCGGCCGGGCTCGATCGGCCTGCCGGTCTGGGGTGTCGAGGCCGAGCTGGTCGATGCCCGGTGGAACGCGGTGACCGGAGCCGACGAGGTGGGCGAGATCGCCATCCGCGGCCACAACGTCATGAAGGGCTACCTCAAGCGGCCGGAGGAGACGGCCGAGGTGATGCGCAACGGCTGGTTCCGCACGGGCGACCTCGCCCGCCGGGATGGCGACGGCTTCTACTACATCGTCGACCGGGCCAAGGACATGATCGTCCGAGGAGGGTTCAACGTCTACCCGAGGGAGGTGGAAGAGGTGCTGATGAGCCACGAAGCGGTCTCCCTCGCTGCGGTCGTAGGAGTCGAGAACGACAGCCACGGCGAGGAGATCAAGGCGTTCGTGATCCCGGCGGAGGCGGCGAAGATCACGGAGGAGGAGCTGATCGCCTGGTCCAAAGAGCAGATGGCGAGCTACAAGTACCCAAGGCAGATCGAATTCGTCAAAGCCCTACCAATGACGGCAACAGGAAAAATCCTCAAACGACAACTGACCCAGACTCCGTAGGAGCCACGCCGTCGGATCCGGATCAGCTCACGTTCGGCTTCTGGCTACTGCTGTACGGAAATCAGAGGGGCGGCGTCTCCGAGCCGATGAGCAACCCAGCGGCGCGCGACGCCGACCAGCGGCGCGCGCTGCGGGCCGGGGCTGACCCTGGCCATGTGGTGCCACACCCCGAGCACGGCGACGGCGAAGTCGGTGCGCAGTTGTTCGCCCACCGAAGACCATGCAGGTACAACGTCGTCGGCCCATCGTTCGGCAGCTGGCGGGGTGTGGCCGGCGCCGATGAGGCGCAGCACCAGCAGCCCGGCGTCGACCCACGGCGCGGCGCGGCGCGACCACGCCCAGTCGACCACCCGCGCCCGCTCGGACACCAACACGTTGAGCGGGTGGAGGTCGGTGTGGGCGAGCGCGTCGCCGTCGATCGCGGTGAATGCGCGGTGCTCGCGATCGACGAACTCGTCGAGCCGGTCCCGCACCCACTCGTCGGCCTCGGCGTCCTGGTCGTGCGCCAGGCGGCGCCATGCGGCCAGCCGCGCCCACTGCTCGGCCAGCCGCGGCGCATAGATCGGCGACGGGGTCAACGCGCCGCCGATCGTGTGCAAGGTGTCGGCGACCAGCGGCAGGTCCGGTGACCCCGGTGAGAGGTCGGCGTGGTGCCCCGGCACGTGCTCGAAGCCGAGCAACAGCCACCCGTCGACCTCGGACTCCCACAGCAGCCGCGGAGCCACGCCCAGCGGAAGGTACGGATTCACCTGCGCCTCGTGCCGGTGCATCCGGGCCTGCGGAGTGTCGAGTCGAACGCCCTTGCAGAAAAGGACGTGTCCGCCACCGGTGTGCAGGGTGGCGGACACGTCCGAGTTCCGCCCGGCGTCCGGGAGCACCGCTCGTGTCACGCTGCCGCACTGGTTCTCGATCGCGGCACGCACGGCGGCCGGTAGTTCGCTCCAATCACGTCGGGTCATAGGTGCTCACTTCTTCGGCGGCGGGTCCGGCGGTGGGTCGTTGTAGCAGCCGTTGTGACACTGGCTGCATACGCTCGTGTCCTCGGCGAACCATAGCTCTCGGTCGACGAGGAACCCGGTCTGCTCGATCGCTTCGACGGTGCGGCGTCGCACCTCGATCGGGTCGGCCTCGGACACCATGGCGGCAGTGTCCTCGGGCACGTGGTGCAGGAACCGGCCCGCGACCCGCTGGCAGAATTCGGCGTACTCGCGGGTGTACATCAGGAACTCGTGCCACCCGTGGTCGACCATCGGGCTCGGGGCGAGCGGCTCACCTCGGTTGCGGGCACATGCACTCAGGAAGGCCAACGTCTGATCCACGATGCGTTCGGCCATCTCCCGGTCGATCTCGGCGTGCTCGCGCACGATGCGCTCGACCAATCGGAAGAACAGGTCATCGGGTATCAGGGACCGTGCGGCTGTCCGTTCGAGGACGGTTGTCATGTTTCCTCCTGCCTTGTAAGTGGTTTCGGACGTGAAATTCAGCGGGAGACGGGCTGCATCGCGTTCGGTGGTTCGGCGCTGATCGACGCCGGCCGGTAGGCGATGGGGCGGCCGATGTCGGGCGGCAGGAAGCACAACGGGCTCGGCTCCAGCACTGCGATCGGCGCTTGGGAGTGCCCGGGCGCGGGAAGCGCGAGGACAGCGCGCAAGGTCCACACCGCCGACGAGTGGTACTGCCACGACACCAGCTCGGGCGCGAACGGGTCCAAGCCGGGCATGGTCGGCGTCCGGTAGGCGGTCGCGTCGTTCTCGCCATCCTCGCCGCGGAGGATCACCACGTCTGCGCAGGTCCGCCACCTGCGTACCGCCGCCAGGATGTCGGGACCATGCGGCGGACCGAACACCCACAGCCCCCACGCATTGCGGCGCAGCTCGGTCAGCAAGAGGTCAATCCCGGACGTGCTCAAGGACGGGCCGCCCTCCAGACTTGCCGACGCTCCCGAGTTGGTCATGTCCTGACCTTCGTCGGAAAGTGCGGGGCATCCGACACGTTTTCCGGGCCATCACGGGACAGATTGCGATCTGACCCGCTGCGCGCATGTGGATACACTCGGTGATCGATCGTGAAAGGGGACATCGTGCCGACGCCGAACACGTCGCTTCGCGCAGCGCGGGAGGCCACCGCGTCCCGCATCCCTGACGAGTGCATGTCGCGGTCCGAGCTGGCCGACGAGGTGAACCGCTACCTGTTCGAGGCGACCGGCAAGCGGTACGACCTCGATCGACACCAGATCGCGCGGTACGAGCGTGGCGAAGTCAGATGGCCGGGCGCGGCCTACCGCGCAGGATTTCGTGCAGTGCTCGGCGCGAAGTCCGACAGCGAACTCGGGTTCATTCCGCGTAGGCAGGCACCGGCACCGTCTCGATCCGTGGGGGCAGACGAACAGCCGGCGGGCTGGCATCCTTCGGACGTCGTAGCCACTGCCGAGGAAATGACGAGTCAGGACGTGACCCTTTCGCGACGCAAAGCAATGATTTCCGCAGCGGCCGTCGTTGGTGCAGCCCTCACCGAGCCCCTGCAGGGCTGGTTGGTGCCCCAACACGTCCGGCTCACTGGCACCGCAGCGATCAGCGGAGCTGAACTAGTAGTGCTTTGTTAGGTTTTGGCGTGTCGTTGTGATCATCTACTGTGGATTGTGGTTGACTTCGGTGGTGACTCCGGATGAGATCGATCGGATGCGTCCGCGGCTGGTGGAGTTCGCTGCACGG
>NZ_SMKW01000247.1 GCF_004348985.1 Saccharopolyspora elongata | reverse complement strand
CGTCAGAGGTGTATAAGAGACAGCCCCAGCCCCAGCCGCCCCAATCTCGACCGAGGTGTGCCTCGCCCTCCCGGCCATCAGTGCCACGGCGGAGGGGTACGACGCCTACGCCGCGATCGACGCCTCCGGCACCTTCTGGCAGACCAAGCGCGAAGCGGGCCTGCTGCGCATGCAACAGGCCGGGGTGATCCCGATCGACTACTCGACTGCCATCGTCGAAATCCTCGCTGACAACGCCGATCCCCTGGCCGCTGACGTCTACACCGCGCTCGACATGCCTTTCGCGGTACTCGTCGGCCAGATCGCCTCCGCATTGTCCAAGAGCTGATGTCATTGGTCGATGTCGAGTCGGTGCTCAGGACAATCCCCTCGGCGCGCTCACCGGGTGGGAGTTCGAAGTGCTGGAGCTGATGGCGGGGGAACGGTCCGGCGCGGCCATCGCACCCCGACTGCACCCGCTGGGCTCAGGCCCAACGCGGTGTTGCAGATGAGCTCGTGGGCCGACGGAATTTCTGCCCCTGCGGGCTGTCGTCGCGCTGTTCGACGGTGACCTGTGCGCATGAGGCGCGTGCACGCTCGAGAGGATCAGCTTGGAGGGGCGGGCCGGTCGGCGAAGATACCGTGCAGTATTCCGGTGGCCTGCCCGATCTCGATGAGGTACCCGTCCGGGTCGCGGAGATAGCACCGCAACTCGGCCTTGCGGTCCTTGGGCTCTGTCAGG
>NZ_SMKW01000027.1 GCF_004348985.1 Saccharopolyspora elongata | reverse complement strand
CGATCAACACGTCTTTGACGCCGCGGTTGCGTAGCTCGGCGCAGACCCCCGCCCAGAACTTCGCACCCTCGCCGGCCTGGACCCAGATTCCGAGGACGTGTTTGACGCCGTCGAGGTCGACGCCGACGGCGATGTGGGCGGAGCGATTGCGCACTTGGTGGCCGTCGCGGACCTTCACCACCAGGGCGTCGAGGTAGACGATCGGGTAGATCTCTTCCAGTGGCCGGGACTGCCAGGCGGTGACCTCATCCAGGACCGCGTCGGTGATCTTGGAGATCGTCTCGTGCGAGAGCTCGGTGCCGTAGGTGCGCTGCAGGTGGTGCTGGATATCGCGGACGGTCATCCCGCCCGCGTACAGCGAGATGATGATCTCGTCCAGGCCGCCGGCCCGCCGCGAGCCCTTCGGGACCAGCCGGGGCTCGAACGAACCGGCCCGGTCCCGGGGCACGTCCAGGTCCACGTCGCCGATCTCGGTCGAGATGGTCTTCGCGCTGGTGCCGTTCCGGGAGTTCGGGCTGCCCCGACCGGCCGGATCGCCCTTGTCGTATCCGAGATGGTCCGACATTTCGGCCTGTAGACCGCGCTCAAGCACCGCCTTGACCAGCTCGGGCAGGAACCCGCCCTGCCCGGTCAACGCCAACCCATCCCGGTCAACGGTGTCCATCAGGCCATCAAGCAGGCCTGCCTCGACCATCTCGTTGACCGCGTCCCGAGCCGACCGCGGCTGCCCGGCCGCCCCGAACGGATTCCCTTCCTGCTGCTGCGGATCAGTCGTGGTCATCTGCGTACTCCATCAACTATCGGATCTTGTACACAACCCACCTGACACCCCCGATCGCACGCAGCCGGTTCTGCCGATCACCTTCGGCGCGACCGAGAAACGCACCCACGACTACGTGCGGCACGGCACAACGAACCTCTTCGCCGCGCTGACCGTGGACACCGGCGAGGTCTACGGCGAGTGCAAGCCCACTCGCAACGGCGTGGACTTCCTGGCCTTCCTCAAGCAGGCCGTGAAACCCCACCAGGGCAAGGACATCCATGTCGTGCTCGACAACCTCTCCACCCATACCACCCCGGAGGTGCAGGCCTGGCTCGAGAAGAACCCGCGGGTGAAGTTCCACTTCACACCGAAAGGATCCTCATGGATCAACCAAATCGAGAACTGGTTCTCGATCATCACCCGGCAGGCCATCCGGCGCGGCACCTTCAGTTCGGTCAAAGTCCTCATCTCGCGCATCCGCGACTACATCCAGCACTGGAACACCAACCCAAAGCCGTTCACCTGGACCGCAACCACCGACGAGATCCTGGCCAAGGTCCGGCTCGTCCAGACCAACATCAAGAAGCTTGTCGACAACAACGCTAAGGGTTCCTAACAAAGGGTCTTGATGTGTCGGTAGCAGATGATGCAGGTGGCCAGGCCGAGGAACGCTTCGTGGATGTCGTCGCGGCGTTCCCAGCGGATGCGGAGGCGTCGCATGCCGTGGTACCAGGCGATTGTGCGCTCGACGACCCACCTGATCACGCCGAGTCCGGAGCCGTGGCCGGTTCCGCGTTCGGCGATCTGCGGGTCGATTCCCTTGGCGCGCAACTCGTCCCGGTGTTGGGCGGAGTCGTAGGCGCGGTCGGCGTACAGCGCGTCGGGTCGGCGGCGGGGGCGCCCGCGCCTGCCTCGCACGGGCGGGATTGCCTCGACCAGCGGGAGGAGCTGGGTGACGTCATTGACGTTGCCGCCGGTCAGGCTGAATGCCGTCGGAATGCCGCCGCCCTCGATGATCACGTGGTGCTTGGAGCCTGGCCGGGCGCGGTCGACCGGGCTCGGGCCGCTTTTGGGCCGCGTCGTGCCGCCCGCACATGCGAGCTGTCGATCACCGCCCGCGACCAGTCCAGCTTCCCGGCCGCGTTCAGCTCGGCCAAAAGCTCCTCGTGCAGCCGCTGCCACACCCCGGCCTCGTTCCATTCCGCCAGGCGCCGCCAGCAGGTCATTCCGGATCCGAACCCCAGCTCCTGGGGTAGGAACTCCCACTGGATCCCGGTATGCAGCACGAACAGGATGCCCTGCAAGACCAGCCGGTCCGGCAGCCGCTTGCGGCCCAGCTTGGGCAGCGCGTTCTCCCAGCGCGGCAACAACGGCTCGATTCGCTCCCACAGCTCGTCGGACACGATCCATGGCGGCTGCTCACCCTTCTTCACACGATCATGATCAACCATCAGGGAATGCCAGTCACTACAAGTGATCATTCTGTTAGGAACTCTAAGTAAAACGACCAGAATTACAGAACACTAGTCGGCCTGCGCATAGATACAGGCGTCGTTGTGGAGACCGTCGCATTCGATGTCGCCCAAGCGGCGGTCGGGGATGGCGAGTTCGCGGCGGGCGTCCTGTTCGTGCCCGTCGATGGCCGCCTTCTCCAAGGCCTCGTGGTGATGGCTGGCCTCGGTGACCTCGTCGAGCTCCGGGAAGCCGGCGGCTCGCCACATACGCGCGTAGAGGCCGCTAGCTGCGGAGGTGAGCGGGGACAGAAGGCTGGTGTCACTCATGGCGCAGCAGATTTCGGCCGCGGTACCTGGCCGGGTGTCCTCGCCAGCCGCGACGCGGTCGAGTAACTCACGGCAATGCGCGCGGAAGACGAACTCCTTCTTCATGCTCTCCAGGCCGGGGTTGGGTGTGAGCAGCATGTTGCTGTGCCAGAGCTTGTCAGCGTGCTGCGGGTGTCGTGCACGGGCATTCTCGATCTCCTCATCTGCCCACCTGATGCGTTCGAAGACGTCCTCCATGAGCGAGAAGATCTCCGCCGCGTCGTTGCCGAGCAGGTCACCCATGGCGCCGAGCAGGCGATCGGAGCCAGCGATCACGCTGGCGGGCAGGGGCGGCGTCGTGTCCGGCTCGCAGGTGGTGTGCGTGTCGAGGTCGGAGGCGGAGTGTGGGGCGGGGTCGGTCGTGGTCACAGCGGAAGTCCCTTTCAGGTTTGGAGGATTGGTCTTCCCACCACCGGGTCCGGCGGATGCCGTTTGCCCCGGGCGGTGGGGCGCACTCGTCTGGCGTCGGCCGCGGGGGAAGGGGGCAAGCCTGCTTTTCGGGCTTGCCCCCGGCCCGCGGCCGACGCAGAGTGCGAACGCCCCACCGCCCGGGGACGGCGTCGCATAGACGTCTCTCTGCTGTTCAGGCCCGTCATCGAGGGCAACGCTGGCACTGCTGCTGGCCGCCGGTGTTGGTGATCCCGTCGTAGTAGAGCCGGGCGCCGAGCAGCAGCCGCAGTGTCCAGCGAGTTGCCCGGGTCGGTCCGGGCGAGCGGCACCCCGGCGTGACGCTCGCGCTCGTCATGCACCTGCGCCGCGAACACGTCGATGAGGGAGGCCGGCACGAGAGCGCAGCTAGGCCGCGGAGTCTGCCAACTCCGCGGCTGCGTCGACGTTGCTGCTGTCACTGACCGGGGCAGACAAGGTCGGTGCGTCACTGCCGTCGCTGTTGACCTCGGATGCGGAGAACTGGTCGGCGTCGGCATGCTCCGCTGCCAGCTCCGAGCCGGGATCGTCATCGTCGTTCGCTGGAGTCTCGGCGACGTCGGTGTCGCTGGAGGCAGCGGACTCCTGGAGGTGCGGCCACCGCTGGAAGTCCTCGGTCGGGTCGAGGACGAGCCGTTCCACAGCGGAAAGCGGGTAGTTACAGCTGTCCCGGAGGAAGCTGAAGTACTCTTTCTGCGCCTCGTCATTGCCACGCCAGGTCTGGACGCTGGTCCGGTCTTCGAAGGCCGCCAGTACCATCGCCAGCTGGAACATCAGCGCGCCGTTCGCACTGGCCTTCCGCGCCTTGGACAGCATCGGGTGCTTCTTGCCGTAGGCGGGCTTGGGAAGACCAAGCAACTCGCACGCGTAGGCGTGCTTCTGGTCCAGCGCACGGCCCACTTCGTAGGTGCCCTCGATCATGGCGGTGGTGATGAACTGCTGCGTCCGCTTCGGCGGCGTGCTCCGCTGCACGATCTCAGCCAGCTTCGCCCGACGCACCTCCTCCGCTGCACGCCAGGAGGCGTTGTTCTCTCTCGCTCGCTTGAGCTCAGCCTTCTCGAAGTCGGACTTCGGTTGCCTCGCCGAGGAGCCGTTCGCGCTGTGGGTCTCGGCGTGACCGTGTGCCTTCCAGTCCTGGCAGATGTAGGTCGCGCGGGGCTCCCGCGATGACCACACCGTTTCCACCCAAGCTGCATGGCCAGGGCAATCGGCATGGGCCTCCGGGGAGTTGCCGAGTTCGAGGGGGTTGCTCTTGCTGAGCTTCAGGCGGGACAGTGGCGCCTGAGCCCCGTCGTAGGTCTTCGCCACGACCGTGATGCCCTGCTCGATGAGCTCGCGGGTGAGCTGGTCGAGCGCTTCCTTCTCGGCGCGCTTCAAGCGCAGTCGGGCGACCTCGTGGTCAAACTGCTCCGGCTCGTCATACAACGTGTCCTGGAGCCTGGCCAAGGCCTCCTCGTCGTCCTCGAACTCGGTGATCGCACCGAGCTGCAGCAGGTCGAGTTGCGGGTGTTCGGTCATGAGGCTCTTGGCCGTTGTACTGCGCTGAACTGCGAGGCCGGCCTTGACCTGCTCGCTTTCGAGGCTCAGCTGCCGGGCGATCTCCTCATCGCTGAATCCGAACAGCGTGAACTGCTCCATGATTCGCGCCTTGTCCGCAGAGTCGTAACCCTTGCGGAGTTCGTTCATGATGAACTGATCGCGTAGTCGCTGCCATTCCTCCTCGTTCTGCGAGGTGGTGACGATGACCGGAATCTCGAGGTTCGCGTCGTCGTCGTTCTCTGGCTCTTCACAGACGACCAGGGAAGCAAGGATGCGTGAGAAGCCGTCCTTGGCGGCGAAATGACCGGCGGTTTCGGTTTCGTTGGCAATCGGGGGGACGAGCACGCCGAACTGGCGGATGCTCTCGATCAGGTCCGGGCGCTCCGTCTTGATGTCGCCGATGGTGCGCGCGTTGTCCTTCAACACGATCGACTTAGGGCTGACGACCTCGATACGGGCGTTCTTCCATACAGATGTTGATCGCATGATCAGTCCTTGGCTGTGGATCTGAGTGGATACCAGGGATTTGGCCTCCCAGCCCGGACATCAGGAGTGCGTGACTGTCATGATTCCGGGCGGGCCGCACCCGAAAGCCTTGCTGCTGTGGGGATGTCCAGCGCTTTTTGCTGGACATCCCCACAGCAGCAAGGCACGGTGCGGCGGCTCCGCCCGGAGCACGCCCGTTGATACGCGGAAAGAAGCCAAGTCGACAGGCTTGCGGCCGCAGACCCAGGCGGCGTTCCAACGGCAGCTGCTGAAGCCCGAATGGGGCCGGGAAGCCAACTGATCCACTACCTCGGAAGACCCTCATTTTTCCTACGGCTGGGCGGGTTCAGCCAGCCGCAGCAACCGGAAAAGGCGACGTAATGCGCCGCTCTCGGGTGCCTCCTCGCTCGCCGGCGCTGTCGTTGCCCTGAAATGGGAGCGGGATCGCAGGAGTAGACCGCCGCGTACTACGTTGAGGCCGGCGCCCGGCACGTCGCCACGACCGCCCACCTGTCGTACACGGGCGGCCGTGGCGATCAAGGATCAGACGGGCTGCTCGGCGACGCTCAACGGCATCGTGAAGCGGGCGCTGACCATCGCCTCCGCTCGTGCGGGGTTCTCGGCCTCAACGACGTCGGTGAACCGGGTCCACTGACCCCACTCTCCGCACTTGTGCCGCGTTGAAACCTCTTTCAGGCTCCCCTTGAAGACGGCCGAGATGAGCACGGCTCTCGTAGTCGGGTTGGTCAAACCGGCGACGGTGTACGTCGGCATCATTCACTCCGATTCTCATTGGTGTGGAATATGTGGGTTGCCTCCCCGGGATTCCGGTCGTGACGGAAATATGGAGACGTCGCGCGTCCGGGCGGGGCCGAATACGAAGGCCTTGCTGCTGGGGGGGATGTCCAGCGCGTTTTGCTGGACATCCCCCCAGTAACAAGGCACAGTGCGGCGGCCCAGCCGGATCGTGACGATCCGTGGCCAGAGGTGTACGCCCCGGTGATTCCTGGGTGAGCTCGTCGCTACGACGGACCTGATCGGCGTGTCGCAATAGGACACACGGAGAATGCGTTGGCAGAAGCCTTCGAACACGGTGGGGAGATCGACGTGGCTAGTGGTGACGACATGGACCGTGCGATCAACGTCCTGCAGACCGGAGCGACGCTGCCGGCCGAGTCATCCAGCTTGCTCGCTGACCTCATCGAGGCCCAGATCACGATCTCCGTCGGGCTAAATCCACCCACGGGGTGGCTGAGCGCGGACATGAAAAGTCTGGATGTGGCTCGTTGCCTACTCGCCGAGCGAGGCCACGCTGTCTCTGACCAGAGGCAAGCGATCTCCATGCTTCGCGAAGGCACAGCGCTCCCAGCGGAATCGTCACCGGCTCTGGCAGCGCTGCTCCAGCAGTACAGGGTCATGGAGTGGAGTGCTGACGCCTCGGACGGCTGGCTAGCGGTCGGCGCGGCGGCCCAAGCTGTTGCGCGGGCCGTGGTGCAGGGCATGCTGCAGCGCTAGCCAACACGTCACGGGTCTGGGCGGAGCCGCACAGAACAGCGGCTCACCCAGAACCGTGACAGCATGCTGGTGCATTTCAGCTCAGGTACGCGGTGGGGAGTAGCTGCCCCGGCTTGATGACGAACCTACTGCTGCGCAGCCGCCCAGATTCAGCGATGATGATGGCTTCAGTCACGATCAAAGCGTGTGCGGTTCGACGTAGGGTCGGGTAGCAGCGGCAATCTGGCGAGCTACCGCAGATCGTCTCGGTCGCCCTCGCCGACTTCAAACGAGTCCAGAACTGCGGCGTTTTCCGGTGCTTTTCGCCGACCCCGCCGCCAGGCCAGCACCCAGACGATGTTGATGCCGATCAATCCACCGAACAGCATCGACAACACCAAGAATCCCTGCGGGACCCATGCTGTAGACAGTTGCAGCAGGTAGACGGCGACGAAGTCCATCGCGGCCAAGGCTAGCCAGGGGAGGGGCCGCAACGACCGCAACGGCATTCCGTGTTGGCGGCGCAACGCGATCTCGATCGACGTGCAAAGGAGTGCGACCATGACACCTGCAGTGGTCACCGTGCTCAGTGCCTGCATTGTGGTTCCGGTCATGTCTCCGTCGGTCCTTTCCGTGACGCATCAGCCACGATGACGTCGGCAACCGTACGCGATGCGTTGTGGACATGGGCTCGTCATGCGCACCAAGGACCCTGAACCATCCCCGCTTGCGCGGGGCGGACTCCCTCGCGAATCGGGAACCGCTTTCGGATGAAACCGTCCCCGCGCGCGAGGCCGACACCGCGGTGGTGAGGTTCGTCGACCTCGACGAAGAACCATCCCCGCGTGCGCGGGGCCGACGTCTCAACTACAGATGGCGCAAGGGCGAGCTGAGAGCCATCCCCGCGTGTGCGGGGCCGACAGAGCCTTGACCTTGTCAGTCTCCTGCTCTTTGGAATCATCCCCGCGAACGCGGGGCTGACCTGGCGGCGGCCACGGAATCCAGGACTGTCGCGGAACCATCCCCACGAGCGCGGGCCGACGGCGGGAACTGCTCGCGGTATCCTGCTGCGCGGAACCATCCCGCGAACGCGGGGCCGGCACGGTGCAGGGCTTCGGGTTCATGGGACACGTCGAACCATCCCCGCGAGCGCGGGGCCGACTCCTCGGCCATCGACACCGCGCGCCGATACTGCGAACCATCCCCGCGAGCGCGGGGCCGACCGGCCGACATCGTGGATCTCTGTCCCGAAGCGAGAACCATCCCCGCGAGCGCGGGGCCGACAAGAACAGGACAATCAGGGCAAAGTCGCTGCGGGAACCATCCCCGCGAGCGCCGGGGCCGACGACAGTTCGGCGGTGGAGTACCAGATCACCCACGAACCATCCCCGCGAGCGCGGGGCCGACTTTTGCATATCTCGCTCCGCTCCCGGCGCGCGAGAACCATCCCCGCCCGCGACACGGGGCCGACGTAAGCCGGGCTGTAGATCTTGGCCGCCTGGATACCATCCCCGCCCGCGACACGGGGCCGACGCTCGTTGACCAGCGTGTTTAGCTGCTGATAGCGGCTATTTGGTTTAGTCCGCTTGCTGGTTGCTGGCGGGGTTGAAGGAGCCCGCAGGGGCTTGTCCTGCGGGCTGTGTTCCCCGCATTGCGGGGCCTAACTGTCTTCATGTCATCAAGGCAATACGCACCTTTGGACCATCCCCGCTTTCTCGGGTGCATGCCGAGAGCGAGCAGGGCCGTGCCCTGCATTCAAACATGACGGCTGGCCCGCATCGGCACAGCCGTCTGATCTCGCAAGCTGAACCACGCAAAACGCTATGGGCGACTTCGAATACGAACCTTATTTGATCAACGTCGCCCATGTCGCTACGATCGGTGATCGTTCGGATGTCAACAGTGAGGAGTTGAGGTGCCGAAGCGGCATGGGGCGGACGTTCGCATTCGTACGGTGCAGGCGATTCTTGAATCAGAAGGGAGGGCTGTGAAGCAGGCGGCCAGGAAGCTGGGGATCAGCTGCGAAACGGTCGCGAGCTGGGTGTGGCAGGAGCGTGCGTCGGAGCAGGGTACGGAGTTGGAGCGTTTGCGGCGGGAGAACGTGGAACTCGCATCGGCCTACGCCGTTCTTCGGTCGGTGGTGCTGGAGACGATGCGGTCGTCGGCCCGGCGCTGACCTGGGTTCGTTCCTGAACTTGGGCTCGCATCGGTTGGCGTCGCTTCGTGGGTTTGCTGGGGCTTCTCGCCTGGGGGTGGGGGTTGTCGGGGCTGTCGGCTACGGTGCGTGCCTTGTTGGTGACTGGTCGCTGTTCAGGGGGTTGAGTGCAGGGCTTCGATGCGGATGTTCTCCGGTGGTTGGGGGTGTTGTGGGGGAAGTCGCCGGAGAAGGCCGCTGGCCGGATGAATCTGCTGGTGTCGCATTTGGTGGATGCGGCGGCGGTGGGCGAGCTGCTGTGGGACCACTTCCTGGCACCGTCGACGCGAGCCTGGTTGGACGAGGTGGCCGGCGGGCCGGGGCGGGGCCGGGTGCTGTTGGCGTGGTTGTGCGGGGTGCATGACTGCGGTAAGGCAACGCCGGCGCATCAGCGGTTGTGGCCGGAAGGCGCGCGTGCTGTTCGGGAGGCCGGGCTGTCGTGGCATGAGCCGACGGCGGCGAAGCACCGGTGGCGACATGACCGGGCGGGCGGGTTTCTGCTGAGGTCGGTGCTTTCCGATGCGGGGTGGAGCCCGGAGCAGGTGGAGTGGGTGTGGCCGCTGGTGGCGGGGCATCATGGGCTGTTCCCGGCGGAGGGGCAGTTGCCCGAGCCGCGGCGCGCTCAGGGGCAGTTGCGGGGCGAGGGCAATTGGCCGCGTGTGCAGCAGGAGTTGGTTCGCTGGTTTACCCAGGCTCTGGGGTTCGCCGGTGTCGGGGCGGTGCAGCCGGTGTCGGTGCCGTCGCGGGCGGCGCAGCTGCATGTGAGTGGTCTGGTGGTGATGGCGGACTGGATCGCCAGCGACGAGCACCACTTCGTCGGCGTGGATGACCTCGATGAGGTCAGCATGGAGGCGGCCCGGAAGCGGGCTGGGCGCGCGTGGGCGGAGTTGGGGCTGCGCGGCGGCTGGGGATCCCTGACCGCACCGGCGAGTGGGGTGTTCGAGGCCCGTTTCGGGCACGCGCCACGGGATTCTCAGCTGGCGGTGCTGGAGGCGGCGCGTGCGATGCAGGCGCCGGGTCTGCTGGTCGTTGAGGCGCCGATGGGGGAGGGCAAGACGAAAGCCGCGCTGGTGGCGGCGGAGGAGTTGGCGGCCCGGTTCGGTGCTGACGGGGTGTTTGTGGGGATGCCGACGCAGGCCACCAGCGACCCGATGTTCAGCCAGGTGCGGTCCTGGGCGGGCGCTATCGATGCCGGGCTGGCGGGTCAGGTGGCGTTGTTGCATGGCAAGCGGATGTTCAACAAGGAGTGGACGGCGCTGCTGGCCGCCGATGCGGAGTTGGATCGCCGGTTCGCTGGTGTCGACGAGTACGGCATGCATTGCGGAGACGATGAGTATGGTCTCGCGGCGGTGTCGCAGGCTCCGGCAGACGCGGTGGCGGAGCGGCAGGCGCCGGCGCAGTGGTTTCTGGGGTCGAAGCGGGGTTTGTTGTGTCCGTTCGTGGTGGGCACGATCGACCAGTTGTTGTTCGCGGCGACGCGTACCAAGCACGTGATGCTGCGGACGGCGGGCCTGGCGGGCAAAGTCGTGATCCTCGACGAGGTCCACGCCGCCGACGTCTACATGTCGCAGTTCCTGCGCGAGGGGTTGCGGTGGTTGGGGCAGGCCGGGGTGCCGGTGGTGCTGTTGTCGGCGACGTTGCCGCCCTCCCAGCGTCGGGAGTTCATCGACGCCTACCTGCTGGGGGCGGCGTCGAAGGAGGAAGCAGCCTTTCCCGCCCCGCCGGAGCCGGTGGGCTATCCGCGGGTCACCGCGGCCTGGCTGGACGACGACCGTGCCGCACCGCGTTTCGACGTGCGGGAAGCGGCGGCGTGGCGGCCGGATGTGCCGGTAGAAGTGGAGATCTTGTCCGAGCAGATGCTCGGTGCGGGCTCGACGACCGAGCAGCGGCGGGCGGCGCTGGATGCGGGTGATCGTGCGGTCGCCGACCTGCTGGAACAGTGGCTGGCCGTGGGAGGGTGTGCGTTGGTCATCCGGAATACGGTGGCTCGTGCGCAGTCCACGTTCGCGGAGCTGCAGGCCCGGTTCGGTGACGATGTGCGGTTGTTGCACGCACGGTTGACGGTGCAGGCCCGCGCGGATCGCACCGAGGACTGCCTGCAGCTGTTGGGGCCGCCACCGAAACCCGGGGACGATCCGAGGCCGCCGCGTCCGGCCCGGCTGATTCTGGTGGCCACCCAGTTGGCCGAGCAGTCCTTCGACGTGGACACTGATCTGCTGGTCACCGATCTGGCGCCGATCGACCTGCTGCTGCAGCGGATCGGCCGCCTGCACCGCCACGCCGGAACCGTTCGTCCGTCCTCAGTGGAGCAGCCGAGGGTGGTGGTGACCGGGTTCGACGACACCGGTGACCGGCCGCCGCGGTTGTTGTATGCCAGCGAGAAGATTTACGGCCGCTACCTGCTGCTGCGGACCGCGGCGGAAGTCAGCCGCGCCCGCGAGACCGGATGGCGCATTCCCACAGTAGTGCCGGAGTTGGTGGACCGGGTGTATTCCGGGCAGCCGCTGGTGCCGGAAGGCTGGGTGGAGGCCGAGACCGCCGCGCGCACGGATTGGGAGCAGGAGCAGTCGGCTCGTGCGGCGGGGGCGACACCGTTTCTGCTGACCCGGCTCGGGGAACACGAAGCCCCGACGCTGGAGGGGCTGCATTCCGATGGCGTGTCCGGTGGGGGCAGCGAGTCGTTGATGGAGGCTGTGGTCCGTGACGGCGAGCGGGGTGTGGAGGTGATCCTCGTGGTCGCCGACGGCGACCGGTACCGCACGCTGGCCGGGCGGGCGCTGGGACCCAACGGTGAGGTGCCGGACGGGGTGCTCGACGAGGTGCTGGGCGCCACCGTTCGCCTGCCGCCCACGTTGTCGCAGGCCGCGGTGCAGGAATGCCGGGTCCTGCCGGGCTGGCAGGGGCATCCGTGGCTGCGCTACAGCCTCGCACTCGAACTCGACGGGCAGCACCGGAAGAAGCTGGGGGAGACGGTGGTGCGTTACGACACCGAGCTCGGCCTGGTGGAAGAAACCAAGCAGTAGCACAGGAAAGCCCGGTCGACTCTGGCCGGCTGTCGTGAAAGGGAAGGAGTGGGTGTTGGTGTCTGGGGGTGTTCGTGTCGTTCAACCTGATTGACCAGCCGTGGCTGGTCGTGCGCCCGGTGGGTGGTGGCGCGGCGGTGGAGGTGTCGTTGCGGCAGGCGATCTGCGAGGCGCACCTGTTCGAGGACCTGGTGGTGGATCTGCCGACGCAGAAACCGGCGCTGCTGCGGCAGGTGCTGCTGCCGGTCGTGGTGCGCGCGCTGGGCCGCCCGGAGAACACCCGCGCGTGGGCCCGGTGGTTCCAGGCCGGGGAATTCACGCCACAGCAACAAGATGATCTCCACCGCTACCTCGATGCGCAGCGGGAGCGGTTCGACCTGTTCCACCCGCGTGATCCGTTCGGGCAGGTGGCGGGGCTGCGGACCGTGAAGGACGAGACGAAGGGGTCCGCGGTGCTGGTGGCCACGGCCGCCAGCGGCAACAACGTGCCGTTCTTCGCCTCCCGCAGTGACGCTGATCCGCTGGAGCTGACGCCGGCGCAGGCGGCACGGTGGTTGCTGCACGCGCACTGCTGGGATACCGCGGCGATCAAAACGGGTGTGGTGGGAGACCCGAACGTCAAGGCGGGGAAAACCACCGGCAATCCCACGGGCCCGTTGGGGCAGTGTGGGGTGATCGTCCCGATGGGGCGCACGCTGTTCGACACGCTGCTGCTCAACGTTCCCTCGGGCCCGGCGTTGCGCTCCGATGACCTGCCGCAGTGGGAACGTCGCACCCCTGACACCCGCAGCGAGTTGTCGGTGGCGGGCTCGGAGTGGCACACCCGCGAAGCCGCAGGCCTGCTGGATGTGTGGACATGGCAATCGCGCCGGGTCCGGCTCATCCCGGACACCACCCCCGACGGGCCGTGGGTGACCCGGGTGGTGTTGGCCGCCGGCGACCGCCTCAGTACGACTCCGGATGTGGAGCCGCACACCGCCTGGAATCTCACCTCCGCGGGTAAAACCGGCGGCAAGAACGGAACCAGCGTGCCGCGGCGGCCTCGGCGCCACCCGCAGGGGAAAGCGGCGTGGCGTGGTCTGGAGGCGCTGCTGGCCACCGACCGCCAGGACCGGGCGGCCACCGCGACCACCGCGGGTTTCGCCACCAGCAGGTTGATCAACGAGTTGCGGGCCCGCCGTGAGCTGATGGCCTCGGACTATCCCGTGCAGCTGGAGTTGCTGGGCATGGTGTACGGCACGCAGTCGGCGGTGTTCGAGGACGTTTACTTCGACTCCATCCCGTTGCCGTTGACCGCACTGGACACCGACTCGCGGGTGCCGGGCGCGTTGCTGGAGATGACCGCGCAAGCGGAGGATCTCGCGCAGGCCGTCAACAATCTGTCCGCCGACCTGCGGCGTGCCGCCGGTGCCGAGCCGATCCCGTGGGATAAAGGCCACCGGCCGGGCGAACTCGTCCTGCACGCCCTGGACCCGGTGGTGCGGCGGGTGATGGTCGGGATCCGGACGGTGGGGGAGGACTTCGATCTGCTTGAACGCGGACTCACTGCGTGGGAGCAGAAAGCCAAGCACATCACCCTCCGCGTTGGTGAACGTGTGCTCGCCACCGTCGCCCCCAGTGCCTTCACCGGTCGCACCATCAAACAAGGCGAGAAGGAGCTCACCTACCGGCAGGCCACCGCCGAAAGCAACTTCCGGGCCCGGATCGGGCAGATCCTCACCCGCGTCCAAAGCAACGCCGCCGAGCTCCCCGCACCCGACCTAGATCAGGCGAGGACCACCTGAGATGACCAACACCACCCCGAAACGCTACTGGAGCCAGCGGGTGAACCCCGACGGCACGTGGCGGTCCGACCCCCGCACGAAACTGCCATTGCAGCCACCCGGTGAAGACCTGGCCGCGATGCGCTCAGGCCTCGGCCGCCCCGCCGGGTCGGTGCCTGCGCTGTGGCCCTTCTACACCTGCCCGGTCGACGAACAGGCCGCGCTGCGCGGCGACGTCTCGGTCGAGCAGGCCGCCGAGCACGCCGCCCTGGCCCTGTTCGGACTGCACCAGCA
Organism: Saccharopolyspora elongata; assembly: GCF_004348985.1. Lineage (GTDB taxonomy): Bacteria > Actinomycetota > Actinomycetes > Mycobacteriales > Pseudonocardiaceae > Saccharopolyspora > Saccharopolyspora elongata. The sequence continues at coordinate 104,033 of NZ_SMKW01000027.1, read as the reverse complement.
GGCCCAGTCCATTCCGATGCACCGTCCCAAGATCAACCTGGGCAAAGCCTTGAAAGTCCTGCGGGGCAAGGAAGAGAAGGTCAGCCCGGTGGCGCTGGATGCGCGGGTCGCCGCGGCGGCGACCGCCACCAGCGTGCCGGCGCTGCTGTACCGGCTGCGGGGGCTGATCGAGCAGCTGCGCACGGTCCGCCAGCCAGTGGACTACGACCAGTTGATGAACGATATCCGCGACTGGCACTACTCCGACGCCCGGCTGCGCGCCCGCAGCCGCTGGGGTCTGGGCTACTACGCGTGGAAACCAGCGACACCAGGCGATGAGGAGTCCGGGTCCTCACAGGACTGATCTGCACGCTTCTTTTTTCGAGCCATACGAATCGAACGGCTGCGGCAGGTGCGCCGCAGCCGAACCAGAGTTACGGAGACCACTGATGACTCAGCGCCGCTACATCGACGTGCACATCCTCCAGACCGTGCCCCCGGCGAACCTCAACCGCGATGACCAAGGGAACCCGAAGGAGGCGTATTTCGGTGGGGTCCGGCGTTCCCGCGTGTCGTCGCAGGCGTGGAAGCGCGCGACCCGCCTGGCATTCGCGGAGCGGGGCATCGACGAGCTGGACCTGGGCACCCGCACGAAGAAGATCGCCGCCGAGCTGACGAATCTGCTGCTGGACCGCACTGCGCTCGAAGAGGAAGCGGCGGCACGTTTGGCGGGAGCGCTCCTCGGGACACTGGAGATCAAGGCGGGGAAGAAGGCAGGCGACACCGCCTACCTGCTGTTCTATGGGCACCGTCAGCTGGAGGAGGTCGCCAAGCTGGTGGCAGACCGGGCCGAGGAGCTGGCCGCGCTCGATGACGCCGAGCTGGCCGCGGCGGTCAAGGACCTTCCGGTCAAGGATGCCTTTGGCACCGGGCACCCGGTGGACGTGGCGTTGTTCGGGCGCATGGTCGCCGACATTGCGACCCTCAAGGTCGACGCCGCCACCCAGGTCGCCCACGCGGTGTCCACGCACGCCACGGAGTTGGAGTTCGATTACTACACCGCCGTCGACGACCAGAACCCCGAAGGAGAAACCGGCGCTGGGATGATCGGCACCATCGGGTTCAACTCCGCCACGCTCTACCGCTTCGCCACCATCGGCCTGCACCAGCTGCAGGACAACCTCGGCGGCGACCACGAGACCGCGCTGCAGGCCGTGGAGTTGTTCGTGTCCTCCTTCGCCCGCTCGATGCCGTCGGGATACACCAACTCCTTCGCCCACCGCACCCTCCCGCACCTGGTGGCGGTCGTGGTCCGCGACGACCAGCCGGTCAACCTCGTCTCCGCCTTCGAAAACCCCGTCACCACCGGCAACGGAAGCCGCGCGGCCGGCGGGATCGCCACGACCTCCGCACGCAGGCTCGCCCGGGAACAGACCACCGCGACCTCCACCTGGGGCGACACCCCGGCCTTCACTGGCCTGTGCTGCACCCTCGACGCCGACGACGAGACCACCACCTCCGCGCTCACCGACGCCTTCGGCCAACCGCGGTCCTTCCCCCAGCTCGTCGCCGACCTCCGCACACACCTGGCAGAGCGCGGGGAGAACAACTGATGCCCGGCCCTGATGATGCGGTACTGCTGCTGCGCCTGGCCGGGCCGCTGCAGTCCTGGGGCGACCGCAGTTCCTTCAACCGGCGCGATACCCGCCCCGAGCCCACCAAATCCGGAGTCATCGGCCTGTTGGCCGCCGCCAGCGGCCGCGCCCGCGAAGAACCCGTCAACGACCTCGTCGACCTACGCCTGGGAGTGCGGGTCGACCAGCCCGGCACGCTGCTGCGTGACTACCACACCGTCAGCGACTACCGCGGGCGCGCGTTGCCGCAGGCCGGGGTGTCCAGCAAAGGCGTGCAGAAGCTGACCTCACCGGCCAAACACACCCACGTCACCACCCGCTTCTACCTGCAGGACGCCGTGTTCCTCGCCGCCGTCGCCGGATCTCGCGCCCTGCTGGAGACCCTCGACGAGGCGGTACGGCACCCGGCGTTCCCCCTGGCCTTGGGCAGAAGGTCCTGCGTGCCGACACAACCGATCTCCCTCGGCCTCCGCGAAGGCACCCTCCACGATGTCCTCGCGGCCGAACGCTGGCAGGTCACTGACAGGACCCGCCGTGCCTACGGCCAGCGATCCCAAGCCCGGCACTGGGTCGACCTGTCGGCCACGCTGGAAGACCCCGACCAGGGCGAGGACCTCGTCAACGACGTCCCGCGCTCCTTCGACCCACACCGGCGCGCGTTCACCAGCCGCCGGATCCGCCACATCTGGCTGACCGTCCCCACCGGACTGCCTGCCCCGGACTCCGCCGCTGACCGCAACGACCCGGGCGACAGCGGCCACGACCCGTTCGCCCTACTGGGCTGGTGATCATGACCTTTTTGTCTCGCATCCGCATCAACCCGCTCCGCGCTGCCAGCCGGCCTCTGCTGGCCAGCCCCCGCAAGCTCCACGGCGCCGTCCTCGGCGGCATCGCCGACAACCCCACCGGCGAACGCACCCTGTGGCGCCTGGACACCGACAACCCCCGCAGGCCCATGCTGTTCGTCCTCACCCACAGCAAACCCGACTGGACCCACCTCATCGAACAAGCCGGCTGGCCCGACGCCGACGGCGAGCACGCCGCCGTCGCCGACTACACCCCACTACTCGCCCGCATCGCCAGCGGCCGGGAATTCGCCTTCCGCCTCACCGCGAACCCCGTCCAGAACACTTCCACGCCCACCAAAACCACCCCACGCCAAGCCGAACGCGCCGCAGATGGCAACACCCGCTCGTTCCGTATCGGGCACCGCACCGCCGCCGCGCAGCTCGACTGGTTCCTCGTCCGCACCAGCCGATGGGGCTTCGAGATCCCCGAGTCCCACACCGACACCCCCCCGGACTCACCCCCACCACTCAACCCGACCGCGATGCCGGGCCTGCGAGGGAAGTCCGGATTACTGCCCGAAACCGGCATTCCTTCAGCAAGAATCGCGGCAAACCACCCGTCGTCCTGCACACCGCCACTTTCGAAGGGCACCTCCGCGTCACCGACCCCCAGCTGCTCACCCAGCACCTTCTTGCCGGCATCGGCCCCGCCAAGGCCTACGGCTGCGGACTCCTCACCCTCGCGCCACTACCCGGCCAGCATCCGCAGGAGGGAAACCCGTAGTCATGGCCGACATCTGGTGGAAGGCAGACCCTCACGACCTGCACCGCCTCGTCGACCGGGTCTCCAGCGTCTACGTCGAACGAAGCCATCTCGACCGCGACGAGAACGCGATCGTGGTCATCAACAAGCGCGAGACCGTGCGCGTCCCGGCGGCGATGATTGCTGTGATGCTGCTCGGCCCCGGCACCCGCGTTACCCACGGCGCCATCCGGCTCCTCGCCGACTCCGGTACCGCGGTCTGCTGGGTCGGTGAACAAGGCGTCCGCATGTACGCCGCCGGCATCGGCCCCAGCCGTGGAACCGCACTCCTGCAGCGCCAAGCGTGGCTTGTCAGCCGACCCAAGGAACGGCTCGCTGTCGCCCGAGCCATGTACGGCATGCGGTTTCCCGGCGAAGACGTCTCCGCCCTCACCATGCAGCAGCTCCGCGGCCGTGAAGGAGCCCGGATACGCCAGCTCTACCGAGACCACGCCCGTCGAACCGGCGTCACCTGGAGCGGCCGCGAGTACCAACCTGGCGACGCCTTCGCCGCTGGCGACGACCTCAACCGGCTCCTCTCCGCAGCCAACGCCGCGCTATACGGCGTCTGCCACGCTGTGATCACAGGACTCGGTGCGAGCCCTGGGCTTGGATTCGTCCATACCGGCGCCGCCACGTCGTTCGTCATGGACATCGCCGACCTCTACAAAGCCGACTACACCATCCCTCTCGCCTTCGACCTCGCCGCCCGCGGCGTCACCGACGAACGCGACGCACGCGTGGGCCTTCGGGACCGCATCACTCAAGGCCGCCTGATAGTCCGGATCGTGCGAGACATCAAGACACTCCTCGGACGCGGCGAGGTCGATGACACCGAACCAGAGGTCAACGAGCTCTGGGACGAACGACTCGGCCAGGTACCAGGCGGCGTGAACTACGCCGACCCCACCGACCAACCCCAGTGCCCAACGACACAGCCAGAGATGGGAGAACAACACATCACCGTCATCGGCCCCGAGTTCGACGAACCGAGCGCGGCACCGGAGCAGAGATGACCGTCATTGTCCTCATCGCCGCACCTGAAGGACTACGCGGACACCTCACCCGATGGATGGTCGAAGTCAACGTCGGCGTCTTCGTCGGTAACCCCAGCCGACGCATCCGTGATCGCCTCTGGGAGCTACTCGCGACCCGTATCGGAGACGGCCAAGCCGTTCTCGTCGAACCCGCGAACAACGAACAAGGCTGGACTGTACGAACCGCCGGACGTGACAGATGGCGCCCTGTTGACTACGACGGACTCATTCTCTCCGCCCGCTCCCGCCGCTAACGTCGCTGGTCAACAAGTGTCGGCCCCGCGCACGCGGGGATGGTTCCCTGAAGGAAGAGCTGCGGTTCACCGCCTCAAAGTCGGCCCCGCGCACGCGGGGATGGTTCCTGGTAGCCCATCCGTCTGGCCGTCTCCTCCAGCGTCGGCCCCGCGCACGCGGGGATGGTTCCAGATCAAGAATCGCCTGGTAGATCGTCTGGTGGTCGGCCCCGCGCACGCGGGGATGGTTCCACGTTCATGGTCACGATCGCGGCCAGCGCAGAGTCGGCCCCGCGCACGCGGGGATGGTTCTCCTGGCAGCTGCATCGAGCGTCGAACTGGGCGTCGGCCCCGCGCACGCGGGGATGGTTCCGACGCGACCGCCTCCATCGGGATTCTGGGGTGGTCGGCCCCGCGCACGCGGGGATGGTTCCTCGGCCAGTGCAGCCGCCACGGTCGCGTCGTCGTCGGCCCCGCGCACGCGGGGATGGTTCCCATCTGCAGCTCGGCGAGCCGGACGGCACCACGTCGGCCCCGCGCACGCGGGGATGGTTCGTGGACTGCGACCCTAGAAACAGTTTGCGCGACGTCGGCCCCGCGCACGCGGGGATGGTTCCCTGGTCGACGACGTGCGGCAGTGGGATATCCAGTCGGCCCCGCGCGCGCGGGGATGGTTCCTTGAAACCGGGGACCGGCAAGACCACCACCAGGTCGGCCCCGCGCACGCGGGGATGGTTCCGGGAGTGAGAACGACATGTCGCCTGGTTACGCGTCGGCCCCGCGCACGCGGGGATGGTTCTGCGCAGGACGCCGACCGACTTGGCCAGGGCTTGTCGGCCCCGCGCACGCGGGGATGGTTCCCTCGATCACCTACTCGTGGCCTGCAAGATCCCGTCGGCCCGTGCGCACGCGGGGATGGTTCTGCCTCGGTCAGCTGCCAGGCGGCGATCCGTAAGTCTGCCCCGCGCACGCGGGGATGGTTCCCGGCACGATCTAGCCGCGCCAGGTATAGCTGCGTCGGCCCCGCGCACGCGGGGATGGTTCCGGAAAGATCAGTGACGAGGGCTCACGGGTGTTGTCGGCCCCGCGCACGCGGGGGATTGTTCGTCGGTGTCGGTGGCGTGGGCGCTGTCGGATGAGTCGGCCCCGTGCACACGGGGATGGTTCGTCGGAGGCGCCGGAGCGGACCTCTTCGGCGCGTCGGCCCCGTGCACACGGGGATGGTTCCCCGCCGAGTCCGCCGGTACCCAGCTCCTGTCCAGTCGGCCCCACGCATGCGGGGATTGTTCCGACCAGAGCAACGACCATGCGGATGCCCGCAAGCCGACCTCACGAGTGCGGGGATCGTTCCGCCGGTGCTCCGACGTACGTGCCTGCCTCCCAGCCGTGGTGTTGGCCGGGTGAGCAGGGCGGCTCGGTAACGTAGGGACCCTACGAGAGGCGCAGCTTTCGAGGAACTATCGGAGTGGCTGCGCGCTCGAATCGAACGCACCGAGACCGTCAACGGGCCTGATGCCCCAGAGCTTTGAGAACATCGGAGATCCACACTAGGGCGTAGGGCGGAACCGGTTCTCCGCGAGAGAGCAGCTGCGTGAGGTTGTTCCAGGACTCGGAGAGTTGGCCCACGGTCAGCTGTTCCGGGTCCGGCTGGGTGTAGATGTCGTAGGTCGCTTCCGGCGGGATCGACCAGAAGTAGTCCTTGTCGAGTTCGACGGTCTCGCCCACCTGTCGTTGTAGGCTGTCCAGTGCCTGGTTGAGCACCTGGCGTAGGACCTCGACCGACACCACGGACTCGTCGTCGCTCATCGTGCACCCTTGTAGATCTTGTCGATGTTCTCCCGAAATGTCTGGAGCTCTTTCTCCAGATGCCTGACACGGCCGTCGATGATCCGCTGGCGGACCTCGTCGTTCGGGGCGTTCTTGAGAATACCTTTGTTGTCGTAGGCTTCCGGATCGCGCTTGTAGGCGTCCAGCTTGTCTTCGTGTTCCTTGATGAGTCGTTCGTATGACTCGACGGAACGTCGATCTGACGGCGACAGCTCTGCCGGGTCCTGCGTTGCTTCTTCCGCCGCCGCGTCTGCTTCGTCGGTGTCGATGACTTCGGTGTAGTCGTTGCCTGCCGCTTCGGCGCCCAAGCCGGCCATGGCGACCCCGATCATTCCCACGCCGGTTGCGATTCCAGCGGTGGAGACGGCGCCGAGCGGGACTCCGGCGACCGCGCCGACACCGGTGGCGTCGAGTGCGACACCGGCGGTCTCCCCGGCGGCGCTGACAGCCGTGAGCGCGGCACCGCCGACGACGCCGAGGACCATTTCGGGGTGGTTGAGCGCGGCGTTGCCGAACGAGGCAACGGCATTGACCGCGGCGCCGGCGGCGTCGCCAATGACCTCCCCGGCTTGTGCCAGCCAGCTTCGTTCAGGGGCCTTGTCGCGTGCGCTACCGACGACGTCGGCGGCTTGCTCGGCCGCAACCGCGAGCTGGTTGCGAGCGCTGTTGAGGATGTCGCGTGCCTGCTGCCGTTTGGCTTCGCCGGGGTCTTGGAAGGGGATGTTGACGGGGCCGGAACCCGGGGGCGCTTGTTGCTCGGCCTGGGAGACCGCGCGGTCGTGCTGTTTCTTGGCGTAGTTGGTTTGGGCCTCGCCGGCATCCCACAGTGTGATCGCTTCTCTGGCTTGCTCTTGTGCCCATGCCAGGGTTCCGCTGTAGCGTTCCAACGCCTGGGCAGCTTGGTGAAAGCAGTCTCCGGCTTCGAGCCACTTCGTTGGTTCACCGTCGAACGCTGACCGGAACTGCTCGGCTGCCTCGCCTTCCCAGCCTTCGGAGCTGTCGATGCGTTTGAGGCCGTCGCCGGCCTCGTGCAGGCTGTCGCCGTACGCCTTCATTGCAGCGGCGGTTTCGCCGACTGCGTCCGGAAAGCCGGGAACTAGGGCTTTGGGGTCGGTGGTGGTTCCGAGTTCGGCTGCCACTACTGGGCCGCCGGGTCGTCGCCGCCAGCGCGCTGCAGGATGCCCTCGAAGTGTGCCCGGGCGGCTTCGTCGGTGTGCCGGTAGGCCTGGACGCAGTGGTCGAGTCGCCCGGAGATCTCTTTGGCGTCCTCGGTCAGGTTGCTGACGCCTTCGTTCCAGCGGTCGCAGAAGTCCGCGACGGTCGTCGCGAGCCGGTCGTGGCCGAAGGCGTCCGCTGGGCTGTCGATGTCGCTGACCTTGCGCCGGTTCATCGCGTTGATCGTGTCGCGCACGCCTTCCGACGCGTGGGTTAAGGCGGTCAGGTCGACGCGAAAGCCGTCCACCAACAAGCTCCGTCCTCGGCTCGTCTCCAGGTCAAGGCACACCCTAGGCACGTCGAGAAAGGGTGCACGGCCGGTTGGTGATCATTCGCACGAACGGCGGAGTCCGGGCTCGTGAGACACACGCCGGGCCAGCGGACCCGGAACCTATCCGCGCGGGCGACGAGCGAGAACGAAGCTATACCTCGGCCTTTCACGTCGGTGTTTGATGATCTTGGATTTGAGTGTGTGGGTGCGGTCCCGGGTTGTGGGCAGGGGTAGTCTCCAGCCTGGCCGTGTCCGCTGGTGCTTCCACTGTGGTCCTTGATCGTCGGAACTCGGGCTGTGGTGGTGTCTCAGGGGTGGTCGAGCGCGTGGAGTCGGGTGAATGCGCTGGTGAGTAGGGGTGTCCAGGGCCAGGTGCGGGCGTAGCGGAGGATGAGTCTGCGGCCGGTGCGGGCGAGTCGGGCGGCGGTGGCCAGCAGCCGGTGGCGTCCAAGTGTCGGTTCGAACCCGACCGGGGGCACTAGTCCTCGCAGGTCAGTGACCTGGAGAGGCGTTTTCGGGGCTAGCGGGACGGTGGAGGTATCCATCGTCTACTCATCGCTTTAGTCCTGGGCAAGGGAGTCGGAGATGGGTCGACCGCCCCTCCAGATCGGCACTCGCGGCAAGATCAACACGACGCGGTTGGACGACGTCGCCTGGCGGGCGCGCACGCGGTTCCGGGCCTTCGACGGCAAGACGCGGCTCGTCGAGCGCTCCGGCCAGACGGAGAAGCGAGCCGTCGAACGGTTGGAGTCCGCGATCGAGCAGCTGCAGAAGTCCAGGACGCGACTGACCGTCGACTTCAAGTTCCGTGACGTGGCTGAGGTATGGCTGGGCAAAGTCGCGCAGCGCCGGGCGGAGATGACCCGCGACACCTATGAGCAGACCTTGAAGAGCGTCGTGCTCGACCGGATCGGCGACCTGCGTCTGCGGGAGATCAGCATTCCGGACCTAGAAGAGTTTTTCGAGAAGCTCGAAGCGGACGGGTATTCGGCGGGCTACCGGCGATCGGTCCGCACGACCGTCCGGGGCACCCTCCAGGTCGCCGTTCGTCATGGGCTGTTGCACAGCAATCCGATGCGGGAGGTCAGCCCGATCGAGGGCCGTCCGCGGAAGGTCCGCGCGCTCACCACGGAGGAGAGGCGTCGCCTGTCACCACGGAGGAGAGGCGTCGGCTGTTCGTGGGCATGGACAGGTTCGTCGTCGAGAGCTGCTACTCCAGTGGGGCGGATCTCCCGGACCTCGTCCGGTTCCTCCTTGGGACCGGCTGCCGCATCGGCGAAGCCGTGGCGGTGCGGTGGAAGGATGTCAATCTCACCGACAAGCCCGTGGTCGTTGATGGCACGGAAATTCCGCCATGCTCAGTCTGGATCAACGGCAACATCGTCAACGTCAAGGGCAAGGGGTTGGTCCGGCACGGCGGCAAGACGGAGAACGCCGTCCGCATGGTTGCCCTGCCCGAGTTCGTCGTCACGATGCTGACGGTGCGGTGGCTCATTGTGTGGTCGGCAGCCCAGGCGGAGCGGCTCCGTGTGGACCCGCGCGGGACGCTCGACCAGGCGGACAGGCAGGAGCATCCGGCTGGGGGAGCGGAGGGCACCGTTCAGGTCGAGCGCGGCCAGGCGTTCATGGCCAACCGTCTCGAGGAGTCTGTGTTCCCGTCCCGAACGCTGGGGTGGAGGAACCCGAACAACGTGCGGCGCGGCTGGCGAGTGATCCGGGAGGTGATCGGTCTCGAGTGGGTCACGCCGCACGTGTTCCGGAGGACGGCTGCCACTCTGCTCGATGATGCGAAGCTGACCGCACGCCAGATCGCCGACGTCCTGGGCCATTCCCGGCCGTCGACCACCCAGGACCACTACTTGGGGCGTGGATCGGTCAATCCGGCAGCCGCGGCTGCCCTCGACTCCGCCTTCCGGCAAGCGAGCAGGATGCCGCTGTGACGTCGTGTTCGCCTTGCGTCGCGACAAAGCCCTTTTCTCGCCACAACCTTCTCAGCCCACATCCGTTCAGGCGGTTAGGCAAACCCGTAGAGACACCAGGCAGCTCGACGTGACGCCCTCGCGACTTTGGAAGCCCCCGACTCGGGTGTCACGGTGGTCAGTACCGGCACTTTGCCGTGAGCAGGGTGTCCCAGCGCTGGTCGTGGGCGCGAACAGCCTGCCCCGCGGCGTCGCTGTGGCGCGATGTGCCCGAGGCAACCCGATCCATCTGCTGGATGGAGCCCGTTGGTGTGCTCCGGTGGCGCTCCTGTCTCAATAGCTGGGACCTGGAATGGGATGCATTTGCGTAGTAGGGACTGCCGTTGTCGCTAGCAGTCGCGGAGTGTTACAAGGGGTGGGATTTAGGCTGCGGCGGACCCGGAGCAATAGGAACTGAATGCCGGGTCCGCCGGTCGTCATCTACCTGTAAGCGGCGTCAAGCGCGGCGGCGGCAGCGGGGTTCTGTACGCCGCGGCCCATGTACACGTTTTGGGTCATAGCCGGGTTGGCGTGGCCAAGCTGGTCGGCGATCTCGCGGGCGGTTTGCCCGGACATGTCCAGGATGGTGGCGACTGTCTTGCGGCCGACGTGCGTGGTGAAGCCTGGGTACTTGATGCGTTCCCGCATTCGGCGAACGGATCGCTGCATGTTGCTTGGGTGGCGCCAACCGAGCGTGCCAGACGGGAACACGGGATCGTTCTCATTGGCATCGATGGGTTTGCGCACTAGTAGTAGTGTATACAGGTAGTAGGGCAGCTTGATGACGCGCCTTGCTTTGAACGTCTTGCCCTCGTGCCGGACCAGTCCCTTTCCTGACACGGCGACGATGTTGCCCGAGACGAACAAATGTCCTGGTGGGATGATGTATGAGGTATCCTCAACCTGGATATTCCATGTTTCGTCTGTGAGATTGAGGTCTCGCCATCGAACGGCGAGTGCCTCTCCGAACCTGGTTCCCGTGCCGAACAAGAACCGGATATAGTCGGGCAGGTCAGATTTCTTGGCAACCTTGTCGGCGTCGAGCTTGGCTAGAAAGTCCCTCAGTTGCTCGGCCGTCATCGCCACTGGCTTCTTGGAGGAGCCCTCGATGTCTGAGAGGTCGTGAACAGGGTTTCGTTTTATGGTCCCAGTCTCGTCATTGCGAATGACGTACTGGATCACGCCGGACAGTACTGTTCGGATTCCTCGGCGTGTGTTGGCGGCGACCTCATCGTGCTCGAGTTTGGTCATGAACTTTTCGAGTCGATTGACGGTGCATTCGCGAAGAAGTAGGTGTCCGATTTCTGGAAAGACGTGCTTCTCTAGTCTTCCTTTGTACCTGTCGTATGTAGTGCCTCGGCGGCGGGTCCGGATCTGGTCGAGGTAAAGCGCTGCGGCATCCTTGAAGCGCGTGCCGGAGTCGAGCGCGGTCTGCTGGCTGACTAGCTTGCCGAGTGCTTCGCGCAGACTCCGCCGCGCCTTCGTTTCGCTACTGCTCCGGCGCTCCATTTGTCGAGTGACACCGTCATGTGCTCTGTACTTGGCCATGGCTCGCCAACTTGTGATCTTCGTCTCTGGGGGGATCTCCGCCTTGGGAACCCACTCGTCGTCGACTCTGCCGTGGACCCGGATCGAGCCCCAGGTGCCAAGCGGAAGTGGAGGGCGGGCCATGATCATCTCCCAAAAGGATGGGTTTAGGATGGGTGACCCATGGTACGCCAAATGGCAGGCTCAGCCGCATGTAGGCTGACCTGCACTGATGCGTGCCCCCGGTGCGACTCGAACGCACACTGGACGGATTTTGAGTCCGCTGCCTCTGCCGATTGGGCTACGGGGGCTTGTTCCGTCAGCATACGTGACCCTTGATCAACCACTCGATTCAGGGGTGTGTGCCACTTCTCCGGGCGGTTTGTCCTGGTTCGGGACCCTGGTGGTGGTGATCTTCGCGAGTTAGGTTCACAGCCTCTACTCCGGGTGGCCGGTCGAACACGGGGGGCCGTGATGGTCGATGAAACCAGGATCGAGTCCATGACAGGCGATGGCGACGACATCGGATTGCGGCGGAGCCTGAAGAACCGCCATCTCCAGATGATCGCGCTCGGCGGCATCATCGGCGCCAGCCTGTTCATCGGCAGCGGGGCGGTGATCTCCACCGTCGGGCCCGCGGCCGTGCTGTCCTACGCGCTGGGCGGGCTGATCGTCGTGCTCGTGATGCGGATGCTCGGCGAGATGGCGACCGCGGCTCCCACACTCGGGTCGTTCATGGAGTACGCGCGGAGCTCGCTGGGCAACTGGGCGGGGTTCACCATCGGCTGGCTGTACTGGTACTACTGGGTCGGCGTGGTCGCCTTCGAGGCCGTCGTCGGCGCCGAGCTGCTGAACCCGTTGGTGCCGGTCGTGCCGCAGTGGGTCATCTCGCTGGTGCTGATGCTGCTGCTCACCGCGACCAACCTGGTCTCGGTGCGGTCGTTCGGCGAGACCGAGTTCTGGTTGGCGTCCATCAAGGTCATCACCATCGTGATCTTCCTGGTGTGCGGGACGATCTTCGTGCTCGGGCTGTGGCCGGGCGCGGAGTTCTCGGTCGGCAACATCGCGCTGGACGGGTTCGTCGCCAAGGGCGGTTTCGCCGTGCTGCACGGCGTCGTCATCGTGGTCTTCTCCTACTTCGGCACCGAGATCGTCACCATCGTTTCGGCCGAGTCGAAGGAGCCGGAGAAGGCCGTCGCCAAGGCCACCAAGGCGGTCGTGTGGCGGGTGCTGCTGTTCTACGTCGGTTCGGTGACCCTGCTGGTCATGATCACGCCGTGGCAGGAGATCCCCAGCGAGAGCAGCCCGTACGCCGCGGCCTTCGCCAGGTTCGGGTTGCCCGCCGCGGAAGTCGTGGTGAACGTGGTCGTGTTCACCGCGGTGATCTCGGTGCTCAACTCCGGGCTCTACACCGCCTCCCGGATGCTTTTCGCCTTGCAGCGGCGGAGTTTCGCGCCGAGCTGGGTGCGCGACATCAACCGCCGCGGCGTGCCGTGGAAGGCGATCCTGCTGTCCACACTGGTCGGTTACGTCGCCGTTGCCGCGAGTTACGTCTCGCCGGACACGATCTTCTACTTCATCATCAACTCCGCCGGTGCCGTCGCGCTGTTCATCTACGGGATGATCGCGGCCTCGCAGCTGCGGATGCGCCGCAGGCTGGAGCGGGAGGCGCCGGAGCGGCTGAAGCTGAAGATGTGGCTTTTCCCCTACTTGACCTGGGCCACGTTGGTCGTGATCGTCGCCGTGGTGGTCACGATGGGCGCCATCGAGGAGGTCCGATCGCAGCTCACGCTGAGTTTGATCAGCCTCGCCGCCATCCTGCTGATCTACGTCCTGTTCGTGCGTCGGCGGGGCGCGCGGGCATGATCGTCGCGATGTCGCAATGGTCACGTCGCGTGTTTACCTCGGCGTGAAGTCACAGCCGGTAAGCTGCGGTTTCCCGATGCAGACCGCATCGGTGGACCCGATTTTTGGAGGATCCCGGTGACGACGCCGGCTGCCGAGGACACACGCGAGGCCAAGCCCGTCGAACGTCGCGTACTCGTGGCCGAGGACGAGGCGTTGATCAGGCTCGACCTGGTGGAGATGCTCCGCGAAGAGGGTTACCAGGTCGTCGGGGAGGCGGGGGACGGGCAGGAGGCCGTCCGGCTCGCCGAGGAGCTGCGCCCCGATCTGGTGATCCTGGACGTCAAGATGCCGAAGATGGACGGCATCGAGGCCGCGTCCAACATCGCCGGTGAGCGGATCGCGCCGGTGGTGATCCTGACCGCGTTCAGCCAGCGCGACCTCGTCGAGCGGGCGCGGGACGCGGGCGCGATGGCCTACCTGGTCAAGCCGTTCGCCAAGCGCGACCTGGTGCCGGCCATCGAGCTCGCGGTGTCCCGGTTCACCGAGGTGCAGGCGCTGGAGGCCGAGGTCGCCGACCTGACCGAACGCCTCGAGGCGCGCAAGACCATCGAGCGGGCCAAGGGCCTGCTGATGAACAAGCACAACCTCTCCGAGCCGGAGTCGTTCCGCTGGCTGCAGCGGACCGCGATGGACCGCCGCACCACGATGAAGGCCGTCGCCCAGGCGGTGCTGGAGAACCTGTCGTAACAGGGGCTTGCTTCCGGGGCCGTGAGTCCCTTGGGTTGCCATAGCAGCTCAAAGGACTCACGGCCCCGTGCTTTCCCGCTGGGCTTACTGCCCCGGGGGCTGGTCGCGCAGGACGCAGGTCAAGCGCGCCGAACAGGTCCGCCGGTCCTTCTCATCGGTGATCACGATGTCGTAGGTCGCCGTCGCGCGGCCCAGGTGCACCGGCGTGGCGATGCCGGTGACCACGCCCTCGGTGACCGCGCGGTGGTGCGTGCAGGTCAGCTCCAGGCCCACCGCGATCCGCTCGTCGCCCGCGTGCAGCGCGGCGGCGATGGAGCCCACGGTCTCCGCCAGCACCGCGTTCGCGCCGCCGTGCAGCAGCCCGTAGGGCTGGCGGTTGCCGGCGACCGGCATGGTGCCGACCACCCGATCGGGGGCCCAATCGACGATTTCGATGCCCATCAGCGCGGTGAGTTGCTCCTCGGCGGCCGTCAACACCCGGTTCAACCGGTCGTTCTCGCTGGTCACAGCATTGCCGTCGTTGAGCGCAGCCACGCCTGGGTCCTCCTGTCGCCTCCGGTACAAGCTGTCAGAGCTTCAGCCTAGACTCGCCGCCGTGATGCATTCCGAGGACCGACGCCTGCTGCTCATCGACGGCCACTCGATGGCCTACCGCGCCTTCTACGCCCTGCCGAAGGAGAACTTCCAGACCGGCACGGGCCAGCACACCAACGCGGTCTACGGCTTCACCTCGATGCTGATCAACCTGCTCCGCGACGAGCAGCCCACGCACCTCGCGGTCGCCTTCGACGTCTCCCGCAAGACCTTCCGCAGCGAGGCCTTCACCGAGTACAAGGCCAACCGCAGCGCCACCCCGGACGAGTTCCGCGGCCAGGTCAGCCTGATCCAGGACGTCCTCGCCGCGCTGAACATCCCGGTGCTGAGCAAGGAGAACTTCGAGGCCGACGACGTCATCGCGACGCTGACCACCCAGGCCACCACGGCGGACTTCAAGGTCGCCATCTGCACCGGCGACCGGGACGCGCTGCAGCTGGTCACCGACGACGTGACTGTGCTGTACCCGACGAAGGGCGTCTCGGAGCTCACCCGCTTCACGCCGCAGGCCGTCGAGGACAAGTACGGCCTGACGCCGCAGCAGTACCCGGACTTCGCGGCGCTGCGCGGCGACCCGTCGGACAACCTGCCGAAGATCCCGGGCGTGGGGGAGAAGACCGTCACCAAGTGGATCCAGCAGTTCGGCTCGCTGGCCGACCTGGTGGACCGGGTCGACGAGGTCAAGGGCAAGGTCGGCGACTCGCTGCGCGAGCACCTGTCGTCGGTGCTGCTCAACCGGCAGCTGACCGAGCTGGTCCGCGACGTCGAGCTGGAGCTGGCGCCGCCGGACCTGGCGGTGCGGGCCTGGGACCGCGACGCGGTGCACCGGCTGTTCGACGACCTGGAGTTCCGGGTGCTGCGCGACCGGCTGTTCGCGACGCTCTCCAGCGCCGAGCCCGAGGTCGAGGAGGGCTTCGAGATCTCCGGCGGCGTCGTGCAGCCCGGCCAGCTGGCCGGGTGGCTGGACAAGCACGCCCGCAACGGCAACCGGGTCGGGCTGGCGTGCACCGGCGAGTGGGCCCGTGGTCACGGCGACCTGACCGGCGTCGCGCTGGCCACCGCCGACGGCGCGGGCGTGTTCGTCGACGTCGCCGCCCTGACCCTGGAGGACGAGCAGGCGCTGGCGGCCTGGCTGGCCGACCCGGCGACGACGAAGGCGGGGCACGACGTCAAGGGGCCGCTGCACGCCATCCGCGACCGCGGCTGGACGGTGGCGGGCCTGACCAGCGACACCGCGCTGGCCGCGTACCTGGTGCGGCCCGGGCAGCGGTCCTTCGAGCTGCCGGACCTGGTGGTCCGCTACCTGCAGCGCGAGCTGCGCGCGGAGCAGGGCGACGACGACGGGCAGCTGTCGCTGCTGGAGGACGAGGCGGAGACCAAGGAGAAGGCCGCCTCGACCGAGCTGGTGAAGGCGCGCGCGGTGGCGGAGCTGGCCGACGCGCTGGACGCGGAGCTGGACCGCATCGACAGCCGCGCGCTGCTCACCGACCTGGAGCTGCCGCTGCTGGTGGTGCTCGGCGAGCTGGAGGGCGCCGGCATCGCGGTCGACGCCGAGCAGCTCGCCGAGCTGGGTGCGCGCTTCGCCGCGCGCGTCAAGCAGGCGGCGCAGGACGCTTATGGCGTGATCGGCAAGGAGATCAACCTCGGGTCGCCGAAGCAGCTGCAGGTGGTGCTCTTCGACGAGCTGAACATGCCGAAGACCAAGCGCACCAAGACCGGCTACACCACCGACGCCGAGGCGCTGCAGTCGCTGTACGAGAAGACCGAGCACCCGTTCCTGCAGCACCTGCTGGAGCACCGCGACGCCACCCGGTTGAAGACCACTGTGGACGGCCTGGTGAAGTCCATTTCGGACGACGGGCGGATCCACACGACGCTGAACCAGACCATCGCCGCCACCGGCCGGCTGTCCTCGACGGACCCGAACCTGCAGAACATCCCGATCCGCACCGAGGAGGGCCGCCGGATCCGGGAGGTCTTCGTGGTCGGCGACGGGTACGCGGAACTGATGACCGCCGACTACAGCCAGATCGAGATGCGCATCATGGCGCACCTCTCCGGCGACGCGGGGCTCATCGAGGCGTTCCGCACCGGCGAGGACCTGCACAACTACGTCGCGTCCAAGGCGTTCGGGGTGCCGATCGACGAGGTCGACCAGGAGCTGCGCCGCCGGGTCAAGGCGATGTCCTACGGCCTGGCCTACGGCCTGTCGGCGTACGGGCTGGCGCAGCAGTTGCGGATCTCCGCCGAGGACGCCAAGGCGCAGATGGACGCGTACTTCGCCCGGTTCGGCCGGGTCCGCGACTACCTGCGGGAGGTCGTCGACCAGGCGCGCAAGGACGGTTACACGTCGACGATCCTGGGGCGCCGCCGCTACCTGCCGGACCTGACCAGCGACAACCGGCAGCGGCGGGAGATGGCCGAGCGGATGGCGCTCAACGCGCCGATCCAGGGCAGCGCGGCCGACATCATCAAGGTCGCGATGCTGGGCGTGCACCGCGCGTTGCAGGACAGCGGCATGCGGTCGCGGATGCTGCTGCAGGTGCACGACGAACTGATCATCGAGGTCGCCGATGGCGAGCGGGACGAGGTGGAGAAGCTGGTGCGCGAGCAGATGGGCTCGGCCTACGAGCTGGACGTGCCGCTGGAGGTCTCGGTCGGCGTCGGCCGCTCCTGGGACGCCGCCGCGCACTGAGGCATGCCCGGATGACGGCCGTCACTCGTTGAGTTCGCGTTTCGGCGCTGTCACGAAGTGATCACTCGCCGGAGTCGGTGCGGCGCATCCCCTTTGAATGGCGGATGTCACCGTCGGTGGCCCCGCCCGACCCCCCGTCGAATCGGTGCGGATAGCCTGCCGTACGCGCGTTGCCGGACACGTGCGGACCGGGCGTCGGTCGGGCGCGGCCATCCGCGCCAACCCCGAGGAGGAGCATGATCAGCATCGACAGAGTGGACCACCTGGTCCTCACCGTCGCCGATGTCGATCGGGCAGTGGAGTTCTACGAGCAGATCCTCGGCATGACGCCGGTGGAGTTCCCCGGTGAGCGGCGCGCCGTGAGCTTCGGCAGGCAGACGATCAAGCTGCACGCCGCGAGCGAACTGGTGGAGCCGACCGCGACGCACCCAGTGCCCGGCTCGGCGAACCTGTGCTTCGTCACGCCCAACCCGCTCGCCGAGGTGCAGGAGCACCTGCGCGCGAACGAGGTGCGCATCGAGGAGGGCCCGGTCAGCCGGATCGGCGCGGAGGGCCCGATCACCTCGCTCTACCTGCGCGATCCGGACGGCAACCTGATCGAGATCGCCCGCTACGACGACGCCGCCGAGGAAACCGCGGCCGAGTAGCACCCCTTCCTGCCCCCCGCCCGCCAGGCGTGTAGTGATCGCTCGATCGTGGCGTCGGCGTTGGCGCTACCTTTGCGCGCAACGGGGCAAGATCCGTGCTGGGGGCACGGGCATGGGGCGGGGTTGTGAAAGTGCATTCGACCTCGGTTTTCACGAGGGACACAGTTGAGCTCCTGACGGGGCAGATAGTGGATGCGCTCAGATGCCCGGTGGGCCTGGGCGACGAGCGGCAGTGGCTGGCGTGGCTGACGGACGAGACCGTCCGTCCAGGGCGGGGCCGAGACGAGCTCGCTACCGCGCTGGTCGCGCACTGCCGCGCGACGGAGGTCGAGCCTCCCGGGCCCGACCAGGCCCGGGAGGTGGCGAGCCGGGTCTTACAGGACTTCGAAAGGCTGCTCTGCCACCGCGTGGCCGTTCGCATGGGCGACTCGGCGGACCAGTTGGAGGTGCTGCTGGCGGATCCCCCGGAGCATCCCGAGTGGTCGCTGGCCGAGCTGCGGTCCGAGGTGGGCCGGATCGACCTGCGGGAACTCCTGCTGGAGATCGACAGCCTGATGTCGTTGCAGGCGCTGGGGTTGCCGTCCGAGCTGCTGGTCGACCTGGAGGAGAACACCGCGAGCCAGGTCTGGCTGGGCGCACTCCTGAAGGAGGTCGACAAGCAGGCCGTGGTGCAGGCGCTCCGGCTTCCGGCGGAGCTCTTCGACGACGTTCCGGCGGAACTGGTGGAGGCGTGGTGCGTGCGGGCGGCCCGCGCGCACCACGACGAACTGCGGTCGCAGCCGCGGGCGGTGCGGGTGACGTTGCTGGGTGCGCTGTGTTCCGTGCGCCGCAAGGAGATCACCGATCTGCTCGGGCGGGTGCTGGTCGGCCTGCTGCAACAACTCCGGCAGCGGGTGGAGCAGCGGCTCGACGTCGCCGCCGAAGCCACGTCGCACGCGCAGGCGCGGGAGCTGCTCCTGGTCGAGCTAGCCCAGGCTGCCCTGGATCGTCCCGACGACACCGTGCGAGCGGTTCTGTACCCGATCGCCGGCGAGAAGCTGCTCAGGCAGCTGACGCGCGACAGCGACGCCCGCGAAGCCGTGCGCAGCCGGCGCAAGCGCACGGTGTTGCGGGGCGCGTATTCCGCGCACTACCAACAGGTTCTCCGGCTGGTGCTGGAGGGCCTGGAGTTCCGCTGCCGGGACGTCGGCTGCTGGCCGATCATGGCGGCGCTCGGCGAGCTGGTCAGCGACTACACCGCGTCCTGGGGCACCGGCCGCTTCTACGACTCACCCGGAGACATCCCAGTGGACGACGTGGTTCCGGAGGAGTGGCAGGACGCCGTGGCGGATCAGGAAGGGCGCATCGAACGCGCCGTCTACGAGATGTGCGTGCTGGTGACGCTGCGGGATCTGCTGTGCACCCGTCGGATCTTCCTCACCGGGTCGAGCCAGTGGGGCAAGCCCGGCGTCGACCGGTCGCGGGGCGCGTCGCGCCGCACCGACGATGCCCTCGCCTGGCCGAACTGACGAGGCTGGACTCTGTCCCCGGGGCAAGGTCCAGACTGGACGCATGCTCGGTATTGGGGATTTCGCGCAGTTGACCGGTTTGAGCGCGAAGGCGTTGCGGCTGTACGACAAGCAGGGGCTGCTGAAGCCCGCCGCGGTCGATCCGTGGTCGAACTACCGGCGCTACTCGGCGGGTCAGCTGGAGATGGCGATCCGGCTGAAGGCGTTGCGCGCGGCCGACATCGGGCTGGCGGAGGCCGAGCGTGCGCTGCTCGGTCGGCGCGAGGCGGTCGAGGTGCTCGAAGAGCACCGGGCCCGGCTGGCCGAGCAGCGGCGGCGGCAGGACGCCGCGCTGGAGGCGGCGACGGCGTTGCTCGACGGCGACGCGCCGGACTGGGAGATCCAGGAGCGGCGGGCCGGCGCGCAGCACTGGGTGGGTGTGGCGCTGCCGGTCTCCGACGGAGCCGACGAGGAGTTGACCGACGAGCAGGCGAACGCCGCCTTCGGCGCGTTGTGGGAGGCGTTGGCGGCGGCGGACAACGCGCCGGTCGGCCCGTTCTGGTCGTCGATCCGCGCCGGTTCCACTGAGGACGACGTCGAGCTGCTGTGCTGCTGGCCGGTCGCTCGGCCGATGCCCGCGGACTGGGGGGGTCCCGGGGCTGGCGGTCGTGCGCGGCGAGGTCCGGGCGGGGCCGGAGCTCGTGGTGGGCTGGCGGCACGACGACGGCGTGGCGGTCATCGACTCGGCGGTGCATCCCGCCGTCGTCGCGCTGCTGGCCGAGGCCGAGCGGCGCGGCGCCGACCTGGACCTCGCGGCGATGCGCCAGGTCGGGCGGCTCGACGAGACCGGCGACGCGGTCGGCATGGAGGTCGCGATCCCGCTGACCTGATCAGCGCCCCGGCGCCGCCTGGAACGTCGAGGGTCGATTTCGCGCGAAATCAACCCTCGACGTGCGGAGAGGGTGGCGATTTCGCGCGAAATCGCCACCCTCCCCGCCACGCAAAGCAAGTCTGGAAACAACAAGCTCAGAGGGACAGTTCGGGTTTGAGGCGGGTGGGCGTCCAGACCCGCTGGCGCCAGGCCGCGATCGTGCTCAGCAGCAGCGACGCCACCAGGTAGCACAGCAGGACACCGGCCGCGGTCGTCGCCGCCGCCGTGCCCGCCCCGCCGTAGAGCAGGTGGCGCAGGCCGTTGACGACGTAGCCCAGCGGCAGCACCTGGTGCAGCGGGTGCAGCGGCTCCGGGATCGTCTGCCACGGGAACGTGCCGCCCGCGGTGACCAGCTGCAGCACCAGGATGACCAGGGCGATGAACTTGCCCTTCGGCCCGAACGCCGCGTTGAGCGCGTGCACCACCGCGGTGAAGGCGAACGACGTGAGGATCAGGAATCCGAGCGTCCACCAGGTGTGCGCCGGCTGCACGCCCACCCCGAAGACCACGACCAGGTAGAGCAGCACGGCCTGCACGAACCCGACGATCGCCGCGGGCAGCCAGCCGCCGATCGCGACCCGCCAGGGCGCGACCCCGGCGGCGAGCGCGCGGCTGGACAGCGGGCGCATCAGCAGGAACAGCACGAAACCGCCGATCCACAGCGCCAGGCCCATGAAGAACGGTGCCAGCCCGGCCCCGTACGTGCCGGCCTTGACCTGGGCCATGGTGTCGATGGCGACCGGGTCGCCGATGGTGTCGGCGGTGGCGTTGCGGGTGTCCTCGTCGGGGTTCGGGATCTCGTTCAGGCCCTCGCCCAGCTTCGTCGCGAGCGTGCTCGAACCGTCCGCGAGCTCGCCGGAGCCGTCGGAGAGCTGCTTGGTGCCGCCCGCGAGCTGGTCCGCACCGCTGCTGAGCTGCTTGGTGCCCGCCAGCGCTTGCTGCTCACCGGACCGGAGCTGCTGCGCGCCGTTGTCGACCTGGACGGCACCGTCGGCGAGGCGTCCGATGCCGTTGGTCATCGTCGGCATCGCGTTGGCCAGCGCGCGGTTGCCGTCGGCGACCTGCTGGGAGCCGTCGGCGAGCTTCCGCAACTGGCCGACCTGCGTCTGCACCTTGCCGTTGGCGTCGGTGATGGGCTTGTTGAGCTCGTCGATGCCCGCGACGATGCGCTGCACCGCGTCCTCGTCCACCCCGTTCTTGCGGAGCTGGTCGGCGATGTCCTTCTTGGTCGAGCTGAGGTTGTCGACGATCTCCTGCGAGAGCCCGCCGAGCGTCTCCGCCTTGGAGGCGAGCTGCTCGTTGCCGGCGGCGACCTGCGCTGCGCCGTCGGCCAGCTTGGCGGTCTGCTCCGGCAGCGGCGCGGTCGACCGCTGCAGTTCGGTGAGGCCGCTGCGCAGCTGCTGCGTGCCGTCGCCGAGCCGGTCGGCGCCGTCGGCGAGCTTGGTCTGGCCGTCGACGAGCTGGTGCGCGCCGGACGCCAGCTGGTCGGTGCCCTGCCGGGCTTCCCCGAGCCCGTCGCGGAGCTGGCCCGCGCCGTCGGCGAGCTGGCCCGCGCCGTCGGCGGCCTCCGCGGTCTTGTCGTGCACGGTGCTGAACCCGAGCAGGAACTGGTTCGCCGCCTCGGTCCCGGCGCTGGCCGCGACCCCCTTGCGCACCTCGGAGGCCACCTTGTCGGCGATGGTGCCGACCAGGTAGTTGTTGGCGTCGTTGGTGATCAGCTGCAGCTTCGCCTGCCGCGGCTCGAAGTCGGCGGGGGAGACCAGTGCCCCGGAGAAGTCCTTCGGCACCACCAGCGCGAACGTGTACCGGCCGCTGGCGACGCCGTCCTGCGCCTCCTGCGCGTCGGTGCGGGTCCAGTCGAAGGTGCCGGAATCCAGGAGCTCCTGGTAGACGTCCTGGCCGGCGTCCAGCCGCGTGCCGTCCTCGCGCTGCGCGCCGGCGTCTTCGACGACCACGGCCGCGGGCACCGAGTCGAGCTTCCCGTAGGGGTCCCAGTTCGCGTAGATGTACATCGCGCCGTACAGCAGCGGCACCAGGGTGACCGCGAGCAGCGCGAGCTTGGGCAGTTTGCCCGAAGTGAGGCGGCGCAGCTCGGTGGCGGCGAGCCGGAATGTAGTCATCGCAGACCTTCAGCAGAATCCAGAGTGGACTGTTCGGGGTTGTCCGTGCCGACGCGGGCGGGCGGGATGCCCAGCTTGTCGGCGGAGTGCGGGGAGCAGAGCGCGATCACGGCCAGGCCGCGCTCGGCTTGGCGGGCGGCGAGGGAGTACCAGCCCGTGGGGTCGCCGCCGTGGCGGTCGGGGCAGTCCAGCACCAGGGCCTTGGTGGCGCGGCCCTCGCAGGCGAGTTCGGTCAGCAGCCGGGTGCGTTCGTACCCGGCCAGGTGCTCGAAGCGCCGCTCGCCGGAGCCTTCGGGGAGCCAGTCCCGGGCCGACAGCCAGTCCCGGGCCCGGCGGCGGCCGGATCTGCGGCCCGCCAGGCTCAGGCCTTCGGCGACGACGTCGCGCACCGCCAGCGCGTCGTCGGGCTCGGTGATCTGCGGCGCGTCGACGACCGCGACGCTGCGCCGCAGCGCGCTCGCGTCGATGGCGCCGTCCAGGCGCACGGTGCCGCGGGTGGGGCGCAGCCGACCGGAGAGGGCCAGGGCCAGCGCGGTGCGGCCGGAGTTCGGGTCGCCCGTGACCAGCAGGACCTGCCCGGTCCGGGCACGCAGCGAAGTGGGCGCCAGCAGCGTCCCGTGCGCTCCGATGACCTCGACGCCGGTGGCGACGATCTCCACGCAGTCTCCTCGACTTTCACGACCGGTGCGCCGGCCGCGCGAGCCTCAGCGCAGCGCGGTGGCCGGACGCACCTCCCACATCGTCCACAGCGGCCGGTAGCCCTGGCGGGGCCAGAACACCGAGGACAACGGGTTGGGCGGGTTGTAGTACAGGAAGCTGCCGACGGCTCCGGCACGCGCGAACTCGTTGTGAGCCGTGGCCATCAGCTGCTGGCCGACGCCGGTGCCGCGGAGTTTCTCCTGCACCGACACGCAGTTGACGTACGCCCACGTGCCGGGCCTGAGCCGGGAGCCACCGGGTGACTTGGCGGTGTCGACCCAGCCGCACTCCGCGACCGCGACCGGCGTCCCGTCCTGCTCCGCCAGCCACACCGGATCGCTGGAGTGCAGGCGCACGTGCGCAGCGGTCCGCTTCAGCTGCGGAGCGTCTGGTCGGTACGTCGACGTGCCGACCATGGCAGCGTATTCGAGCTCGCTGAGGGTGAGTTCGACGACGGCGTCGAGGTCGGCCGGTCCGGCGCGACGTATGTTTACGGTACCAGACAGTTTCGTATATGCAACCGGCGAGGTGGGGCGCACGGCGAGGCAGGCCAGCGGCAGGAAACCGTGATCCAGCAACGCCCTGGTCGCCTCGACGTCCCGGCTCGGCCACACGACCGTGCAGGCCGAGTTGGGCCCCGGCGCCTGCGTCGCCAGCCACTCGCGCCAGGTGTGCAGCAGCGCGTCCATGCCGGCGTGGGGCTGCTCGCCGAGGATCGGGAAGAGCTCGAAGACCTCGCCGGCCTGCCAGAGGCTCTGCGCGGACCCCGGCGGGCTCGAGTTCCGCGCGGCGAGCCCGGCGACCGTGCCGCCGCCGGGGATCCGGGCCACGATCGCCTCGGCGCCGGCCGGCAGCTGGTGGGCGTCGGGCAGCTGCGGGTCCAGCGCGGCGAACCGCGCGAGCTGCGCCCGCATCAACTCCTGTGCAGTCGCCACGACTTCCCCTCAGCGCTGTCTCGACTGTTGACTCGGGTATTTGTTCTTGAAGCGCCGAAGGCGCTTAGCCCGCCCTCGCAACTCGCACCGCCACGCAAAACGAGCCTGGAAATATTCTCCCTCAGCGGTGGCAGACGAAGATCGCGGTGCCGGGGAACAGGCGGCCGCGCAGGGGGCTCCACTGCCCCCAGGTCTGGGTGTGCCCCGCCGGCCACTCCGGCTCGATCAGGTCGACCAGGCGCAATCCGGCGCCGGCCAGCTCCCGGACGAAATCGCCGAGGGTGCGGTGGTGCTCGACGTAGGTGGCCCGATCCGCGTCGTCGACCTCCAGGTACGGCGTGCGGTCGAAGTAGGAGTGCGTGGCGGTCAGCCCGGTCGGCCCCGGATCGTCGGGGAAGATCCACCGCATCGGGTGCGTCACGGCGAAGACCCACCGGCCGCCCGGCCGCAGCACCCGCGCGACCTCCCGGAACACCGCCCCGACATCGGCCACGAACGGCACCCCGCCGAACGCCGAGCAGGCCAGGTCGAAGGAGGCGTCGGCGAACGGCAGGCAATCCGCGCTCGCCTGCACCAGCGGCACCGCGGTCCCGCTGCGCTCGCCGCCCGCGACCGCGTGCCGCAGCATCCCGGCCGAGATGTCCAGCCCCACCGGGTGCGCGCCCTGGTCGGCCAGCCACCGCGAGCACGACGCCGCGCCGCAGCCGACCTCCAGCACCCGCTTGCCGCGGACGTCGCCGAGCAGCCCGGCGTCGGCCTCGCGCAACCGCTCCGGGCACCACATGAAATCGCTGTCGCCGAGGAACGCGCCGTGCTCGGCTTGGTAGTCGTCGGCGTCGGCGTCCCACCACAGCCGGCTCGCGCCCCGCGATTCCGCCGCGTCGACAGTGCGTTTGCTCACACCCGTTGTGCCCAACAGCCGCTCCGCGGAGCTACTCTGGAGCTCGTCGTGTTCCGGGTCATCGGCTCGTGCCAAGGGTTCTCCCCGCCGATATCGGGTATTGCTCGGACGTGGGGCATTCTCCTCGCCCGGGACCGGTCGGTCGTTCGGGTGTACCGCGGTTTGCCCGACGATCGAGAAAGCGCGTACGATACCGCCCGCGTCGTGGGTCTTCCGTCGACGGTTCCGGCTACCGGGTCGCACCGGTGGTGAGGGACGGTCTATGGAGCGGGATCTCGCTGGTCCAGCGAGTCACTGGTCCCGGCCCGGGGCGCGGCAACAACGTAGATCCAGCGACCAAACTATCCGTACCGGAGCAACCCACCTGATGTCCACCGACACCACCACCGTCCCGACTGCAGCCGCCACCAAGCCGCAGGTCGCAGTGAACGACGTCGGGACGGAGGAGGACTTCCTCGCCGCCGTCGACCAGACCATCAAGTACTTCAACGATGGGGACATTGTTGAGGGCACCATCGTCAAGGTCGATCGCGACGAGGTGCTGCTTGACATCGGCTACAAGACCGAGGGCGTCATCCCCTCCCGCGAGCTGTCGATCAAGCACGACGTCGACCCCGCCGAGGTCGTCACCGTCGGCGACTTCGTCGAGGCGCTTGTTCTCCAGAAGGAGGACAAGGAAGGCCGGCTGATCCTCTCCAAGAAGCGCGCCCAGTACGAGCGCGCCTGGGGCACCATCGAGGAGCTCAAGGAGAAGGACGAGCCCGTGCGCGGCACCGTCATCGAGGTCGTCAAGGGCGGCCTCATCCTCGACATCGGGCTGCGCGGCTTCCTGCCGGCCTCGCTGGTCGAGATGCGCCGCGTCCGCGACCTGCAGCCCTACGTGGGCCGCGAGCTCGAGGCCAAGATCATCGAGCTGGACAAGAACCGCAACAACGTGGTCCTGTCCCGCCGCGCCTGGCTGGAGCAGACCCAGTCCGAGGTCCGCAGCGAGTTCCTCAACCAGCTGCAGAAGGGCCAGGTCCGCAAGGGCGTCGTGTCCTCCATCGTCAACTTCGGTGCGTTCGTCGACCTCGGTGGGGTTGACGGTCTGGTGCACGTCTCGGAGCTGTCCTGGAAGCACATCGACCACCCGAGCGAGGTCGTCGAGGTCGGCCAGGAAGTCACCGTCGAGGTCCTCGACGTGGACATGGACCGCGAGCGCGTCTCGCTGTCGCTGAAGGCCACCCAGGAAGACCCGTGGCGCCAGTTCGCCCGCACCCACGCGATCGGCCAGATCGTGCCGGGCAAGGTCACCAAGCTGGTGCCGTTCGGTGCGTTCGTCCGCGTCGACGAGGGCATCGAGGGTCTGGTCCACATCTCCGAGCTGGCCGAGCGCCACGTGGAGATCCCGGAGCAGGTCGTCCAGGTCGGCGACGAGGTGATGATCAAGGTCATCGACATCGACCTGGAGCGTCGCCGGATCTCGCTGTCGCTGAAGCAGGCCAACGAGGGCTTCAGCCCCGACTCGGAGTTCGACCCCACCCAGTACGGGATGGCGGCCGAGTACGACAACGAGGGCAACTACATCTACCCCGAGGGCTTCGACGTGGAGACCCAGGAGTGGACCGAGGGCTACGAGAAGCAGCGTGAGGAATGGGAGCGGCAGTACGCCGAGGCCCACACGCGCTACGAGAAGCACATCGCCCAGATCGTCAAGGCCCGCCAGGCCGACGCGGAGGCCGCTGCGGCCGCCGCGGCCGGTGGCGGCGAGGAGCCGGCCAGCGGTGGCGGCAACTACTCGTCGGCTTCGAGCGACGAGCAGGACAGCGGCTCGCTGGCCAGCGACGCGCAGCTGGCGGCGCTGCGGGAGAAGCTCTCCGGCGGCGCGTGAGCCTGACGCCTAGCGGCTGAGGCAACACCACGGCCCCGCACCTTCCGAGGTGCGGGGCCGTGCTTCTTTTCCGGAACCCGCGGCGCGTTCCCTGGAGTTGTCGAGGTGAACGGCCTGTTCGTCTCGTCTGTCGAGGCGGACAGGCCGTTCGCTGCACACCTTCGGCCCGCTCGGTCCCGGTGGGCTGGCAAGATGGGTTTCGTGTTGCGGGTGGGACTGAGCGGTGGAATCGGGTCCGGCAAGTCGACGGTGGCCCGGCGGTTGGTGGAGCGCGGCGCCGTGCTCATCGACGCCGACGCGCTGGCCCGCGAGGTGGTGCAGCCCGGCACACCGGGGCTGGCCGAACTCGTCGAGCGGTTCGGTGAGGACATCCTGGACGCCGACGGCGCGCTGAACCGCCCGGCGTTGGCGGGCAAGGTCTTCGGCGACGACGAAGCGCGCGCGGACCTCAACGCGATCACGCACCCCAAGATCCGCGACCTGACGGCCGAGCGGATGGCGCAGGCGCCCGCCGACGCGGTCGTGGTGCACGACGTGCCGCTGCTCGTCGAGGTCGGCTACGCGCCGAACTACCACCTGGTGGTCATCGTCGATGCGC
The DNA here is from genome assembly GCF_004348985.1 of Saccharopolyspora elongata. GTDB lineage: Bacteria > Actinomycetota > Actinomycetes > Mycobacteriales > Pseudonocardiaceae > Saccharopolyspora > Saccharopolyspora elongata. The sequence continues at coordinate 76,690 of NZ_SMKW01000027.1, read as the reverse complement.
CGGAGCCCGACCGGGTGCGGCGGCTGATCGACCGCGGTCTGTCGGAGGACGACGCCCGCGCCCGCATCGCCGCGCAGGCCACCACCGAGCAGCGGCGCGAGGTCGCGGACGTGTGGCTGGACAACAGCGGTTCGGTCGATGCCGTGCACGCCCAGGTCGATGCGCTGTGGCGGGACCGGTTGGTGCCGTTCGAGGAGAACGTGCGGCTGCGCCGCCGCCCGCCGAAGCGGTCGCCCGAGCTGGTCGATCCGGATCCGGATTGGCCGCGGCAGGCGCGGCGGCTGATCGCCCGGATCGAGCGGGCGGCGGGCGACAAGGCCGTGCGGGTCGACCACGTCGGCTCCACCTCGGTGCCCGGCCTGCCCGCGAAGGACATCATCGACCTGCAGCTGACGGTCCGGTCGCTGGCCGACGCGGATGCGCTCGCCGGGCCGCTGGGCGACGCCGGTTTCCCGGTGCTGCCGGGCATCCTCGGCGACACCCCGCACACCTTCGCGCCCGATCCGGCGCTCTGGGAGAAGCGGATCCACGTGTCGGCCGACCCAGGCCGCTACGCGAACTTGCACGTCCGGGTCGACGGAACGCCGGGTCAGCGCGTCGCCCTGCTGTTCCCGGCGTGGCTGCGCGCCGACGAAGCCGCCCGCGACGAATACCTCGCGCTCAAGCGGAAGGTGGCGGCGGAGCACGCCGCCGACCCGGACCACGGCGCCTACGCGGACGCCAAGGAACCCTGGTTCGCGGAGGCGCTCCCCAGGGCATGGCAGTGGGCCGAGCACACCGGCTGGGCCGGCTGAGCTCGCCTCAGGTCGCGGAGCGGAGGATCTCGGCGATCTTGGCGTAGCCGTGGTTCTCGGCGTGCCGGAGCGCCGTGACGCCGTCGTGGTCGGGGATGTTCGCGTCCGCTCCCGCGTCGAGGAGGATCTGCACGATCTCCTGGTACGGGCGGCTTCCGTCGCCGAGGATCACTGCTTCGAGCAGCGCAGTCCAGCCGAGCTGGTTGACGTGGTCGACGTTCAGGCCGGCGCGGGCCGCTGCGCGCACGTAGTCGACGTGGCCGCGCTCGCTGGCCGGGATGATCGCGATGCCGCCGAAGCGGTTGGTCACCGTGAAGTCCGGGTTGGCGGGCAGCAGAGCTTCGAGCATGGCGACGCTGCCGGTCACGCCGGTGACCAGGAAGGCGCTGTCGCGGCGGTCGTCCTGCGCGTCCGGATCGGCACCGGCCTTGACCAGTTCGCGGGCGACGTCGACGTGATCGGCGAGCGCGGCCAGCAGCAGCGGAGTGCGCTCGCGCTCGTCGCGGGCTTCGACGTTGGCCCCGGCGGTGAGCGCGACGCGCACCTGCTCGAGATCGCCGTCGTCGGCGGCGCTCAGCAGCTGTTGATCCGCCGCGGGGTTGGGCGCGTGCTGCTCGGGGGCGGGCTGTTGGTGTGCCGCGGGCGGCGGGGGAGTCGCTGGTGCCGTCGGCGGCTCGGCCGGGGCGCAGGCGGCGAGCGCGATCGCGGCGAACATCCCGACCGCCACTCGTCGACCGATCGCGCCGGTGTGCGCGGTCCTCATCGGGTCCTCCTGCTCGGGTGATGGCCGGTCCCCGGCGACACCGGGGACCGGCCCGGGGGTGTTACCGCAGCTCGGCCTGGATGGCCTGCAGCCCGGCGCGGGCGAACTCCTCGTCCAGGTCCCCGCTGGGCGCACCGGCCACGCCGATGCCCGCGATCGGCGAGCCGGCGGTCACCGGGACGCCGCCGCCGAGGAACAGCGTGCCCGGGATGTCGCGCAGCGTGGCGCCGTCGCCGGTGGCCTGCTTGCCCAGCTCGGAGGTCGCGCGGCCCCAGGCGACCGCGGTGAACGCCTTGCGCTTCGCCGACTCGCCGCTCTGCGGGCCCGCGCCGTCGCCGGTCAGGCGCACCCGCTCGTTGCCCGCGCGGTCCACGATGGACACGGTGACGCGCTGGCCCTTGGCCTCGGCGGCGTCGAGCGCGGCCTGCGCGGCCTTGGTGGCGGCGTCGATGCTCAGCACCGGCTGCTGCAGGACGGCGGCCGGCGGGCGCTGCGGGGCCTGCTGCTGGACCGGGTCGGCCTGCGCGACGGTCAGGCCGGTGGCGCCGCCGAGGATGCCGAGGCCGACCAGGGTGCCGACGATGGCGCGGTTGCGGGTGGTGGACTGCATCGGAGTTCGCTCCTAGGTCCGATTGGCTTGTGCTTCGAGCTTCCGTCGCAGGAGGGCTCCGGACGTCGTCGGAAAGGATCGTTCGACGGCCTTGCCCGGTGGATCCCGGATCAACCGATCCATTGATGCGGGCTCGCAGCGCGCCGTTTAGGTTCGTGTCTTCGACGCGACGAGAGGACCGCATTGACCGAGGACCTCCGGCCGGGAGGCTGGCTGTACCGCGCGATGCACGTGGGCTTCTTCGTGCTGCTCGCGTCTTCGGCGTCGCGCTACGTCGCCGCGCACGGCCTGGCGGGCGTGACCCCGCTGCTGCTGGGCCTTTCCGGGGCGCTGGTCGTGGTCTACGTGCTCGGTGTGGTCTTCTGGGGGCAGAGCAAGCGCGTGCGGCAGTTGTGGCTGGCCGCGGTGGTCGCCCTTTGGTGCGCGCTGGTGCTGGTGGCGCCGAGCTTCAGCTGGTGCGCGGTGCCGCTGTTCTTCGTCTGCTTGCGACTGCTGCGGCCCAAGCCGCTGATCATCGCCGTGGTGCTGCTGACCGCGACGGTGATCTTCGGGCAGCTGCGGCTGGCGCCGAAGTTCGAGGTCGTCGACGTGCTGGTGCCGCTGGCCGTCGCGACGATGGCCACCGCGGTGTTCCTGGAGCTGCGCTGGGAGAGCGAACGCCGCAAGGCGCTGATCGACCAGCTCGTGCGCACGCGCGGTGAACTGGACGAAGTTCAGCGCGAGGCGGGCATCAGCTGGGAGCGCGAGCGGCTGGCCCGCGAGATACACGACACGATCGCCCAGGGCCTGTCCAGCATCCGGATGCTGCTGCAGGCGGCGGAGCGCGGCGGCGACACCAACGAGCACGTGCGGCGCGCGGGCGAGGTCGCCGAGGACAACCTCGCCGAGGCCCGCCGGTTCGTGCGCGGGCTCGCGCCGGCCGCGCTCGAACGGCAGTCGCTGCCGGAGGCGCTGCGCGAGCTGGCCGACCGGACTGCGGCGGAGTCGGGCGTGGAGGTCCGCTTCGAGGTGGTGGGCGAGCCGCTGCCGACCAGGGCGGCCGACGACGCGGTGCTGCTGCGGGTCGCCCAGGGCGCGCTGGCCAACGTCCGTGAGCACAGCGCGGCGAGCATCGCCGGGGTGACGTTGTCCTATTTGGACGATGAGGTCACGTTGGACGTGCGCGACGACGGCACCGGTTTCGACCCCGCCGCCCCGAGCCCCGGCACCGGGCGCGGCTACGGGTTGTCCGGGATGCGGGCGAGGGTGGAGCAGTCGGGCGGCACGCTGGCGGTGGAGAGCCGGCCCGGCGAGGGCACGGCGGTGGCGGCGACGTTGCCGGTGGGAGGGATCTCGTGACGGACGCGGTGCGGGTGCTGGTGGTCGACGACCACCCGGTGGTGCGGGCCGGGCTGCAGGCGCTGCTCGCCGGGGATGCGGGCATCGAGGTCGTCGGCGAGGCCGCGACCGCAGTGGAGGCCGTGCGGCAGGCGGACGCCTTCCGGCCCGACGTGGTGCTGATGGACCTCCAGCTCGGCGACGGCGTCGAGGGCGTGGAGGCGACCCGGCGCCTGCTGGCGCTGGACACCCCGCCGCGGGTGCTGGTGCTGACCACCTACGACGCCGACACCGACATCACCCGCGCCATCGACGCGGGCGCCACCGGCTACCTGCTCAAGGCGGGCCCGCCGGAGGAGCTGTTCCAGGCGATCCGGGCGGCCGCGCAGGGCAAGACCATGCTCTCGCCGGAGATCGCGTCCCGGCTGCTGCAGCGCAGCCGCGCGCCGGAGCAGTCGCTGAGCGCCCGGGAGGTGGAGATCCTGGAGCTGCTGGCGCAGGGCCTGGGCAACAAGGAGCTGGCGAAGAAGCTGTTCATCAGCGAGGCGACGGTGAAGACGCACCTCGTGCACATCTACTCGAAGCTCGGGGTGGACAGCCGGATGGCGGCGGTGAGCGCGGCAGTCGAGCGCCGCCTCATCCGCCTCGACGGCGGCCCGCCCCGCTGACCGGTGCCTCTGCAAGCCAAGGATCGTGAGCGTTTTGGAGCGCTAGAGCACTCCAAAACGCTCACGAGTGCTGGGGAGACTGGCTGGGACCTCGCTGGTCTTGTCTTTGAAGCGGCGCAGCCGCTTAGCCCACGTACGCAACCGGCACCGCCGCGGGTTCTCAGAGGTCTTCTCGCGAGGACAGCCCCGATGCCGCGTATTTGGTCATACACAAATCGGGGATCCCACAGCCGAGAAGGCCTCTGTAACTCCCGCAGGGGGGCCGCTACCCGCACCGCTACGCAGAACGAGCCTGGAAACATGTTCTGGTCACCAGATGTCGAAGATGCCCCGGTGGGCCAGCCACTGGTTGATGTCCCGGTGGCGGGTCACCTCGTCGAGCGTGCGGTGCACCGTGCGCAGCGCGTAGTCGGCTTCGCTGAGCCGGATCAGGCCGTTGTCGACAGCGGCGGCGAACTCGGCCGCGCGCGTGATCCGCGGCCGACCGTGCTCTCCGACCTCCAGGCCGAGCAGCAGGTCGGTGGTGGTCCACGACCGGGTTTCGCGCTCGATGTGGACCGCGGTGAGCAGGCTCGGCCCGCGGCGGGAGTGCCTGCGACGCGGGCGGTAGCGGGTCAGCCGCAGCCCGAGATCGGGCAGCAGCCAGGTGATCTCGGCGGCGTGGTCCGCCGCGTCCGGTGTCGGGCATTCCACCGAGAGTCCCCAGCGCTCGACGTGGCAGACCTCCAGCGGCGCGACGACACCGGACGACTGCCTACGCTGCGAGCTGAAGACGTCGATAACTTCAACCAGTTGGGGTGAAATCGCAGCGCTCACGGCGTCAGACAGTAACGGGAAAACAGCGTTGAAAGATCGACAGCACCAGTTTTTAACGTAACTTTTCAGAGCTCGTCGAATATCGATTCGGTGCGTGGCGGGATCATCACCGGGATGGCGGTAGCGTCCGCTGGTCCGGTACGGGATCTTGGACGGGTTGCCCACGCCACGACAGTTCGATCCCGTTGTCGCGCAACCACTTCGGCAGGTCGTACCCGTGCCTCGCGAGGCCGTCGACGGCGGCGCAGGCGCGGCGCATCGCGCGTTCCGCGGTTTCCGGATCGAGCAGTTCCGCGCGCACCGCGATCACGAATTCATCGATGTCCAGCAGTTCCGCCGCGCGCCCGTCCCGCACCACGATGTCCAGGTAGTGGTCGACGGTCCGCCACTGCCGTTCGCCCGGCTCGACGTCCGCCACGTCGATGTAGTAGTCCACGTCGTCTTCGTGGCCCGGATGCCAGTACCAGCGGGTCACGCGCAGCCCCAGCGAGGGCAGCAGCCAGGATTCGAGGGCGGCGATGCGGGGATGCCCGGGCATCGGACGGGCCAGGTAGAGGCCGAAGGGCTCGCGCGCGTAGTGCGTCACGGGGCGCACGTGGCCCTTGGGGTCGGTGTTGGTGTTCGCCACGAGGTCGAAGACCTCGACCTTCGGCGGGTGAACGGGCAGGCCGAGCTGTTCGGCGATCTCGCGCTGCGTGGTCACCCTGCCACTGTATGCGGGCGGGCGCGACGTCCGAAGGTCGTCGCGCCCGCTATTCCTTCACCACTTGTGCTCCCTCACCTCCGATCGGTCGGGGTCAGGTCGTCGCGCGGGTGGCGTAGGCCGGAGCCATCGTGCCCAAACCCGCGAGGATCAGGACCGCTCCGCCGATCACGTTGCACAGCACGCTGCTGGTCATGATGGCGGTGCCGCTCATGATGAATACGGCCACGATCGTCCACACACCCAGCACCGGTACGGTCCAGGCGATGCCGTGCGTGCGGTGGTAGGCGGCCGCGAACGAGAGCCCTAGAACGGTCGCGGTCAGACCGGTGACCAGGTTGTTCAGCGTCAACGACGGCGTCATTGCGTGAAAGCCGGTGATCCACGGCGACAATGCGACGAACAGGCCACCGAGCACGGTGAAGCCGTCCGCCACCTGAGCGGTCGGAGTTTCCGCCGCCCGCTCGTAGCGCAGGCGCATCTCGGTGAGATCCGGATGCCCAGCGATCGGTGCGCTGCTCGACATCACACCACCTCCTGCACTGGGGTGACGCAATCCATTATCTGCCCTGGTGGCCGTTTGAGCACCCCGTGACGCGACACGATGTCGGGGTGGGCTCGTACATTGGTTGTCGTGGCATTCGCGACTGAGTACCCCGTACTGGCCCGCTCCGAGTTCCGGCCGGTCAGCGACATCCCGCGGGCCGACAGCCGGTTCCGCATGGTCAGCGACTACCAGCCCGCCGGCGACCAGCCGCAGGCGATCGCCGACCTGGAGCGCCGGATCAACTCCGGCGAGAAGGACGTCGTGCTGCTCGGGGCCACCGGTACGGGCAAGTCGGCGACCACGGCCTGGCTGATCGAGCGCATCCAGCGGCCCACCCTGGTGCTGGAGCCGAACAAGACGCTGGCCGCTCAGATGGCCAACGAGCTGCGCGGCTTCTTCCCGGACAACGCAGTCGAGTACTTCGTCAGCTACTACGACTACTACCAGCCCGAGGCCTACGTCCCGCAGACCGACACCTACATCGAGAAGGACTCGTCGATCAACGAGGACGTCGAGCGGCTGCGGCACTCCGCCACGTCGAACCTGCTCAGCCGCCGCGACTGCGTCGTGGTCTCGTCGGTGTCCTGCATCTACGGCCTGGGCACCCCGCAGTCGTACCTGGACCGGGCCATCCCGCTGGAGGTCGGCGGCGAGATCGACCGCGACGTGTTCCTGCGCGCGCTGGTGGACGTCCAGTACACCCGCAACGACATCGCGTTCGCCCGCGGCACGTTCCGGGTGCGCGGCGACACCGTGGAGATCATCCCGGCCTACGAGGAGCTCGCGGTGCGCGTGGAGTTCTTCGGCGACGAGATCGACCGGCTGCACTACCTGCACCCGCTGACCGGCGAGGTCGTGCGCGAGGTGCGCGACCTGCGGATCTTCCCGGCGACGCACTACGTGGCCGGCCCGGACCGGATGGACAAGGCCATTCGCAGCATCGAGGCCGAGCTGGAGGAGCAGCTGGGCCTGCTGGAGAAGCAGAACAAGCTGCTGGAGGCGCAGCGGCTGCGGATGCGCACCCAGTACGACATCGAGATGATGCGCCAGGTCGGGTTCTGCTCCGGCATCGAGAACTACTCCCGGCACATCGACGACCGCCCCGCCGGGTCGGCGCCGGCGACGCTGATCGACTACTTCCCGGACGACTTCCTGCTGGTCATCGACGAGTCGCACTACACGGTGCCGCAGATCGGCGGCATGTACGAGGGCGACGCGTCCCGCAAGCGGACCCTGGTCGAGCACGGCTTCCGGCTGCCCAGCGCGCTGGACAACCGCCCGCTGACCTTCGAGGAGTTCTCCGATCGGATCGGCCAGACGATGTACCTGTCGGCGACGCCAGGTCCGTACGAGATGGCGCAGGCCGGCGGCGAGTTCGTGGAGCAGGTGATCCGCCCGACCGGGCTGATCGACCCCGAGGTGATCGTCAAGCCCACCGAGGGTCAGATCGACGACCTGGTGCACGAGATCCGGGAGCGCGCCGAGCGCGACGAGCGGGTGCTGGTCACCACGCTGACCAAGAAGATGGCCGAGGACCTCACCGACTACCTGCTCGAACTGGGCATCCGGGTGCGGTACCTGCACTCCGAGGTGGACACGCTGCGGCGGGTCGAGCTGCTGCGGCAGCTGCGCCTGGGCGAGTACGACGTGCTGATCGGCATCAACCTGCTGCGCGAGGGCCTGGACCTGCCGGAGGTCTCGCTGGTGTCGATCCTGGATGCCGACAAGGAGGGCTTCCTGCGCTCCGGCACCAGCCTGGTGCAGACGATCGGCCGCGCGGCCCGGAACGTGTCGGGCCAGGTGCACATGTACGCGGACCGGATCACCGACTCGATGCGGCACGCCATCGACGAGACCAACCGGCGCCGCGCCAAGCAGATGGCCTACAACGACGAGCACGGCATCGACCCGCAGCCGCTGCGCAAGAAGATCGCCGACATCCTGGACCGGGTGTACTCCGAGTCCGAGGACACCGAGGAGTCGGTGGCCGTCGGCGGTTCCGGCCGCAACGTCTCGCGCGGCAAGAAGCCGACCGGGGAGTCCGTGGCCAGCGCCGGGCTGCTGGAGGACCGCGACATCAAGTCGATGCCGCGCGCGGAGCTGGCGGACCTGGTGCAGCAGCTCAACGACCAGATGATGAACGCGGCCCGCGAGCTGCAGTTCGAGCTGGCGGCGCGGCTGCGCGACGAGATCCACGACCTGAAGAAGGAGATCCGCGGCATGGACGCCGCCGGAATCGAGTGACGGCGCGTCGGCGACCGGCCCGATCTCGGTGGTGGACGTGCTTGCCGGGGCTCTCGGCCGAGCGCGATCCCGACGGCGGTCCTCCGAGCTGGACTACGGTGATCGCGAGCGAGCAATCGTCGGGTCGGCAGCTGGGGAGTCGCCATGCGCGTGGTCGTCGTCGGGAGCGGGATCGCGGGCACGTCGGCCGCGCTGGCGCTGGCCAAGGCCGGGTTCGGCGTGAGCGTGCACGAGGCGCATCCGGACAGCGGCGCGGACATCGGGGCGTTCCTGACGGTGGCGGCCAACGGTTTGTTGGCGTTGCGCCAGATCGGCGTCGTGCCGGCGGCGGGTTTCCCGCTGACCTCGCTGCGGCTCACCGGCAGCGACGGCACCGAGGCTGCGGTGTCCACATTGGATGGTGAGTTCCGCTGCCTGCGCCGCGCCGAGCTGTGCGAGGCGCTGCGGGTGGAGGTCCATCGCCGAGGTCTGCCCATCGAGTACGGCGCGCGGTTCGTCGGCGCCGAGCAGGACGGCGACCGAGTGGTGGCGCGCTTCGCCGACGGCCGGGAGGTCGCGGGGGATCTGCTCCTCGGCGCCGACGGGCTGAACTCGGCGGTGCGCCCGTTGGTCGACCCCGTGTCGAAGCGCTACGTGGGCCAGCAGGTTTTCTACGGCTACGCCGACCACGCCGCGCCGCCGCACGAGCCGGCGCGCATCGAGATGATCCGGGGCAGCCGCAGCGCCTTCGGCTACGCGGTCTCGCCGGAAGGGCAGACGTACTGGTTCAGCCGGCTGCCGGCGCCGCCGCTGGACGGCGCGGAAAGCGCCGAGGCCATGCGGGACCGGCTGCTCGCGGCACTGCGCCCGGACGCGACTCCAGCGGCGGGCATCGTCGCGGCCACCGGCACCGTGTTCGCCACCAACGCCCACGACCTCGTGCCGACGCCGCGCTGGCGCAACGGCCGCATGCTGCTTATCGGCGACGCGGCGCACGCAGCATCCCCGGCCACGGGCCAGGGTGCGTCGATGGCGGTCGAGGACGCCGTGGTCCTGGCCAAGGCCCTGCGCGACCACGGGAGCCTGGAGAGCTACGAGCGGCTCCGAAGGCCGAGGGTCGAGCGCAACACCGCTCGCAGCGCGCAGCTGAGCGCAGCGCTCGCCCCCGATCACGCGGAACGCGTCGAAGAGGTCGAACGGCTGGGCCTGCGCCACGCCGACGCCCAGCCCGACGGAGACCCGGCGGACTGGCTGGACTGGAACACCGAGCTGCAGCGAATGGTGTAAAGGTGCCGTGATCGGTACCATGGTGTCATGGCGCTCAATATCAAGGATGGGCGGACCGAGGAGCTGGCCGCCAAGGTCGCGGAGCTGGCGGGCGAGACGAAGACGGGTGCGATTCGGCACTCGCTGGAAGAGCGCCTCGAACGGCTCCTGCGGCAGGCTCGCCGGGCCGACCGCGAAGCCCGGCTGAAGAGGTTCCTGGAGCACGAGGCCTGGCCGCAGGTGCCGCATTCCGAGCTGGGGCGACCGGTCACCCGGGCGGAACGCGAGTCGGTTCTCGGCTACGGACCGGAGGGCGTGTGATCCTCGACAGTTCGGCGATCGTGGCCATTCTCCTCAAGGAGGACGGTCATGAGCGCCTGCTCAAGTCGCTCGCGGAGGCGGACGAGGTGGGCGTCGGCGGGCCGACCGCCGCCGAAACCGGGATCGTCCTCGCCGCTCGGCTCGGCGTGGTCGGACGGACCTTGCTCGCGCGCTTCTTCGAGGAGGCGGGGGTCGAGGTCATCGACTGCGGGGCGCGGCACTGGAAGGTCGCGGTCGAGGCCTACGAGCGATTCGGGAAGGGGCGGCACCCGGCGGGGCTGAACTTCGGCGATTGCCTGACCTACGCGGTCGCCTCCGTGACCGGGCGGCCGCTGCTCTGCGTCGGAGATGCTTTCCCGCAGACCGACGTCGTCCTGGCGGCCGTCTGACCTGTCGGTGCCCGAGGCTATGGTCCGCGTCGGAGGTGGTCGTGATGGGCCTGGCGTTTCAGGTGACCTTCGATGCCCGCGATCCGGCGCGGCTGGCGGCGTTCTGGGCTGTTGCGCTGGAGTACGAGCTCCAGCCGCCGCCACCGGGATTCGAGTCGTGGGCGCAGTTCGGGCGGCAGATCGGGCTGCCGGAGGAGAAGTGGGACGCCTTCGCCGCGGTGATGGATCCGGCGGGCGACGGGCCGCGGGTCTTCTTCCAGCGCGTGCCCGAGGGCAAGGCCGCGAAGAACCAGGTGCACCTGGACGTCAACGTCAGCCAGCGTGGCCTGGCGCTCGACAAGACCGCCGAGCGCCGCCGGATCATCGCCGAGCACGTCGAGCGTCTCAAGGCGGCGGGCGCCACCTACGTCCGCGAGGTGGACGAACCCAACGGCTACTGCATCGTCCTGCAGGATCCCGAGGGCAACGAGTTCTGCGTCCTGGCGAGCCGCCTCCGAACAACCCGCCGTCCAAGGAAAGTGCGCGTCACCGCTGGCCCGAGGTTTTGTTCTTGCCGACCTTGACCTCGCGCGAGCCGTGCAGTGCGGGGCCGCGCTTGGCGCGCTGTACCTTCCCGTTGCTATCGGCCGACCACGAAGGGGGCGAGGGCCAGCGTTCCATGAGCGCGTTGCGGAGTTCGCGACCGCGCACGTTTACGATGCCGGTGCCGAGCAGGGCGGCGACGAACATGCCCACCGAGACGACCATCGCGGCGAGCGATTCGGTGCGATAGGCGGCGAAGACGTCCTCCGAGCCCAGTCCCAGACCGTTGCCGACCAGGTAGGAGGACGTGCTGAACACCAGGCCCGCCCCGGACATCGTCGTGCCGACACGCGCCAGCGGATGTGTCTGCCGCTGCGAGTGGTAAGCCAGCAGGTCCTCGGCCGGGCGCTCGGATCTCGGGTCGGCCAACCTCGTGCGCAGCTCGGCACGTTCGGACCTGCGCTGCCTCCAGTCGAACAGCACGCCGATGGCCGCGAGTAGCACGCCCAACGAGATCAGGACCGCGAAGATCCAGACTCCCCCGGCGATCAGGGTCTCGATCGGCGAGGAGTAGGTGGTCTCCTCGCACTCGTACCTCCCGATCCCCGGAGTACTCGTGCAGCGCGTCAAGACCGACATCTGCAGCGCGAGGGCGCCGCCGAGCCAGAGACCCGCGGCACCGTAGAGACACCGCTTCGCGATCGACGGCCTGGACGGAGTCTTCTTGCCCGCACCGTCACGGCGTGCTTGTTTCGCCGGCTTCCAGGCGTGTCCTTCGTCGTTCGAACTCCAATGCGCGGCGACCCGGGCATGGCGACGTTCGTGGGCCGGGGTGAGCAGATGGGAACTGGCATAACCGACGAAGGCCATGATCAAGGCGTAGCCGGTGACGAGGGAGAAGATCAGCATGCTCTCGGCGTCGTCTCCTTCCGCCAGCACCACGATCAGCCCGATCACCCCCAGCAAGCCGGCCAGGGCCGCGTTCCCCCAGCCGAAGAAGGCGAGCGCCTCCGCAGGTTTGCCGGTGACGGACCGAACCTGGTCGGGCGAAGGAACGGCGTAGCGGGACGCGCCCCGCGCGGCCGCGTTGACGATCGCCTTGGACGTGGTCGACTCCCGCAGGAAGCTGGCCACCGCACCAGCGGCACACACGACCAGCACGAACGCCAGCAGAACGCCCATGCTCATGCGGCTGAGGTGGTCGACGGCCTCCTCGAGGCCGGGATCATCGAGCAGGTCCTCTTCGGCGAGAAGGCCAACGCCCATGATCAGCGCGAAGGCGCAACCCAGGCCGATCAGGAACGAGGTCAGGGAGTGAACGCAGGCACGCGCGGTCTCACCGGCCAGCCCGACTTCGTACTCGTACAAATGCCAGGGGTTGGTCTGGTTTCCGTCGTCACTCACCGGGGATCTCCTCCGCCTGCGGCGTTTCTCGCCGCATCATAGGGAGGGAGCCATCCCACGGATTACTCACCCGCATCGAGAACGGCGCCGCGAGAACGGTGCCGCGACTTCGTGCGCTAAAACAGTGCCGAAACTCGGGCATTGCAGAGGGCAACGAGTTCTGCGTGCAGTGACGGGACGGCGGCCGTCGGCCCGGACGGCCGTGTCCACTGTGGTCGGTCGCTGGTGACCTCGCCGCGGCGGCAGGCCGGGGCCGTCGTCCCGGTCGGTGTCCCAGGTTGGCCTCGGAGAGTCGTTTACTCGGTCGCGGTGCCGATCGGGGTCAGCATTCGGTGGGGGTTCTGCAGGGCTCGGGCTACGCGGTCGCTGCGGTGCATCGCGTTCGTTCCGGGGCCGAGGCGGACGACGAGGTCGTCGGGGCCCGGGTGCTGGCCGCACGCGGGGCATCGTCCGGATTCGTCGATGTCGGCGTCGCATGCCGCGTGGCTGAAGATCCGGGCGGGATGCGGCCCGCTGGTGTACCGCTCGCCCCACTTGGACAGGGCGAAGATCGCCGGCCACAGCGCCCGGCCGGCCTCCGTGAGCAGGTACTCCGGGTGTCCGCCCGCATCGTCCCGGGTCAGCACGCCCGCCTCGACCAGGGTGTCGAGCCGGTCGGTGAGCACGGCTCGGGAGATGTCGAGGTGCTCGCGCAGGTCCGTGAAGCGGCGCACGCCGTAGAAGCAGTCGCGCAGGATCAGGAGGGTCCAGCGCTCTCCGACCACTTCCAGCGCGCGAGCGAGGAAGCAACCCTGCTGGTCGTATCCGGTTCCGAGTGCCACGACGCGATTGTACCGCGATGCGGTCTGTTCACCAGACCATCGCCGTGCGAGCATGGTCTGGTGAACAGACTAAGTCTTCGCGATGCCACGAATCGGCGCACCGGCGGTGCGAGCAGGTCCTTCGCGGCGGCGCTCATCCTGACGTCGCTGAGCACGTTCGGGGCGATGCTGGCCTACTCGGGTCCGCTGGGGAACGCGGCGACGCTCACCGGCGCGCTGGCCGCCGGACCGGGAGCCACCATGTGGATCCTGAGCTCGATGAGCACCGGCCTCGCGGTGAGCCTGCTGGCCGCGGGCGCACTGGCCGACCAGACCGGCCGCCGCAGGGTCTTCGAACTCGGCGCGTACGTGTTCGCGGTCGGCTCCGCGGTGTGCGCCACCTCGGCCACGGCGACGCAATTCGTCATCGGGCGACTCGTCGAAGGCGTTGGCGCGGCCGGTGTCATCGCTACCGGATTGGGGCTCGTCGCCGCGGTGAACAGCGACGCCCGAGCCCACTCGGCGGCGGCCAGCTGGTGGGGCGCGAGCATGGGCCTCGGCATCGCCCTCGGCCCGCTGATGACCGGCTTGTTCGATCTCGCCGGCTTGTGGAGCGCGCCGTACTGGCTGCTGGCCGCGGTCGGCGTGGGCATTGCCATCGCCTCGCGGTGGTGCTTCTCCGAGACGGCGGTGATCCCGGGCCGGCGCCTGGATCTGCTCGGCGCCGCGCTGATGACCGGCGGGCTGGGGCTGCTGCTGGTCGCGCTGGTCGAAGTGCGCCAAGGCGGACTCCGGCCGGCACTGCTCTGCGCCGGTGGTGCGGCGGTCGCGTTGACGGCTTTCGCCATCAGCCAGCTGCGGAGCCGGTCGCCGATGGTGGAGTTCGCGCTGTTCCGCCGAGGTGACTTCGCGGCGGCCGCGACGGCGGCCGCGGTCACCGGCGCCGGTGTGATCGCACTGATGTCGTTCGCCTGCACCTTCCTCGTCACCAGCATGGGGATGAGCACACTGGAAGCCGGTGCCCTGCTCGGGCTGTGGTCCGGCACCAGCGCCGTTTCGGCCGTGCTCAGCCGCCGGCTCGTCGCGCGGCTGACCGGCACGGCGCAGTTGGCCATCGGGCTCGCGGCCACGGGTGTCGGCCTGCTGATGCTCACCGGGCTCGGCGCGGATTCGACCGCCGGGCAGCTGATTCCCGGCCTTCTCGTGGCAGGCGTCGCCACCGGGGTGCTCAACGCCGGTCTGGGACGGCAGGCCACGGCGACCATTCCGCCCGACCGGGCCGCGGTGGGGGTCGGGATGAACAACACCACCCGCTACGTCGGTGCCTCGATCGGGGTCACCGTCGTCGGTGTCCTCGCCGCCGCCCCGCACGACGACATCGCCGCCCGACTGTCCGGCTGGAACCACGTAGCCGTCCTCACCGGCGTCGTCTCCCTCGTCGGTGCCGCCGCCGTGCTGGCGCTGGTCCGGTTCGGGCGTGAACGAGGATGAGCGCATTCGGCCGCGGCCACCCGGCGCGCCGCATTACTGTGGCGCCGGTTGGCTTGGCGGCCGGATTTCGGTGGGGACCGACGGGGAGCTGCGGGATGTCGAGGTACTGCTGACGCTTGCCGAGGAGCTGCACTTCGGCAGGACCGCGGAGCGGGTGCCTACCGCGCCATCCGCGACGTCGACCCGGTGCGGTGGTCGCTGATCTGGCGCACCAGCTCCGAGACCGACGTTTCGCCAAGGTCGTCGAGGAGCTCGGTCCGCTGCGGAAGTAGGCACCCGTGAGTGCTTTGGGGCGCCCTATGCACCCGAAGCACTCACGGGGCCGGAGCCGCTCAGGCGACGGCTTTCAGGACGGCGATCAGGCGAAGGCGCTGAGGCGGGTGATGGACTTGCCGACGATCAGGGTGTTCATCTCGCGGGAGCCCTCGAAGGAGTAGACCGCTTCCGCGTCGGAGAAGAACTTCGCGACCTCGTAGTCGAGCACGATTCCGTTGCCGCCGAGCAGCTCTCGCGCCCAGGCCACCACCTCGCGCATCTTCGTGGTGGTGAACGCCTTGGCCAGCGCCGCCTGCTCCGCGCCGCCACGGCCCTGCGCGACCAGTTCGTTGAGGCGCACCACGATGCCGAACATCGCGGTGACGTTGCCGAGCATCTTCACCAGCAGGTCCTGGATCATCTGGAACCCGCCGATCGGCTTGCCGAACTGCACCCGCTGCACCGCGTACTCGCGGGCCAGCTCGTAGGCGCGGACCGCCACGCCCAGCGCCTGCCACGCCACGCCGCCGCGGGTCTTGGCCAGCACCTTGGCGGTGTCCCGGAAGCTGTTGATGTTCTGCAGCCGGTTGGCCTCCGGGATGCGGACGTCGTCGAGCACGATGTCGGCGTTCTGCACGGTGCGCAGCGCGATCTTGCCCTCGATCTTGGTGGCAGTGAAGCCGGGCGTGCCCTTCTCGACGACGAATCCCTTGACCTGGTCGTCGGCTTCGTCGCGCGCCCACACCACGACGAGGTCGGCGAACGTGCCGTTGCCGATCCAGCGCTTCGCGCCGTTGAGCACCCAGTTGTCGCCCTCGCGGCGCGCGGTGGTGCGCATGCCGCCGGCGACGTCGGAGCCGCCCTCCGGCTCGGTCAGCGCGAACGCGCCGATCTTGGTCATGTCGGCCATGTCCGGGATCCAGCGGTCCCGCTGCTCCTGGTCGCCGCCGTTGTAGATGCTGCCCATCGCCAGTCCGGTGTGGACACCCGAGAACACCGCCAGGGATGGGTCGATCCGGTTCAGCTCCAGGCTGAGGAATCCGGTGAACAGCGGGCTGCGCTGCTTCCCGTCGCCGTACTCGGGGTACTGGTAGCCGGCCAGCTGGAGCTTGGCGAACTTCTCGACGACCTCGAACGGGAACTCGGCCTTGTCCCACGCGGCGTTGGCCAGCGGCTTGATCTCGCGCTCCAGGTACGCGCGGATCTCGGCGAGCTCGGCTCGCTCGGGCTCGCTCAGCAGGTCGTAGAAGCCGAAGAAGTCAGGATTTGCATTGGCGGGCTTGGGCATTGCGATGATCCTCAAATCAGTTGTGCTCGATGTCGTGCAGTGCGGTGTTGAGCGCGTTCTGCTTGCGGTCGCGCAGTTCGGAGCGCTCCCGGTACGCCTCGGGGCCTGCGCCGTAGGCCGCTTCGGTCTGGTCGGCGATGGCGGCGATGGTCTCCGGGATCAGCTCCGGATGGCCGAGGTCCTTCCAGCGTTCCGCCATGCCCACGCCGAGGTGGGCCATCATGTGCCGGATCCCGCCGGGGCCGCCGCCGAGGTGGAAGCTCTCGAACGGGCCGACCGCCGCGTAGCGGCCGCCGAGCGACGCCTTCATCACCTCGTCGAGCTCGTCGGCGCGGACGACCCCGCCCTGCACCAGGAAGATCGACTCCTGCATGATCGCGCTCTGCAGCCGGTTGGCGACGAAGCCGGGGATCTCCTTGTGCAGGCGCACCGGGGTCTTGCCCAGCGCCCGGTAGAACTCGGTCGCGGCTGCTACGACCGGCTCCGCCGTGCGCTCGCCGGGCACGATCTCGACCAGCGGCACCACCTGCGGCGGGTTGAAGGGGTGGGCGACGAGCAGCCGGGCGGCCACCTCGTCGGGCAGTTCGGCGGCGATCGCCGAGGCGATGATGCCGGAGCTGGAGGACGCGAGCACCGCGTTCTCCGGCGCGAGGCGGGCGATGTCGGCGAACAGCCGCCGCTTGAACTCCAGCCGCTCCGGGCCGTTCTCCTGCACCAGCTCGGCATCCGCGACGGCCTCGGCGAGCTCGCCGGTGAGCCGGATGCGGCCGAGCAGATCGTCGGTGTCGGCGCCGGGAATGCTCGCGGCCAGCATCGGCATCGCGTCGCGCACCACGTCGGCGAGGTCATCGCGCGGATCGCTGATGCGCACCTCGATGCCGCGCGAGGCGAACAGCGCGGCCCAGGACAGGCCGATGGTCCCGGCCCCGACGACCGCCACCTTCGTCCATTGTGGATGCATGATGTCCTCCCGGTCAGGCCAGGTAGTCGTGGACGGGCTCGATGCCGCCCAGGGTGAGGTCGGTGAGGATGTGGCTCGCCGAGACGATCTCGCGCACCGGCAGGTCCGCCACCGGCGCGAGCACGTGCTCGAACAGCTGCAGCCGGGCCGGGCCGGTGTAGGCCTGCTTCACCACGACGTCGGTGATCTGGCTGCGCACCAGCTCGCACACGCGCAGCCGGTGGTCGTAGCCGGGCACGATCTTGAGCATGTAGCTGGGCGTCGTGATCTGCGCCTTGGCCTCGTCGAGGTCCAGCGGGTGGTGCTTGTAGCCCATCGTCGCGGTCGCGACCCGCAGCGTGCCGTAGTCCAGGGTGCCCACCAGCGCGGCGTTGTCGACGTACAGCGTCGGGCTGCCCATCACCTTCGGGAAGGCGCTGGCCTCGCGACCGGCCGCGGTGGCCGGGAAGTTGTCGAGGTACATGGCGTGCAGGTATTCGCCGTGCTCGTCGCCGAGGCGCACCGGGATCGCCTGCCCAGCCTCGACGTACGGGCCGAACGAGGTGACGTCGCCCATCTTCATGATCTCGAAGCGCACCAGCGGTTCGTCGAACTCCAGCGGCTCCGGGACCACCGCCCGCAGCGCCTCGGGATCGGTGCGGTAGACGATGTTGAGGTACTCGCGATCGGTGAACCGCGCCACGGCCGGTGCGTAGGCCGGGTTGGTCAGCGGCGTGTTGAGGCTGTGCAGGATCTGTTCGCGGTTCAACGTCCCGTCCACTTCGGAGTGCGCTTCTCGGTGAACGCCCGGACTCCTTCGGCGAAGTCCGCGGACTCCCGGAGGGCGCGAGTTTCGTTGCGCTGCAACGTGAAAGCCTCGGCGTCCGAGATGCCGTCGGCGAGCCGGACGACGTTCTTGACCGCAGCCAGCGCCAGCGGCGCGTTCGCGGCGACCTCGGCGGCGAGCTCCAGCGCGGCCCGGACGGCCTCGCCGTCGGCCACCAGCCGGTTGACCAGGCCGAGGTCGCGGGCCCGCGCTGCGTCGATGGCGCGGCCGGTGAGCAGCAGTTCCATCGCCAGGTGGTGCGGGATCCGCTTCGGCAGCCGGATCACGCCGCCGCCACCGGCGATCAGCCCGCGCTTGACCTCGGGCAGCGCGAACCGCGCACCCTCGGCTGCGACCACCAGGTCGCAGGCCAGCGCCAGCTCGAACCCGCCGCCCATGGCGTAGCCCTCGACCGCGGCGATCAGCGGCTTGCCGGTCTCGGCCTCGGTGAGGCCGCCGAAGCCCTTGCCCGGCGCGGTGGGCGACTCGCCGCGCGCGGCGGCCTTGAGGTCCATGCCCGCGCTGAAGGTGCCGGCCGCGCCGGTCAGCACGCCGACGCTCAGGTCGGGGTTGGCGTCGAGCTCGTCGATGGCGGCCGCGATGCCGTGGGCCGCGGCGGCGTCGATGGCGTTGCGCGCCGCCGGGCGGTTGATGGTGATCACGAGCGCGGAGCCGGCGGTTTCGGTCTGCACCGCGGTGTTCGGGGCGGTCATGCGAGCCTCCGCGCGTCGAGTTCGGCGAGGACCTCGTCGGTGTGCTGGCCGGGCAGCGGGGCGTGCCTGCGGACCGAGGCCGGCGTCGCGGAGAAGTTCATCGGCACCCCGACGACGCGGTAGCTGCCTTCGCTGGGGTGCTCGGCGACGTCCAGCAGGTGCCCTTCGCGGACGTACGGGTCGTCGGCCGCCTCGTCGAGCCGGAGCACCGGGCCGACCGGGATGCTGTGCTTGGTGCACACCTCGATCCACTCCTCGGTGGTCAGGCTCGGGGTGACCGACTCGACCAGTTCGGAGATCGCCTCGCCGTCGAGGCGGGCGTCGACGAACTCGCCGTTGACCCGCGGGTCCTCGGCCAGGTCCGGTCGGCCTGCGGCGCAGAACAGGTCGCGGTAGTTCTGCGTGGAGTAGGGGATGATCATGGCCAGGCCGTCCTTGGTGGGCCGCGCCCGGTGGCCCTTGTTCATCGACAGCGCGAAGCCGGTCGGGCCCATCGGCGGTTCGAAGGTGCGGCCCTGCAGGTGCTCGACGAGGTTGAACGCCAGCAGCGTGTCGGCCATCGGCACCTCGACCAGCTGACCCCGCCCGGTGGCCCGCTGGTGCACCAGCGCCGCGAGCGCCGAGTAGGCGATGGTCAGCGCCGCGACCTTGTCGGCGAAGATGCTCGGCAGCACCACCGGTTCGCCGATGTCGCCGGCGCGCTGCGCCACGTCCAGCAGCCCGGAGGCCGCCTGCACCGTCTCGTCGTAGGCGGCGAGTTCGGCGCGGTCGGAGTCGGGGCGGAAGCCCTGCGCGTGCGCGTAGACCAGCTGCGGGTTGGCGGCGGCGAGGCTCTCGTAGTCCATGCCCAGGCGGCGCAGGGCGCCGATCCGCATGTTGGTGATCAGGATGTCGGCGCTGCCGATCAGCTCCAGCGCGCGGTCCCGGTCGGCGTCGTCCTTGAGGTTGAGCTTGACGCTGCGCTTGTTGCGGTTGACGTTGAGGGCCAGCGGCGTCATGCCGGGCGTGCGGTGCAGGGTGCCGAAGCGCGCGGTGTCCTTCGGTGATTCGATCTTGATCACGTCGGCGCCGAGGTCGCCGAGGATCTGCGCGGCGTAGGGGCCCATCACCACGGTGGCCATGTCGATCACGCGGACGCCGGCCAGCGGGCCGGACCTGCCTTCGGTGCTCGGTGCGGAATTCGTCATCATCGCCGCTCCAGGTGGGAAAGGGGAGCTGTCCCGGCTTTTGTTTGCTTCGCTAACTACACTAGGCCGGGATGGGGTGGCGGTTCAATTGATCAGCGGCACCGATGCGCGAACAATGGCATGACCGCGGCGGTCACGCCAATCAGATGGTCGCCCTGTTCGGGAGGGGTCCAATTAATTCGACGTTCATCCGGGCAATGGTCAATTCCTCGCGAAATTGCGCACCCGGCGCGTGATCAGCGGAGGGCGAGCTTGGCCTCGTCGATCAGCCGGCGGAGATCGGGCTGGCTTTCGGCGCGGTCGCGGCGCCAGATCATGCCGGTCGCCAGGCTCGGGTCGAAATCCTCGAACGGCAGCACGACGGTGTTCTCGCTGCGGTGCTTGTGCATCCCGCTTTCCGGATCCAGCATCGAAATGGAGAATGCCGATCCGTTCGCCACCAATTCGCTGGTGCTGCCGTAATCGCCGGTGTCGAGCGTGATCCGCCGGTGGATTCCCGCCGCCTCCAACCGCACCAGCAGTTCCCCGTAGTAGGTCGGCAGCATCCGCGGTGCGGGGCTGACGTAGGTGTAGTCGGCCAGCTCGGCGAGCGAGACCGAGCTGCGGGAGCCGAACTCCGCCGCCGGGAGCACCGCCCCGAGCGGCTCGCGCATCAGCTCGAACACCTCGATGCCCTCGGCGTGCACCGGCAGGTGCACCAGCGCGACCGCGAGCTCGCCGCGCTGCACCCCGGCGAGCAGGTCGTCGCTGCCGCTCGGCCAGCGCTTGATGTCGCATTCGGCGGCGCACCGGTCCTCGAACGACCTGAGCCGCTGCCGCATCGACGAGTGCAGGCCGGGCGGGATGCCGATGTAGACGACGGCGCGCTGCGGGCTGATCGCCTCGCGCAGCCGCCACGGGACGTCGTCGAAGCGACCGAGCACGTCCTTGGCGATCGGCAGCAGCGCCGCACCGGCGTCGGTCAGCTGCACGTGGTGCGAGTCCCGCTCGAACAGCACCGAGCCGAGGTCGCGTTCGAGGTCCCGCACCCGCTGGCTCAGCGGCGAGGTCGCCATGTGCAGCTGCCGGGCGGCCTTGGAGAAGGACAGGTTCTCCGCGACCGCCACGAAGTAGCGCAGGTGGAACATCTCCATCAAGCAGTAGGTTACTCCGCTGCTCGGGTGCGCGAACGCGTCCGCCGGATGCGGCAGGGGAGAAGAGTGATGATCGTCTCGTCGATGATCACCCAGGCCGGCCGAGGCGATGTCGCAATCCCGCGAGGAAAAGGGAATATCGCTCTATGTAACAAAGTTCGAGTGAAATGCCGGTTCGGTCACCTTAAAGGTGGTACCCGTAAGAAGTAAGGCGAGCTAGTTTAATCTCACTGTTCGTAGTTGAATGGGTGCAGTGGGCCACTTTGGATCGGAGATGCGCATGGGCGCCGTCCTGCCGCTTCGCGTCGGTGCTCCCGATGGGTGCGGGCATGCCTCTCCGCAGCTCCGGGGGGCGCTGCTGCCGGCGGTCGGTGCGCATCGCGGGCCGACCCCGACATTTCCGCTCGCCGGCTGGGCGTCGTGGCCCCCGTCGTGCCGCGTCGACCGGCGGCCGGCGTTCGCGGACCGAGCGGCCATCGGCCGAGGAGTCGCCTTTACGCTGTAAGACTCTTCGCAACTCGCCTGCGTGGAATCGCTTCCTGCGGGGTATTTTTCGCGCCCCGACGACCCGCGCCCGGCAGGCGCCGGAATCCCGGAACCGGCCATTTCCCGTCATGACGTCGCAACGAGATCATCGCCGAGCGGTCCACATAGGAGGAGCGTATGGACTCGACCGGCAAGAGCACGTCGCCCGTGGTGCCGTGTCGGACATGCCGGAGTTCCGGCGGAGGTACAGCGAGGGCAGGGCCGATTCCCGGCACCACACCGCCACGTACACCTTCCGACGAGGTCACACCAAGTCCACCGGAGGAGCAGTGACATCAGACCTGAACCAGCGCGCTTTCGACAGGACCTCTAATGAAGAACTGCATTGGAATCTCCCTGCCGAAACCGCAATGCCGTCCGGCAAAGCCGTGGAAATACTGGAATTCCTCCGCTGGTACGCGCGGGAACGACTCGACTCGCGGCGAATGGACGAGCGTCGATCCGTCGACCTCGGCGTAGTGCCCGAGTTCGCCGACGTCGGGCTGCTGGGGCTTCAGGTTCCACGCCGGTACCAGGGGCAGGAACTGAGCTACCGGGACACGTTCCGGATCATGGAACAACTCGCAGCCATCGACTGCAACCTGTTCGTCATGACCGCCGTGCAGAACGCGGTCGGCATCCCGCCGATCATGCAGCACGCATCTGACCGAGTCAAAGCCGACGTCCTTCCGTTGCTGGCCCAGGGAAAGAGCCTGACCACGAGCGCGGCCAGCGAGCCGGGCATGGGCTCGGACCTGCGTGGCATGACCACCTGCGCGATCAGGAACCGGGATGGCAGCTATACGATCAACGGCACGAAGCGGTGGATCAGCCTCGGCGCCGCTTCCCACTACCTGAACGTCTTCACCCGGCTCTGCGACGAGCAGGGCAGGCGACTGGGATACGCCGGCTTCGTCGTCGACACCACCACTCCGGGCTTCACCGCCGGTCCCGAGCTGCTGACCTTGGGCCTGAAGGCCGTGCCGCAAAACATCTTGACCTTCAAGGACATGCGAGTGCCGGCGGACGGGATGCTCGGCGCCGAAGGCGAGGGGATCACCGCCGCGAACGCGGCCTTCATGCTCGCGCGGCTCGTTCTCGCCGCGGGCAGCGTCGGAGCGATGAAAAGATCGCTGGAGGTGGCGGCACGGT
The DNA here is from genome assembly GCF_004348985.1 of Saccharopolyspora elongata. Classification (GTDB taxonomy): domain Bacteria; phylum Actinomycetota; class Actinomycetes; order Mycobacteriales; family Pseudonocardiaceae; genus Saccharopolyspora; species Saccharopolyspora elongata. The sequence continues at coordinate 54,037 of NZ_SMKW01000027.1, read as the reverse complement.
ACGCCACGCGTCGCACCGTCGCCACGGGCCTGCTGGTGGACAACGGCCGGACTCAGCAGATTCTCACCGAAGCGGTGGCCGCGACCCAGGCGGTGGAGACGCTGCTCGATCACCTCACGTCCCAGCTTGACATGGGCGAGCAGCCGCCAGAACTGCTGTACTTCGTTGCGAAGATCGTCGCATCAGAAGAGATGTTCACGGTCGTGGACCGCAGCCTGCAGATGCTGGGAGCGCGAGGCTTCCTGGACACGAACATCGTCGGGCCGTTCTTCAGGGATTACCGCCTCTTCCGGATCTTCGAAGGAGCGACCGAGGCCATCACCGTCTACGTCGGGAAGATGCTCCACCGCAACCCGGCCGGCTTCGGTGAACTCGTCCACTCCTTCTCCACATCCCGGCAGGTAACCGACCTCGTCGATGAGGCCGCTTCGTTCACTGCCCGCCGCGCCGTCACCGAGCGGGAACAACACATCCTCTACAACGTGCTCGGGGACCTGCTGTGCTGGTCTGTCCTGGCCGCGTTGACGAGCTCGACGGCGACCCGTTCCGAGATGCACGCGTACACAGCCCAGTGGTGTGAGCGCAAACTGCGCCAGCGGCTGACGGAAGCACGGCGCGACGTGGAACTGGAGCTTCCGACCGTGTCGACGCTGCTCAGCCATATCGCTGGATACGAGGAGACGATCGGCGACGTCGACCAGCGCAGACCGGACGAAGAACACTGCGTGGATCCGCTGCTCATGCGTTGACGGCGCCGTGATCCCACCGCACGACACGGATGCGGTGCAGCTCGCACGGACTGTCCACGCGAGCTGCACCGCGGTGTCGGCGATCAGGGCAACGCGATCCGGCCCTGCCGGTGGTAGATCCCCTGCACCACGTCTTTGGCGAACGTCTTGATGGCGTTTACGTCGGACATGTTCCAGTCCCGCTCCACGATGTCCACCACGCAGACCGTGCCCAAGGCGGTGCCGGTGTCGTCGATCAGCGGCGCCCCGAGATAGGACTTCGCGCCCATCTCGTCGACGAGGACGTTCCCTGCGAAACGCGGGTAGGCCATGACATTGCCGAGCGGAAACGCCTTTTTCCGCGCTAGCGTGTGCGGGCACCAACCAACGTTCTTCGGCATGCCCGTGAGGCTCGAAGCATCTCCGCCCGCCTGCATGTGGGCGCCGACGAAATTCTGATTCGTGGCGTCGAAGATGTTGACCACCGCGACGGCAGCTTGAAACGTCTCCGTCATCTTCGCCGCGAAGCCGGAAAGCTGTTCGTCCCGCTGCAGGCCCAGCAGGCCGAGCTCCCGCAGTCGAGCCACCCGCAACCGCACGACCTTGTCGCTCTCCTGGGGCTCCAGCATGCGATTGCCCTGGTCGTCGAATGTGGTCGTCCCCTGGGGATCGTAGGTATTCAAAGAAGAACTCCATCCCTGTGCGCAGTTGTGTGCTGTCAACGTCACGTCCGTCCCTGCACGTTTCGGCTACAGGCGACGGTTGGTGAGGACGTGCTCGGTGAGGCGCGCCAGGGCCGCCGCCGCGGCGCGCCGATCCCGGGCATCGCACAGGACGACCGGCACGTGGGGCTTGATGTCCAACGCTTCCCGGACCTCATCGGGCTCGTAGCGGAAGCCGTCGGGGAACTGGTTGACCGCGACGAGGAAGTCGACGCCGCGCTGTTCGAAGAACTCGACCGCGGCGAAGCAGTCCTGCAGCCGCCGGGTGTCGGCGAGCACGACGGCGCCGAGCGCGCCGTGCACCAGGTCGTCCCACATGAACCAGAACCGCTCCTGCCCGGGGGTGCCGAACAGGAACAGCACGATGTTCTGCGGCGCGAACGTGATGCGCCCGAAGTCCATGGCGACGGTGGTGGTGCTCTTGTCGCCGACCCCGGCCAGGTCGTCGGTGCCGATGCTGGCGACGGTCAGCGTTTCCTCGGTGGTCAGCGGCTCGATCTCGCTGACCGACCGCACGAACGTGGTCTTCCCGACGCCGAACCCGCCCGCGATGAGGAACTTGAACGCGGTCGGGAAGAGGTCAGAGTTGTTGGAGACCATGGAGCAACGCCTCCAGTTGTCCTCGGTCGGGCAGGTCGTCGGGCAGGCGGGTGGTGACGGCACCCCAGTCGATGAGGTCCGACAGCAGGACCTTGGTGACCACGGCGGGCTGGTGCAGGTGCGCCGAGACCTCGGCGACCGACGTGGCGAACCGGCACAGCTCCAGCATCTTGGCGTGCACGGGCTCGATGCGGTCGGGCGCCATCCTGCCGGTGGACCGGACCATCGACTGCAACGTCAGGGTTGCGGTTGGCTTGGTCCGGCCGTTGGTGAGGGAGTACGGGCGCAGCAGCGGCCCCGCTTCGTTGTCGAGCCAGGGCTTGTCCGGCGGAAACGACATGATCAGCCGCCCATCTCGCCCGCCCGCGCGACGGCGGTGGGCTGCCGCATGGCCGTGGTCAGGTGCGACGGAACGCGCTTGACGAGCTGGGCGATCTCGTAGCCGAGCACGCTGGCGTCGGCGTCCGGGTAGGCGATCACGACGAGGACCGCGCCGACGCCGGCGGCGGAGACGAAGAACAGCAGTTCGTCGAACTCCACCACGACCTGGCGAACCCCGTCGCCCGCGCCGAAGCGCGCCCCGCCGTTGCGAGCGAGGGAGCACTGCGCGGCGGCCCACGCCGCGAGGGCGTCCGCCTCGTCGGCGTCGAGGCCGTGGTAGTGCCGCTTGAGCCCATCGGTGGAAGCCAGCAGGGCGCAGCGGGTGTGCGGGACCCGGCGGAGCAGGTCGGCGAGCAGCCAACCGAGGTCCGACGCCTGGCCAGCGGGCAGGTCATTGGCCATGGGTAACGTCTCCTTGAGATCAATACGGTGCGGACGAGGCGGGGTCAGGCGCTGTGGTCACCCGAACCGTCGTTGTCGCGGGCGCCGCCTTTGGCGCCGTGTCGGTATGCGGCCCACAAACCGGGGTTCGGTCCACCGCGCGGAGCCTCGGCGGGCCTGGGACCACCGGCGAGCTGGGGCGCCACGTACGACTTGGCGCGGTCGCGCTTGGGCAGCGGTGGGCGTTCGACGTTGCCCGGTGGGGTGGCGACCACGTCCTCGGCCACTGCGTCGGGCACGATTCCCGTGTGCCGCCCGTACCACCGCGTGGTGCCGTTCCCGTTCGACGCGGCGGGCACCGAGGCGTCGAACTGCCGGACCGGTTCCCACTCGACGGGGGCCCGGTGCGCGCCGCCGCGCTCGGCCTGCGGTGTGGCGGGCAGTGCGGGAGTCGAGGCGATGGCCGGCTGCGGCTCGGGTGCGGCGACGGTGTTCGCGACGCCATCGGCGACCGCGGACGCATGGTGCGGCTCTTCGTCGGCATCGCCCAGCAGGCTGAGGGGAACCACGACGTGGGCGTCGGTCCCGCCGTACATGTTGTTCTCGAGCTCGACGGCGACGTGGTGCCGCTGGGCCAGCTGCGCGACCACGTACAGGCCGATCCGCCCGTCCTTGAGCTGCTCGTCGCGGTCGACGCCGCTGGGATCGGCGAGCAGCGCGTTCAGCTTGGCCCGGTCGGCGAGGCGCATACCCAGCCCGCGGTCCCGGATGTCGATGGCCAGCCCGGCAGTGACCCGCTGGGTGCTGACCGTGACCTCGGTGTCGGGTTCCGAGAAGGCGGTGGCGTTCTCGACGAGCTCGGCGATCAGGTGGATCACGTCGGCCACGGCGTGGCCGTGGAGCGTGCCTTCGACCGGCGGCAGCACCTTGACACGGGCGTAGTGCTCGACTTCGGCGACCGAGGAGCGCAGCGCGGTGTACATAGGGATCGGCCGGCTCCACTGCCGCCGCGGCATCGAGCCGCCGAGCACGGCGAGGCTTTCCGCCTGCCGGCGCATGCCGGTCACGAGGTGGTCGACGGCGAACAGGCCCTTGAGCAGATCCGGGTCCTCCACCATCTGTTCCAGCTCGTCGAGGCGCTGGATCGCCCGGTGCGCGAGGGACTGCACCCGTCGCGCGATGTTGGCGAACACCGCGACGCTGGGCTCGGCGGCGTTGGCGGTTCCGGGAACCTGCTGCAAGCGAGCCACGGCGAACTCGGCGGCGGCCTGCGCCTGCCGGATCTCGTGGGAGAGCAGCGCGAAGGGATGGCTGCCAGGGGCTGGGTCGTCGGCGGGCCACCGCGGCGCGGGCGGCTCGCCCGCGCGCACCTGCTCCACGAGCCGGGGGAACTCGTTCTTTCCCTGCTCGACGGTGGCGCGCAGGGATTCGATCCACCGCTGCGTGTGCTGCGCGGATTCGTCGATCCACTTCTGGGAGCGCTGGGAGGATTCGGCGATCTGCCGCTCGACGGCGGCCGCGGTGGTGTTGACCCGGTTGAAGGCGATGATCGCGATGGCCGCGCAGCCGACCAGCCCGCCGCCGAGCACCGAGTAGCGGAGCACGTCGGAGGGATTGGTGGCGAGCACGGCAGCGGCGGCGATCCCCAACACGGCCATGGCGGCCAAGTGCGCCATGACCAGCCGCAACAATCGACTCCGCAGGTCGTCGTCCGTGCTGCTGAGCCGCGACCCGGGCGACTGCTCGGAACCCGCGGCCGGTGGGGGTAACTCTGACATCAGCGTCCTTGGTACGGGGAATGTTCGGCGACGGGCACGCGTGCCTGAGGTCGGGGCGTCACCGCTGGGACTACTGGTGCTCACTAGTTGATCAACTTTATCACCGAGGGTGATCCTAGCGACACTAAAGGGAGCTGAATAGGCAGGGGGTCGACCTATTGGAATAGTTCGGATTACCGGGCGCGACGTGGCGAAACTCCCCGTCCGGATGCGGAATCCGCAACTCCGCTCACCTGAGCGCGATGCCCGTCGGGAGCGGCTCCGAGGGTTGGGCGGGCAGCCGGTCGAGTGGCTGCTGAGCTGCGGAGATCCTCGGCCTGGGTGGGCCGCGGCGCCGGACGTCCTCGCAGGTGACGACGCTGTGATACTCCATTCGGGTATATACGATCCGGCGCTCGGCCCAGCTTCGCGTGGCGGCCGTCGGCGAAAACCGATCCGCCGCCCATTGTCCTTGATCTTTTTCGAAGTGCCCGGTGGAGTCGAACCGGTTCGCGCCGGGTCCTCAATTCATCGGTCCACAATGGATCCGCAGTGGTCCACCGCTTCCGGAATGGAACGCCGGAACGCGGTGGCGGGCTTGGCGAACCGCGGCCGAGCCCGCCGAACCGGTCAGCTCTGGGCGGCGATCAGCTCCAGCCGGTTCCGGTGGTCCGCCCACCACTCCTGATCGCCGGGGGCCATCATCGGGATGTCCTCGTGCAGGCCGACGGCGCCGTCGATCAACTCCCGGACGACGTCCGCGTGCCCGGCGTGCCGGTTCGTCTCCGCGATCATGTGCAGCAGGATCCCGTGCAGCGTCGCCTCCCGGTCCGGCTCGGCGAACCACTCCACGTAGCCGGCCGAATCCAGTGGCAGCGCCGCGATCGTGCCGTCCGAGTGCTCGCACGCCCGCCGGTACAGCCCGACGATGTACTCCCGGGATTCGTCGGCGGTGGCCCACAGGTCCGAGTTGGGCTCGGCGTCCGGCCTGAACCAGGCCACCGGCTCGTCGAAGGGCTCGCCGAAGACGTGGCTCAGGTACAGCAGCTCGACGGTGATCAGGTGCTTGACCAACCCCAGCAGGTTGGTGCCGGTCGGCGTCAACGGTCGGCGGATGTCGCGCTCGGGAAGCCCGTCAAGCTTCCACAGCAGCGCCGCGCGCGCCTCCCGCAGGTACCGGTGGAGATCGGCTTTCATGTCTGCCTCGGCCATTGTGGATCGTCTCCTGCGCAAGCGGTCGATGTCAGTTCGACACAGGGACTCCCGCGATGCGGCAGAATCGTCGATCGTGAGCGAAGTTTTTTCCGCGCGGACTTCGGATCCGGTGGCGGAGGACGACCTGGCGCGGGCGCGCGGCGGTGACGATGCCGCGTTCACCCGGCTCGTTAAGCCGCTGCGCCGCGAGCTGCACGCGCACTGCTACCGCATGCTCGGCTCCACCTACGACGCCGACGACGCCTTGCAGGACGCGCTCCTGCGGGCGTGGCGCGGCCTCGCGCGCTTCGAAGGACGCAGCTCGCTGCGCTCATGGCTCTACACCGTGGCCACCCGCACCTGCCTGGACGCGATCGAAGCGCGCGGCAAGCGGGCGCTGCCTGTCGACCTCGGCCCGGCCAGCGACCGCGTCGTGACCGGCGATGTCCCGGTGACCGAAGTCGCCTGGCTGGGGCCCTACCCGGACGCGGGCCTCGGCGACGGCCCGGCCGGCCCGGCTTCGCGCTACGAACAGCGCGAAGCCGTCGAGCTCGCCTTCGTCGCGGCGCTGCAACACCTGCCGGGCAACCAGCGGGCGGCGCTGCTGCTCTTCGAGGTGCTCGGGTTCTCCGCCGCCGAGATCGCCGCCACCATGAACACCACGACCACGTCGGTGAACTCGGCCCTGGCACGCGCCCGCAAGGTCGTCGCGGAGCGCGTCCCGGCCCGCACCCAGCAACAGGCGCTGCGGGAGATCGACGACGCGCGCCTGCACGAGATCGTCGGCGGGTTCGCCGCCGCGCTGGAACACGGCGACGCCGACGCCCTGGTCGCGCTGCTGACCGAGGACGTCACCTGGTCGATGCCGCCGATGCGGCACTGGTACCGCGGCATCGAGGCCGTCACCGACTTCGCCGTGCACGTCCCGCTGGTCTGCGGCTCCTGGCGGCACCTCCGGACCACCGCCAACGGCCAGCCCGCGGTGGGCTGCTACCTCTGGGACGACGAGGCAGGCGCGCACCTGGCCTGGTCGGTCAACGTGCTGACGCTGCGCGACGACCGCATCGCCGAGGTCACGTCGTTCATCGGCCGCGACCACTTCCCGCCCTTCGACCTGCCCACCGAGCTGCCCTGACGCGGTCAGCTGGTGATGTCCTTGCGGTTGAAGCGCCAGATCGCCAGGGCGGTGAAGACCGCCGCATAGGCCAGGCCGGAGAACGCCCCGTGCGCCATCGCCGTCCAGTCGACATCGTGGCCCAGCAGGTCCGAGTAGGCCGTCGAGTAGTGCGTCGGCAGGTAGTTCCGCAGGTCTCCCAGCGCCGTGATCTGGTCCAGGATCTCCGACAGGATCGACACCACCACCGCGCCGCCGACCGCGCCCAGCGGCGCGTCCGTGCTGACGCTCAGGAACAGGGCCAGCCCGGCGATCCAGGCCAGGTGCACCGCCAGGTAGACCGTGGCAGCCGCGAGGCTGACCACCCCGGTCGGGAACGGCACCGTCTCGCCGGTGATGCTGACCAGGTCGCCGCCGCCGTACCACACCAGGCCAACGCCGAGTGCGACCGCCGACAGCAGGACCAGCCCGAAACCCGACAGCAGCGCCGAAACGACCGCCTTCTGCCGGAGCAGCCGGGTGCGGGGGATGGGCGCGGCGAGCAGGTACCGCAGGCTCGACCAGGACGCCTCGCTGGCCACGGTGTCGCCGAAGAACAACGCCGCCACCACGACCAGCAGGAAGTTGGTCGAGGCGAACAGCGTGAACACCGCGAAGTTCAGGCCGCTGGCGGTGGCGATGTCGGCCAGCGTGCGGCCGCGCCGCCCGCCGTCGTCGCCGAGCTCGAAGGCCAGCAGCAGCAGGAACGGCAGCACGGCCAGGAAACCCAGCGCCAGCCGGGTGCGGCGGCGCCGCAGCTGCCGCGCCAGCTCCACCCGCACCGGCAGGGTCCGCTTCGCGCGGTAGCCCTCGACGCTGCCGTCGGGCTGGGTCGGCTGGCGGCGGCCGGACCGGACCACCGCGGTCTCGGCCGTGTCCAGCTGCCCGACCTTCGGTCCTTCGGCGTCGTCGGTCACCGGTGATCCTCCCCGACCAGCTGCAAGAAAGCGTCCTCCAACCGCCGCCGCGGCCCCACCTGGTGCACTCCGATCCCGGAGGCGACCAGCACGTTCACCGCCACCGCGGTCGAGTGCCCGGCGAGGTCGGCGTGCACCAGGTCGCCGTCGGTCTCCACCGGGCCGAGCCCTTCGATGGTGCACAGCGCCTCGGCGGCCTGCTCCGGCTGGTCGACCCGGAAGGTCGCCTCGCCGTTGACCGACACGATGTCGCCCACGCTGCCCGCCGTCACCAGCCGGCCGTTCTGCATGACCACCACGTGCGTGCAGGTCTGCTCGACCTCGGCCAGCAGGTGGCTGGACACCAGCACCGTGCGGCCGGTGGAGGCGTAGCGGCGCAGGATCTCGCGCATCTGGTGGATCTGCGGCGGGTCCAGCCCGTTGGTCGGCTCGTCGAGCACCAGCAGCTCCGGCAGCCCCAGCATCGCCTGCGCGATCGCCAGCCGCTGCTTCATGCCCTGGCTGTAGGTGCGGACGGGCCGGCGGGCCGCCGTGCCGAGGCCGGCGATCTGCAGCACCTCGTCGAAGCGAGCCTGCAGCATCGGCCGCCCGGTCGCCGCCCAGTAGTACCGCAGGTTGTCCAGGCCGGACAGGTGCGGCAGGAAGCCCGGCGTCTCGACCAGCGAACCCACCCGGGACAGCACCGGAGCCCCGCCGGCCACCCGATGGCCGAACACCCGGATCTGCCCGGCACTCGGCTTGAGCAGCCCCAGCAGCATCCGCAGCGTGGTCGTCTTGCCCGCCCCGTTGGGGCCGAGCAGCCCGACGATCTGACCGCGCTCGACGCGGATCGACAGGTCCTGGACCGCGGCGGGCTTCTCCGGGTACGACTTGGTCAGCCCGGCGATCAGCAGCGGCGTGTCGGTCAGCAGCGGGTCGACGTCGTCGGTGCTCTTGCGCCGGATCAGCGAGATCACCCACGCCGCCAGCGCCGCCGCGATGATGATGCCGATGCCGACCAGCGGCGCCACCGGCACCGAGTTGCCGGTCGTGGTCTCGCCGCGCACCGACGGGATCGACACCGAGCCGTCGCCGGCCAGGCCGATGCGGTGCACCGCCGGTTCCCGCGGCACCGCGTAGGCCTGGTCGGTGGTGGCCACCGCCAGTTCCAGCCGGTGACCGGTCTCCAGCGGGTGCACGACGCCCGGCAGCGCCACGTCCACCTCGACCGGCGTGCCGTCCGCCGGCAGGCCGGTCACGTGCAGCGGCGACACGGCGTTGCCGATCAGGCTGCGTTGCTGGTCCGGGCCGACGTCGTAGAGCTTGGTGAACAGCACCGCGTCCCCGGTCGCGGGCTGGCCGGGCACCGATGCCACCGAGATCCGCGTCTGCGCCGTGCCGGAGACCAGCAGCTGGCTGTCCAGCGGATCGGTGCGGAACACCGCCACCTGGCCGGGCAGGTCGCGCGCCAGCGAGCGGCCGAGGCTGCCCGCGGCGTCGAGGACCTCGCCGGCGCCGGGCAGCGAGCTGGTCGCGGCCGGGCTGCCGCCCGGCGGGTTGACCACCTGCGTGACCGCGCCGTGCAGCTGCAGCGCGAAGCGCGGCGTGCGCTCGGCGTGCACGCCCGGGTAGGCGGGTGCCGACACGGTGCGCACCGGGATCTCGCCGTTGCGCTGCGGCCGTCCCGCGATGTCGTACTCGAAGGCCGTGCCGGGATCGGGCACCGGCGGCACCCCGCCGAGGTGGAAGGCGAACCAGTCCGCGATGCGTCCCCGCAGCGCCGCGTCCGGCGAGGCGCCGTCGTGACCGCCGGCGAACCAGATGGTCTTGACCTTGCCGCCGGCGGCGGAGATCTGCCGGGCGTTGGCGTCGGCCTGGTCGAGGCCGAACAGGGTGTCCCGTTCGCCCTGCACCAGCAGCGTCGGCACCTTGATGCTGGAGGTGACGGTCTTGGGGGAGACGCGGTCGAGCAGGTCCAGCGTCGACTGCCCGGCGCGGCCGGTCTGCGCCACCTCGGTGTAGGCCGCGCACACCTGCTCGGTGAAGCTCCCGCAGGTCAGCGGCTGCCCGGTCGGCGTGGCCGAGGCGCCGTCGGACGTCGGCGGGCCCTGCGGCGGGTCCTCGGCGCGATGCTCCGGCGAGCTCCCCGCCGAGAACAGCAGCCCCGCCCACGCCTGCTTGAACACGCCCTGGGCGGACGCGGCGCCGCGGGCCGGGGTGCTGCCGTCGATCTGGTCCCGCGAGCCGGCGTTGGGCAGCAATGCCTGGCCGAGGTCGTTGTAGGTCATCACCGGCGCGATCGCGTCGACCCGCCGGTCGGTGCCGGCCAGCAGCAGGCTCAGCGCGCCGCCGTAGGACCCGCCGGTGACGCCGACCTTCGGATCGCCCTCGCCGTCGCGCAGCACCTCCGGCTGGCGGGCCAGCCAGTCCAGCAGCTGGCGGGCGTCGGTCACCTCGTAGTCGGGGTCGTTCAGCGCGATCTTCCCGGTGCTGCGGCCGAAACCGCGGGAGGAATAGGTGAGCACGGTGAACCCGCGCTGCGCCAGCTCCTGCGCCTGCGCCGCGGTGTCGTCCTTGCTGCCGCCGAAGCCGTGCGCGAGCAGGATCGACGGCGCCGGGGTGTCCGCCGGGGCGAACAGCGTGACGTCGATCTGCACCCGTTCGTTCGCGCCGGGGCCGTCGAGCACGTCCAGCAGCGCTTCCCGGGGCGCTTCCGGCGTGGCGGCCGGTTTCTCGTCACCGGACCACAGGAAAGCACCGAACACCACGAGGGCAACGCAGGTAAGGGCTATCAGCGCGAGGCCCTTGCGGCGACGGGGGGAGGCGGACACGCATTCGACAGTAGGTGAAGAGGACGGCACCGGATTCGTTCCAGACGGGGGCGAAGGCAAGACGCTATGAACCAGAGACCAAACAGCAACCGGACACGTCGTCGTGCCGACCGCCGAGGCCGCTTCCGCATCCCCGCGTGCGGTCCCGGTGCGACCGGGCGGTGGTGATCATAGCGATGATCGGGTGAGGCGCAATGATCTCGTTGCGGCCGTCGGTGTGATGCCCCGATGGCTCCCGTTGCCGCCCTGAGCGGTCCCCCGTACGGTTCGCGACGTGATGTTCGTTGCTTGTGCGACCCCGGGGTGGTGTGCGGACCCACGCATAAGTGACAATCTTGGCAAGTGGAGGGGAGTATTCCTTCGCGGCGGTGTCGTCATCACGGAACTTGCTCGGACAAGCCCGGTGCCGTCGACCGGCCGAAGGCCGGTGGAAGAGACCTCCGGTCCCTGGCGCATGCCCTGAACCGGAGGTGATGAATGGGTGCCGTGACGTTGCTGGCCCAGCAGGCACAGCCCGCAGTCGATCGACTGGACGTTCCCTGGTGGATCTGGGCGGCCACGCTCGGCGGCCTGGCCCTGCTGCTCCTGCTGGACCTCGTGATCGTGGACCGCAAGCCGCACGAGGTGACCACCGGTGAAGCAGCCAAGTGGGTCGTATTCTACGTCGGTTGCGCGATCCTGTTCGGGATCGGCGTCTGGGTGTTCGGGGACTCGCACTTCGCGATCGAATACTTCACCGGTTACATCACCGAGTACTCGCTGAGCGTGGACAACCTGTTCATCTTCATGGTGATCATGTCCAGCTTCGCGGTGCCGTCCATCCACCAGCACCGGGTGCTGCTGATCGGCATCCTGCTGGCGCTGGTGATGCGCGGCATCTTCATCGCGGTCGGCGCCGCGCTGATCGCCCAGTTCGTCTGGGTCTTCTTCATCTTCGGCGCGTTCCTGATCTGGACCGCGTTCAGCATGGTCCGCAAGAAGGACGAGGACGAGGAGTACCAGGAGAACGCGGTCGTCCGCTGGATCCGCAAGGTGTTCCCGGTGACCGACGACTACCACGGCGCCAAGTCGACCGTGAAGATCGACGGCAAGCGCCTCCTGACCCCGATGTTCGTGGTGATCGTCGCGATCGGCAGCGCCGACCTGCTGTTCGCGGTGGACTCGATCCCGGCGATCTTCGGCATCACCCAGGACCCGTTCCTGGTCTTCGCCGCCAACGCCTTCGCCCTGATGGGGCTGCGGCAGCTGTACTTCCTGCTCGGCGGCCTGGTGGACAAGCTGATCTACCTGTCGGTCGGCCTGGCGGTGATCCTCGGGTTCATCGGCATCAAGCTGATCCTGCACGCGTTCCACGAGTACCACCTGGTGCCGGAGTGGCTGGAGATCACCAACTGGATGTCGCTAGGCTTCATCATCGTGGTACTGGGCATCACCACCTGGGCCAGCCTGGCGAAGTCGAAGAAGGACACCGAGTCGCAGCAACAGGAACCGGCCGAGAACGCCTGACCTGACACTCGAGTGCCCGGAGTTCCACATGAGAACTCCGGGCACTTGGTTTGTTTCCAGACTCATCTTGCGTGGCGGTGCGGGTGGCGGCCCCCTGTGGGAGTTGCTGCGGCCTTCTCGCTGTGGGATCCCCGACATCATGAATGCCAATTCACCACGTCGGGGCTGTCCTCGCTGGGAGAACCCCGCAGGGGTGGGCACCGTGAACCCGCGGCGGTGCGAGTTGCGAGGGTGGGCTAGGCGGCTTCGCCGCTTCAAAGACAACAACCCGCCCTTCCGCACCGCAGGTCACCAGATTCAAAACAGCCTCTATGGCAACAAAACGCACACGGGTCAGTCGAGCAGGGTGTAGCTGAGTTCTTTGCAGACTCGTCCCAATGGGACGTCCAGCCCCGGGTGGCTCAGAGGCAACAGGACGTCCGGGGAATCCGGCAGCGCCGTTGCCGCCGGCGGGTCCCACAGGCACAGCGACGGGTTTCCCGCGTCCATCGAGGACCGGTACCAGAGGCCGTCGAGTTCCGGGTAGGCCGCGCGAATGCCGCGGGCCCACGCCTGGGTGCGGAGCTTGGGGCCGCTGCTGATCGCCTGCGAGGCGCCGGCCCGGGTGGGCCACAGGCCGGTCAGGTCCAGCAGCCGGAGCGTCCGACGTGGACGGAACAGCACCAGGTGCGGGCTGCGCGTCCGGCGGTCCACTGTGGAGGTCGCCTGGTAGACCTCGGCGATGCAGGTCTGCACGGACAGCGAGAAGTACAGCACGCCGTGTTCCCGGGTGACCGTCGGGCCGCCCTGGGAGTTGGGCAGGTGCGGGTCGAACCGGGCGTGCGGCAGCGGGCCGGCGTAGCGGAAGCTGTTCCACTGTTGCGGGTGGTTGCCCCCGGAGGTGAACACGCGCACGAGGCGAGTGCCGGCGGGCACCGCGATCACGTCTTCGGTGCGCCGGAGCATCGCCTGCAGCGCAGCGGGCGCAGGCGGCTGTGGTAGCCGTGCCATGGAGGTCCTGGGTTGGGGTCTCGAAGGTTGGGGAGTGCACTCAGGCCGGGGTGCCGATGGTGGCGGCGAGCTCGGCGACCCGCTGCGGATCGCCGCCGGCCAGCAGCCACTCGCGCGGGCTCGCCGGCCGGTCCCCGATTTCGAGGTCCTCCTGCGGCGTGGTCATGAAGTTGGCCAGCACGAGCGCCGGCTGGTCGGCGGGCATCAGCGCGAGCACGGCGTCCAGGCCGGGCAGCACGTCGGTATCGCTGAACTGCCACGCGGGCAGCCGCCATCCGCCGCGGTCCTTCCAGCCGATCAGCCGTCGTTCGCTGATGCGGTGGCGGATCCGGCTGCTGTCCACTCCCACGCGGTCCGCGGCCTGGTTGACCGAGAGCGCGGTGTCGCGCAGCACCGCCTGTTCGGCGACGGTCCGCGCCCGAGCGTCGACTTCGGAGTCGCTCAGCGGCGTCAAGTCCAGGCCTGCTTCGGTGAGCGCCCGTCGCTCCGCCTCGGTGAAGTGCGCGGCTGGGTCCACCTGCGGCGAGGTGAGCTTCTTCGCGGCGTCCTCGACCAGGGTCAGGAATTCGTTGGCAGTGACCTTTAAACCGGCTCGTGCCAACACGGTCTCCAGCGCGGCTGACATGACTCCAGGGTAGCGCGGGATTCGGGAAATGTGTGCGCGAACGTGCGCCCAGTGCCAAATATCACTTTTCGTAGCATGTGGATTGCGCAACGTGACCGCAGGCCGACTCCGGTCGGGGTGTTCTTTGGCGTGATCGTGGATCTGAAGACCCCGACCGGAGTCGGCTGTGGCTACGGCAGGCTGTCCAAATGGGTCCGCACCGGATCCGAGAAAGCATTGCCACTGCTGGCGTCCCAGTTGATCGACCAGGTCATCACGCCGCCGATCTCGGGGCGCGGCTGGTCCGGGGTGTACTGACCGCAGTCGGTGCCCGCGGCCAGGCAGCTCAGCGCGTTGTTGACGATCAACGGATCGACGTACCCGCTACCGGCCGCCGACGCGGTCGCAGGCAGGCCCAGCGAAACCTGGTCCGGGCGCAGCGTCTGCAGCAGGGTGCACGCCTGTGCGGTGATGAAGTCGACCGAGCCCTGGCTGTAAACCTGGCCGTCGCAGCCGTTCATCGAACCCGAGTTGTAGTACTGGGTGTGCACGACGGTGAGGACGTCCTTGACGTTCTCGATGAGTTGCAGGTAGGAGCCGCCGGGCTGCACGTCGAGGGTCTGCGGCGCCATGGTGAGCACGAACCCGTCGCCGACGCGCTCGCGCAGCTGGCGGATCGCGCTGGTCGTGTTGGCGACGTTGAGCCCGTGCTCTAAGTCAATATCTAACCCATCGATGCTGTAATCGGTTAAAATTTTTCCAACCGAGTCGACGAAATTTGCGACGTTCGCTTCACTGCCCAGATCGACGTTTCCCTTTTCGCCGCCGATGGACAGCACGAACGACTTGCCCTCGGCCTTCTTCGCGGCGATGTCCGCTTTGAGTTGTTCGTTCGTGTAGCCGCCGAGTGCGGTGGACAGCTCCGGGTCGACGTTGAAGGTGACCGCGCCGGGTTTCGCCGGATCGGCGTTGCCGAAGGCCAGTGCGATGACGTCGTAGTTCGCCGGGACGTCGCTGATCTTCAGCGGCTTGGCGCCGTTGACGAAGTTCTGCCAGTACCCGGTGAGGTGGTGGTTGGGCACGGCCTCCGGGGTGGCGGCGGAGCCGGCCGGTGTGAACGCGAGTGCGGTGGTGAGGACGGCCGCGGCGAGCGCGGCCAGTCTTCCGGTCATGCGGGCCTCCGTGGGGTGAGAGCCGGATGATGTCCTCGAAAAATGGACTGGACCAGTTGCCGGGTCAAGGTTTTGGCGAGGTTGCGACGCCGGAGTTGCGCCGCTTGGAGCACGGCATGCCGCCGAGGGTTGACGAGACGGGGCGCGAGCCGTTGACTGGACGTACCGACTGGTCGGTCTCAACGTGGAGGTGGCGTGTTGGGCAGCGCGTACGACGAACGGCCTTGGCTGGCGCTCTACGACGGCGACGTGCCCGTGGCGATCGAGCCGCGGTTCGGCACCATGCTCGAACTGTTCGCCGCGGCCCGCCGGGACCATCCGGATCGCGTGGCCATCACCTACTTCGACGGCCGACTCAGCTACCGGGAGCTCGACGAGCTCAGCGACGGGCTGGCCTGCCACCTCGTCGAACACGGTGTCGGCCGGGGCGACAGGGTGGCGCTGTACCTGCAGAACGTGCCGCAGTTCGCGATCGCGCTGCTCGCCGGGTGGAAGGCCGGCGCGATCGTGGTGCCGCTCAACCCGATGTACCGGACCCGCGAGCTGACCAAGATCCTCGCCGACGCGCAGCCGGCCGCGGTCGTCTCCTCCGAGCAGGGCTGGCACGACGTCCTCGGCGAGCTCGCCGGCCCCGCCGGGGTGCGGGTCGCGATCACCACCAGCGAGCTCGACCTGCAGACCCGGCACGACCCACGGCTGTTCGCCAAGCTCGAACGCCGCCCGGCCGCCGGCTGCGCGGACCTGCTGGCGGTCGCGCGGGCGCACGCCGGCCGGCGGCCGCCGGAGGTCGAGCTGTCGAGCTCGGACGTCGCGCTGCTCGTCTACACGTCGGGGACCAGCGGCGTGCCCAAGGGCGCCGCCAACACGCACGGCAACGTCGTGTTCAACGCCGAAGGCATGCGGACCCGCGTCGAGAAGCTCGGCGGCAACGGGATCTTCGGGCTCGCACCCCTGTTCCACATCACCGGCCTGGTCTGCGAGCTCGGCGCCGCGCTGGCACTGGGCAGGCAGCTCGACCTGGTGTACCGGTTCGAGCCCGGCGTGGTGCTCGACGCGCTGGCCGAGCACCGGCCCTGCTACATGGTCGGCCCCTCCACCGCGTACATGGCCCTGATGAACCACCCGGACGTGGCCGCAGACCACTTCTCCTCGCTGGAGCTGGTGTACTCCGGCGGCGCGCCGCTGCCGTCGGCGGTCGTCGAGGCCTTCCGCGCGCGGTACGGCCACTACATCCGCAACGGCTACGGCCTGACCGAGACGACCGCGACGGCGACGTCGGTGCCCGCGCACCTGGAGGCGCCGGTCGACGAGGAGTCGGGCACGCTCAGCGTCGGCGTGCCCACCTACAACACCGTGTTGCGCATCGTCGACGACGCCGGGCAGGACCTGCCGGCCGGCGAGGTCGGCGAGATCGTCGTCGACGGGCCCATGGTGGTGCCGTCCTACTGGAACAAGCCCGAGGAGACCGCGGCGGGCATCCGCGGCGGCCGGTTGCACACCGGCGACGTCGGGTTCATGGACGCGCAGGGCTGGTTCTACGTCGTGGACCGCAAGAAGGACATGATCAACGCCTCCGGCTTCAAGGTCTGGCCGCGCGAGGTGGAGGACGTCCTCTACGGACACCCCGCGGTGCGGGAGGTCGCCGTCGTCGGCGTGCCGGACTCCTACCGGGGCGAGACGGTCAAGGCCTACGTCAGCCTGAGCGCGGGGGCGTCGGCCACCGCCGAGGAGCTCGTGGCCCACTGCAAGCGGCAGCTCGCCGCGTACAAGTACCCGCGCAGCGTCGAGATCCTCGACGAGCTGCCCAAGACCGCGACCGGCAAGATCCTGCGCCGCGAACTGCGGGACACCGCCCGAGCCGCTGCGCGGTGAAGGGCCGTTCGGCACCGGAAGAGCCTGGAGAGGAAGGAAATTCATGAGCAAGCGTTTCGACGGCAAGGTGGCGATCGTGACCGGCGCCAGCCGCGGCATCGGCCTGGCCATCGCCGAGCGCCTGGTGTCCGAGGGCGCGAAGGTCACCCTGACCGCGCGCAAGCCCGAGCCGCTGGCGGAGGCGGTGCAGGGCCTCGGCGGAGCGGAGAACGCGCTCGGCATCGCGGGCAAGGCCGACGACGCCGAGCACCAGGCGGAAGCGGTCGCCAAGACCGTGGAGACGTTCGGCCGGGTGGACATGCTGGTCAACAACACCGGCATCAACCCCGCCTACGGCCCGCTCATCGAGCTGGAGCACGGCATCGCGCGCAAGACCTTCGAGGTCAACGTGCTCGCGGCGCTGGCGTGGACCCAGCAGGTGCACCAGGCGTGGATGAAGGAGCACGGCGGCTCGGTGCTCAACGTGTCCTCGGTGGCCGGTCTGCGGCCGGCGCCGGGCATCGGCTTCTACGGCGCCACCAAGGCGATGCTGGCGTACATCACCAAGGACCTCGCGGTGGAACTCGGCCCGAAGGTCCGGGTCAACGGCGTCGCCCCGGCCGTGGTGAAGACGAAGTTCGCCACCGCGCTGTACGAGGACAAGGAGGACGAGGTCGCGGCGGGTTATCCATTGAAGCGACTGGGAATTCCGGCCGACATCAGCGGCGCGGCGGCGTTCCTGCTCTCCGACGAGGCCTCGTGGATCACGGGACAGGTCCTCGTGCTCGACGGCGGCGTGACCCTGAAGGGCGGTGTGTGAGCTCTTGGTGATTTCGCGCGAAATCGCCATCCGGCACGCGTGGGAATCGGCGATTTCGCGCGAAATCGCCGCTGGTGCAAGCGGAACCAGACTCGGGAAGGGCGGTGTGCGAGTTGCAGCTCGCTGATGCGGTCGTGGTGATCACCGGTGCCGGCAACGGCATCGGAGCGGCGATGGCCCGGAAGTTCGCGGCATCCGGGGCGAAGGTCGTGCTGGGCGACGTGGACGCCGACGCGGTGCGGAAGGTGGCCGCCGAGGTCGGCGGGACGGCGGTGCCCGGCGACGCGGCGAGCGAGGACGGCGTGCGTGCGCTGGTCGACACCGCGCTCGGCGAGCACGGGCGGATCGACCTGTTCTGCGCCAACGCCGGGATCTCCCGCGGCGGCGGGCCGGAGGCCGACGAGGCCGCCTGGGCGCAGTCCTGGGAGGTCAACGTCATGGCGCACGTCCGCGCCGCCCGTGCGGTGCTGCCGCACTGGCTGGAGCGGGGCCAGGGGCACTTCCTGGCGACCGTGTCGGCCGCCGGGCTGCTGACGATGCTGAAGGCGGCGCCGTACTCGGTGACCAAGCACGCCGCGCTCGGCTTCGCCGAATGGCTGGCGATCAGCTACGCCGACCAGGGCATCACGGTGCAGGCCCTGTGCCCGCAGGGCGTGCGCACCAACATGCTCGGCACCAGCAGCAACGCCGGCGAGGTGATCCTCGCGAAGGGCGCGCTCGAACCGGAGGAGGTCGCCGACGTGGTCGCCGACTCGCTGGGCAGCGGTGAGTTCCTGATCCTGCCGCACCCGGAGGTCGCCGACTACTACGCGCTGCGGGCCGCCGAGCCGCAGCGCTGGCAAGCCGGGATGCGAAAGCTCCAGCGCAAGGTGCAGTAGGAGAAGGTGTCGCCGCCGGTTCGCGCCGGCGGGTCGATACGCTGGGTGTAGATCGACAGGGGAGGTTGACATGGCGCGGTCGGCGAACGGTCGCACTACTGCCGGACCGGCGGTGGGCGCCGAACCGGTTCCGCAGCGGTTGCTGGCCGTGGCCACGCGGTTGTTCGCCGAGCAGGGCTTCGAGATGACCTCGGTGCAGCAGATCGTCGACGCGGCCGGGGTCACCAAGGGGGCGATGTACCACTACTTCGGCTCCAAGGACGACCTGCTCTACGAGATCTACGCGCGGGTCCTGCGGGTCCAGCAGGCGCGGATGGAGAGCGCGGCGGAAAGCGGGGCTCCGGTGCAGGAGCGGCTGCACGCGGTCGCCGCGGACGTCGTCGCCACCACGGCGGCGAACCTCGACGACACGGTGATCTTCTTCCGCTCGATGCACCTGCTGCACCCGGACAAGCAGGCCGAGGTCCGGGCGCAGCGGCGGCGCTATCACGAGCGGGTGCGGGCGCTGATCGAGGAGGGCCAGCGCTCCGGGGTGTTCCGCGAGGACAAGGCCGCCGACCTGGTGGTCGACTTCTTCTTCGGCGCGGTGCATCACCTCGGCACCTGGTTCCGCAAGGACGGCAAGCTCACCGGCGAGGAGGTCGGCGAGCAGTTCGCCGACCTCCTCATCGCGTCCCTGCGGCCGTAGGCGCTACCGGCACTCCTGCAATTCCCGGTCGCTGCCGGGAAGTTCGCCGTGCAGCGCCTTCTCTATGCGGTCGACGTCTCCGCGCTCGCAGGGCGGCAGTGGCGCGCCGGCGGATTCCCGCAGGCGTGCCGCCGCCCCGAGCAGGCCCTTCGCCCGCCCGGGCTGGCCTGCGAGCAACCGGACACCGGCGAGGCCCTCCAGCGCCAGCGCGACCGCTCTCGGGTCGCCGGTGCGACGGGCCGCGGCGAGGCCCTGCTCGTGCAGGTCGAACGCGGCGTCCGCGTCCCCGCGCTGTTCGGCGGCGAAGCCCAGTTCGGCGAGGATCAGCGCCGCGCCGTTGTCCGCCTCGAACCGCCGGTTCCACTCCAGCCACGGCCGCAACAGGGTTTCGGCCTCGGCGAACCGGCCGCGGCGGCGCGCGGAAAGCGCGAGCCCCACCTCGGCGAACTCCTGGCCCGCCGAGTCGCCGTGCTCGACGGCCAGCGCTCGTCCCCGCTCGTGCAGTTCGTCGGCGCGGTCGTGGTCGCCTTCCAGGAGCGCGATGCGGCCCAGCTCGGACCAGCGCATGGCGGCGTCCGGCCACAGCGCGAGTTCCTCGGCGAGCTCGACCCCTTCGCGTTGCCAGGCGGCCGCCGCGGGGTAGTCGCCCGCGATCTCGGCGAGCCTGCCGAGCACGGCGCAGGCCTGTACCCGGCCCCAGTGGTCGCAGGTCTCGCGGAACAGCGCGAGGCTACGTTCGGCGTCCACAGTGGACCACTTCAGGTCGCCCCGGACGTGGCGTTGCACGGCGCGCACGCTGAGAGCGGCCGCCACGCCCCAGCTGTCGTCGAGGTCCTCGAACTCGGCCAGCGCCGCGCGGATGAGCTCCTCGCCGACCGGCATGTCGCCGAACCTCGTCGCGGCGTAGCCGAGGAACCAGCCCGCCATCGCGCGCTCGCAGGGGTCGGCGATGGCGTCGCGCAGGCGCAGCGCGGTGCGGCTGTCGACGGGCTCGCCGGTGAGCAGCCGGAATCCGGTGTGCCAGGCGGCGACCACTGCGGACCCCGCGGCTTCGGTGGCCCGTCGCGCCTCGGTGAGTCGCCCGCGCAGGAACCAGTACCACGCCATCGCGCGCGCCAGGCGGGACACGAACTCGCCGTCGCCGAGGGCGCGGCGCAGGTTGCCGGTCTCGGTGTCGAGGCGGCTCAGCCAGCGCTGCTGTTCCGGGCCGTGCAAGTGCTCGGCCGCTTCCTCGGCGAGCGAGGTGTAGTACGCGGCGTGCGCGTGCCGCAGCCGGGCGAGCTCCTGCGGCTCCAGCTGCCGCTCGCCGTACGCGGACACCGATTCCAGCAGGCCGTAGCGCGGGCCGTCGGCGGAATGCGAGACGACGACCAGCGAGCGGTCGACCAGCCGCGCCAGCAGGTCGAGCACCTCCGCGTGCCGCACGCCGTCGCCGGAGCACAGGGCCTCCGCAGCGGCGAGCGTGCAGCCGTCGGCGAAGACCGCGAGCCTGCGCAGCACCGTCCGCTCGGCCGCGGTCAACAGCTCCCAGCTCCAGTCGAGCACCGCGCGCAGCGTGCGCTGGCGCGGCGGCGCGTCGCGAGGCCCGCCGGTGAGCACGGCGAACCGGTCGTTGAGGCGTTCGGCCAGTTCGGCGGTGCCGAGCACGCGGACGCGGGCCGACGCCAGCTCGATGGCGAGCGGGATGCCGTCGACGCGGCGGCAGATCGTGGCGATGGTTTCGGCGTTCTCGTCGGACAGCGCGAATCCGGGCGAGGCTGCGGCTGCTCGCACGGCGAACAGCCGCACCGCTCCGGAGCGCTGCACGTCCGCCAGCGGCGCACCCGGCGGAGGGACCTCCAGCGGCGGCACCTCCCACAGGTGCTCGATCGAGACGTCGAGCGGTTCCCGGCTCGTCGCCAGCACCCGCACGTCCGACGCCGGCAGCACCAGCGGCACGAGCGCGGCGACCGGCTCGACGACATGCTCGCAGTTGTCCAGCACGAGAAGCAGTCGCCTGCCGCGCAGCGCGTCGGCGAGGCGTTCGACCGATGACTGCGGACGGGCGCCGTCGCGGATGCCGAGCGCGGCGGCGACCACGTCGGCCAGACCGTCCACTGTGGTCTCCCTTGGCAGGCCGGCGAGTTCGACGAGGCACACCTCGTCCTCGGCGCGGGCCACTTCGAGCGCGAGCCTGGTCTTGCCCACCCCGCCCGGTCCCGTCAGCGTCACCAGGCGATGCGTGCCGAGCAGCGCGCGGACGTCGGCGACGGCGTCGTCGCGGCCGACTAGCTCGGTCTGCGGTGCGGGCAACGGCGCCTGCGACGGCGGGGGAGGGGCCTTCCGCCGCGCCGGTGCGGGCGGCTCGGGACGCAGCATTTCCTGTTGCAGCGCAGTGAGTTCCGCACCCGGTTCGAGTCCGAGCTCGTCGCGGAGAAGCCGGCGCAGCTTGCGGTAGCTGTCGAGCGCCTCGGTGGTCCGGCCCGCGCCGTGCAACGCGCGGAGGTGCGCGGCGCGGAGGCGTTCGCGCAGCGGGTGCCCCTCGATGAGCTCGCCCAGCTCGCCGGCCAGCACCGCGTGGTCACCCAGCTGCAGCCGCGCCCCGGCGTAGTCCTCCCAGGCCACCAGGCGCTGCTCCTCCAGGGCGGCGGCCGCAGTGCTGGCGAAGGGCTCGTCGGCGAACCCGGCGAACGCCTCGCCGCGCCACAGGCCGAGCGCCTCGGCGAGCAGCGCCGCCAGCGCGCCCGGGTCGGTCGTGCGCCGCGCGCGCCCGGTGAGCTCGGCGAACCGCCCGCTGTCCACGGCGTCCGGCGGCACGTCCAGCAGATAGCCCGGCCGGCGGTGCACGACGAGGTCGGCACCGATGGCGCGGCGCAGGCGCGACACGAGGGTCTGCAGAGCGCCGGAGGGGTTGGCCGGGAGCGCGTCGCCCCACAGGTCGTCGACCAGCCGGTCGGCGGACACGACGCGCCCCGGAGCTACGAGCAGGGACGCCAGCAGAGCGCGAACGCGAGCCTCGCGCACCGTGACGGGATCACCGCTCGGCGTCCACACCGCGAGCGGCCCCAGCACCCCGAAACGCATGCGATCACGATAGCCGCAAGCGGATCGACAGCAGACCGAGAGCGCCGCCGGGCACCTTCGTCTTGTCAACGACGAAACGGAGTCAGTCATGAAGAAGGCTGTTGTCACCGGCGGCACCCACGGCATGGGCCTGGCGATCGTGCGCGAGCTGCTCTCCCGCGGTGCCGAGGTGGTGCTCACCGGACGCAACGAGCGGAACATCGAGGAAGCGCGCACCGCGCTCAAGGGCGAGAAGGCGCACGTCGTGCGCTCCGACGCGGCCAGCATGGCCGACATCGCCGCGCTCGGCGACTTCGTGGGCGAGCACCTCGGCAGCGTCGACTACCTCTTCGTCAACCACGGCATCGCGCAGTTCGCCGAGCTCGCCGAGGTGACCGAGGAGGCGTGGGACCGGCACTTCGCGGTCAACACCAAGGGCGCGTTCTTCACCGTGCAGCGGCTCGCGCCGCTGCTCAACGAGGGCGGTGCGGTGGTGTTCACGACGGTCGCCAACGACGTCGTGTTCCCCGGGCTGAGCGCCTATTCGGCGTCGAAGGAAGCGATGCGCGCGTTCGCCCACGTGCTCTCGGTGGAGCTGCTGCCGAAGAAGATCCGCGTGAACAGCGTGGCTCCCGGGTACATCAAGACGCCGACGATGGGCGTTGCGGATCTGTCCGAGGAGGAGCGCCGGGAGTTCGAGCGGCAGGGCGACGAGTCGACCCCGCTGCGTCGCAACGGCACCGTCGAGGAAGTCGCCGCCGCGGCGCTCTTCCTGGCCGAGGGCGCGACGTTCACCACGAACGTCGAGTTGGCGGTCGACGGCGGTTTCGCGCAGGGACTGGGAGGTCACTGACGTGGCCGAGGTGCTGGACAGCCCCGACCCGTCGGTCGCCGAGCACGTGCGCCGGTACCTCGCGACCAACGGCGAGAGCGGCTTCCGCGAGGGCGGGGCGACGAACCTGGTGCTCACCTATCGCGGCCGCAAGACCGGGAAGCTGTACCGGACGGGCCTGTTCTTCGGCGAGGACGACGGCCGGTTCGTGCTCGTGGCGTCGGGTTCGGCGATCACGCACACGCACCCGAAGTGGTACCTGAACCTGGCGGCGAACCCCGAGGCCGAGG
Organism: Saccharopolyspora elongata; assembly: GCF_004348985.1. GTDB lineage: Bacteria > Actinomycetota > Actinomycetes > Mycobacteriales > Pseudonocardiaceae > Saccharopolyspora > Saccharopolyspora elongata. The sequence goes on along the minus strand of NZ_SMKW01000027.1, from coordinate 30,721 downwards.
TCCAGATCCGCGGCGAGCGCTTCGCCGTGCGGGCCCGCACCGCGGAGGGTGCGGAGCGCGAGCGGCTCTGGCAGCTGATGGTCGACATGGCGCCGGTGTACCGGACGTACGAGGCGCGTACGCGGCGCGTCATTCCCGTGGTGGTGCTGGAGCGCATCGCGCCCCAGTAGCGGCCGGGGGTCGTGAGTGCTTTCGGTCGCTGCAGCAGCCGAAAGCACTCACGACCGGTCGCCGGTTTCGGTCGTGTTGCGCGGATCGATCAATCCGTCGCCGGGGGTTGCGCCGGGCGGTCCCGGCAGGTTCGCTGCTGCTTGCGCTTTTCCCTCCGGCCGCAGGAGCCAGCATGAGCAGTGAAACCCGGGCCGCCCGGCCACCGAGGCTCGACCGTGCGCTGAACCTGGTGGAACGGGTCGGCAACAAGCTCCCCGAACCGTTCATCCTCTTCGGCCTGCTGTTCCTCGTCGTGGCGGTGGTGTCCACGGTGGTCGCCGCCTTCGGCGTCACCGTGCAGATCCCCGGTGCCGACGAGGTGACGCGGATCCGCGGCGCGTTCAGCGGCGAGGGCCTGGAGTTCCTGTTCACCAAGATGGCGGAGAACTTCATCGGCTTCCCGCCGCTGGAAACCGTGGTCACGATCATGCTGGCGGTGGGGCTCGCGGAGCGGACCGGGCTGCTCACCGCGATGATCCGGGCCGCCTTCGGCGGGGCGCCGCGCTGGGTGCTGCCGTACGCGGTGGGGCTGGTCGGGATCTCGTCCAGCGTGATGGCGGATTCGTCGATGATCATCATCCCGCCGCTGGCCGCGCTGGTGTTCAAGGCGGCGGGCAGGCACCCGGTCGCCGGGCTGCTCGGCGGCTTCGCCGCCACCGGCGCCGGGTACTCCACCGCGCCGGTGGTCACCAGCCTGGACGCGCTGTTCGCCGGGATCAGCAACAAGGTCGCCGAAACCCTGCCGCACGCCGGTACCGCGGTCACGCCGGTGTCGAACTACTACTTCAACCTGGTGTCCTCGATCCTACTCGGACTGCTGGCCGGGGTGCTGATCGACAAGGTCATCGAGCCGCGGCTGGCGCGCACCGGCGTGCCCCGCGAGGAGTCCGAAGTGGCCGACCAGCCGGTGCCCGCGGTGGCGCTGGAGCCCGCCGAGCGGCGCGGGCTGATCTGGGCGGGCGTGGCGTTCCTGATCGCCTTCGGGCTGGTGCTGCTGCTGGTGCTGTGGCCGGATTCGCCGCTGCGCAACGAAACCGGCGGATTCCTGCCGAAGTCGCCGCTGCTGGACTCGGTGACCACGCTGATCTTCTTCGGCTTCGCGGTGCCCGCCATCGTCTACGGCGCGATCGTCGGGGCGATCGGCCGCGCGGCCGACGTGCCGAAGCTGATGGCCGCCGCGCTGCGGGACCTCACCGGATTCCTGGTGCTGGCGTTCATGCTGGGCCAGTTCATCGCGCTGTTCAACTGGACGAACCTCGGCGCGTGGGTGGCGGTTTCGGGCGCGGACCTGCTGCGCGCGCTCGGCCTGGACGGCTATCCGGCGTTCCTCGGGTTCATGGTGCTGGCGTCGACGCTGAACCTGTTCATCATCTCGGGTTCGAGCCTGTGGACGCTGATGGCGGCGGTGTTCGTGCCGATGTTCGTGCTGCTCGGCTTCGAGCCGGGCTTCGCCCAGGCGGCGTTCCGGGTCGGCGACTCGGCGACGCAGATCATGACGCCGCTGAACCCGTACATGATCATCATCCTGGGCTACCTGCGCCGCTACGAACCGAACGCTGGGATGGGCACCCTGGTCGCCAGGATGGTTCCGTTCGTGGTCCCGTTCTGGCTGGTGTGGGCCCTGATCCTGACGGCCTTCTACTTCGCGGACCTGCCCCTGGGCCCCGGCATGGGCATCCACATCGCACCCTGACCCGGGGTCGGAGCTCCCCTTGATCTGCGCCGCAGGAGCAGATCAAGGGGAGAAGCGCCGGACTCCTTACGGCCGCGACTCGGTGTCGACACCGGAATGGCGGGTGCGCACACCTCGTGCCAACTCCGCTGTCAGCCGCCGGATGCGCGCGAGACCGGTGGGGAAGTCGGGCGCATCCAGCAGCTGCCGGACGAATGCGGACCCGACGATGACGCCATCGGCGTAGCAGGCGACCTGCGCAGCTTGGGCACCGGTAGCCACACCCAGGCCTACGCACACCGGCAGCGCTGTGGTTTCGCGCGTACGGCGCACCAGGTTCTCCGCATCAGCACTGACAGATTCGCGTGCGCCGGTAACGCCCATGGTGGATGCGGCGTAGACGAAGCCCGTTCCCGCCGCCGTGATCGTGCGCAGACGATCGTCGCGTGTGCTCGGTGCCGCCACGAAAACGGTTGCGAGTTGGTGCCGTTCGGCCGCTCGACGCCAGGATGCCGACTCCTGCACGGGCAGGTCCAGGAGGATGCAGCCCGCACCGCCGGCCGCGGCGAGATCGGCCGCGAACTCCTCGACGCCATAGCGATCAACGCAATTCCAGTACGTCATGACCAATACCGGCGCCGCCGCACGGGAAGTGATCGCGCTGACGGCTTTCAGGACCGCCTCCGCGGTGACGCCACCACGCAGCGCGAGGTCGTAGGCGGTCTGGTTGACCGGACCGTCCAGCATGGGGTCGCTGTACGGGATTCCGACCTCGATGATGTCGCAGCCGCCGTCGATCATCGCCGTCAGCACCTGCACATCCTCTCCGGCGCTTGGAAAGCCTGCCGGGAGGAAGCCGATGAGCGCGGCGCGATCCTGTTGCGCGATGCGGGTGAAGGTGTTGTCGAGCTGCTCGATCCCGCCGGTCATCGGGCCACCTCCGCAGCGGTCGGGTCGTCGAGGAACCCCGCTTCGCGGGCGACCGTGCCCATGTCCTTGTCGCCGCGTCCGGACAGGCCGACCAGTATGACGGCTTCGGGGCCCAGTTCCCGGCCAAGCCGCAACGCGCCCGCCAAGGCGTGGCTGGATTCGAGCGCGGGGATGATCCCTTCGGTTCGAGACAGCAGCAGCAACGCTTCCAGTGCCTCGGCGTCGGTTACGGGCAGGTAGTGGGCGCGGCCGGTGGCGTGCAAATAGGAGTGTTCGGCTCCCACACCGGGATAGTCCAGGCCGGCGGCGATCGAGTGGGTTCCCCGGGTCTGCCCCTGCTCGTCTTGCAGGACGTACGAGCGCGAACCGTGCAGGACGCCGGCCGATCCCGCGCCGATCGTCGCTGCGTGGCGCGTGCCGCCTAGCCCTTCGCCGGCGGCTTCGAAGCCGTAGAGCCCGACGTGCTCGTCCGGCAGGAAGGCGTGGAAAAGACCGATGGCGTTGGAACCGCCGCCGACGCAGGCCGCGACCGCGTCCGGTAGCCGGCCGGCGTGTTCCAGGATCTGGCTGCGCGCTTCGACACCGATCACCCGTTGGAAGTCGCGCACCAAGGTGGGGAAGGGATGTGGCCCGGCTGCCGTACCGAACGCGTAGTGGGTACTTCGGACAGTCGACACCCAGTCGCGAAACGCCTCGTTGATCGCGTCCTTGAGCGTCCGGCTGCCGGACGTCACCGGCACCACGCCGGCGCCGAGAACCCTCATGCGGGCCACGTTCAGCGCCTGTCGCCGGGTATCGACCTCACCCATGTAGACGGTGCATTCCAGGCCGAGCAACGCGCAAGCAGTGGCAGTGGCCACGCCGTGCTGACCTGCGCCGGTATCGGCGATCACGCGGGACTTGCCCATCCGCTTGGCCAGCAGCACCTGCCCCAGCACGTTGTTGATCTTGTGGGAGCCCGTGTGGTTCAGGTCTTCGCGCTTGAGGAAGATGCGGGCGCCGCCCGCCTGCTCGGCGAACCGGGTGACCTCGGTCAACGGGCTCGGGCGGCCGACGTAGCGGGCCATCAGGCGATCGAACTCCGCGACGAACGAAGGGTCGGCCTTTGCCGCCGCGTACTCGTCGGCGAGGTCGTCGATGGTCGCGAACAGCGCTTCCGGGACGAATGATCCACCAAAAGCGCCGAAATAGGCGTCGTTATCGGTGTTTTGGGCAGGGAAGAAGAACCGGCGGCACATCATGATGTCTCCTCGCGGGCACAACGGTGCCCGCGGTCAGGTGCGTATGAGTGGCAGAACACCCTCGCGAGCACGATGAGCTCGCGAGGTCGAGCATCAGCTCAGTGCTGCCATCGCCTGCCGTTGACCTGCCCAGGCTCACATCCGATGTGGTACCGCACTCGGCGGCCCCGCACGCGGCGCGCAGGGGCCCGGCAGCCGCATGTGCGGCAGCCAGGTGCAAAGCGCGCGCCAACGTTCACGAAGCGGAAATCTAGCAGCCGTCGTGCCGCTAGTACACCGGCCGGGCTCAGATCGCCGGAAGATCTGGAAGTCCGCCTTCGAAACTGCCGGAGTCGCTTGCTGTTTCCGCATTGGCGGAACGCACTTGCGCCGCCGCAATCATGGTCACAGCAGCGGGCACCACCTGGACCGCTCGCCAGAGCGTTCCCAGATGGTGCCCGTCACGTGGAGGATCGGTCAGAAGACCACCCGGGTGAGGCCCTCCGCCACGCAGGCCGGTTTCGCGCCGCCCTCGATCTCGATGGTGGACTTGACCGTCAGCTGGAGGCCGCCGGCCACCTCGGTCACGTCCGCGAGCTCCGTGGTGGAGCGGACCCGCGAGCCGACTAGGACCGGGCTGGGGAAGCGGACCTTGTTCAGGCCGTAGTTGATCCCCATCTTGGCGCCCTCGAACTTGTAGGTCTGGGAGTTCAGCTTCGGCAGCAGGCTCAGGGTGAGGAACCCGTGCGCGATCGGGCCGCCGAACGGACCCTGCTCGGCGCGCTCGACGTCGATGTGGATCCACTGGTGGTCCAGGGTGGCATCGGCGAACAGGTTCACCTGTTCCTGGGTGACGGTGAGCCATTCGCTGGTGCCGAGCTTCTCGCCCTTGGCGGCGACGATCTCTTCCTTGCTGCTGAATACCCGCAACGCAAAACCTCCTTGAGCGACAACGAAAAGCTGTGCGTGGGCTCGTGAGCGGTCATGCCGGTAAGAACCGGCTTTCGCACTCACGAGCCCCGATCCGCGCAGGCCTACGGCGTGGGCAGGTCGGCGAGTTCGCCGATGCGCTGCCGGTGCGCCTCGGCGATGCCGAAGGTGAGCTGGGAGCTCTTGGCCCGGCCCAGGTAGAGGTGCGCCGAGTGCTCCCAGGTCATCCCGATGCCGCCGTGCAGCTGCAGGTGCTCTTCCGCGGCCTGCACGACCAGCTCGGAGCAGTAGGCCTGGGCGATGGCGACCTCGAGTTCCGCCGACTCGTCGCCGCGCGCCAGGGCGTCGGCGGCGTTGCGGGCCACGGCCCGCCCCGAGCTCACCGCCGCCCACAGGTCGGCCAGCCGGTGCTTGACCGCCTGGAACGAGCCGATCTGGCGGCCGAACTGGTAGCGGGTCTTGGCGTACTCCACGGTGGCGTCCAGGCATTGCTGGGCCAGCCCGACCTGCTCGGCGCCCAGCAGCCCGGCCGCGGTCACCAGCGCCTGCCGGAGGATCCGCTCGGCGTCGGCGCCGGCCGCGATCCGCTCGCCGACCGCCCCGTCCAGGGCGAGCGTGCCGAACCGCCGGGTGAGGTCCAGCGACGTCGTGGGCGTCCGCGACACCCCGGACACCGAGGTGTCCACCAGGTACAGCGCCGCGCCGTCCCCGTCGGCGGCGGGCACGACCACGTAGTCGGCGACCTCCAGGTCCACCACCGCCGACACCGAGCCGGTCAGCGCGGCGCCGTCGGCCTTCACCGACTGCGGGAACGCGCCGTAGGGCACGGTGGTCAGCCCGACGGCGACGGTGCCGAGCTGCGAGCCGTCGATGAACTGCGGCAGGATCTCCCGCACCCGCGGCTCGTCCGCACAGGCCACCAGGGTGGCGGTGGTCAGCAGGTTGCTCAGGAACGGCACCGGCGCGACGGACCGGCCGATCTCCTCGGCCACCACCGACAGCTCCCGGGCACTGGCCCCGGCGCCGCCGAGGTCCTCGGGCACCAGCAGCGCGGCGAGCCCGAGCTCGCCGGCGAGGGTCCGCCACAGCGCGAGGTCGTAGGGCTCGTCGGTCTCGCAGCGGGCCAGCACCGCGGTCCAGTCGCACCGGTCCCGCAGCAGCCGGCGGACGTTCGAGCGCAGGTCCTCTTCGACTTCGCTGTAGAGCAGGTCCGGGGCGCTCATCGCGGCAGCTCCTTCCACGGCCGGTCCTTGTCGGTGCGGATCTCCGGCGGCAGGCCCAGCACCCGCTCGGCGATGATGTTGCGCAGGATTTCGGTGGTGCCGCCCTCGATCGAGTTGCCCTTCGCCCGCAGGTATCGGAAACCGGGGCCGCGCTTGACGAAGTCGGTGTACTCGGGCTGGCGGAACGTCCAGTCGTCGTAGGCCAGGCCCGGTTCGCCGAGGAACTCCAGCTCGAACCCGGTGATCGCCTGGTTCTGCTCGGAGTAGGCGACCTTGACCGCGGAGCCCTCGGGGCCGGGTTCGCCGATGGCGAGCTGCTGGCGCAGCCGGATGCTGGTCAGCCGCGTCGCCTCGGTCTCGACCCACAGCCGCAGCAGCCGGTCGTGCAGGCCGTGCGTCCGCTTCTCGGGGTGCTCGCGCCAGGCCTGCGCGGCGAGGCCGATCATGCCGCCTTCCCGCGCGGGCGCGCGCCCGCCGATGGCGACCCGCTCGTTCATCAGGGTGCCCAGCGCGACCTGCCAGCCCTGGCCGACCTCGCCGAGGCGCTGGGAGTCCGGGATCCGCACCCCGGTCAGGAACACCTCGTTGAACTCGGCTTCGCCGGTGATCTGCCGCAGCGGGCGGACTTCCACGCCCGGCGCGGTCATGTCGCAGATGAAGTAGCTCAGGCCCTTGTGCTTGGGCTGGTCCGGGTCGGAGCGGGCGACCAGGATCGCCCAGCGGGCCTGGTGCGCCAGCGACGTCCAGACCTTCTGCCCGTCCACCACCCACTCGTCACCGTCGCGCACGGCCCGGGTGGACAGCGCGGCGAGATCCGAGCCGGCGCCCGGCTCGCTGAACAGCTGGCACCAGATCTCTTCTCCGGTCCACAGTGGACGGAGGTAGCGGCGGCGCTGCTCGTCGTTGCCGAAGCGCAGGATCGTCGGGGCTGCCATGCCCAGCCCGATGACGTTCAGCTGCGGCTTGTTGTCCGGCGCGCCGGCCTCGGCGAAGGCGGCGTCCACGACCGGCTGCAGCTCCCGCGCGGCACCCAGGCCGCCGAGGCCGGCGGGGAAGTGCACCCACGCCAGCCCGGCGTCGAAGCGGGCCCGCAGGAACTCCAGCCGGTCCATCTGCGCGGGATCGTTCGCGGCGAGGAATTCCCCTACCTTGCCGCGGAGTTCGTCGGCGTCCACGGTCATCACGCCTTCGGTCCGCCGGCCACGTAGATCACCTGGCCGGAGACGAACCCGGAGCGCTCGTCGGCGAAGAACGACACCGTGTTCGCGATGTCCTCCGGCTGGCCGACGCGGGCCACCGGGATCTGGCTCGCGGCGGCCTTGGTGAAGTCCTCGAAGTCCATCCCGACCCGCTCGGCGGTCGCCTTGGTCATGTCGGTGGCGATGAAGCCGGGCGCGATGGCGTTGGCGGTGACGCCGAACTTGCCGAGCTCGATGGCCAGCGTCTTGGTCAGGCCCTGCAGCCCGGCCTTGGCGGTGGAGTAGTTGGCCTGGCCGCGGTTGCCCAGCGCGGAGGTGCTGGAGAGGTTCACGATCCGGCCCCACTTGGCCTCGACCATGTGCTTCTGCACGGCGCGGCTCATCAGGAACGCGCCGCGCAGGTGCACGTTCATCACCGTGTCCCAGTCGTCCTCGGACATCTTGAACAGCATGTTGTCCCGGATGACGCCGGCGTTGTTGACCAGCACCGTCGGCCCGCCGAGCTCGGCGGCGATGCGGTCGACCGCGGCCTGGACCTGCCCGGCGTCGCTGACGTCGCAGCCGACCGCCAGCGCTTTGCCGCCGCCGGACTCGATGGCCGACACCGTGTCGGCGCACTGCTTCTCGTCGAGGTCGATGACCGCCACGGCGAAGCCGTCCTCGGCCAGGCGCTTCGCAGTGGCCGCACCGATTCCGCGCGCGGCACCGGTGACGATCGCGACACGACTGTCTGCCATTTGATCTCCTCGCAGGTTTGGTTGTGGTTGGGGTCGTGAGTGGTAGTGGCCGTTCCAGCGACCACTACCACTCACGAGCGATCAGCGGTACTTCTTCAGCTCCCGGCGGGCCAGCGAGCGGCGGTGCACCTCGTCGGGACCGTCGACGATGTGCAGGGTGCGGGCGTGCGCGTACAGGTTGGCCAGCGGGAACTCCTGGCTGACGCCACCGCCGCCGTGCGCCTGGATGGCGCGGTCGATCACCCAGGTGACCATCTGCGGCACCCCGACCTTGATCGCCTGGATCTCGGTGTGCGCGCCCTGGTTGCCGACGGTGTCCATCAGCCACGCGGTCTTGAGCACCAGCAGCCGGGCCTGCTCGATCTTCACCCGCGACTCGGCGATCCAGTGCTGCACCACGCCCTGCTCGGCCAGCGGCTTGCCGAAGGCGATGCGCTCGTTGGCACGGCGGCACATCAGCTCCAGCGCCCGCTCGGCCATCCCGATGGCGCGCATGCAGTGGTGGATGCGGCCCGGCCCGAGCCGGGCCTGGGCGATCGCGAAGCCCTCGCCCTCGCCGGCGATGATGTTCTCCGCCGGCACCCGGACGTTGTCGAACACGATCTCGGCGTGCCCGCCGTGGTCGGCGTCGTCGTAGCCGAACACGTTCATGCTGCGGATGAGCTGCACGCCGGGCGTGTCCTTGGGCACCAGGATCTGGCTCTGCTGGCGGTGCCGCTCGGCGTCCGGGTCGGTCTTGCCCATCACGATCAGGATCTTGCAGCGCGGGCTCATCGCGCCGGAGGAGAACCACTTGCGGCCGTTGATCAGGTAGTGGTCGCCGTCGCGCTCGATGCGGGTGCCGATGTTGGTGGCGTCGGAGGAGGCGACGTCGGGTTCGGTCATGCAGAACGCGGAGCGGATCTCGCCGTCCAGCAGCGGCTGCAGCCACTGCTTCTTCTGCTGCTCGGTGCCGAACAGCGACAGCACCTCCATATTGCCGGTGTCCGGCGCGGCGCAGTTGGTGGCCTCCGGGGCCAGCCGCCCGACCCGGCCCATGATCTCGGCCAGCGGCGCGTACTGGAGGTTGGTCAGCCCGGCGCCGTGCTCACCGGGCAGGAACAGGTTCCACAGGCCGCGCTTGCGGGCCTCGGCCTTGAGGTCCTCCATGATCGGCGGGTGCGCCGACCACGGGTCGTCGCCCGCGGCCAGCTGTTCGAGGAACACCGGTTCGGCGGGGTAGACGTGGGAGTCCATGAAGTCCAGCAGCTGCTTGCGCAGCTCCTCGGTGCGTTCGTCGTAGCCGAAATCCATCTCATTCCTCCTTGAGGGTGGCAAGACCCTGGGCGACCAGCGGTGCCACCAGAGCGCCGACGTGCTCGAAGCCCTCGCCGACGGTCTGGTTGTGGATGAAGCGGTAGTGGATCCCTTCCAGGATCACGGCGATCTTGAAGAACCCGAACGCCAGGTACCAGTCCATTTCGGACAGATCGGTGCCGCTGCGTTCGGCGTAGCGGTCCAGCAGCTGCCGGGCCGTGGGGAAGCCGTACTCGGGGCCGACGCCCTTGGCGATGGGGTTGCGCTCGACGCCGTTGAAGCCCTCCCAGTACACGGCGAGCAACCCGAGGTCGGTGAGCGGATCGCCGACGGTCGCCATCTCCCAGTCCAGGACGGCCCGGATGCGCTGGTCGTCGCCGACGATCACGTTGTCCAGCCGGTAGTCGCCGTGCACGATGCCGGCGCGCGGCGTGCCGGGGACGGTCCGGGCCAGCCGGGCGGCGAGCTCGTCGATGCCGTCGATGTCGCGGCTGTGCGAGGCGGCCAGCTGCTTGCTCCAGCGGCGCACCTGCCGTTCCAGGAATCCCTCGGGGCGGCCGAATTCGCCCAGCCCGACGGACCCCGGGTCGATCGAGTGCAGGTCGGCGAGCACGTCCATCAGCTGCCAGGCCAGGTCGACGCGCTGCTGCGGGGCGAGCTGATCAGTCAGCTTCGGGGTGCGGTAGACGGTGCCCGGCACGTACTCCATCACGTAGAACGGGGCCCCGATGACGTCCTCGTCCTGGCACAGCAGGTGGGTCTCGGGCACCGGCACGGGCGTGCTCGCCAGCGCGGACATCACCCGGAACTCGCGGCTCATGTCGTGCGCGGTGGCCAGCACGTGGCCCAGCGGCGGACGGCGCACCACCCAGCGGTTCGCGCCGTCGCCGACGAGGTAGGTCAGGTTCGACCGGCCGCCTTGGACGAGTTCGCCGGTCAGCGGGCCGCCGACCAGGCCGGGCAACTCGGCGTCGAGGTGCGCGCGCAGCCGGTCCAGGTCGAGGCCGGGCAGCTCGCCGGGCGACGGTTGGGCGTTCATGAACTCTCCTTGCCTTGCGGGACGCTCCGGCGCAGGGCCGGGACGAGCTCGGTGAGCCGGGCGAGGGTCGCGGCGACGTCGGTGTGCAGCACCGCGTGCAGTCCGAGGCGCTCGGCGGCTTCGATGTTCGGGGCGCCGTCGTCGACGAACACCGCTTCGCCCGCGGTGAGGCCGAGCCGGTCCAGGGCCAGTTCGTAGATGCGCGGATCGGGCTTGCGGAGTCCAACCTCGCCGGAGATCACCGTGCACTCGAAGAGCCCGTCGAGCAATTCCCAGGGGTAGTTGTTGCCCCAGCTGTTGGACAGCAGCGCGGTCCGCACGCCGCAGTCGCGCAGCCGGCGCACCAGGTCGAGCATGGCGGGCTCGCTGCGCATCCGCGCGAACATCCGGCCCATCAGCCCGTCGGGTGCGACCGGTTCGTCGTCGACGGTGCGCAGCCGCTTCGCCAGGGTGCGGTCGAACTCGTCGGCGGTGATCTCGCCGGTCTCCAGCTTGTGGATCGGGGTGCCCGCGGGGGCGTTGCGGGACAGCCAGTCCTTGATCGCGGCGGAGAAGGTCTCCGGGCGGATCCGCTCGTGCTCGGTCCAGGTCCGGATGGCGGTGCGGCCGGGCGTGGTCAGCACGCCGCCGTAGTCGAAGATCGCCGCCCGGATCTCCGGGGTCGCGTCACTGGAACCCATGCCCAGGACCGTACCGACTAGACGGTATGTGCGCTAGACCCCGCTGCTCACGTCGGGCGGTGTTCCGCGAAATCCGGGCGGTCGCCCCAGGTCGGTCGCAGTGGAGATGCTTCGCAGCTGGGTGTACTTGTTGCCGGTGACGCGCCACACGATCACTGGTCGCCTTTGGCCACCGAGCACATCGGTACTGCTCGTCTAGGCTCGCGGCATGGACTGGCGGGCGGAAGTGCTGGATCAGCTCGACTTCTACTGGACGATGTGGCGGCCCGGCCTCGACGGCCTGACCGACGAGGAGTACTTCTGGGAGCCGGTCGCCGATTGCTGGTCGCTGCGGCAGGTGGACGACGGCTGGGCGATGGACTTCAGCTACCCGGAGCCGGTGCCGCCGCCGTTCACCACGATCGCCTGGCGGCTCAGCCACATCTCCGGGCACGTCTTCGCGATGCGCGCCAACAACCACTTCGGCGACGCCTCGTACCGGATGGACAACCACGACTACCCGGGCACCGCTTCGGCCGCGCTGGCCTACTTGGACGAGCAGAAGGCGTTGTGGCGCAACGGGATCGACGCCCTCGACGTCGAGGGCTGGGAGAAGCCGGTCGGCCCGGCGGAGGGGCCGTTCGCCGACCGAAGCTATGTGGCGCTGGCGCTGCACCTCAACCGCGAGCTGTTCCACCACGGCGCCGAGGTGAGCCTGCTGCGCGATCTCTACCGAGCCTCGGCCGGCCGGAGCCTCGCCTGAACCCGCCCGATTTCAGGGTCGTTTCGGCACGCACGCGGGCGCGCGGGAGTGGTCGTCTTGGGTGCGGTGCGGTGATTTCGCGCGAAATCGCCACCGGCACCGGGCGCCTTCGGGGCGAGCCTGGCGGAGCCGCTCTGAAACGACCGCTCAGGAAAATCGGGTCCATCCGGTGCGGTTCGTCAGGCGGTGGCTTCGAAGGCGTTCCGGATCCTGGCCGCGAGGTCCAGGAGTTCGGCCGGGGTTGAGGTGGTGAACTGCAGGTCCACGAACGCGTCGTCGATGCCCAGCTCCGCCGCCTCGTGCAGGTAGTCGACGAGCTGCTCGACCGGGCCGGACCCCGGCCTCTCCGTCGCCGCGGCGTGGACCGCGACGTTGATGCGCAGGGCCGTGGCGATCGGTCCGCGCCCGGCGTCCCGCGCCTGATCGCCGATGCTCGCGAGCGCGCCCCGCAGCGCCTCCGCCGGCAGCGCCACGCCGAGCCAGCCGTCCGCGCGGCGACCGACGCGCCGGAACGCGGCGGGGGAGAGCCCGCCCAGGTAGATCGGCAGGGGCTGCTGCACCGGCTTGGGCCGGAAGTCGCCGGGGCTGATGGTCCAGAACCTGCCGTCGTGCTGCACGGGGTCGGCCGCCCAGAGGCTTTCCAGCACGTCCAGCGTCTCGTCCAGCCGGGCGCCGCGCTCCCGCCACGGCACCGCGACGGCGTCGTACTCGTCGCGCGACCAGCCGAGTCCGAGCCCGGCGATGACCCGGCCGCCGCTGAGCCGGTCGATCCCGGCGAGGCTGCGAGCCAGGTGGATCGGCGGGTGCAGCGGGGCGTTGAGCGTGCTGGTGCCCAGCCGCGGGCGCGTGGTGGCGTTCGCCGCGAGGGTCAGCACGAGCATCGGGTCGAGGCCGCTGCGGAACTGCTCGGGCATGGTGCCTCCCGGGTACGGCGTGCTCGGGGCGGTGGCGGCGTGCACGCGTTCGCCGGTCCAGAGGCTTTCGAAGCCGAGCGCTTCAGCTTCGGCCGCGATCGCCGGCACCAGGGTCGGGTCGGCGAAGGGGCCGAACTGGGGGAGGGCGAGTCCGAGACGCATGGGAAATCCTCCTGTAGATCCGGGATGGCGCTGGTCGGAACGGGTGCACCTGGTCGGCGTTCGGGCGAGCGCGTGCCGCGGGCCGCGGCCTTGCCCCGGGTGAGCGTGTAACTACCACCAATGGAGCTCCACGATCACACCGCGTCGCGAATCGAGCCGATCGAGCTTCGCCGGAACACGCATGTCGCAACGCGATCCAGCCCATCGGCGGTTGCGCGCGGAGCCGGGAACAGCGGGCTGTGGTGCTCGGAGCGGGCTGTGAATTCTGTGAAATGCCTTCGCGTTGACGCCGAGTTTACTCGTCAGTAAGTATTTCGGTCGCCGCGCGGCTCGCCCCTTTCGTTCACCGATTCTGCGAGGTGAGGCCAATGAAGTCCCTTCTTCGTGGTAGACGTGCCGCCATCACCGCGGCGGTCGCCGCGGCCACGGCGCTCGCGTTGACCCCCCAAGCCATGGCCGCCGCATTCGACATCAACTTCGACTGCGCCGGTGACTCCCCGGTGGGGGAGCAGAAGTTCGCCCTGCAGCAGGCCGCCGACGTCACCGCGCCGGCTTCGGTCGCTCCCGGCGGGGCGCTCGACATCGTGATCGACCCGGGTCCGAACACCGTGCCCGCCGAGGTCAACGGGTACACCGTGAAGCGGATCGAGGGCATGGACCTGAAGATCCCGATCCCGGCGAACACCACGTTCGTCTCCGCGGACCTGGCGGGTGGCTCCGGTCTCGGGCCGAACCCGCCGACGTTCACGGTGGACGGCAACGTCGCCACGATCCACCTGGACGGTCCGATCGCCGGCGGCTCGCAGTTCGAGCTGCCCACCGTGACCGCGCACCTCACGGCCGGTGACTCCGGCACGATCGAGACCAAGCTGCACGGCACCAGCCACGACGACCCGGGCCTGACCTTCACGGCCGTGGTGGGGTCGATCATCGGCGACCAGAACGTGCCGTCGCGGTGCTTCCCGAACCCCAACCCGGTCCTGACCACCACGACGATCGGCTGATCCTGCGATGAGACGGCCTGCCCGCCTCGGCGACGGAGGCGGGCAGGCCGTTCCGCATCATCCTCTCCTGGTGATCAGGTGGGTGGCGAGGCCGGCGAGCAGGCCCCAGAACACCGAGGCGATGCCGAAGGCGGTCACGCCCGAGGCCGTCACCAGGAACGCGATCAGCGCGGCGGTGCGGCTGCCCGGGTCCTCGGTGGCCTTGGCCAGCGAGCCGCCGATGGTGTCCAGCAGGCCGATCCCGGCGAGCGCGGTGACCAGCGCGATCGGGAAGGCGGCGATGAGGCTGCCGAGCATCGCCCCGAAGATCCCCAAGAGCAGGTAGCAGACGCCCGAGGCGATGCTGGCCTTGTAGCGCTGCGCCGGGTCCTCGTGCGCGTCGCGGCCCATGCACAGGGCGGCGGTGATCGCCGCGAGGTTGATGCCGAAACAGCCCAGCGGCGCCAGCACCACGTTCACCGCCCCGGTCCAGGACAGGATCGGCGAGACCGGCGTCGAGTAGCCGTGGGCGCGCAGCGTCACCATGCCCGGCAGGTTCTGCGAGGTCATCGTGATGACGAACAGCGGCACGGCCAGGCTGATCGTGGCGTGCAGCGACCAGCTCGGCCAGGTCCACACCGGCGTCGCGAGCGCGAGGCCGACGCCGTCGAAGTGCAACGAGCCCTGGAAGGCGGCGAACACCACGCCGATCACGAGCGCGATGAGCACCGCGTACCGGGACAGCAGCCGCTTGCCGAGCAGGTAGCCCACCAGCATCGCCAGCACCAGCCAGAACTGGGTCTGCATGGTGGTGAACAGGCCGAGCCCGAACTGCAGCAGCACGCCGCCGAGCAGCGCGGATGCGATCGACGACGGGATCAGGTTGACCGCCCGCTCGAACCAGCCGGTGAGCCCGACCAGCACCGTCAGCGCCGCGGCGATCAGGAACGCGCCGACGGCCTCCGCCATCGAGGTACCTTGACCGCTCGTGGCCAGCAGCGCGGCGCCGGGCGTGGACCAGGCCAGCACGACCGGCGCGCGGTAGCGGAGGGACAGCGCGATCGAGGTGACGCCGATGCCCGCGCCGAGCGCGAGGATCCACGAGCCGATTTCCGCGGGGCCCGCGCCGAGGGTCCGCGCGGCCTGGAAGACGATGGCAGCGGAGCTCACCACGCCGACCAGCGTGGTGATGGCACCGGAGACCAATGTGGACATCGGCGGGGCGGTCGGGAGCTGTTGCCGCAACTGCACTTTGTGCTTCCGTTCTGTTTATGGAACGGTGCGATGCTAGGAGGAAGCGGTGGAGCTGGTCAAGGTGGTGGGCGCGAACCTGCGTGCCGCCCGGGCCCTGCGCGGCCTGTCGCTGTCCGAGACCGCCCGCCGGGCCGACATCGGCAAGGGCACGCTCTCCGAGCTTGAGGCAGGGCGGCGCAATCCGACGCTGGAGACGTTGTACGCGCTCGCGACGGTGCTCGACGTGCCGCTGGGATGGCTGCTTGTCGCGGAGCCCGAAGCCGTCGCGGAGCCGGCGGTGGTGGTGAGCCGGGCCAGCGGCTCGGACCTCTCCGGGCGGACGGTGGACGTGCAGCTGATGGACCGGGTGTTCAGCGGCGGCCAGCAGCTGGAGGTGTACCGGCTGCACGTGCGCGCCGGAAGCCGGTACGTCTCGGCCGCGCACCGGCCGCGCGTGGTCGAGCAGCTGCTGGTGCACTCCGGAACTCTGGTCGCCGGCCCGGAATCCGCGCCGGAAACGCTCGGTCCGGGCGACTACATCCGCTTCGACGGCGGAGTCGACCACGTGTACCAAGCGCTGGAAGTCGATGCCACCGCGACGCTCGTCATGCGCTACGCCGAGTCGGCCTGAAGCATCCGGTTTCGCGAGCGTCTTGGGTCGCGCCGGCGTTGGGTGGATGAAGTGAACGGACTGTTCACCTCGCCTAGCGAGGCAAACGGGCCGTTCGCTCCACATCGAGATCGGAGTGAGCACTCACTTCTTCCTTGACGGAGTGAGTGCTCACTCCGTACTTTCGGGGCATGGTGGAAACGAAGACGCGGCGCAGGGCGCCGGGGATGAGTCCGGAAGAGCGGCGGGCGATGATCATCGCGGCGGCCGTGCCGCTCGTCGCGGAGTACGGGGCGGCCGTGACGACGAGCCGCATCGCGCGGGCCGCGGGGATCGGGGAGGCGACGATCTTCCGCGTCTTCGCGGACAAGGACGAACTGCTGGGGGCGTGCGTGGCGGAAGCCGTCCGGCCGGACCACGTGGTGCGGGAGATCGGCTCGATTTCGATCGACGAGCCGTTGGCGCAGCGGCTCGTCGATGCGGCCGACGCGCTGGCCGCGCACCTGGAGCGGATGGGCGCGGTGGTCGGATCCCTGCACGCCTCCGGGCAGTTGCGCGGCCAGCGCGGCGCGGACCGGGAGCGGCCGGCGGCCGACGACCGGGCGGAGTCCATGCGGCAGGTCCGCGATGCGATAGCGGAACTGTTCGAGCCGGAGCGGGGAACCTTGCGGTTGCCGCCGGAGAAGTTGGCGGCGATGTTCCTCGGGCTGCTGTTCGTGCGGCCGCGGGCGGAGGAGCCCGCGCCCGTCGAAACCGCCGAGATCGTCGAGGTCTTCCTGCACGGCGCGATCGAGGAGGCGAAATGACGGTCACCCTGAACCACACGATCGTCCCGGCCCGGGACAACGACGCGGAGGCGGACTTCTTCGCCGGGATCATGGGCCTGCGGCGCCTGCCGCCGGACGGCATCGACGGGAAGTTCGCGCCGGTCGCGGTCAACGACTCGCTGACCCTGCAGTTCATGACCGTGCCGGGGGCCGAACCGCACCACCTCGCGTTCGACGTGGAACCGGCGGAGTTCGACCAGATCCTCGCGCGGCTGCAGGCGCGGGGCGTGCCCTACGGCAACAGCCCGCGCGATCCCGCCAACGGCCGCACCGACCACCCGCTGTGCCCCCGCGGCCTGTTCTTCGCCGACGAAACCGGGAACCTCTACGAGGTCATGACCACGGCGTGAAAGCCGAAGGCCCCTCCGGGACGGGGGACCGGAGGGGCCTTCGGCAGCGCTTGACACCGACGCGCTCTCGGGGACGAGGTCGGAGCGCGGGTCAGGGTGGGGTGGCGATTTCGCGCGAAATCGCCACCTGGCAGGCGTGGGGAGCGGCGATTTCGCGCGAAATCGCCGCGTCCGAAGCCCGGGGTGGGGCACCGGCCCACGCACCTGCCGAGTCGGCAGGCGACGTTCACCGGATCAGCGGTTGTCCTCCTTGAGCATGTCGGAGCACTTCTCGCCGATCGCCATCGTCGTGATGTTCGGGTTCACCGCCACCAGGAACGGCATCGCCGAGGCGTCCGCCACGCGCAGGCCCTGCACGCCCTTCACCCGCAGGCGCGGGTCCAGCGGCTTCGTCGGGTCGCCCTCGGCGCCCATCGGCACCGACGCCGACGGGTGGTAGACGGTGTTGTGGGTGCGCTTGAGGTAGTCGGCGATCTCGTCGTCGGTGCGCACATCCGGGCCGGGGAACAGCTCGGCGCCCGCCCAGTCCCGCATCGCCGGCTGCGCCACGATCTTGCGGGCCAGCTTGATGCCCTCGGTCATCACCCGCATGTCGTGCGGGTCGGTGAAGTACCGCGGGTCCACCTTCGGCTTGTCCCGGAAGTCCCGGCTGCGCAGCCGGACCGTGCCCGTGGACCGGGCGCGGGTGACGTTCGGGGTCAGGCAGAAGCTGTTCTCCGAGGTCGGGTAGCCCTGGCGCACGGTGTGCATGTCGAAGGGCACCGAACCGTAGTGGAACATCAGGTCCGGGCGGTCCAGGCCCGGCTCGGTGGTGGTGAAGATGCCGATCTCCCACCACTGCGTGGAGTCGGTGACCATGGGCTGCTTGGCGTCCCAGCTGATCACGCCCTCCGGGTGGTCCTGCAGGCTGGACCCGACGCCGGGGGAGTCGACCAGCACGTCGATGCCGAACTCCCGCAGGTGCTCGGACGGCCCGATGCCGGAGAGCATCAGCAGCTTCGGGGTGTCGATGGCGCCGGCGGACAGCACCACCTCGCGGCGCGCCGTCACCGTGCGGGTGTGGATCAGGTCCGCGTCCAGGTACTGCACGCCGGTGGCCCGGGTGCCGTCGAAGGTGACCTTCTTGGCCCACGCCTGGGTGCGGATCTCCAGGTTCGGCCGGTCCAGGTTCGGGTGCAGGTAGGACACCGACGACGAGGACCGGGTGCCGTCCTCCCGCGCGTTGATCTGGAACCAGTTGGCGCCGTGCAGCACGGTCTTGCCGGAGTTGAACTCCGTGGTCGGGATGCCTTCCTGGGCGCAGGCCTCCAGCAGCGCGACGCCGCACGGGTCCTCCGGCGGGACGCTGCGGATGGTCACCGGGCCGCTGCGGCCGTGGTGCTCGCCCGGCCCGTCGTTGGTCTCCAGCCGCTTGTACAGCGGGAAGATGTCCTTGGCGCCCCAACCGGTGGCGCCCATCGACTCCCACTCGTCGAGGTCCTCGGCCGGGGCCCAGAACGCGATGCAGGAGTTGTGCGAGGAGCAGCCGCCGAGCACCCGGGCCCGCGCGTGCCGCATGAACGAGTTGCCGTTCTCCTGCGGTTCGATCAGGTAGTCCCAGTCGTAACCGGACTCCAGCAGCGCCATCCAGCGATTGAGCTCCAGGATCGCCTTGTCGCCGACGTCGGACGGCCCGGCCTCCAGCAGGCACACGGTGACGTCCGGGTCCTCGGACAACCGCGCGGCGACCGCCGCGCCGGCGCTGCCGCCGCCCACCACGACGTAGTCGAACTGGTCAGTCATGGATCGAAACTCCGTTTCCGCTCAGGCAACCGGGCTGGTCGTGTCGTCGTCCGAGGTGGACCGGGCGGCGTGGTCTGCGAGCACGCCGACCTTGTGGCGTTGGACGAACCAGTAGTACGCGAACCCGCCGACCGCCGCGACTCCGACGAACAGCACCGAGCTGTACTGCAGGTACCAGTGGTAGGGCGGCTCGGCGTTGTAGACCTCGCGGCGCGGCCAGGCCAGGTTGACCGTCATGCCCACGCCCCAGAGGACGGCCAGGATGTTGATCGGCAGGCCGAGCTTGCCCAGGCTGAACCGGCCCTGCCGCTTGGCCTCGTCCCGCGGCACCGACCACTTGCCGCGCAGCCGTGCGACCAGCATCGGCACGGTGACCAGCAGGTACGAGATGTAGATCAGGATGATCGCCAGGCTGGTGACCGCGGTGAAGATCTGCGGCTGCCCGACGTTGACCACCAGCAGCGCCACCGCGAGCACGCCGATGACCACGGCCGGCACGATCGGCGTCTGGAAGCGCGGGCTCACCCGCGCCAGCAGCGAACCGGCGGGCAGCGCGTTGTCGCGGGCCATCGCGAAGGCGATCCGGATCGCCGCGGTGTGCACCGCCAGCACGCAGACCGTGATCGCCACGAAGATCGACAGCAGGAACAGCCGGCCCACCAGCGGGCCCAGCGCGTCGTTGAGCACGAACTGCAGGCCGCTCTCGGCCAGCTGCGGCGCCGAGAAGTCCTTGGTGGCCATCAGGCCGAGCAGGATGATCAGGCCGCCGAGGATGAACGAGGCGATCAGCGCCCGCAGGATCGCCTTCGGCGCGTTGCGGTGCGGGTCGATGGACTCCTCGCCCAGCGAGGCGGCGGTGTCGAAGCCGTACATCACGTACGACGAGGCGATCCCGGCGACGAGGAACGCGCTCAGGTAGTTGCCGCCGAAGGCGGACTCGGTGCCGTTGGTGTCGAACACGATCGTCGGCGGGTTCACCACGACCAGCGCCAGCGCGACGATCAGCAGCACCGCGGCGACCAGCTCGATGAACACCCCGGCGCTGTTGATCCGGGCCATCAGCTTCACGCCGAAGGCGTTGACCAGCGTGGTGAACAGGATCAGCACCAGGGCCAGCAAGATGCCGTTGACGGCCTGCTCGGTGCCGGTGCTGCCGTCGCCGACGAGCTGGAAGCCGGACCAGATCTGCGGCAGCGTGTTCTGGTAGGCCAGCGCGGTGGCCGAGATCGACACGATGGAGGCCAGCAGCATCATCCAGCCGGCCAGCCAGCCGACGTGCTGACCACCGAGCTTCTTCGCCCAGTTGTAGATGGAACCCGCGATCGGGTACCGGGATGCCAGCTCGGCGAAACTCAACGCCACGAGCAACTGCCCGACGAACACGATCGGCCAGGACCACCAGTAGGCGGGGCCACCGAAGGACAGGCCGAAGTAGGACAGTTGGAAGGTGCCGGTGAGCACCGAGATGTAGCTGATCCCGGCGGCGAAGGTGGAGAATCCGCCGAGGCTTCTCTTCAGTTTGTTGGTGTAGCCGAACTCGTTGAGCTCGGCGTCGTAATTGGGCGCGCTCATGCCCCGACTCCTTTCCCGATCCTCCCCGCCCGCCGGATGCGGGGAGGGGAACGAATCGGGTGGTTGTTTGCGTCGCGCGAAGAACACCGCCTACGGCGGCGGTTTCGAGCTAAAGCGCGGCCCGATCGGCCGCGCGGTTCCCGCGGCGGTGGCTCGGTCACCGCCGCGGGGAGACGTTCCTCCTCCTTGTGAGTTGGGTGGGTTGCAACGTGCGAAGTGCTGACCGCAGTTGGCGTCAGGCAAGCGGCAAAGCAGCTTTTGGTCACCTACGCAGATCGACCACCCGCGGGTTCTCAGACTGTGCCCACCCCGTAAGGGGCTCTCTGCGAGGACAGCCCCGATGCCGCGTATTGGTCATACACAAGTCGGGGATCCCGCAGTCGAGGCGGTGTCTGAGGTTCCGCTACGGGACCACCTGCGCAAAACGACCAGCTCACTGTCATTTATTCTCCGGAGAACCAGTTCTGGGGTCCGGGCCGCAGATTCTGGTAGACGTGCTTTGCTTCCTGGTACTCGCCGAGGCCGGCGCGGCCGAGTTCGCGGCCGATGCCGGACTGCTTGAAGCCGCCCCATTCGGCCTGCGGCAGGTAGGGGTGGAAGTCGTTGATCCAGACGGTGCCGTGCCGCAGCCGGTTGGCCACCCGCTGGGCCTTGCCCGGATCGCCGGTGAACACCGCGCCGGCCAGGCCGTAGTAGGTGTCGTTGGCGATGCGCACCGCGTCGTCCTCGTCGGTGAAGCGCTCGACGGTCAGCACCGGTCCGAAGGACTCCTCGTTGACCGCGTAGCTGCCCTGCTTGACCTCGTCGAGCACGGTCGGCAGGTAGTAGTGACCGTTCGCGTAGCGCTCGCCCTCGGGGCGGCGGCCGCCGGTGCGCAGCACGGCGCCTTCGGAGACCGACTTGGCCACGTAGTCGTCCACCTTCTTCAGGTGCGCGGCGGAGATCAGCGGCCCGGTCTCGGCGTCGGAGTCGAACGGCCCGCCGATGCGGATCCGCTCGGCGCGGCGGACGATCTCGTCCACCAGCGCGTCGTGCAGCTCGTCCTGCACGATCAGCCGCGCCCCGGCGGAGCAGACCTGCCCGGAGTGCAGGAAGATCGCGGTCAGCGCGTAGTCCACCACGGTCTCGAAGTCGGCGTCGGCGAACACGACGTTCGGGTTCTTGCCGCCGAGTTCCAGCGCCACCTTCTTCACCGTCGCGGCCGCGGCCGCCGAGATCTTGCGGCCGGTGTGCAGGCCGCCGGTGAACGACACCAGGTCGACGTCCGGGTGCTCGGCCAGCACCGAGCCGGCCTCGGCGCCGGTGCCCAGCACGAGGTTGCCGACCCCGGCGGGCAGCCCGGCCTCGGTCAGCGCCCGCATCAGCAGGATCGCGGTGCTGGGGGTGAGCTCGCTGGGCTTGAGCACGAAGGTGTTGCCCGCCGCGATCGCCGGGGCGACCTTCCAGGCCACCTGCAGCAGCGGGTAGTTCCAGGGCGTGATCATGCCGCACACGCCGACCGGCTCGTACTGCACGCGGCTGATCGCGTCCGGCGATCCGGTGTCGACGAGGCGGCCCGCGTCGGTGCCGGCGATCTTGCCGAAGTACCGGAAGCACGCGGTGATGTCGTCCATGTCGAATTCGCTCTCGACCAGCCGCTTGCCGGTGTCCAGCGATTCGGCGCGGGCGAACTCCGCCTTGTCCCGCTGCAGGATGTCGCTTACCCGCAGCAGCAAGTCGCCGCGCTCCCACGGTGAGGTGTTCGCCCAGGCGCCGTCGTCGAAGGCGCGGCGCGCGGCGGCGATGGCCCGCTCGGCGTCGGCCGGCCCGGCCTCGGCGACCGTGGCCACCAGCGAGCCGTCGGCGGGGCAGCGGATCTCGCGGGTTCGGCCGTCGGCGGCCGACGTCCACTCGCCATCAATGAACAGCGAGGCTGTCGAATTCTCTGCGTGCGACATGGCTCGTTTCCCCGTGATGTCGATTGTGCTTTTCGCGCCGGAACCGCACCGCTGCGCACTTCTGGTACCGGTGTGCACATGGCCGCGATCCGATTCGCTCCGCCACACTAAAACGCGTTCGCCGATTGCGCCGCCGGTAAGCGCGGCGGCGCGCTATTCGCCGAATGGGGACCGATCGACCCGCGAGTCGCGGAATTCACCTCCTGGCGGTCCATTCGGTGGCGGGTTAACGCTTGTGTCCCGGCGCAGTGCCGCGGAAGACCCTAACACCGGTCCTGTACATCTGTACATCATCGGGGCTGCGGCCCCGGCATGAATCGCCGAAAAAGTCGTGATGAACAGGCGGAACGCCGTTCCGGTGACCTGGACCGCATCGCGCTGGGTGGTCAACATGGCACGCTGGACACCGTTGTGGAGTTCACGGGAGGAACGCCGAAGCGAATGTCGACCACCCAGCCCGCGCCCGCCGCCCGCCGCAAGGACCCGGCCCGCCGCGAGCGCATCGCCCGCGCCGCGATCACGGTCGTCGCCGAGCGCGGGGTGGAGAAGCTCACGCACCGTGCCGTCGCGGCCGCGGCCGGTGTTCCGCTGGGGTCGACCACCTACTACTTCGCGACGCTCGACGACCTGCTGGCGAGCGCGTTGCGACAGGCCGCCGAGGACGACGTCGAGCACCTGCGGCAGTGGGCCGAGCGGCTGGAGTGCGGCGGTGATCTCGCCGTCGCGCTGACCGACCTGGTGCTGCACTACCTCGGCCCGGCCCGGCCGCAGACCGCCGTCGAGCACGAGCTCTACATCGCCTCGCTGCACAAGCCGGCGCTGCGCGGCGTCAGCCAGGAATGGGACACCGCGCTGGCCGAGCTGTTCGCCTCCTACACCGATCCGGCCACCGGGCGTGCATTGTCCGTTCTGTTCTGCGGTTTGCTGCTGCAAGGAATCGTCCGGGAATCGGTGCCGAGCCGAGATGAAATCGAGACGATATTCCGCCGGGTGCTCGGTCCGGGCGCGAAAACCTGATTCCAGCAGGCAATTCCGCCCCGGTGACCGGATGGTCAACATCCGATGACCGTTGCATTGCACCGGATTCCGGGCAGTTGATCTCGATCGCCGTTGCGGGCGACAATGGGCGCAGCGATCCGTGGCACCTCGCGTCCGCGCGTGCACTCCGGCGGATTTCAGTCCGGCGGAGCACATCGCGGGGACGTTCTCCAGGTGTACAACGGACTTGCCGCGTCGGGGCGTGGCTCGCTCCCAGCAAAGTTGATCAATCGAGCGGGGTGAGACCGTGGGGCACAACGAAGACCGCGAACTAGTGCCGCTGAAGTCGGATTTCGACACAGTGTGGTACGGGTTTCGCCGATCGCAGGTGAAGTTCTACATCCAGCAGACCGAGAACGAGATCAGGCTCATCACGGAGGACCGGGATTCGGCGCTCAGCCAGGTCGGCGACCTGTCGGCGCAGCTGGACCAGGCGCGAGCCGAGATCGAGTCGCTCAAGGAGCAGCTCGACGAGCAGGCGCGCACGCCGATCGACGCCGCCGCGCTGACCGACCGGTTACGCCGGATGGTCCGGCTCGCGCAGGACGAGGCGAACGATGTGGTCGCCGCCGCGCAGGCCGCGTCCGAGCACGAGTGGGCGCGCTCCGAGCAGGCCGCCGCCGAGCTCCGGGAACG
Organism: Saccharopolyspora elongata; assembly: GCF_004348985.1. Lineage (GTDB taxonomy): Bacteria > Actinomycetota > Actinomycetes > Mycobacteriales > Pseudonocardiaceae > Saccharopolyspora > Saccharopolyspora elongata. The sequence goes on along the minus strand of NZ_SMKW01000027.1, from coordinate 6,799 downwards.
CTACGAGAAGCTGGTCGCCGAGGCCGACGAGTGGCGCCGCCAGTCCGAGCAGCAGCGCGGCGAGATGCTGACGCGCACCCGCGAAGAGGTCCAGGCGATGGCGCGCGAGGCGGAGCAGTGCCGCCGGCGGCTGGACACCGAGGCCGAGGAGCGGCGCACCCAGGTCGAGCACGACTTCGAGGTGTCGATGGCGGCGCGCCGCGAAGAGGCGATGCGCATCCAGGCCGAGCGCGAGCAGAAGAGCCGCGAGGAGGCGCAGCGGCGGGTCCGCGAAGCGACCGCCGAGGCCGAGCGGCTGATCCGCGAGGCGGACGACTACGCCGAGTCGATGCTGCGGATGCGGCAGGACGTCGCGGAGCGGGTCCGGGCTGCGCAGCAGGTGCTGGCGACGGCGGAGCCGCTGTTGGCGGCGACGGAGGCCGGCGCGGGGAGCGAGGAGGCGGACGGTTACGTCGCCGAGGTGGTCCACAGTGGACAGGTGCCGTCCGGCGACGTGAACGTGCCCAAGCAGCGCGACGAGGAGCCGGTGCCCCAGGAGGCGGACGCCGCCGCCACGGCCTGATCGGCTGAAGGAGTGAACGGCCTGTTGGTGCCGTCTTTCGAGGTGAACGGTCCGTTCGTTTCGGGTCGGCGGTGGGTGCGTGGTGGAGTGAACGGCCCGTTTGCTCCGTCTTTCGGGGTGAACGGGCCGTTCACCGCTGCCTGCGCGATTCTGCCGGCCGTCAGCCGCCCCAGCTGTGCCAGGAGGTCACCTCGATCCAGCCGCTGATCCGCGGCCGGTCGCGGACCGGGTACGGCTCGCCGGTGTAGTGCCGGGCCAGCCGGTCGATGTCGGTCAGGTCCGGGTCGTCCTCCAAGGCGATCACCCGGCCGCGCAAGCTGACGTGCCGGTACCAGCTGTCGCCGTCCAGCACCGTCAGCGACACCCGGGGATCGGCCCGGAGGTGCTTCAGCCGCTCCCGGCCCGCGTCCATGTTGACCAGCACCTTTCCGCCGTCCCAGAGGTACCAGGTGGCCACCGAGACCGGCGCGCCCGCGGTGTTGACGGTGGCGATCACCGCCGGGTTCGGGCGCGACAGCAGCTCCTGCACGTCCGCGGGCAGGTCTTCCTTCGGCATCGATTCTTCCTTCCGGGAGGCGGTTCTCGTTACCTGCCGCGAGGATTCCAGCTGGCGCAGCGGGAAACGGCGAGAACACGCCGCAGCCTTCCCGCTGCCGCCCGGTGGAACTAGGTTCGGCCTGATCTCGGGCCCAGCAGGAGGCGGAATGAACTGGCGCGGTCTGGTCACCTTCGCGGTGGTGTGCGGGATGTTGCTCGTCGGGACGCCGGTGGGCGCGGCTCCGCCGGACGACATCGGGGAGCGGCTGGCGGCGGTGCCAGGGCTGACCGTCGTCGGCGAACGGCCCACCGAGCCGGGATTCCGGCTGTTCGACCTGACCTTCACCCAGCCCGACGACCACCGGCACCCGGAAGCCGGGCAGTTCCAGCAGCGCCTGACCCTGCTGCACCGCGACCTCGACCGGCCCACGGTGCTCTACACGAGCGGGTACGAGCTACCGAGCCGGACCGCCCGCACCGAGCCGACGCGGCTGGTCGACGGCAACCAGGTCGACCTGGAGCACCGGTTCTTCACCCCGTCCCGGCCCGACCCCGCCGACTGGAGCGACCTGGACATCTGGCAGGCGGCCACCGACCAGCACCGGGTGATCGCCGCGCTGAAGTCCGTCTACCAGCGCGAATGGCTCACCACCGGCGCCAGCAAGGGCGGCATGACGGCCGTCTACCACCGCCGGTTCTACCCCGGCGACGTGGCAGGCACGGTGGCCTACGTGGCGCCCAACGACGTCGACAACGACCGGGACGTCTACGACGAGTTCCTGGCCTCGGTCGGCACCGACCCGGCCTGCCGCGGCGCGCTGCTCGCGGTGCAGCGCGAGGCGCTGGTCCGGCGCGACGAGATGCTCGCGAAGTTCCGCGCCTACGCCGATGCCGAGGGGCTGACCTTCGACCGGATCATCGGGGACATCGACCGGGGCCTGGAGATGGTCGTGCTCGACGCGCCGTTCGCGTTCTGGCAGTACCGCGGCCAGCAGGACTGCGGCAAGGTCCCGGCGACCACCGCGAGCACCGACGAGATCTACGCGTTCTTCGACGAGACCGTGCAGTTCTCCTTCTACACCGACCAGGGCATCGAGCCGTACGCGCCGTACTACTACCAGGCCGGAACCCAGCTCGGCTGGCCCGGCGTCTCCGACGAGCCGCTGGCCGACCTGCTGCACCACCGCGAGCTCAGCCAGCCCCGCAACCTGGTGTCGCGCGACATCCCGATGAGCTTCGAACCGGGCGTCATGCGGCAGATCGACGCGTGGGTGCGCAGCAGGGGAGCGGAGCTGATGTTCGTCAACGGCGAGCGCGACCCGTGGAGCGCGGAGCCCTTCGAGCTCGGCCAGGGCACCGCCGACTCCTACAGCTACCTGGTGCCGGGCGGCAACCACGGGGCCAAGATCGAGGGCCTGCCCGATCAGCAGCGAGTCGAGGCGGAAGCGGCGGTCCGCCGCTGGGCCGGCGTCCAGGCGCCCGCCCGCGTTCTCACCCCGCTCGACGCGGAGCCCACGACGCAGCGCCCGATCTGACGCGCGAGGGGCGTCTCACCGGCTCGGGGCACCCCTCACGCTTCGCTCGACCGGGTGCGGCGGCCGGCCAGGGAGTCGTAGGCGCGCATCAGGAACTTGTGCGTCGGGCGCTCGACGACGCGGGTGAGCGCCCAGCCCAGCGCGGTGCCGATGACCAGCATCGCGGCGGTCTGCAGCAGCGGGTTGACGCCGACCTCGTCGAGCTTCTTCATGACGATGTAGCCGATGGTCTGGTGCACCAGGAAAACGCCGTAGGAGATCCCGGCGAACCACGTGATCCGGCCGGCCAGCCACCCCGGGACGAACCGGTTCCAGTCCGGCCCGAAGGCCGTCAGCGCCACCACGACCATGCCGATGCACACCCCGACCGTCGAGCCCCAGTCGGCGATCAGGCCCTCCGGCGTCTCGCTGTAGTTGTGCAGCGCCTGGCCGAGCATGCAGGCCGCCAGCATCGCCGCGAAGTGCAGCAGGTGGATGCGTCGCGTCGACCACAGCCAGATCGCCACCCCGGCGACGAACAGGTGCCAGCGGTGCACGCCGATGCCGTCGACGATCGTGCGGTACAGCTCGGACTTGTCGGCCACCCGGATCGGCCACTGCGCGATCGGCACCAGCACGGCCGCCCACAGCACCGCGATGATTCGCCGTCCGTGCCCCCACCTGGTGCGGAACAGCAGCGCGGCCGCGGTGAAGCCCATCAGCTGCAGCGGGACCGTCCAGTGCGATCCGTCGATGAACCAGTAGTCCGCCGGCTTCCAGTTCCACAGCATCAGCAGGTTCCACCAGAGGTCGTTGAAGCTCGGGTAGAACCAGCCCTCGATCGCCGACCAGCGCATCACCACGAAGATCACCACGACCGCGCCGAGGAACGGCGGTAGCAGCCGCGCGATGCGGCCCCACCAGTAGCGCAGCACGGTGCCACGGCCGATGGTCACGCAGGCGAAGTACGCCGAGATCACCAGCAGCAGGCTCGCGCCGACCTGGTAGGGGAAGACGATGTCGCGCGGCGTCATCTCGGAGTGCAGGAAGGTGCCGAGGAACGTCGAGTGGTAGCACATGACGAGCACCACGCAGCCGGTCCGCACCACGTCCCAGCTGATCTTGCGAGTGCTCCGGCCCGAGGTTTGACGGGTTCTGGCAGTAGTCATCTCGGGCACGCCCGCCACCGTACCAGGGAGTTTTGTCTGATTATTACCGTATTCTGATCGATTTGATCACGGCCGGTTCGCCGGATCCTGCCGGGTTGGTCACGGCTTCCGCACAACGGCGGCGTAGCCGAGCGGCGCCGTCGGCTGCAGGTCGAGATCGCCCCGCTCCGGGCGCCACTGCGCGATCGGCACCACGCCCGGATCGACCAGGTCGAGTCCGGTCAGCAGGGCTTCCAACTCGGCCCGGCTGCGCGACTTCCCGGGATGCGGATCGGTCGGCAGCAGGTCGAACACGGCTCGCATGATCTCCGGCGCGTGGTCGGCCGTCAGGTGGGTCAGCGCGAGGAACGAGCCGGGCGCGAAGGATTCCAGGTAGGCGCGGATCAGGGCGGACGGGTCGTCGCGGTCGGGGACGTGGTGCAGCACCGCGAACATCAGCACCGCCGTGGGCTGGTCGCGGTCGAGCAGCCGCCGGACGTCGGCGGCGGCCAGCACGCCGTCGATGTCGCGCAGGTCGGCCTGCACGATGGCGGTGTTCGGGTTGCCCTCGAGGACGAGTTCGCCGTGCGTCACGGCGACCGGCTCGCTGTCGACGTAGACCACCCGCGCGGTCGGGTCGAGCCGCTGGGCCAGTTCGTGCGGGGGGCCGATCGACGGGATGCCGCAGCCGACGTCGAGGAACTGCCGCACGCCCTGGGCCAGGCACATCCGGATCACCCGGTGCAGGCAGGCGCGGTTGGCCAGCGCGCTCAGCCGCATGTCCGGGGCCACCGACAGCACGCGCCGGCCCAGCTCGCGATCGACCGCGAAGTTGCTGCCGCCACCCAGGAAGAAGTCGTACACCCGGGCGCCGCTGGGGCGGTCCGGGTCGAGGTCCTGCGGGAGCTGGCCGTGTGCCGACATGATTCCTCCGGGTAACCGTGCAGGAAGCGGAGCGTAGTCGGCCGAACATCGGGCGAACAGGGTGAAACGTGATCGAGAACACCACCATCGTGTCATTGACCTGCAGCGCGCTTGAAGTTTGAGACTTTCGTCGATCGCAGATGATCGGCCGAAGGGATGAGGACAATGGCGCAGCAGTACGTGTTGCCGGAGTTGGATTACGACTACGCGGCGTTGGAGCCGGCGATCGCCGGTGAGATCAACGAGTTGCACCACAGCAAGCACCACGCGGCGTACGTCAAGGGCGCCAACGACACGGTGGAGAAGATCGCCGAGGCGCGGGAGAAGGGCGACTTCTCCTCCATCGTGGGGCTGGAGACCACGCTGGCGTTCAACCTGGCGGGGCACTCGCTGCACCTGGTGTGGTGGAAGATCCTCTCGCCCAACGGCGGGGACAAGCCCACCGGCGAGCTGGCGGCGGCCATCGACGAGGACTTCGGCTCGTTCGACAAGTTCCGCGCGCAGCTGGAGGCGGTGTCGACCACGATCCAGGGCAACGGCTGGGGCGTGCTGGCCTGGGATCCGGTCGGTCAGCGGCTGATCACCCAGCAGCTGCGCGATCACCACTCGAACCTGTCGATCGCGACGACGCCGCTGCTGGTGTTCGACATCTGGGAGCACGCGTACTACCTGCAGTACCGCAATGTGAAGGCGGACTACGTCAAGCACCTGTGGAACGTCGTCAACTGGGACGAGGTCTCCAAGCGCTTCGCCGACGCCCGCGCCGGCAAGAACGGCCTGCTCCTTCCCTGACGGGTAGAGCAGGACATCGGTTTCAGGGCCGTGCGTGTTTTGTGTCGCCATGGCAGCACAAACCACGCACGGCCCCGTCGTGCGTCCGGCTCCGGATCGGCGCCGTGGCAACCAGCCCCGGAAATGTCATCCAACTGTGAGTTTTCCGAATGCAGGCTCGGATACGATCGTGGACCGATGGCGAGTCCGCCAGCTCAGCCCCGCTACCGACCGGCCACTTAGGACCTCATTTGATGCCGACCCGCGTCTCCGTTCACCGTCGAGGAGTGCGGCCGCCGCTGCTCGCTTTTCTGGCCGCACTGGTCGTCACCGGCGGCGCCTGCCTGTGGGTGTCCCTCGCCGCACCGGTCGGCAGCCAGGCGCTCGTGGCCTGGTACGGCGGCGTCCTTTCGTTCCTGCTGTCCGCCGCGATCGCCGTCGCGATCGGTGTGGCGCAGCTTTCGCGCCAGGCGCGGGCGGACTCGGCGGCGCTCGACGCGGAGCGCGCCAGGCTCGCCGGTGAGGCGCTTCCGGTCCTGGCGCACCGGATTCGCAGCGGCGTCGCCGCGGACGCCGCCTTCGCCGAAGCGGCGCCGTCCTTCGACGTCGCGCACCAGCGCGTCATCCGGGCCGTGGCGCAGGAAGTCGCCACCGGCGAACGCATGCGCGCCGCGGCCATGGCCACCTGCGCCAACGCGGCCGGTCGCATGCAGGCGCTGGCGACCAGCACGCTCGCCGACCTCCGCGAGATGGAGAACCGGCACGACGAGGACGTGCTCGCGGACCTGCTGAAGCTGGACCACAGCACGGCGCAGGCCGGGCGGCTCGCGGACAGCATCGCGGTGCTGACCGGCGCCCGCTCCGGCCGCCGCTGGACCAAGCCGATCGTGATGGAGAGCGTGCTGCGCGGCGCGATGGGCCGGATCAGCTCCTACCAGCGGGTCCGGCTGCATTCCACCAGCACGGTCGCGGTGGTGGGTTACGCCGCGGAAGGCGTCATGCACGCGCTCGCGGAGCTGATGGACAACGCCACCCGCTTCTCGCCGCCGGCGGAGGAGGTCCACGTCTACGTGGAGGAGCTCCACACCGGCGTCATCGTCACGGTCGAGGACAGCGGCCTGGTCATGAGCCCCGCCGCGCTGGCCCGCGCCGAGCGCGCCGTGTCGGCGGAACCGCTGGACCTGGCCGCGATGTCGGGCACCCGGCTCGGGCTCGCCGTGGTGGGCCAGCTGGCCCGCAAGCACGGCCTGACCGTCTCCTTCCGGTCGTCCTCGCGCGGCGGAACCGGCGTCGTCGTCCTGATCCCCCGGCAGCTGATCACCCAGCCCCGGCCGGAACCTGTC
>NZ_SMKW01000246.1 GCF_004348985.1 Saccharopolyspora elongata | reverse complement strand
GAACGTGCTCGGTCTCGACGAACCGACCGCCAGGCGTGCCCTCCAGGTCTATCGAGCGGACTACGCCGAGAACGGCGCACTGGACAGCCGCCCGTACGAAGGCATTCCCGAGCTGCTGGACAAGCTGACCGCAGCCGGATTCCCGATGGCGGTGGCGACCTCCAAGGTGGAAGACCAAGCTGACCGGATCACGCGACACCACGGACTGGCAACCCGCCTGCTGACGGTGTGCGGCACATCCGATGCGGCGGGGCGCGAGACCAAGCAAGCGGTGATCCGGGAATGCCTGCTCCGGCTCCGAGCCCGCGGTGTCGATGTCTCCAGACCGCTCATGATTGGTGATCGAGGTTACGACGTGGAAAGCGCTGCCGCGGAAGGCACACCCACGATCCACGTGCAGTGGGGCTACGGTGATGCCGCCGACGCCGCCGGAGCGATCGCATCCGTCGCTTCGCCGGAAATGCTGGCCAAGATGCTGCTGGACGAAACGGCGCTGCCTGCACCGGCATGACCCCTGCTGGCGGCCTCGCCGCACGGAACCGCTGACACCGGCGGAGTCCGGCGAACTCAGCTCGAAGGAGATCACCTGCTGTGGACGCCATCGACGAGAAGATCATTGCCGAACTCTCCCGCAACGCCCGGATCTCCCACGCCGAGTTGGCCCATCGAGTCCTGCTGTCCCGCAACGCGGTGCGCCAGCGCATCGAGCGGCTGGAACGGCAGGGACACATCCGCGGCTACACGATCGTTC
>NZ_SMKW01000245.1 GCF_004348985.1 Saccharopolyspora elongata | reverse complement strand
GAACGTGCTCGGTCTCGACGAACCGACCGCCAGGCGTGCCCTCCAGGTCTATCGAGCGGACTACGCCGAGAACGGCGCACTGGACAGCCGCCCGTACGAAGGCATTCCCGAGCTGCTGGACAAGCTGGCCGCAGCCGGATTCCCGATGGCGGTGGCGACCTCCAAGGTGGAAGACCAAGCTGACCGGATCATGCGACACCACGGACTGGCAACCCGCCTGCTGACGGTGTGCGGCACGTCCGATGCGGCGGGGCGCGAGACCAAGCAGGCGGTGATCCGGGAATGCCTGCTCCGGCTCCGAGCCTGCGGTGTCGATGTCTCCAGACCGCTCATGGTGGGTGATCGAGGTTACGACGTGGAAAGCGCTGCCGCGGAGGGCACGCCCACGATCCACGTGCAGTGGGGCTACGGTGATGCCGCCGACGCCGCCGGAGCGATCGCATCCGTCGCTTCGCCGGAAATGCTGGCCAAGATGCTGCTGGACGAAACGGCGCTGTCTGCACCGGCATGACCCTTGCTGGCGGCTTCGCCGCACGGAACCGCTGACACCGGCGGGGTCCGGCGAACTCAGCTCGAAGGAGATCACCTGCTGTGGACGCCATCGACGAGAAGATCATTGCCGAGCTCTCCCGCAACGCCCGGATCTCCCACGCCGAGTTGGCCCATCGAGTCCTGCTGTCCCGCAACGCGGTGCGCCAGCGCATCGAGCGGCTGGAACGGCAGGGACACATCCGCGGCTACACGATCGTTC
>NZ_SMKW01000244.1 GCF_004348985.1 Saccharopolyspora elongata | reverse complement strand
TTACAGGCCGAGGTGGACGCCTACATCGCGCAGTTCGCCGACGCCCGCGACAAGCGTGGCCATCGCCTGGTGGTCCGCAACGGCTACCACCAGCCCCGCGAGGTCCTGACCTCTGCCGGCGCGGTCGAGGTGCAGGCGCCTCGGGTCAACGACAAGCGCACCGACCCGGACACCGGTGCGCGCCGGCGGTTTTCCTCGGCGATCCTGCCGCCCTGGGCACGCAAGACCCCGAAGATCACCGAGGTGCTGCCGCTGCTGTACCTGCACGGGCTCTCCAGCGGGGACTTCGTGCCCGCACTCGGGCAATTTCTGGGCAGCAGCAAGGGGTTATCCGCTCCTGTGATCACGAAACTGACCGAGCAGTGGAAGGCCGAGCACCGTGGGTTCACCGAACGCGATCTGCCCGAAGTGGACTATGTGTATCTGTGGGCGGACGGTATCCATGTGAACATCCGCCTGGAAGAGCACAAACTCTGCCTGCTGGTCATGATCGGTGTCCGGGCCGATGGCCGCAAGGAACTCGTCGCGCTGGCCGACGGCTACCGGGAGTCCACCGAATCGTGGGCCGACCTGCTGCGGGACTGTAAACGTCGCGGGATGCGCGCCCCGGTGCTGGCCATCGGCGACGGGGCACTGGGGTTCTGGGGCGCACTACACGAGGTCTTCCCCGACACCCGAGCGCAGCGCTGCTGGTTCCACAAGATCGGCAATGTGCTCGCCGCGCTACCGAAGTCGGCGCAGCCGGGTGCGAAGAAGGCAC
>NZ_SMKW01000243.1 GCF_004348985.1 Saccharopolyspora elongata | reverse complement strand
GAGCCTGTCAAGTGGTTTGTGTAAATGACTTCGGTTCGGTCAGTTGAGGTAGGGGTCGAGTCGGTCGGGGAAGTGCAGTGCGAGGGCGCCGAGGGCTTGTTTCCATCCGTGGACGGTGGCGCCTTCGACCAGGCGTGCGGGGGCGTTGCGTTGGTGGGCGGGTCGTCCGCGTTGTTTGGCGCGTTGCCGGGCGCGTTTGTCTTCGATGTCGCGGATGGCCAACCACAACAGCTTGATCACCGCGTTATCCGAGGGGAAGTGCCCGCGGTTCTTGATGATTTTGCGGAGTTGGTAGTTCAGTGACTCGATGGCGTTGGTGGTGTAGATGATCTTGCGGACCTCAGGTGGGAACTCCAGGAACGGGATGAACCGCTGCCAGGCGTTTTCCCAGGTGCGGACCGCGGCCGGGTATTTGCGTCCCAGGTCGGAGTCGGCGAACTCAAGCAGCGCGGTCTCGGCGGCCTCCGCGGTGGGGGCGGTGTAGACCGGCTTGAGCGCCGCAGCGACCTTCTTACGGTCCTGATAGGACACAAATCGCATCGCCGCCCGGATCAGATGCACCGTACAGGTCTGCACCGTCGATTGAGGCCAGGTGGCCTCGATGGCCTCAGGCAAACCCGGCAAGCCATCGCAGCAGACGATCAACACGTCTTTGACGCCGCGGTTGCGTAGCTCGGCGCAGACCCCCGCCCAGAACTTCGCACCCTCGCCGGCCTGGACCCAGATTCCGAGGACGTGTTTGACGCCGTCGAGGTCGACGCCGAC
>NZ_SMKW01000242.1 GCF_004348985.1 Saccharopolyspora elongata | reverse complement strand
TCGGTTCAACCCAGCCTTCTGACGTACGCCTCGGCCGGGCTGCTCGGAAGTGCCTTTGGCGGAGCGGAGCATGTTGCGGACCTTCAAGTCCTCGACCGCGATCAGGCCGTGGTTTTTGGCCAGGTCGGTGGTGAGCTTGTGGTTCCAGTCCATCCGCCTGCGGGCCTGCCGAGCCTTCACCGCAGCTATCGCCGCGATGGTCTTGCGGAGTCTGTTGGAGTACTTTCCTCCGTTGTGTTTTTTGGCGTACTTGATCTGCCGGGATTTGCGTTGCTCCAAGCCCCGCAGTCGCTCCCGTTCGCCAGGAGGCAAGGTGTCGGGGCGTTGACGCTCGGTGTCTTCGTCTGAGACAAACACCGAGCAGGCGATTCCTACGTCCAGCCCGACCGCAGCGCCGGTGTTGACCGGGCGCTGGGCTGGTTCGGGCTGGTGGATGCCGAACGAGATGTGCCATCCCAGGCCGTCGCGGGACACCGTGGCGTTGCGGACGGCGCCGCCCAGGGGGCGAGACAGCCGGAACCGTACCCACCCCAGCTTGGGGAGCTTCACGTGCGCCATGCGGCGCGACACCTTACGGACCTGCACCGCCTGACCGGGGAACACACCCTGCCGGTGATGCTTGCGCTTGAACTGTGGAAACCCAGCTGGGCGGTTGGGGTTCCAGAAGTTGTCATAGGCGGTATCGAGCTGCCGGAGAACTTGCTGGGCGCACTGTGCGGGAAGGTCTCGAAGCCAGGCGTGGTCCTTGCGTGCCTCGGTGAGTCCG
>NZ_SMKW01000026.1 GCF_004348985.1 Saccharopolyspora elongata | reverse complement strand
CTGCTCCCGCTGGTCGCCAAAACCCTATGGCCATCGGAAGCAGTGCCCACCTGAAGCAGTGCCCCACCTGAAGCAGTGCCTACTTCAAGCAGCAGGACCCCCGTTTGCCCCACCTTCCCCCACACTACCCCACTTCACTCCACCGTCAACACGAGTTGCCCCGGTTCCCCCGGCAGGATTGGCCCCGTTTGCGCTGGTAGCACAGCGTGGCGGTGAAGTGGGGGGTTTCGCCCGCCCGACCTTGATCAACCCGTCGGGACGCGCGGTTATGCTCGGGAACCGCCCGACCGGGCACCGGTGGCCGACCGGTGGCGCGAGCGCGGTGGGGCGAAGTGGGGCGAGGCGGTCCGCCGCCCGCGGCGAGGTTCGGTGCGGGTGTCCCGCCGGGCACCGCCGGTTTGGCACACTGCACGTGCCCGCCGGTCTCGATCAGGTGATCGTTTCCGCTTTGCCGGGCGATGCCGGCGCGGACCGCGACGACCGCCCGCCGGCCGCAGACTTTGGAGGTTCGCATGCGCGACCGTTCCGGCGTGCTGCCGCGCCGCAACACGCAGGAGGTGGCGTGACGCCTGAAGCCCAGCTGTCCGGCGCCGCGCCGGCCGGCACCGAGCCCGCACCGAGCATCGACCGGCTGCACGGCACCATCCAGCGCATCGCCGCCAACGTCGAGCAGGTCCTGGTGGGCAAGCCCGAGGTGGTGCGGGTGGCGCTGGTCACCATGCTCGCCGAGGGCCACCTGCTCGTCGAGGACGTGCCCGGGGTCGGCAAGACCTCGCTGGCCAAGGCCCTGGCCCGGTCCATCGACTGCTCGGTGAGCCGGATCCAGTTCACCCCGGACCTGCTGCCCAGCGACATCACCGGCGTGTCCATCTACAACCGGCAGACCGAGTCCTTCGAGTTCCGGCCCGGCCCGGTGTTCGCCAACATCGTCGTCGGCGACGAGATCAACCGGGCCTCGCCGAAGACCCAGTCGGCGCTGCTGGAGTGCATGGAGGAGAACCAGGTCACCGTCGACGGCGAGACCTACCGGCTCAGCGCGCCGTTCATGGTGATCGCCACCCAGAACCCGATCGAGATGGAAGGCACCTACGCCCTCCCCGAGGCGCAGCGCGACCGCTTCACGACCCGGGTGTCGATCGGCTACCCGGACGCCAAGGCGGAGCTGGCGATGGTGGACGAGCACGCCGGGCACGACCCGCTGCGCGACCTGCGCCCCGTCGCCGACGGCGGCGAGGTGCAGGCCTTGTTGCGGGCCGTGCGCCGGGTGCACCTGTCCACCGAGATCCGCCGCTACGCGATCGACCTGGTGACGGCGACGCGCCAGCTGCCCGAGCTGCGGCTGGGCGCCTCGCCCCGCTCGACCCTGCAGCTGGTCCGCGCGGCCCGCGCGCAGGCCGCGCTGTCCGGTCGTGAGTTCGTCGTCCCCGACGACGTGCAGGCGATCGCCGTCCCGGTGCTGGCCCACCGGCTGGTGCTGACCAGCGAGGCCCGCGCGTCGCGCCGCTCGGCAACGGACCTGGTGCGGCAGCTGCTCAACCGGATCCCGGTGCCGCGCGGCGACAGCGACGGCGAACGCAGGTAGTCGTGCTCTCGGGGCTGACCATCCGCGGGCGCTGCCTGCTGGCGGCGGGCGTGGCCGCCGGCATCTGCGCGCTCGTGCTGGACGAGCGGGACCTCCTGCGGGTGTCGGCGTTCGTGATCGCGCTGCCGCTGCTGGCGCTGGTGCTCGCCAGCCGCACCCGGTTCGGCATCGCGGCCCGGCGGCAGGTGGTGCAGCCACGTGTCCCGGTCGGCACCGAGGCAAGCGTCCAGCTGCACGTCACCGGCAGCGGCCGGCTCCCGGTCGACGGGCTGGTGCTGGAGGACAACACCCCGCACGCGCTCGGCGGGCGGCCGCGGTTCCGGCTGGACGCGGCGCCCCGGCACGGCGGCACGATCCTGGAGTACTCGGTGACGCCCACGCTGCGCGGCATTCACCACATCGGGCCGCTGCGCACCCGGATCAACGATCCCTTCGGGCTCTCCGAGTTCGAACGGGAACTCGCCGGCCGCAACCGGCTGGTGGCGGTGCCGAGTGTGTTCCGGCTCACCGGGCTGCCCGCCGGTTCCGGACTGGGCACCGGCGACGACGGCACGACCCGCCTGCGCTCCGGGCACGGCGATGACGACACGATGGTGCGGCAGTACCGGCACGGCGACGACATCCGGCGGGTGCACTGGAAGTCCACCGCGCGCCGCGACGAGCTGATGGTGCGGGTCGAAGAACGGCCCTGGCACGGCGGCGTCACGGTGCTGCTGGACCGGCGCTCGGCAGCCCACCGGGGCAGCGGCGCGCGCAGCAGCGTCGAGTGGGCGATCTCCGCGGCGGCCAGCATCTGCCTGCACCTGCACCAGAGCGGCCAGCAGGTCCGGCTGGTCACCGAGGACGGGCAGGTGCTGACCGGCGGCGCCGGGCCGTCCGACGGCGGGCACGACGACGACGCGGTGCTGGACGCGCTGGCCGCGGTGCGCAGTTCGCCGCAGCGCGACCTGGTGGCCACCCGCGACCCGGGCAGCGGGCAGGAGCTCATCGCGGTGCTCGGCGAGACGACCACCGCGGCGGTCGCCGAGCTGACAAAGCTCCGTCCACAAGAGACTCGAAGCCTCGCGCTGCTGCTCGACGTCGGCGCCTGGAACGGGGAGAACGGCGGCGGTTTCGACCCGCAGCAGACCGCCCGGCGGCTGCGCGCGGCCGGCTGGACGGTGGTCGTCGTGGACGGCCCGGGGGTCGCGATCTCCGACGTCTGGCAGCGGCTCTGCCGGGAGACGACCGCACCGGAATCGGAGGTCGCGACGTGACCGCGAACCGGATGACGGCGGCCATCGACATGTCGTTGGTGGCGACCGCGGCCGCGGCGCTGGCCGTGCTGTGCGCGTCGACGGCGTTCGCCGGGGTGCTGGCCGACAGCCGGTGGGTCTTCCCCGCGATGGTCACCGTGCTGGCCGTCGCGGTCATCGGGGCGCTGTGCCGCCGGGTCCGGTGGTCGCTGCCGCTGACCGTGCTCGCGCAGCTGTTCGGCCTGCTGGTGGTCCTGACCGCGCAATTCGCCGAGAGCGCGGTGCTCGGCGTGCTGCCCGGCCCGGCGGCCCTCGGGGAGCTCGGCCGCTTGCTGGCCGAGTCCGGTGACCTGGTGCGGACCGGGGTGCCGCCGGTACCCGCCGAACCGGCGCTGCAGTTGATGGTCTGCCTCGGCATGGGGCTGGTCGCGCTGGCGGTCGACGTCATCGTGGTGACCTACCGCAGCCCGGCGGTGGCCGGGCTGGTGCTGCTGTGCGTGTTCGCCGTCCCGGCGTCGCTGGCCGACAACATGCTGCCGTGGTGGGCCTTCACCGCCGGCGCGCTGGGCTACGCCGTGCTGCTGGCCTCGGGCGGCCAGCACCGCAGGTGGCGGCGGCAGGAGGACCGCAACCAGGTCGCGCACACCGTGTTCGGCCGCTCCACCGCCACGATCGCCGGAACCGCCGGGGTGATCGCGGTGCTCACGGGCGTGGTGTTCACCGGCGTCGGCACCGAGGGCCGGCTGCCGGGATCCGTGCCGGAGCAGTTCAGCGGCACCGACGGCATCGGGCTGCAGCCGTTCACCTCGCTGCGCGGCCAGCTCAACCGGGACCGCGTCGTCGAGCTGTTCCGGGTCCGCGGCCTGCGGCAGGACACCTACCTGCGGGCGATGACGCTGCGGAAGTTCGACCCGGAGCGCGGCTGGGAGCTGGAGGGCCTCACCCAGGGCGTCGAGGCCAACGCCAAGCTCGCGCTGCCCGACGGCACGGACATCATGCTCGGCGACTACGAGCGGGTCGAGATCCAGCCGATCGGCTACCGCGACCCGTGGCTGCCGGTGTTCGGCGTCCCGCTGTTCGTCTCGGGGATGGGCACGAACTGGCGCTACGACCCGGCCGCCGGGATCGTGTTCACCCAGACCAACCAGGAAAGCCGCCCCTACGTCGAGCAGCTGCTCGTCCAGCGGCCGACGCCGGACCAGCTGCGCCAGGCCCACGGCCCGGCGCCGATCGCGCCCGCCTACCTGGACACCGCGGGAATCCCGCCCCAGGTCGCCGACCTGGCCAGGCGGCTCACCGCGAACGCGCCCACCGACTTCGACAAGGCGGTCGCGCTCAACCGCTACTTCACCGACCCGGCCAACGGCTTCCGCTACGACCTGCAGACGGCCCCGTCGACCGGCGGCGACGCCCTGTCCGACTTCCTGTTCCGCGGCAAGCGCGGGTTCTGCGAGCAGTACGCCTCGTCGATGGCGGTGCTGCTGCGCTCGGTCGGCATCCCGTCCCGGGTGGCGATCGGCTTCACCCCCGGCTACCGCGACGGCGACGAGCGGGTGATCACCACCGAGGACGCGCACGCCTGGGTCGAGGCGTACTTCCCCGGCTGGGGCTGGCAGACCTTCGACCCGACGCCGCTGAGCGACGGCCGGGCCGCGCTGCCGGAGTTCCTCGACGGCGAGTTGAACCAGGCTCAGCAACCGGCGCCGCAGCCCGGCCAGCCCCAGCCGAGCACGCTGCCCACCGCCGGCTCGGTGCCCGGTTCGGAGCACCCGGACGGCGCGGACGTCGGCACCCCCCGGGCACCGCGCGAGGCGGAGAGCTCGAACCCGTGGCCGGTCGTGATCGGCGTCCTGGTGCTGGGATCGGTGCTGCTCGCGGCGCCGGCCGTGGTGCGGGAGATCCGCCGGAGGCGACGGCTGCGCGCGGTCGCCGAAGGTGCGGAGGGCGCCGCGGGGATGGCGTGGCGGGAGGTGCTGGACGAGTTCCAGGACCGGGGAACGCGGCCGGCGGCCGCCGATACGGCGCGCCGGGTCGCGACGGGGCTGATCGAGCGCCACAGCCTGGACGAGTCCGGTGCCAAGGCGATGCGAGCGCTGGTGGTGGCGGTGGAGCGGGAGTGGTACGCACCACCGGGGCAGGAGCCGGAGGCGACGCTCCCGGAGACGCTGCGCGGCGTCCTGGACAGCCTCCGCCGCACGGCACCGCTGGACTGGCGCTCGCGCCTGTTCCCCCGCTCAGTCCTGGAACTCCGCCAGGCCAACCGCTGATCCGGACCAACGTGCAGCCCGACCGGGAACCTTTGCGCTACCGCAGCGCCCGTTCGGGAAGGCATCTGCCGCTGCCGTGACGAAGCCGGTGGCGCGGGGGTGGCGATTTCGCGCGAAATCGCCAACCGGCAGGCGTGGAGAACGGCGATTTCGCGCGAAATCACCGCGAATCCCAGTGCCTGGCCCGGGATCAGGTCACGGATGAAAGCGGGCGCATAGCGGAGATCGCCGCCGGTTCCGCTCAGTGGAGCAGAACCGACGGCGATCTCCGGGTCGATCAGCCGCTATTGATCGAAGCGTTTGCGGAAACGCTCCTCCATGCGCTGCGTGAAGGAGCTGCGTCCGGGCTTGCTGCGGTCTGCGCCCCGCTTCGGCCGACCACCACCGCCGTTCTCCAGTCCCGATTCGATGTCGTCCCCGCCACCGCGCAACGCGGACAGGACGATCACTGCTCCGCCGAACATCACGAGGAAGCCGACCACGCTCAACACGGGGATGTCGGCCGGCCTGAGGGCCGGGATCACCGCACCGATTACCAGCAGGGCCAACCCCAGGACGAAGACGGCGATGCCCTGCAGCCGCCGGCGTCTGGATGGGCGATGCAGCCGTCCTCCGCGCACGGTGGAGGCGAACTTGGGGTCCTCGGCGTAGAGCGCGCGCTCGATTTGTTCGAGCTGTCGCTGCTCGTGCTCGGAGAGTGGCATGACTCCTCCTCCGGCACAGGTCTCTCAGTGGCGCCGGAGACCCGGTGGACTCTTGCCCACACAGGCTGGGGACCGGCGAACGCTTGGGGGCGTCACCCCTGAGGATACGGTTCCCGGCACGCGAGTACTACCCGGTCCCGGCACCGGAACTGTGCGAGGTTGCCGACATCATCCCCTCGGGGCAGTGATCGATCCGCGCCCCGCCGCCACGCCTGGCGGAAACGGCGACGTCAGGCCGGTCGGCGCGCGATGGCGTGTAGGCGGGTCGCGATGTCGCGCAGCGGTGCTCGGCGTGCCGCCGCCCGCTCCAGCTCGGCCATCGTGTCGGCCGCCCGGGGGTTGTTGTCCAGCGCCGAGCCGGGCACCAGGTCGCTGAGCACGCCTTGGCCCTGGATGAGCTCCACGGCCAATCCGGCACCCGTCAGGGCCTCGCGCAGGCCGTCGGTGTCGAACCGACGCTGCAGGGTGTCCGATGCCTCGTCGAGCCGCCCGTTCGGGTCCTGGATCAGCTGCAACGCCTCGGCTAGCCGGCCGGCCAGCGCCCAGCCCAGGACCGCTGCGTACCGGTTGGCGGCCAGCACCGACACCGCGCCGCCGGGTGCGGTGGCCGCGGCCAGCGCCGCCACCGCCGCTTCGACGTCGTCGACGACCTCCAGAAGCCCGTGCGCCAGCACGAGATCGGCGCCGCCTTCCGGACTGAACGCCGCCAGCGCGTCGGTGTCGCCCTGCAGCGGGGTGATCTGGTCGGCCACCCCGGCGTCGACGGCCCGGCGCTGGAGCATCGCCAGCGCGTTCGGGCTCGGATCGACCACCGTCACCGAGCAGCCCGCGGAAGCCAACGGCACGGCCCACACGCCGCTACCGCCACCGACGTCGAGCACCCGCGGCGGGCGCCCGCCGCGTCGCCGCCGCGCAGCGTCGAGTTCGGCTTCCAGCACCTGGTGGACGGCGTCGGATCTCATGGTGAGCAGCGTAATGCGGGATCGCGGGCGGGTTTCACCGGAGTGCGGATCGGCGGATCCCTGGCGGCATTCCGCAGAACCCGTTCCGCCACCCGCACCACCGACGTTGATCAAGTTTCAGGGAGCAGTTCTGGGACGGTCCCCGGTTCCGTAGGCTACGACCGTGCAGACGGTGGCAGTGCTGAGTCTCAAGGGTGGCGTGGGCAAGACGACCGTGGTGCTCGGGCTTGCCTCGGCCGCCATGCGCCGCGGGGTTCGGACGTTGGTCGTCGACCTCGATCCGCAGTGCAACGCGACCGCGTGCCTGGAGCCGGAGGAGACCACCAAGGGTCTCAGCGACGTCCTGGCCGATCCGAGCCCGGAGGTGCTGCGGGCGGCGGTGACCGGCAGTTCCTGGGGCGAAGAGGTCGACGTCCTGGTCGGTTCCGAGGACGCCGAGAGCCACAACGGCCAGCACGGCGACGGCGAACACCTGTCCCGCCTCACCACGGCACTGTCCGAATTGGACGGCCTGATCGCCGACGGCGAGCTGCCGTACCAGCTGGTGCTGCTGGACTGCCCGCCGTCGCTGGGGCGGCTGACCCGCTCCGCGTTGATCGCCGCCGATCGCGCACTGCTGGTCACCGAGCCGACGATCTTCGCGGTCTCCGGCGTGCAGCGGGCGTTCGAGGCGGTGCAGGCCGAGCGCCAGTCGACCAACCCGGACTTGCAGCCGCTCGGCGTCATCGTCAACCGGGTTCGGCCGCGCTCCCACGAGCACCAGTTCCGCATCGACGAGCTGCGGGACATCTTCGGCCCGCTGGTGCTGCCGGTCGCGCTGCCCGATCGGCTGGCCGTGCAGCAGGCGCAAGGGGCGTGCATGCCGATCCACCAGTGGGGCACGCCGGGAGCGCGGGAGGTCGCGCTGGCGTTCAACCTGGTGCTGGCCCGCACGTTGCGAGCCGGCCGTCCGCGCCGAGCCGAACCGGAGGATGACGAGTTGCTGGACGATGCCGAATGACCACGACGTTGTTCCTGACGTTCGTCTTCGTCGCGCTGATCGGCGTCCTGACGCCCGGCCTGGACACGATGCTGATCCTGCGGCATTCGCTGCTCGGCGGGCGCCGCGTCGGGGTGGCGACGTTCCTCGGCATCAACCTCGGCTGCCTGATCTGGGGAACGGCGAGCATCGCGGGCCTGACCGCGCTGCTCACCGCCTCCCAGGTGGCCTACGACATAGTGCGGGTGGCGGGCGCCGCCTACCTGCTCTGGCTGGGCGGCTCGGCGCTGTGGAAGTCGTTGCCCCGCAACAGGGTCCAGCAGGCCGACGACGTCCCGGTCGAGCCGGTGGCGCTGACCGCTTTCGGCGCGCTGCGCTCCGGGATGGTCACGAACCTGCTCAACCCCAAGGTGGGTGTGTTCTACGTCAGCCTGCTGCCGCAGTTCCTGCCGCCCGGGGCGGCGGCGTTCGCCTGGGGCCCGCTGCTCGTGGCGACGCACATCTCCATCGGGCTGCTGTGGTCCACCGCGCTGGTGTGGCTCGCCGGCCGGGCCCGCGCGCTGTTCCAGCGGCAGCGGGTTCGCGCCTGGCTGGACCGGATCACCGCGACGGTGCTGATCGGCCTGGGCCTGAAGCTGGCAGCCGAGGGGTGAGCGAGCCCTGCCCGAAGGCGACACGGTCTTCCTCACCTGCCACCGGCTGCACGAGGCGCTGGCCGGGCAGGTCCTGACCCGTGGCGAACTGCGGCACCCTCGTCTGTCCACATTGGATCTCAATGGCCGGCGGGTGCGCGAGGTGCGCCCGGCGGGCAAACACCTGCTGATCCGCTTCGACGACGGCCACACCCTGCACAACCACCTGCGCATGGACGGCGCCTGGCACCTCTACTCCCCCGGCACCAGGTGGCGGCGGCCGGCGCACCAGGCCCGGGCTGTCCTGGGCACGGCCGACCGGGTGGCGGTCGGGTTCAACCTGCACGACCTCCGCTGGCTGCCGACCTCGGCGGAATCCGAGCTGATCGGGCACCTCGGGCCGGACCTGCTCGATCCGGCGTGGGACGACGGGCACGCGGCCGAGGCGATCCGGCGGCTTACCGCCGAGCCGGACCGGGAACTCGGCCGGGCACTGCTGGACCAGACCGTGATGGCCGGGGTCGGCAACATCTACAAGACGGAAGTGTGCTTCCTGCTGGGCCGCTCGCCGTGGACGCCCGTCGCGGAGATCGACGCGGCACGCGCGGTGCGGCTGTGCCGGGAACTGCTGCTGCGCAACGCCTGGCACCCCGAGCAGTCCACCACCAAGAGCCTGCGGCGCGGCACCCAGCACTGGGTCTACGACCGGCGCACCTGCCTGCGCTGCGGCGGCCCGGTCCGCCGCGGCACCCAGGGCGACGACGTCGAAGCGCGCGTCACCTACCACTGCCCCCGCTGCCAACCCTGACAGAGGGTGTTTCCAGGCTCGTTCTGCGTGGCGGTGCGGGTAGCGGAACCTCAGAGGCCTTCTCGCTGTGGGATCCCCGACTTACGTATGACCAAATACGCCGCATCGGGGCTGTCCTCGCGAGAAGACCCCTGAGAACCCGCGGCGGTGCGAGTTGCGAGGGTGGGCTAAGCGGCTGCGCCGCTTCAAAACCCGCCCTACCGCACCCCACACCACCGCATACAAAACAGCTTCTGCAGCGCCCAAGGATTCGCGGGTTAGGGCGTCAGCTTTCGGCGGTCGCGTCGCGGGCGTCGGCGAGGCTCCGCAGGATCGGGTAGACCAGCACGATGCCGACCGAGCCCCACACCAGGCCCGTGATCCGGAGCTCCCCCACCTGCAGCGTCAGGTTGCCGACACCGGCGATCACCGCGGTGCCCATCACCACCAGGTTCACCGGATCCGCGAAGTCCACCGCGGCGTCCAGCCAGATCCGCGCCCCGACCAGCGCCAGCAGCCCGAAGAGCACCAGCGTCGCGCCACCGAGCACACCGAGCGGAATCGTGTTGATCAGGGCGCCGAGCTTGGGCGAGAACGACAGCACGATCGCGCCCACCGCGGCGACCAGGCAGGCCGCCGTCGAGTACACCCGCGTCGCGGCCATCACCCCGATGTTCGCCGCGTAGCTGCTCAGCGCCGACCCGCCCGCCGAGCCGGCCAGCGTGGTGGCCAGGCCGCCGCTGATCAGCGCGTCCCCGACGTACGGGTCGAGGTCGCGGCCGCTCATCGCGGCGACCGCCTTGAGGTGCGCGACGTGCTCGGCGACCAGCACGATCACCAGCGGCAGCACGAACGGCATCACCGAGATGTGCGCCTGCGGGGCGATCAGCTGGGGCAGCCCGAACCAGGGCGCGGCGGCCAGCTCGTCGAGCCGCTCCGGGACGAGGTCCCCGGCCAGCACGGCGTAGACCCACCCGACCAGCACCCCGATCAGCACCGCGGCCCGCCCGGCCATGCCCCGGCTGAGGACCGTGAGCAGCACGATCGTGCCGAGCGTCAGCGCCGCGGGCACGCGCTGCTCGCTGAACCAGGACACCGACTGCGGCGCGAGGCTGAGCCCGATCATCAGCACGACCGCGCCCGTCACCACGGGCGGCATCGCGGACTCCAGCAACCGCACGCCCAGCGCCTTGACCGCCACGCCGACGGCCATCACCACCAGGCCGACCGCCACGATCCCGCCGAGCAGGGCGGCCGGGCTCGCACCGGCCTCGCCCGCGGCAGCGCCCAACGGCACCACGAAGGCCACCGACGCGCCGAGGTAGGTGGGCACCCGGTTCCGGGTGAGCAGCAGGAACAGCAGGGTGCCGACGCCGGAGAGCAGCAGCGTGGTCGTCAGCGGGAAGCCGGTCAGCAGCGGCACGAGCGTCGTGGTGCCGAACATCGCCAGGAGGTGCTGCAGCCCGAATCCGATGGTCAGCGGCCAGCTGAGCCGCTCCTCGGAGGCCACCACGGCATCGCGCACCAGGCGTCGACCGTTGCCGTGCACGGTCCACAACGCCACATCGTCCTCCCCCGAGCCGCCCGGTCGGGCGAGGCCCTGCCACGGCATGTGATGACAAAGGGAAGATTACTATTTCGCATCACACAATCAAGCCAACCGCTCGGCGGATCGACGAAAACGTCGACTACCAGCAGTGATATCGGCCCGGCGTGTCGCGTCAGTCCTGGCCGGATCGGCGCTGCGGGTCCGCGCTGGGCCCGTCCGGCCCGAAGATCTCCCGCAAACCGGCGGCGAGCCCGGCCAGCCGATCGGTGGCGTCCTGCATCAGGTACTTCTGCTCCGAAGCACCGCTGGCGGCCACGGCCCGCCCCGCGGCGGCGACCAGACCGCCGTAACCGTCGAGGCCCTCGTCCAGCTCCTCGCGCAACCGCTGCACATCAGCCCGCAACGCGGCCTTCTGCGTCTCCGGCGCGTGCGGAATCGCCGCCTCCACGGCAACGATCCGCTCCGCGACGCGCCGCAGCTCCGCCGCCGCGATGTCCGCGGTGGCCCGCGCGTCGGCTGCGGCGCTGCCCGCGCCCGCCGACGTCAGCTGCGCCAACGCATGACGCAGGCTCTGCTCCGCATCGCGCAACCGCTGCATCGGAACCCGCGCCTCCGAGCCCTGCGAGGGCAGCGCCGCGGGTTCCGGCTGCGGCTCGGGCAGCGGCGTCCGCATGAGCCGCCGGTACTTCAGTCCCACCTTGACCGCGCCCACACCGCTAATGACGGCGATGCCGCCGAGGCCCGTGGTGCTCGCGTACTGCAGCAACCATCCCATGTCGCCCAGCGCGGCCCACATCTCCGGCAGGGACGCCGAGGTGACCGCTCCGGCGCCGAACACGCCGGCCGAGGCCGCGCTGCCCACGGCCGTCCGCTTCGTCCGCTTGCGCTGCCGCAGCAGCCGGGCGCGCGGATCGCGCCAGTTGGCGAACTTGCGCCGCACCTCGGAGAGGACCGGGCCGCGCAACTGTTCCAGCGCGGCCTCGCCCAACTGCGCCAGTTCCTGCTTGCGGGACTTCACGCCTCGCTCGCTCAGGCTTGGCCGGCTTGCGGATTCTGCTGTTGCTGGGGCTGGGTCGCCGGCTCACCGGCAGCCTGCGAACCGCCGGTGATCTGCTGCTGCTGTCCGCCCGTCACCTGCTGCTGCCCGGTGCCCATCGAGGCGCGCAGCTGCGCGAGCCGGCTGGCGCCGGCGGCGTCGATGGACGCCTGCTGGACCTCCAGCATCCGGCCCTGCACGCTGTTCTGCGCCAGCTCCGCCTCGCCCAGCGCGGTGGTGTACCGGCGCTCGATCTTGTCCCGGACCTCTTCCAGCGAAGGCGTGTTGCCTGGCGCGGAGATCTCGGTCATCTGCCGCATCGACGAGGAGACCTGCTCCTGCATCTTGGCCTGCTCCAGCTGGCTGAGCAGCTTGGTGCGCTCAGCGATCTTCTGCTGCAGGATCTGCGCGTTGCGCTCCACCGCCTGCTTCGCCTGCTCGGCGGCGCCCAGCGACTGGTCGTGCAGCGTCTTGAGGTCTTCGACGCCCTGCTCCGCGGTGACCAGCTGGCTGGCCAGCTGGGTGGCGGTCTCCTCGTACCTCTGCGCGGTCGCCTCGTCGCCGTTGGCGCGCGCCTGGTCGGCCATCACCAACGCCTGCTTCGCCGACGCCTGCAGCTTCTCGACCTCGCCGAGCTGCCGGTTCAGCTTCATCTCCAGCTGGCGCTGGTTGCCGATCACGGAAGCGGCCTGCTGGGAGAGGCTCTGGTGCTGCTTCTGGGCTTCCTCGATGGCCTGCTGGATCTGCACTTTCGGGTCCGCGTGCTCATCGACCTTCGACGAGAACGCCGCCATGAAGTACTTCCAGGCCTTCACGAACGGGTTGGCCATCTCCTCCGCCTGCCTTCTTCTGTGCTCGGCTGCCCCATGCCGACACGACCGCACCGGGCGTGCCCGCTGGTTCCATCGTGTCAGGTAGTCGTGTCGGCTTCCACCAAACACGGTAGTTCTCCGGGATTTACCCGGAGCTACGACCCAAGATCGAACCAGAAAGCCGCCACCGCCCGGCCACCGGGCCCCGAAAACGGTCGTGAGTGCCGAAACGGGCATATACCCGCTCCGGCACTCACGAACACAGCCTCTCGGTTCTGTCTTTGAAGCGGCGCAGCCGCTTAGCCCACCTACGCAACCGGCACCGCCGCGGGTTCTCAGGCGTCTTCTCGCGAGGACAGCCCCGACGTGGTGAATTGGCATTCATGATGTCGGGGATCCCACAGCGAGAAGACGACCGTAATTCCCGCAGGGGGGCCGCCACCCGCACCGCCACGCAACGAGTTAAGGAAACAGTCATTACGCCGCCACCACGACGCCGCCTGGCTTGCGCACCGGGGCGCTGATCCGCTGGCTGAGCATGGGCTGCAGCCGGTCCGCGCAGGCGCGCGGTTCCGCGTCCGCGCTGGCTTCGGCGCCGGCCAGCTGCTGCTTGGCCAGTTCGGCGTCGGAGAGCTCGGTGCCGATCAGGCTGGGCACCAGGCGGCCGCCGTCGATCTCCGCCGACGTGGCCTGCTCCACGACCGACGGCACCACCAGCGTCTCGTCGAGGTCGCCGGCCACGGTGACCAGGAGTTCCGGCAGCGGCAGGTCCAGGGCGCCGCAGATCGAGGCGAGCAGCTCGCTGGACGCCTCCTTGCGGCCCCGTTCCACCTCGGAGAGATATCCGAGACTCACCCGGGCAGCGCGCGAAACGTCCCGCAAGGTCCGAGACTGTGCGGTCCGGGCGCGGCGCAGTCGTTCACCGACCGCCTCCCGCAACAATACGGTCATCGCGCGCCTCCCTTCCTTCGTCGCCTACCGCGTGCACCACGCGTGAACGCCACCTACGTTACTCATCCGAGGGCCCGAACGAGAACGATCGTCCACAAGTCCGCCGAGGGCGAACGCACGGTGACCGTTCCCGGGCGCGGCCTTCTGCCAGCGCACAGCGCCCCGTTGAATCAACGCAGCAGACCCGCGAAGTGTTCCAGCGCCACCCGAACGGCCGCAGCCCGCACGGCGTGCCGATCGCCGTCGAGGCGCACCGACCGCACCGTCGTGCCATCCGGCCCGGCGAACCCGAGGTGCACAGTGCCCGGCGCCACCCCGTCCTGCGGGTCGGGCCCGGCCACGCCGGTCAGCCCGATGCCCCAGTCCGCGCCGCAGCGCCGCCGGGCGCCGTCCGCGAGCATCTCCGCGACCCGCGGGTGCACCGCGCCGTGCGCCGCGAGCAGTTCGCGATCGACCCCGGCCAGCTCCGCCTTCAGATCGGTCGCGTAGACGATCAGCCCGCCGCGGACCACGTCGCTGGCCCCGGGCACGTCGGTCAGCACGGCGGACACCAGGCCGGCCGTCAACGATTCCGCGGTCGCGACCGTCTCGCCGCGCCGCCGCAATGCCTCGAGCAAGGCCGCGACCTGCGATAACGACAACCCGATCTGATCGACGATCACGCGCCGACCTTGGCCCGGCCGGCGGCGCGCAGCCGCACCGCGCGCACGACGTAGTCGAGCCCGGTCACGACCGTGGCGACCAGCGCCGCGCCCATCACGATCCAGCGCGGCACGTCGGCCCAGGCGCCGAGCGGCAGCAGGTAGAAGCCGATGGCGAGGGCCTGCAGCAGCGTCTTGACCTTGCCGCCGCGGCTGGCCGCGATGACGCCGTGCCGGATCACCCAGAACCGCAGCAGCGTGACGGCGACCTCGCGGCCGATGATCACCCAGGTGACCCACCAGCCGAGGTCTCCGAGGAGGCTCAGCCCGACCAGCGCGGCGCCGGTCAGCGCCTTGTCCGCGATGGGGTCGGCGACCTTGCCGAAGTCGGTGACCAGGCCGCGCTTGCGGGCCAGGTCGCCGTCGATGCGGTCGGTGATGGAGGCGATCGCGAACACCGCCGTGGCGATCCACCGCCACAGCGTGTCGTGCCCGTCCCCCCAGAACAGCGCGACGAGGAAGACCGGCACCAGCGCGAGCCGGGAAACGGTCAGGATGTTGGCGATGTTGACCAGCGGCACAGGTTCGGACCGCGCCCCGGTCGGGTTCGCCGCTGCGGAGTCGGACGTCGCGCCATCGGCCGTCATGGCTGCTCCCCGGACCTGTTCTGCGCGGGCGTGCTGTCGATCGGGCGCACCACGAGGTCCACGCCTTCGCTGTCCACCACCTGGCAGAGCAGCACATCACCCACGTTGACCTCTCCAGGATCGGTGACGAGGCATTCTCCGTCCACCTCCGGTCCCTGGTGCTCGGCGCGGCCGGCGCACTCCTCGTCGCTGACGCGCTCGACGAGGACCCGCACCTCGGTGCCGATGCGGTCCTCGGCGCGCTGCGCGATCAGCTCGTCGACGAGGTCGGAGAGCTTCTCGACGCGCTCGTCGACGACGTCCGGGTCGATCTTGCCGTCGAAGCCGGCGGCCTCGGTGCCGTCCTCGTCGGAGTAGCCGAACACGCCGATGGCGTCCAGCCGCGCCCGGGTGAGGAAGTCCTGCAGCTCGGCGAAGTCTTCCTCGGTCTCGCCGGGGAAGCCGACGATGACGTTGCTGCGGATGCCCGCCCCCGGGGCGAGCTCGCGGATCTGCTCGATGAGCGCCAGGAACGACTCGGTGGAGCCGAACCGGCGCATCCGGCGCAGCACCGACTCGCTGGAGTGCTGGAACGACAGGTCGAAGTACGGCGCGACACCGGGCGTGGTGGCGATGGCCCGCACCAGGCCGGGACGGGTCTCGGCGGGCTGCAGGTAGGACACCCGCACCCGGTCGACGCCGCCGATGGCGGCGAGCTTCGGCAGCAGCACCTCCAGCGCCCGCGCGTCGGCCATGTCCTTGCCGTAGGAGGTGGAGTTCTCGCTGACCAGGAACAGTTCCTTCGCGCCGTGCTCGGCCAGCCAGGCGGCCTCGCCCAGGATCTCCTCCGGCGGCCGGGACAGGAAGGAACCGCGGAACGACGGGATGGCGCAGAACGAGCAGCGCCGGTCGCAGCCCGACGCCAGCTTCAACGCGGCGACCGGCGAGTCGTCGAGCCGGCGGCGCGCCACCGCGCGGGCGGCCGGGACCCAGCCGTGCCCGGGCACCGAGACGTCCGCGGCCGCGGCGGGCCGGGCGACCGGGGTGATCGGCAGCATCTTGCGCCGGTCCCGCGGCTGGTGCGACTGGATGGCTTGCCCGGCGACGACGTCGTCGAGCCGGTCGGCGAGCTCGGCGTAGTGGTCGAAGCCGAGCACCGCGTCGGCCTCGGGCATGTGCTCGGCGAGCTCGGCGCCGTAGCGCTCGGCCATGCAGCCGACGGCGACGACCTTCGCGCCGGTGTCGGCGGCGGCGAGCAGCGTGTCGACGGAGTCCTTCTTCGCCGATTCGACGAAGCCGCAGGTGTTGACCACCACGACGTCGGCGTCGTCGGCGTCGACGAGCTCCCAGCCGCGACCGTGCAGGTTGCCGGCGAGTTCTTCCGAATCGACCTCGTTGCGGGCGCAACCGAGCGTGACCATGGCGACTCGGCGGTGACTTTGCTCGGTTGACATGCGAGGAGCGTAACGTCCCGACCGCCGCCCCCTGCGCACGAGCCCGTCGGGCGAAAACCCGGGCCGTGGTCAAGATTACGGACGCCATTCGACTATTCGAACCCACGACTGGTTAGGCTTGCCTAACATGACAGCTCTCGTCGAGGTGCGCCCGGCCCGAGTCCGCGACGCCCGCGCGATCAAGGCGTTGATCGACCACTACGCGGGAAAAGTGGTGCTGGGCAAGGAACTCGTCACGCTCTACGAGGACATCCAGGAGTTCTGGGTCGCCGAACAGGCAGGCCGGATCGTCGGCTGCGGCGCACTGCACGTGCTCTGGGAAGACCTCGCCGAGATCCGCACCGTCGCCGTCGATCCGATGGCCAAGGGCCGCGGCATCGGCCACGCGCTCGTCGCCAGCCTGGTCACCGCCGCCGGCGAGCTGGGCCTGTCCCGGATCTTCGTGCTGACCTTCGAGACCGAGTTCTTCGGCCGCCACGGCTTCCTGCCGATCGCGGACACCCCGGTCCCACCGGACGTCTACGACGAGATCCGCCGCTCGCCGGACGAAGGCGTGGCGCAGTTCCTGGACCTCACGCACGCGAAGCCGAACACCCTCGGCAACACGCGCATGCTGCTGCGGCTGGGCTCGTGACGCGCGGAGAATGCGCATGCCACGCCAGGATCGCGGCGCTACGATGCTCGCATGAATGACTATGCGTCATCGGCGATAACGATTCGACGGGCACGCATCGCCGACGTGCGGACGATCAAGTCCCTGGTCGACGCCTACGCGGGCGAAGTGCTGCTGGCCAAAGAACTCGTCACCCTCTACGAGGACATCCAGGAGTTCTGGGTCGCCGAGCGCGCCGAGCCGGACGGCACCGGCAGCGTCGTCGGCTGCGGCGCGCTGCACGTGCTCTGGGAAGACCTCGCCGAGATCCGCACGGTCGCGGTGGATCCGGCGGCGAAGGGCCACGGCATCGGCCACCGCCTCGTGCACCAGCTCGTCGACCTCGCGCGCGAGCTGGGCCTGTCCCGGGTGTTCGTGCTGACCTTCGAAACCGAGTTCTTCGGCCGCCACGGCTTCCGCACCATCGACGGCGCCCCGGTCAGCCCGGACGTCTACGAGGAGATGCGCCGCTCCGTCGACGCGGGTGTGGCGGAGTTCCTCGACCTCGCCAACATCAAACCGAACACGCTCGGTAACACCCGGATGCTCCTCGAACTCGACCGATAGCGCCCCGACCGGTCGAATTCGGGGTCATCGTTCTCGTGCCGGATGCCCGAACGTCCCGCGAACACCATCTGCAACAGCTATAACACGGGGAGTGATCCGTTCGGCTCCGAGGAGACCAGCCGTGGAACGTTCCCCTGCTCGCCGTGGCTTCTTCACCTGCGCCGCGGCAACCGGTGCGCTGTTGCTCACCGCCGGTACCGCGCACGCCGACCTCAGCCAGACCCAGCTGCGGGCGGTGACCGACGAGTACCTGTACGAGTTCTCCCTCGACGTATTCACCGAAACCCGCGCCGAACAGCCCCACGCGGATCAGCTCGACTGGTCCTCCGACGGCTGTTCGATGTCGCCGGACAAGCCGCTGGGCTACAAGTTCCGCACCAGCTGCGAGCGACACGACTTCGGCTACCGCAACTACAAGAGGCAGGACCGGTTCGGCGAGGACGACCGCAAGAAGGTCGACGACAACTTCAAGGCCGACATGTACTCGGTCTGCGGCAGCGACGTGGTCTGCAAGGGCACCGCGAACATCTACTACTACGCGGTGCGCGAGTTCGGCGCGACGAGCGGTTCGACCGCCGAAGCCGTCGAACTGGCGCAGGTCAAGCCGGTGCTCTCCGGCACCGGGTCGCTGCTGGAGTACCACGCGGTCAACGCCACGGGCGAGGTCGTGCGGCTCGGCGCGAACGGCTGAGCACCGAGCGCGATCGGCGGAGGGCGCGTCCGAGCGGGACGCGCCCTCCCCCGTATTCGCCGGGTTTTCCCACCGCCACGAAAAGGTAATGTGCCCTTCGCGCCCCGGCGCACGGCGAGAAGGGAACACGAATGGTCAAGCGGCAACTTCCGCGCTGGTCCGAACTGCGTCCGCTGCTGCGGGTCAAGCCCCCGCAGCTGAACACGACCGAGCGGCGCCTATCGGCCGCCCACTCGATCGCCGACCTGCGGGCCATCGCCCGCCGCCGGACGCCCCGCGCCGTGTTCGACTACACCGACGGCGCCGCCGAGGCCGAGATCAGCCTGCGCCGCGCCCGGCAGGCCTTCCGCAACGTCGAGTTCCGCCCCTCCGTGCTGCAGGACGTGTCCAAGGTGGACACCAGCAGGACGGTGCTCGGCAGCCACTCCGAGCTGCCGTTCTCCTTCGCCCCCACCGGTTTCACGCGCATGATGAACCACGAGGGCGAGCCCGCGGTGGCCCGCGTCGCGGACCGCGCGGGCATCCCCTATGCGCTGTCCACAATGGGCACCACCTCGATCGAGGACGTGGCCGCGGCTGCGCCGAACTCCCGCAAGTGGTTCCAGCTCTACCTCTGGCGCGACCGCGAGGCCAGCCGAGAACTGGTGCAGCGCGCCCAGGACGCCGGCTACGAAGCGCTGATGCTCACCGTCGACACGCCGGTCGGCGGCGCGCGCCTGCGCGACGCCCGCAACGGCCTGACGATCCCGCCGGAGCTGACGCTCAAGACCATCGCCGACGGCGCGATGCACCCGGCGTGGTGGTTCAACCTGCTCACCACCGAGCCGCTGTCGTTCGCCACCTTCAAGCACTGGTCCGGCACCGTGCAGGAACTGATCAACTCGATGTTCGACCCGTCGCTGAACCTCGCGGACCTGGAGTGGCTGCGGGAGCTGTGGCAGGGGCCGCTGATCGTCAAGGGCATCCAGAACGCCGACGACGCCCGGCGCGTGGTCGAGCGGGGTGCCAACGCGGTGGTGCTGTCCAACCACGGCGGGCGGCAGCTCGACCGGGCCCCGACGATGCTGGAACTGCTGCCGTCGGTCCGCGAGGCCATCGGCGGCCGGGCCGAGATCCTGCTGGACACCGGCATCGTCAGCGGAGCCGACATCGTCGCGGCGATCGCGCTCGGAGCGGACTCGTGCCTGATCGGCCGGGCCTACCTGTACGGCCTGATGGCGGGCGGCGAACGCGGCGTCCAGAAGACGGTGGACATCCTCCGCGCCGAGATCGTCCGGACCCTCCAACTGCTGGGAGTCCACGCGATCGACGACCTCAACACCACCCACGCCACACTCCGCCGCTGATCCCCCGCGATTTCCATGGAAATTGCGTACCGTCGGCGTGTCGAACCACGACACGCCGACGACTGTGGACAACTCCCGCAATTTCAATGGAAATCGGACCTCTGATTTCCATTGAAATCGCGTACCGTCAGCGGCCGGGGCGCGGGTCCAACGGCTTGACGTCGTGGCTGCTCGCCGTTCCGGCCGTCGCGTCGATCGGGCCCGTCGCGTGGAACGCCTCGCACGGTCCGCCGATGTACTTCTCGAAGTCCGTCGTGATGTGGATGAGCGACTTCCCGTCCGACGTCGGCAACACGGTCGGGCTGAAGTTGCGGCAGACGCTGCCCTTGTTGTAGCTGAGCTGCACCGGTGACGGGATCTCCCGCCATCCCCGTGCCAGGTCGGACGGGTTGTCGTTGACCATCAGCGTGCGCCCGTTGCCCGGCGCCCAACCGCCGTTGTCGCCGCCGAGCATCTGGTAGGCCAGCACCAGCCGGCCGTTCGGGCCGGGCCCCGGCGCCCACGCGATCGTCGGCGTGCCCAGCGGCTGCCCGCCGGTTTCCGACACGATTTCCGTGCCCAGGTCATACGGGTCGCCGAAATCCCAGCCGTCGGCCGAGGTCCGCATCCACACCGTGCAGATGTGCACCGGATCGTAGTTGCAGACCTCGTAGACCATCACATACGTGCCGTCCGGCAGCTGCCGGATCCCGGACATCCCGGGACGCACCGTGAACTTGTCGTTCTTCAGCGTTTCCCGCAGATCGGTCCAATTGCGACCGTCCGCGGAACGCACCTGGACCATCTTCTGGTCGTGCTTCGGATCGCCGTCGTCGGAATAGAACGCGACCAGATCGCCCTGCGCGGACACCGTGAACTCGGGCTCCCACACGCCCGGCCCGACCGGCGCCTGCACGATGGTCGACAGGAAGCTCCAGGTTCGCCCGTGGTCGTCGCTGCGCCACACCCGGATGCTGCTGTGCCGCTCCTCCGGGTCCGCGCCGACGCCGGCGGTGCCCGCCCACAGCAGGGTTCCGGCGGGCATGTCGCCGACCTGCCGCGGCAACTCGTACAACGTCGAGCAGCACATGCCCTTCGCGTCCGCGCCCTCCGGGTCGCGGATCTCGCCGATCTGCCGGAACGTCTCGCCGTCGTCGCGGCTTTCGTAGATGACCGCGAAACCGGCGCGGTCCACATAGGTCGTCATGCTGGCCAGCACGCGCCCGTCTGCCAGGCCGGAGTGCTGCAACCGCACCATTCGCGGATAGCTGCTGCCGCCGGTGCGCAACAGCTCACCCTTGTCCACATCGGACGGCGCCACATCCTGCCCACCGGCCGGGACACCAGCCGCGATCTGCTGAAATCCCACCACCAGCAGCAACGCGGCGAACAACACCGATAACCAGGCGCGGACTTTCCGGACGACCATGCGAGAGCCCTTCGAAATCGCGGCGGATAAACCGTCAGCGGGCGGGACACTATCGCAAGGAACCGGGAGATCAACCCTTCGAACAATTCCGTTCAGCGCAATCTGGGAAGCGCAAACGGAGCAGTACTAACCCGGCAGAACCGGCCGAGAAAATGCCGGTTAAAACGCGGATAACGGCAACGTCCCCGCATCCAGGAGATGCGGGGACGTTGCCGTTATCACTCGGCATCCGGTGGCGGCCCGCCGCGGATCGAGAACAGCGTGTTCTCCAGCTCGTCCGGTTTGACCAGCACCTCGCGCGCCTTCGAACCCTCCGACGGCCCGACGACGCCGCGCGATTCCAGCAGGTCCATGAGCCGGCCGGCCTTGGCGAACCCGACCCGCAGCTTGCGCTGCAACATCGAGGTGGAGCCGAACTGGCTGGTCACCACCAGTTCGGTGGCCTGCAGCAGGACGTCGAGGTCGTCACCGATGTCGGAGTCGACTTCCTTCTTCTCGCCCGCCTTCGCCGCCGTGACGCCGTCGGTGTACTCCGGGTCGGCCTGGTCCTTGGTGTACGAGACGATGCGGTGGATCTCGTCGTCACCGACGAACGAGCCCTGCACCCGGACCGGCCGGGACGCCCCCATCGGCAGGTACAGCGCATCGCCCATGCCGATCAGCTTCTCGGCACCCGGCTGGTCCAGGATGACCCGCGAATCGGTCAGCGACGACGTCGCGAACGCCAGCCGCGACGGCACGTTCGTCTTGATCAGGCCCGTCACCACGTCCACCGACGGGCGCTGGGTCGCCAGCACCAGATGGATGCCGGCGGCCCGCGCCTTCTGGGTGATCCGCACGATGGCGTCCTCGACGTCGCGCGGTGCGGTCATCATCAGGTCGGCGAGCTCGTCGACGATGGCCAGGATGTACGGGTACGGCCGGTACTCGCGTTCGCTGCCCAGCGGCGCGGTGATCTCGCCCGAGGAGACCTTCCGGTTGAAGTCGTCGATGTGGCGCACCCGGTTGGCCTGCATGTCCTGGTAGCGCTGCTCCATCTCCTCCACCAGCCAGGCCAGCGCGGCGGCGGCCTTCTTCGGCTGGGTGATGATGGGCGTGATCAGGTGCGGGATGCCCTCGTACGGCGTCAGCTCCACCATCTTCGGGTCGATCAGGATCATCCTGACCTCCTGCGGGGTGGCCCGCGCGAGCAGCGACACCAGCATCGAGTTGACGAAGCTGGACTTACCGGACCCGGTCGAGCCGGCCACCAGCAGGTGCGGCATCTTCGCCAGGTTCGCGGTGACCATGTGGCCTTCGATGTCCTTGCCCAGCCCCATCACCAGCGGGTGGCTGTCCTTGCCCGCCTCGGCGGAGCGCAGGACGTCGCCCAGCCGCACCATCTCCCGGTCGCTGTTGGGCACCTCGATGCCCACCGCGGACTTGCCCGGGATCGGCGCCAGCAGCCGGACGTTGTCGGTCGCGGCGGCGTAGGCGATGTTCTTGGTCAGCGCGGTGATCTTCTCGACCTTCACGCCGGGGCCGAGCTCGACCTCGTAGCGGGTCACGGTCGGCCCCCGGGTGAAGCCGGTGACCTGGGCGTCGATGTTGAACTGCTCCAGCACCGCGGTGATCGCCTCGATCATGGCGTCGTTGGCGCGGCTGCGGCTCTTCGGCGGGTCGCCGTCGGTGAGCACGTCCAGCGGCGGCAACTGGTAGTCGCCTTCGACGCTGCGGCTGATCTGCGGCTTGCTGCTCTTCTTCGGCTTCTCCTCGGCGGCTTCGGCGACCGGTTTGGCGGGCACCGCGGCGGCCTTCGCCTTGGCGGGCTTGGGCTGCTCTTCGGGCACGTCCTCCAGCGACAGCTGCCGGTCCTCGTCGGACATCGCCGCCTGGCGACGGCGGGACGGCCGACGCAGCTTGACCGAAGCGGGATCTGCCTCCAGATCCTTGGTGGCGGCAGCCGCCGGGCGGGCCGCCTCGGCCTCCTGCCCGAGACCGCGCAACCGGGCCGCCACCTCGCGCACCGGCGTGCCGGTGAGCACGAGCAGTCCGAACAGCCCGATCAGCACCAGCACCGGCGCCGCGACCCAGCCGGTGAGCCCTTGCGCGAGCGGGCCGCCGGCGACGAAGCCCAGGGCCCCGCCGGCGTTCGCCCACTTCTCGGGATCGAGCGGGGCGCCGGACACGATGTGCAGGACGCCGAGCGTGGTGAAGATCAGCAGCATCGCCCCGATCACCACGCGGGGCCGTGCCTCAGCGCTGGTCTCGGTACGCATCAGGAGCACGGCGGTGACCAGCAGCACGATCGGCAGCACCACGGCCGCCACGCCGATGACCGAGCGCAGCGCCCAGTCGAACCAGTGCCCGACCGGGCCGCCGGCCTGCCACCAGACGCCGGCGGCGGCGATCACCGCGGTCGCGAGGAAGATCAGCGCCAACCCGTCGCGCCGGTGCGCGGGGTCGAGTTCCTTGGTCTTGCCCACCGCCCGGACCACGCTCCCGACGCCGCGCGCGATGCTCCCGCCGCCCTTGGAACTCGTCCTGGCGGATCGCTTCGGTGCTGGTCTGCGGGGTGCGTGCGTCGATCCGGGGCGGGGCTTGGCGCTCCCGGTGCTCTTCCGCGTGGTGCCCGACCTGCCCGATCCGCCACTCCTGGCGGCGGAGCCGTTACTCTTGGTCGCGCTTTTGCCACGCGACGAGCCCCGTCCCCCGTTCGATGTCCGGCTCGCCATGCCCCACACGGTATCTCCACCCGCCTCGCGCGTCACACCAGCCACGGGAGATCGCAGCTCGGCCGTTTTTCGGGCAATACGCTCCAACCGGCGCAGCGCGCGTGAGATCCTCGACCATCATGGTCGCCCTACCTTCCAGTCCGAACGAGCCGACACGCCGAACCGACCGCGAGAAGCTGTTCCGCGACGCGCCGCTGCTGTGGCGCGCGCTGATGCGGGTCGACCGCGCGATCATCGGGCTGACCGGGCGTCTGGAGGTCACCGGCGACGTGCCGGATTCGGTGCGCGGCAAGCCGCTGCTGCTGGCCGCCAACCACATCGGCAACCTCGACGCGCTGGTGCTGATCGCGGCCTGCCGCACCCGCCGCCTCGCGCCGCGCTTCCTCGCCACCGGCGGGCTCTTCGACACGCCAGTGCTGGGCACGGTGCTCCGCACCTGCCGGCACGTCCGCGCCGACCGCGGCAAGAGCACCGCGGGCGAGGCGCTGGGCCGGGTGGTCACGGCGCTGACCAGCGATCACCACCCGGTGCTGATGTACCCGGAGGGCCGCATCACCCTCGAACCGGACATGTGGCCGGAGCGCGGGAAGACGGGCGCGGCCCGGATGGCGCTGGCCTCCGGCGCCACGGTGGTGCCGGTCAGCCAGTGGGGCGCCCACGAGGCGATGTGCTACGGCATGGTCCGCGTCGAGAAGACCGGCGACCTCTGGATCCTGTTCGCGTCGTGGCTGCGGGCCGTCCGCCGCCGACCGAAGCTGAAGGTCCACTTCGGAGCCCCGGTGGACCTCAGCGACCTGTCCGCGGACCGGGTCGGCGACGCGACCAGGGCCCGCGACCGCATCATGCGGTCCCTCGCAACCGGCATGGTGCCGCTGCGAGAGGGAGAACTCGGAGCGCCCCACCACTTCGACCCGACGCGCCCGGCCACCGACAAACCCAGCCCCTGGCGCCCGTGATCACGCCGCGCGATCTCCCCTAGCAGCCAGGTGCGCGATGTGGTGCGAAGTCCCGATCGCAATCCAGTCCTGAGACCTCTTGGCCACCACGTCACGGCCGCGCTCAGCGGGCCGGCGGCGGGAGCACACGGGTAGGCCAATTTTCGCCAACCATGGGGTCCGACCTCGACTGATCCCGTTAACTGTCCACACTGGTCGCCATTCGGGCGCACCAAACTGGACAGACGGGGCAAACATGAGAAAAGTCGTCACCGCTGCCATGGCAGCCGGTCTGCTGGTCGGTTTGTCGCCTGCCATCGGCTCGGCAACGGCCGCGCCCGGACCGGTCTTCCAACCCGCACCGGTCCAATGGGGCCAGTGCGAGGACCCGAACCTGCAGAAGGCCGGGGCGGAGTGCGGGATGGTCACCGCCCCGATGGACTACGCCGATCCGGCGGGCGAGCAGGTCTCGCTCGCGATCTCGCGGATCAAGCACACCGTGCCCGACGACCAGTACCAGGGCGTCATGCTGGTCAACCCGGGCGGCCCGGGCGGATCCGGGCTGACCCTGTCGATGCTCGGCGCGTACGTGCCGAAGGGCGCCGGCGCCGCCTACGACTGGATCGGGTTCGACCCGCGCGGGGTGGGTTCCAGCCGGCCCGCGCTCTCCTGCGACCCGAACTACTTCTCCTACAACCGCCCGCACTACGTGCCGACCGCCCCGGAGCTGGAGAAGGCCTGGCTCAACCGGTCCGAGGGCTACGCGCGGGCGTGCGGGAACAACGGCAAGCTGATCGAGCACATCAAGACCACGGATGTCGTCGAGGACATGGACAGCATCCGGAAGGCGCTGGGCGTCGAGCAGATCAACTACTACGGCTTCTCGTACGGCACCTACCTCGGCCAGGTCTACGGCACCCTGCACCCCGAGCGGATGCGCCGGGTCGTGATGGACGGCGTCGTGAACGTCGACGACGTCTGGTACGACGCGAACCTGAACCAGGACGTGGCCTTCGACCGCAACATCAAGATCTTCTTCGACTGGATCGCGAAGAACGACGCCACCTACCGCCTGGGCACCACCGGCGCCGACGTGGAGAAGCTCTACTACGAGCAGCTCGCCAAACTCGACCAGCAGCCGGCCGGTGACGTGATCGGCTCCGACGAGTGGACCGACCTGTTCCTGAACGCGGGCTACTCGCAGGCGACCTGGGACCGCCGCGCCAAGGCGTTCTCGGGCTGGGTGCGGGGCGGCGACTGGGAGTCGCTGAAGAAGATCTACGACGGCGCCAACCCGCCCGGCGACGACAACGGCTTCGCGGTCTACCTGGCGGTGCAGTGCACCGACGTGAAGTGGCCGCAGAGCTGGCAGCAGTGGCGCAAGGACAACTGGGAGGTGCACGCGAAGGCGCCGTTCGAGACGTGGGCCAACGCCTGGTACAACGCGCCGTGCCGCTCGTGGCCGGCGAAGCCGGGCAAGCCGGTCGAGGTCGACGGCAGCAAGGTGACCGACGCGCTGCTGATCAGCGAGGAACTGGACGCCGCGACCCCGTTCCCCGGCGCGCTGGAAGCCCGCAAGCGCTTCCCGAACGCCAGCCTGATCAGCCTGCCCGGCGGCACCACGCACTCGGGCTCGCTCGGCGGAAACGCCTGCCTGGACGACCAGATCGCCGACTACCTGGCCACCGGGAAGCTGCCGGCCCGCAAGCCGGGTGACGGTCCGGACACCACGTGCGAGCCGCTTCCGCAACCGACCCCGGAGGGCGTGGGCGCGCTGAAGGTCCGCCCGCAACAACCCGCGGTCCTGCAAGAAGCCCTGCAAGCCAGCTGGCACTGATAACCCGCCGAAGGGCCGGCCTCCACACGGAGACCGACCCTTCGGCGTCCGCGCCCGGCAACAAGCGAAGTGCCGGCCTCCGCGAGGGAGACCGGCACTTTGTCCTAGGTGACGAGGTCGTGCGTCAGTGGTCCAAGATCGGCGCGTTGACGCACTTGTTGATCTGCGGCGACCCGATCGGCGCCACGATTGCCAGGACACCGACGTTGTTGCCGCACAGCTGAATCGGCAACACGCTGACGTTGTTGTCGTTCAGCAGGTTGATCCCGTCGTTGTCGTAGCTGTCGGCGAACGCGGGGGAACCGATCGCCAGCATTGCGGCCGCGGCAGTGGCAGCGCCGAAGAGTCGAGCGGAAGTACGCACTTCAGACCCCAATCTCCCGTTGGTGATTCCTCCGGTCCAGGAGTCCGAATGCGCCCCGAACCGGCGAGACCCACCCTCGCAGTCGATCTCCAGGCAGGCCCGCCGTGTGCTCCCAACGGGTTCCGCAGATCACCCACTGGAGACCCCGGCCACCGACAGCGATCAAGAATAGTCGGCAAACCGGACCAATAAGTCACACGACCAGATGATCGGTTCAGGATCCGACGGGGAGCACGTTCGGCACGATCATCGGCCGCCGGCGGTAGGTCTCGGCCACCCACCGCCCGACCACCCGGCGCACCGCCTGGGCGATCCGGTGGGTGTCGGCGATGCCTTCCGCCTCGGTGCGGGCCAGCTCCATCTCGACCAGCGGCACCACGTCGTCCAGCGCCTTCGGATCGTCGGAGAAGCCGCGACCGGAGATCGTCGGGGACGACACCGCCCGGCCGGTCGACGCCTCCACCGCGACCGTGATCGCGATGAACCCGCCCTCGCCCAGCACCAGCCGGTCGGAGAGCGTGGACTCGCCCACGTCACCGACGGACAGGCCGTCGACGTAGACGTGCCCCACCTCGACCCGGCCGGCGATCGCGGCGATGCCGTCCACCAGGTCGACCACGACGCCGTCCTCGGCGATCACCACGCGATCCGCCGGCACCCCGGTCAGCCGCGCCAGCTCGGCGTTCGCCCGCAGGTGCCGCCACTCGCCGTGCACCGGCATGACGTTGCTCGGCCGCACCGCGTTGTAGAGGTACAGCAACTCGCCGGCCGAGGCGTGCCCCGACACGTGCACCTTCGCGTGGCCCTGGTGCACCACGTCGGCGCCCAGCCGGACCAGGCCGTTGACCACGCCGAACACCGCGGTCTCGTTGCCGGGAATCAGCGAGCTCGCCAGCACGACGGTGTCGCCGGCGCGGATGTGGATCTGCTTGTGCTCGCCGCGCGCCATCCGGGACAGCGCCGAAAGCGGCTCGCCCTGCGATCCGGTCGAGACGAACGCCACCAGGTGCTCGGGCATCGCCAGCGCCTCGTCGAGGTCCACCAGCAGCCCGTCCGGCACGCGCAGCATGCCCAGATCGTTCGCGATGCCCATGTTGCGCACCATCGAACGGCCGACGAAGCACACCTTGCGGCCGTGCGTCTCGGCCACGTCCAGCACCTGCTGCACGCGGTGCACGTGGCTGGCGAAGCACGCCACGATCACGCGCTGGGTGGCCTTGCCGATCACCCGGTCCAGCACCGGCCCGATCTCGCGTTCGGGCGTGACGAACCCGGGCACCTCGGCGTTGGTGGAGTCCACCAGGAACAGGTCCACGCCCTCGTCGCCGAGCCGGGAGAAGCCGGCGAGGTCGGTCAGCCGGTTGTCCAGCGGCAGCTGGTCGAGCTTGATGTCACCGGTGTGCAGCACGACCCCGGCCGGGGTCCGAATGGCGACCGCGAGCGCGTCCGGGATCGAGTGGTTGACCGCGAAGAACTCCAGCTCGAAGGCGCCGTGCTTGCTGCGCTGCCCCTCGGCAACCTCCACCAGCACCGGGTCCAGCCGGTGCTCGCGGCACTTGGCCGCCAGCAGGGCGAGGGTGAACTTCGACCCCACCACCGGCAGGTCCGGCCGCAGCCGCAGCAGGAACGGCACCGCCCCGATGTGGTCCTCGTGCCCGTGCGTGAGCACCAGCGCGTCGATGTCGTCCAGCCGGTTCTCGATCGCGGCGAAGTCCGGCAGGATCAGGTCCACGCCCGGCGCGTCGTCCTCGGGGAACAGCACACCGCAGTCAACGATCAGCAGCCGTTCCGCGTGCTCGAACACGGTCATGTTCCGGCCGACCTCGCCGATGCCGCCGAGCGCTACGACGCGCAGCCCACCGTCGGCCAGCGGGGGTGGTGGGGCCGACGATGTCGGCGTCACCGGGTGGTACTCGGTGGCTGTCGCCTTTGCGCTCAACGCTGGTTCACCTCTGTGCGGCGTCCGGATTGACCAGTACCAGGCCAGCATCCCACAGGTCGCTGGTGATCAATCGCACCTGCTCCTCGGTCGCCGCGGGCAGCGGCAGCCGCGGCTGACCGGTCTCGTAGCCGCACAACCGGAGCGCCGTCTTCGAGAAGATCACCCCACCGACGAAGTTCATCGACCGGTACACCGGCAGCAGTCCATTGTGGACCTCCCGGGCACCGGCGACGTCGCCAGCCTCGTAGGCGTCCAGCATCTTGCGCAGCCGGTCCCCCACCACGTGGCCGATCACGCTGACGAAGCCGACCGCGCCGACCGACAGCCAGGGCAGGTTCAGCGGGTCCTCGCCCGAGTAGTAGGCGAGGTCGGTGCTGGCCAGCACCTCGCTACCGGCCAGCAGGTCGTGCTTGGAGTCCTTGACCGCCTGGATCCGCGGGTGCTCGGCCAGCCGCTTCAGCGTGTCGACCTGGATCGGCACGATGGAGCGCGGCGGGATGTCGTAGAGCATCACCGGCAGCTCGGTGGCGTCGGCGACCGTCCAGAAGTGCTGGAACAGCCCCTCCTGCGGCGGACGCGAGTAGTACGGCGTCACGACCAGCAGGCCGTGCGCACCGGCGTGCTCCGCGGCGCGCGCGAGCTCGACCGAGTGCTCGGTGTTGTTGGTGCCGACGCCGGCCACCACGGTCGCGCGGTCGCCCACCGCCTCGACCACGGCGCGCAGCAGCTGCTGCTTCTCGTGATCGCTGGTCGTGGGGCTCTCGCCGGTGGTGCCGTTGACGACCAAGCCGTCGTTGCCGACGCTGTCGACCAGATACGTGGCGAGCTCCTGCGCCAGCGTAAGGTCGAGCTTTCCGTCTTCGTCGAACGGCGTGACCATGGCGGTCAGGACGCGGCCGAACGGGCGGCCCGGACTGGCAGTGGGGCAGACGGTCATGGCCCTGACGCTACCTGGTGAGTTCCCTGTTCAGAGCGGCCGGATCGACCTCAGAGCACATTCGGGAAACCCCGCGTCCGCAGGCCTGGGAACGCCGTGTTTCTTCCGGTCCGGCCGCCGTCGCGCGAGCGAGTTTCCGTCCCACGCGTCAAAAAGACCGGCGCAGATCCTCGACCGCGAGCACATCGGCCTCGTTGCCTTCGGACGTGACCTTCGCTGCACGACGGCTGAAGGCGTGCAGGATCAGCTCGCTGGGCTCGCCGACGAGGCGCACCGTGCGCGGACCGCGCTTGGCCGCGATCTCGGTGCCGTCCGGGCGCCGCAGCACCACGCCCACCGGGCTGCGCCCGTAGAACATCTTCGCGACGCGGGTCAGCGACTTCCACAGCGCTTCCTCGCGCTCCGGGTCGGAGGGGCGCGGCTGCCAATCCGGCTGGGCCCGCCGGACGTCCTCGTGGTGCACGAAGAACTCGGCGGCGTTGACCGCCTCGTCCACGCCGGAGAAGCCGAGCGGGTTCCACTTCGGCGGCCCCTGCCGGATCTGGTCGATCAACTCCGGCCAGGACAGCGCGCGCAGCTCGTTCTGGATGCGCTCGCTGCGATCGACGAGCGCCTTCACGAACTTGCCCGCCACCGCGTCCGGTCGCCGTTCGCGCACCACGAGATGCACCGCGAGGTCCTTGGTACTCCACCCGGCGCACAGCGTCGGCGCGTCCGGGCCGAGCCGCTCGAACAGGTCGCACAACTGCTGGCGCTCATCGCTGGCCACACCCATGCGCCCACTCTAGCCACCGCCGAGCCGCGGGGTGGCGCAGGAGATCACTTCGTCGCGGAAGTCTGCAGCTTGTCGCCGGACGCGCTGTAGAGGGCGCAGTAGATGCTCTGCGAGCCGGCCTTCCGGTCGCCTTCGGACTGGCGGTATGCGTTCCAGCTCTGTTCCGAGGGGACGAGCGTGACGTAGCGCAACGTGGTCTGCTTGCCCGGCGCGACGACCTTGTCCGAGGCGAAGTACATCGAGCAGTAGCCCTCGCCGTATGCGACCAGCGCGTCCTTGCCGGGGTAGGCCGTGTCGTAGCCGCTGGAGCTGAACGCGGAGCCCGACGCGTAGAACTCGAAGTCGTGCGGGTCGGAGCAGGACGTCGTGTTGTTGATGGGCTTGCCCGCGGTGATCTTCCCGGTGCCGCAGTCCTTGGCGTCCGGGTCGAAACCGGCGACGTCGCCGCCCTCGCCGAACACCAGGGTCGAATCCATCGCGGCCGGCGAACCTCCGCCGACCAGCGCGAACCGCCCGACCAGGAGCCCGGCGACGAACAGCACGACGGCGGCGACGGCCGCAGCGATCAGCCACGGGCCCTTGGAACGCTTCGGCTTCGACGCCCCCGGGGCGACCCGGGTGGGACTGCCGACCGGCAGGGTCTGGTCCGGGTTGCCGCCGTTGGCGGGAGCGCTGTCCAGCAGTGCCCGGATCTGCGGGCCGGTGAACCGTGCCCGCGGATCGGCGATCAGCAACCCGGTGATCACCGAGCCGATCATGCCGTGCGGGCCGGACAGGCGGGGCGGATCGTTGAGCACCGCGTGCAGCGTGGCGGCCGTCGTCTGCCGCTCGAACGGAATCCAGCCCTCGACCGCGAAGAACAGCGTCGCGCCCAGGGACCACAGGTCGCTGGCCGGCGAGGCGTCCGCGCCCTTGATCCGCTCCGGCGCCATGAACGATGGAGAGCCGACGATCGCGCCGCTGCTGGTCAGCCGCGGGTCGTCCAGGGTCTGGGCGATCCCGAAGTCGGCCAGCTTGACCCGGCCGTCGGCGACCATGATGTTGCTCGGCTTCACGTCGCGGTGCACGATCCCGGCCGCGTGCGCGGTCTCCAGCGCGGAGAGCACCTGGCGGGTCAGGTCCACGGCCTGCTCGGGGCGCAGCGGACCCCACTGCGCGACGTAGTCGCTGAGGGTGACCGCCTGCACGAGCTCCATCACGATGTACGTGACGCCGGACTCGGCCAGCACGTCGTGCACCGTGACCACCGCCGGGTCGTTCAGCCGTCCCGCGGTGCGCGCCTCGCGGAGCACCCGCTCCTCGAAGACCTGCCGCTCGGCCGGGGGCACGCCGTCGGGCAGGTGCAGTTCCTTGATCGCGACCTCGCGGCCGATGACCTGGTCCCAGGCACGCCAGACGATCCCCATGCCGCCGCGTCCGAGCTCTTGGACGACCTGGTACCGACCGCCGATCACCCGGGCCTGCTGCCCTGGCCCGACCTGCTCAACCACTGCGCCGTCCTCCACCGAAGTCCTCGCGCGCGACCACGCAGCGCAAACGTCCCGCCTCGCCGTTCATCCAATCAGATGAGCCGGATCGGTCCTTTGACTGTGCGGCGGACCGATCGGTTCCCTGCGAGGCCCCGCGATGAGGAGCCCGCAGGGGCGGGACCGCTGCCGGCTGCCCGGGATGCGCGGACGGCCGGCTCCCGAGGCGGGAGCCGGCCGTCCGATTCGCGAAAACCTGGGCGAACCCGGTTCAGCCCTCGGTGACGAACGGGCTGGACGCGATCTCGGTGCCGTCCTTCAGCGTGGTGATCTCGAAGTCGCTGAACACGTTCGGCACGGCCTTCTGCAGCTGCCGCAGGCACTCGATGGCCAGGGCGCGGATCTCGACGTCGGCCTGCTCGGAGGCGCGCATCGCCACGAAGTGCCGCCACGCCCGGTAGTTGCCGGTCACCACGATCCGCGTCTCGGTCGCGTTGGGCAGCACCGCGCGGGCCGCCTGCCGCGCCTGCTTGCGGCGCAGCGTCGCCTTCGGCTCGTCGGCGAACTTCTCCTCGAGCGCGGCGAGCAGCTCGGTGTAGGCAGCGACGCTCGCCTCGGTGGCCTGCACGAACTTCTCGTGCAGCTCCGGGTCCTCGGCGATGACGTCGGGCTCGACCATCGCGGCGTCGCGCTCCGGCACGTACCGCTGCGACAGCTGCGAGTAGGAGAAGTGCCGGTGCCGGATCAGCTCGTGGGTCAGCGAGCGCGACATCCCCGACAGGTAGAAGGACACGGAGCCGTGCTCCAGCACGGACAGGTGGCCGACCTCGAGGATGTGCTTCAGGTAGCCGGCGTTGGTGGCGGTGGCCGGGTTCGGCTTGCGCCACGACTGGTAGCACGCGCGACCGGCGAACTCCGCGAGCGCCTGCCCGCCGTCGGCGTCGGTCGACCAGGGCACGTCCTCCGGCGGGAAGAACTCGGTCTTGCCGATCAGCTGCACTTTCGGCCGCACGATCTCGGTCACGACGGGCGGGCCCCTTTCCTGCTCTGGACGGCGGTCGACGACTGCCGTTTGCGACTCCCCA
Organism: Saccharopolyspora elongata; assembly: GCF_004348985.1. Classification (GTDB taxonomy): domain Bacteria; phylum Actinomycetota; class Actinomycetes; order Mycobacteriales; family Pseudonocardiaceae; genus Saccharopolyspora; species Saccharopolyspora elongata. The sequence continues at coordinate 85,702 of NZ_SMKW01000026.1, read as the reverse complement.
TGTGTGCATCGAGCGTAACCGGCGGTCCCGACAAGATCCCATGACGCCAGATGACACCATCAGGTCATTGCATGACGCCATCGATGAAGTCATAGTGGTGTCATGGATCTGAGCCCTTACATCGAGCAGCTTCGCGAGGACCTGAGCTCCGCCGCCTCCGCCGGGGACGACCAGACCCGGCAGACCGCGGCGGTGCTGTCCGGCGCGATCGAGCCGGCCGCACGGCTGGCGATCATGAACGCACTGTCCGACCTGGCAGCGGAGGTGACGACGCTGCTGGACGGCCAGGTCGTCGACATCCGCCTCGACGGCCGCGACGTCCGAGTGGTGGTCAGCGGCGACACCGCACCACCCACGGTGGAGGACGAGGCCGAGCCACCGCCACCCCCGCCGAGCCGCGACAGCGGTGACATCAGCCGCATCACGCTCCGCCTGATGGAGGAGATCAAGTCGCAGGCCGAACAGGCCGCGTCGAGCCAGGGCGTGTCGTTGAACACCTGGGTCGCGCAGGCGGTTCAGGGTGCGCTGCACACCGGGCGGCCGCGCGGCCCGTGGGACCACCCGCGGCACGGCCGCGGCCGACCATGGGGACCGCCCGGCGGCGGCCCGCGCGGGCGGTGGCGCGGCGAGCCCGGCTCGCGGGTGCGCGGCTGGGTCGAAGGCTGAGAGGAGGGGATCGCGATGACGAACGACGAGACAACGGGCGGCGGCCCGGCCGAGCCCTCCGACCGATCGGACGCGGAGGAGCGGTCGAGCGCCGAGGAGCGGTTGGCCGAGCTGGTGCGCAGCCAGGACTTCGACACCGCCGGGCCGATTCGCATCGACATCGGCAACAGCCTGGGGCCGGTCGTGATCGAGTTGGCCGAAACCGCGACGACCCACGTCGAGGTCCGGCACGATGCAGCTGCCAGCGGGCCGGACTGGCGCAGTGGCCTGACCGGGTTGCTGAGCTGGGTCACCGAGCAGTTCAGCGAGGCCGGCATCCGCACCGGTGGCGAGGCCGACCGCGGGCGCGGGGCGCAGGAGCCGATCTCCGAGGCCGTGCGGCGGACGCGGATCGACCTCACCGGCAACCGGCTCGCCGTCCGGACCCCGGCCAACGCCCCGCTGCGCAACGTCCCGCTGGCGGTCAAGGTTCGCGCCCCGCTGGACTCGGAGGTCGGGGTGCACTCCAGCTCCGGCGAGATCAGCGTGACCGGCACGGCCGGGCGGATCAACGTTCAGGCCGGTTCCGGCACGGTGTCGATCGAGCGGGCGTCGGATCGGGCCACGATCCGGTCCGGTTCCGGCCAGCTCCGGCTGGGCACGATGGCCGGCGGCGTGCATGCGCGCAGCGGCAGCGGCGACGTCGAGATCGCCGTGATCGAGACGGCGTCGTCGGTGGCCACCGGTAGCGGGAACGTGTGGCTCGGCACCGTGTCCGGTGACGTGCTGGTGCGTTCCGGCAGCGGCGACCTGACGGTCGCGGACGCGACCGCCGGGCAGGTCGAGCTGATCACGGGCTCCGGCGAGTTGCAGGTGTCCGTCCACCGCGGAACCTCCGCAGAGGTGGACCTCACCTCGTCCACCGGCACGGCGAGCAGCGACCTGGTGGTCTCCGAGGTACCTCCAGAGAAGGAACCGAAGCTGCAGATCTTCGGCCGCACAGGAACGGGGGATGCCGTGTTGACGACAGCCACGTGAAGCGTGGAAGGCCTGGTGTGAGCGCCGAACGGCGTCGATGGATCGGGCGCGCGACGACCGATCCATCGACGCGGCCGGGATCGTCGCCGCGGGTGGTCAGCCGCCGGTGCCGTACTTCTGCGGAGGCAGCATCGCCTGCGCATCGATGCCACGGAACCACAGGCCGATCATGAACGCGGTGGTGGCTTCCAGCAGCAACGCTCGTTCCAGCGGGCCTCCGTCGGCCGGTACGCAGCCGATGTCGGTCACGAGCGACCGAACGGTGGCGATCGCCTCGGCGTCGTCCCCGCACAGCGGAACGACCAGCGGTCGGCCGTCGAAAACCGGTGGCGTCGCCCGCCAGACGGATTCGTGGCAGGTGTTGAAGGCCTTGACGACGCGCGCCCCGACCGCCTGGCCGGCGATCCGTTCGGCCATCGAGGTTCCGGCGGGGAGGTCGAGGGTGAAGCGCCCGGGGACGACGGCGTTCGTGCAGTCGATCAACACCTTGCCCCGCAAGGTGCCGACCTCGGCTCCGGCGGCGGTGAGCACGTCGGCGACCGCCGAGTGCAGCACGGCGACGAGGACGACATCGCCGAACTCGGCGGCTTCCGCGAAGGTTCCGCTCCGCGCCGACGGCCCGAGCCGCTCCGCCAGTGCTCTTGCCTTGGCCGGGTCGCGACCGCTCACCATCACGTGATGACCGCCTCGCGTCCACTGTGTACCGAGTGCGTCGGCCATGCTGCCAGCGCCCAGAATCCCGATTCGCACAGGCCTCTTCTCACTTTCGTCCGAGTTCTCCGGTGGGATGCCGGTCCGACGCTAAGCGGCCCGATGGCTACCAATCGGTGTCTCACGGCCGAGCAGGATGGGGTTCCAAGCAGGTGAGGAGAGTCCCATGACCGAGATGCCCGAGGTGTTGCCCGCGCACAGCGAGTTCCTCGCCGACTGCAGGGCGCGGTTGGCGTTCGACCTGCTGTCCAACACGTGGAATCCGGTGGTCGTCTGGGCGCTCCGCAAGGGGCCGTTGCGTCCGATCGATCTGCGGCGGCAGATCGGTGGCATCCGCACCAAGGTGCTTTCCGAGACGCTGCGCCGGCTCCAGTACAACGGCCTGGTCGACCGGTGCACCTACCGGGAGGCTCCGCCCCGGGTCGAGTATCGACTGACCGAGCTGGGCGAGAGCCTGCTGGGCCCGATCGGGATGCTCGGCGAATGGGGATTCCGCCACGGCGACGAAGTCATGGCGGCGCAAGAAGAACACGACCGCGCGGACGGCACCTGCGCGAGCTGAACACAGGCCGTCCGCACGGTCACCGCTCTCGGCGGGCTTCCGCGATCAGCGGCTGGCTGCGCGGAGCGGCTTGGCCAGGTCTCCCCTGGCGCCGACCACGACGTCTTCGAGGCCGAGCCAGGACGCCATGTCGCGCAACGCGGCGGCCAGCTCCGGCACGACCTCGCCCGAATCGTGGCCGGTTTCGAGGAACGCGCCCGGTACCCGCAGCACACCGGCGGCGCGGTCGGCCTTCAGGTCGACGCGGGCCACCAGCTCACCGTTGAGGAGGAAGGGGAAAACGTAGTAGCCGAACTGCCGCTTGGGCTCGGGCACGTAGATCTCGATGCGGTATCGGAACTCGAAAAGCCGTTCGGCGCGGGAACGTTCCCAGATCAGCGGGTCGAACGGGCAGAGCAGCGCACGGCCGGCGACCTTCCTCGGGATGCGGGCCGCGGTGTAGCGGTATGCGGGCTGCCGCCAGCCCTGCACCACGACCGGCTCCAGCACGCCGTCCTCCACCAGCTCGGCCACGGCCTGCTGGGACTGTGCCGGCGAAAGCCGGTAGTAATCCCGCAGATCCGGTTCGGTGGCGACGCCGAGCGCGTGCGCGGACCGCTCCACCAGCGCGCGGATCGCCTCGTCGTCCTCCGGTTCGTGCGCGAGGACATCCGCTGGCAGCACGCGTTCGGGAAGGTCGTAGAGCCGCTCGAAGCCGCGTCGGGTGCCGGTGGTCAGCTCGCCCATCGCGAACAGCAGTTCGCAGGCCCGTTTCGTGTCGGTGCGGTTCCACCAGGGCCCCCTCCCCTGGCGTTCACCGCCGCCGAGCTCGCGTTCCAGGCCACCCGCGCCGATCGGCCCGAGTTCCTTCACCGCGGTCAGCACGTCGTCGATCAGCTGGGGCGAGCGTTCCAGCAGCTCGCGGCTGCGCCGTCGCCAAGCCCCGCCGTACTCCCGCATTCGCCACCGCAGCAGCGGCCAGTCCTCGATCGGGATCAGCGACGCTTCGTGCGCCCAGTACTCGACGAGCAGGCGTGGTTGCCTCGACCGGTGCGACCAGGCCGCCGCATCGAGGAGCTCGGCCGCGTAGCCGCCGAGCCGGCTGAACAGCGGCATGTAGTGGGCCCGGACGGCCACGTTGACGGAGTCGAGCTGCAGGAGCTTGGTGCGGGCCAGGGCGCGCTGCAGGTGCCGGCGCGTCACCTCGCCGCGCGGCTGCGGATCGGCGAATCCCTGGGCGGCCAAAGCGAGTCGGCGTGCGGTGTCGCGGCTCATGGTCTGCACCCGCCAGATCGTGCCAGCAACCCCCGACAATCCGATCACCAGCGGCCCGTTCTGCCGCGCCCCCGGGCCGGACTCACCCGGAACCGGAAGTCCCGGTACCGGTTGCAGGGCGGCCGGTCCGGTAGCCGGTCGGGCACGTTAGGTTGTCGCCATGGCCGATGCCGATGTGCGGGAAGCTGTGCCGTCCGATGCCGAGGAGATCGCTCGCATCCAGCTGACGACGTGGCGCACCGCCTTCACCGAGCTGCTGCCCGCGGCGGTGCTGGACGAGTTGGACAGCGCGGCGACCGAGCAGGAGTGGCGGCACGCCCTGACCGACGGTCCGGCCGCGGTGCTGGTCGCGACGGAAGGCCCGTGGATCGTGGGCTTCTGCGCGGCAGGCCCAGCCCCGGAGGCGGAAGTGGCGGCGGCCAACGGCACCCTGCCGGAGGATGCGGCCACGGTCGCGCTGGTCAGCGCACTGCTGGTGGAGCCGCGCTGGGGACGGCGCGGCCACGGCAGGCGGCTGCTCGGCGCGATGGTGGAGCGGCTCGCCGCGGGCGGGGCCACGCGGGGCATCACGTGGGTACCGGAGGCGAACACGGCGTCGATGGCCTTCTTCCGCAGTGCGGGCTGGGCTCCGGACGGTACGGTACGCACGTTGGACGCCGGCGGCCGTCCGCTGCGGGAATTGCGGTTGTCGGGTCCGATGGAATTGCAGTTCGAAGAACGGTGAACGCCGGTGCCGTGCTCGCTCGGGCACGCGCGGGGTTGCCGGCCACACCGCCTGCTGGGGTCCGAGCTCGCTGGGAGCGATCGTGCTGACCGTGATCGGTTTGCTGTCCACCGCCTTCGGAGTGTCGGTGGCCTCCGCGCTGCTCCCGTTGATCAGCGTCGAGCTGTTCGCGATCGGGCTGGTGCTCAAGGGCCCGGAGATCCCGTGGTGGCTGCTGGCGCTGGTCATCGCCGCCGGTCAGATCGCCGGAAAGCTGCTGCACTACTACGCGGCGCGCGGCTCGATCCGGCTGCCCCGGATGTTCCGGCGAAAGACCGAGCGGGAGCGGAAGGACAGCCGCTGGCGCGAGTGGATGGAGAAGTTCCGGGCGAACTGCCGTCGTCGGCCGGTGTGGACCGGCGCGGTGCTGCTGATCAGCGCGGCCGCGAGCCTGCCGCCGTTCGCCGCGATCGCGGTGATCGCGGGCTGGGCGAAGGTGCCGCTGACCACGTTCCTGGTCACGGGTTTCATCGGGCGCTTCATCCGCTTCGGTGCGCTGGCGATCGCGCCGGGTGTGGTCGTCGGCTGGCTGTGACCGGGCGGTCCCGGCGAGAAGCCTCCTGATCTGCAGGCGCGGGGCCGTGAGCCCGTTGGGCCGCTGCAGCGACCCGAAGGACTCACGGCCCCGTGACCCGGCGACGGCATCCCGAGCGTGGCGGCTCAGATCAGGCCGAGGCGCTTGGGGACGCCGCTGACCGAGTCGATCAGGCCGAAGACCGGCACGCCCAGCGGCGCGAAGGTCCACTTGTTGTTCAGGTCGCCGGTGTCGGGTTCGTCGACGACTGCCACGCCGTCCCCTTGCGGTGCCTCGGCGAGTGCCACCGGGCCGGCGCCAAGCAAGGTGACTCCGGCGAGCAACGAGGCGGCAACGGCACGTCCTGCGGTCCGCTTCATGTTCTTCCTCCTCAATTCGTCTTCGGGTCGTTCCTCAACCGCCGAGCACGTCGAAGACGGGCTGCAGCAGCTGGGTGGGCAACTGGACGGTGGGGCCGAGCACCGCGCCCAGGTCGACGCCGGGCAGCACCCAGATCGGCTCGGCCGTGGCGACGCCGCCGGTCAGCAGGCAGGCGGCCAGCGCGGTCGCGGTCGCCGCGGCGAACCTGCGGATGGATGTGGCCATGGTTCCTCCATTTCTCGGTGTTCCACGCGGTTTCCGCGCGGCAGATCAGCAGACGGAGTCGGACGGCTTGGGGTTGGTGAGCCCGAACAGCGGGCGCAGCGCGACGCCCGCGAAGGTGCCGATGAGGGCCATCGCGCCCCACAACCAGCCGTGCAGGCTGAACGAGGCCACGCCCGAGAAGTAGGCGCCGATGTTGCAGCCACCGGCGAGCCGGGCGCCGATTCCCATGACCACGCCGCCGAGCACGGCGCCGACCGCCAGCTTCCACGGGATCCTGCGGTGCAGGGTGAAGGCGCCGGCGAGGGCGGCGGCGATGAGCGCGCCGATCATGATTCCGAAGTCCATCACCGAAATCCGGTCGGTGAGCACGGAAGCCGAGAGCTTCGCGGCGTTCTCCGGCACGCTCCAGAACGGCGTGCCGGAGATGTCGATGCCGACCCAGCCGAGGATCTTGGCGCCCCACAAGCCGAACGCCGAGGTGATTCCCCAAGCGTGCCCGGACACGAACAGCGTCAGCGCGTTCAGCCCGGCTAACAGCAGCGCCCCGACCCACAACGGCCAGGAGCCGCGCAGCGCCCGCAGCACGCCTCGTTCGGTCGGCGGCTGTTCGATCGGCGGCGGTGTCCGGCGGCGTTCGATCAGCACCGATGCGCCGGCGATGGCACCGATGACCAGCAGCGAGATGACCAGCGCTCCGGCGTGACCAAACGGCGTGTCGGCGAGCGAAACGCTGGGTCCGGTGTTCTGCAGCAATTTGAACCAGTCGGCGGCGAAGGCGCTGGCGACCGAGCCGGCGATGAAGCCGCCGAGGGTGAACAGGATCGCGGTCTGCCCGCTGCCGACGGCGAACAGCGTCCCGGAGGCGCACGAGCCGCCGACCTGCATGCCCACGCCGAACAGGAACGCGCCCAGCACCACGCCGAGCCCGGCCGGCGCCACGGTGCCCTCCGGTGTTCCGGACAGGCTCGCGCCGCTGCCCAGCAGCACGGAGAACAGCAGGCACGCCACGCCCAGCATCAGCATGTGCGCCCGGATCGCCCGGCCTTGGCCGACGGTCACCAGCTGTCGCCACGCCGAGGTGAAGCCGAAGCGGGAATGGAACAGCACGAGCCCGAGCGCAAGGCCGATCGCGTAGAGCACCGTGAGCTTCCAGCCTGCGGCGTTGTTGACGGCGAAGCCGACCACGACGGCTACCGCGACACCGATCGCGACCACGCCGCGCTGCGCCGGTGGCGCCTGTACCGGTGGGACGACCGGACGCGATACGTCCACAACAGACATGAGCACTCCTGGTTCTGGGTCAGGACGGGAGGGGGCCGGAAATGGCGACGATGGTGCCCTGCGGGATCCATTGGCCCGCGGCGGAACTGCCGTGCGGGTGGTTGGCCATCCGCATCACGTCCACCTGGGCGGAGGCGTAGATCGCGACGTCGCCGGTGAGGTTCTCCTGACGCGCCGCCAGCCAGCGGCGGAATCCGGCGAGCGACGGGGGTTCGCCGCCGAATACGCCGGCCAGCGCCATGCCGTAGGTCAGCGAGCGCTCGTCGCGAGGGTCGAAGCGCAGCGGGATCGACGAGCCGGCCACGGCGTTCACGACGGGCCCGTGCAGCAGCCACGGGGCGAGGTGGACGCCGTAGATGTAGCCCGGTCCGCTGTTGCTGGATTCGAGGGCTTCTGCGGCGCGGGACCAGCCGGAGACGACGAGCAGCGCGCCGCCGGGATCGTCCCGGATCGCCAGTCCACGTTGCTGCGCTTGGGAAAGCACCGCGTCGGCGGCGGTTCGGGAGCGGGGCGACTCGTCGCTGATCACTGCGATCGACGGAACCCCGGCTGCGGCGAGGTAGCCAACCTGCTTGCGCAGCGCATCTTCGTCCTCTGTGGACAATGCTGCGGACGGGCAGCTGTCCAGCACCGACGGGGCGCCGGCGGCGATGCCGCCCAGCGCGGCGCTGGCGCATTCGGGCCCGTCCGCGGTGACGGCGTCCGGCAGCGCAGGGAGCTCGCCGGTGTCGACGTCCACCGTGCCCTGCTCCGCCCCTCGGCGCACCACGAAATCGCTGCGACCGCTGGTCAGTTCGACCTCGGCCCAGGTTCCCGTGCTGCCCGGTCGCGGCACGGCCCGCGAGATCCGGCCGCCGGATTCGACCACGACGTCCAGTCCCGCGCTCGCCGGGAAGTGCACCAGGTTTCGCCCCGGCCGGTGCGGGCTGACCAGCACCAGTGTCCCGGCGGCCGACGCGAGCCGTGGAATGCCGGGCACCGCCAGGTCATGCGGTTGCGGAATGCCGGGCAGGGCGGTCCACGCGACGACCGCGACCAGCACTCCCACCGCGCCCAGCCGGTAGACCCGGCGGACGTCGCGGAGTACCGCGGTCAGCACCAGAACTCCCAGTGACGCCACGACCAGCCCCACGAGCGCCAAGCCGTAGGCGCTGTCCACCAGCCGACGGTCGAGCAGACCCGACAACAGCAACTGGGCGAGCGCGGCCCCGGCCAGCGCCAATGCCGCGGTCAGCGCCACCGGGCCGGGCCGCAACCCGCCGTCGTCGCGCCAGGATCCGACGGCGAAGCCGAACCAGACCACGGCGACGGCGGCGAACACGGTGTCGAGGAAGAACGCGAGCGACGAATGCCCGAGCCCGGCCTCGGCGATCAGCAGCAGCGCCAGCGCGAACCCGAGGTAGGTCGCGGCGGCCCGCCACCGCAACGCGAGCGGCACCGCCAGCGCGAGGATCGCGTGCGCCACCGCGAAGCCGATGTTGATGTCGAGCACCGCCGCAGACCACCCGCTGGCCAGTGCGGCGATGCCGCCGGCCGTCCAGGCCAGCCGCGGCGGCACCGCCACCACGGCGCGCAGCAGGCCGACGCCCGCGACCACCGCGGTGCTGGTCAGCAGGAGAATCCGCAGCACCAAGGCCAGCAGATCCACACTGGACACCCCGGTGTGGGAGTGCATGTTCTCCATCAGCCACTCGCGTTCTCTCGCTCGGGTTCCGGCGATTTCGCGCGAAATCGCCTCCTGGGGAGGAGCCGTTCCGCGGGGGAACGGCTCCTCCACCGGGTGCGTGGTTTACTTCACGTCGCCGTCGGCGACCACGAACAACTCCGAGTGCGGTTTGGCGTTGCCGAACTCGCCGTGCGGCCAGGACCGCCGGTTGAAGTTCACGCCGACCTCACCAGTGACCTCGTCGCGGAACTCGTCGTCGACCGACACCGAGCCGTCCTCGCCCAGGCCCACGATGTTGACCTTGTGGTCGCCGTCCAGGCCGGATCGGGCCACGAAGTAGTTCGACACCGCGAGCCGCTGCGGCTGCTGGGTTTCCTGGTAGAAGCCGTCCGGGCCTAGCACGAAGTTGTCGTACGCGCCCCAGTGCGGGCCGGCGCCGGGCTTGCCGGGGTTGATCGGGGTGGCGCCGGCGAGCGTCGGGCAGTCGGCCTCGGCGCCGCCGTGCTCGGCCTCCTGCTTGGTGTCGATCGAGCACTTGTAGTCGTCGCCGGCTCCGACGAGCTTGGAGATGTCCAGCACGTAGACGCCGCCCGTGGTGCCCGGGTCGTCGGCCCCGAACGTGCCGGGCTGACGTCCCTGGATCGCCCGGTACAGGAACCGGTCGTCCGGGCTGGTCTGGATCCAGCCGCCGTTGGAGCTGCCGCCGTTGCGGTCGTTGGCCGCGTCGAAGCCGGGGCTGGCCGTGCCGTCGTCGAAGACCTGCCGCCAGTGCGGTTCGGCCGCGGTGATGTCCGGCGTGTAGAAGACCGCGCCGCCCTGCATGGTCTGGGCGAAGGCGCCCTTGTGACCGGGGAGGTTGGTGACGGTCGTCTCCATCACCGCGCGGCTTTCCTGGTGCAGCGGGTCGTTCGGATCGGCGCGGGGACCGTCCGGCAGGTACGACACCGCCTTCAGCTTCGGGTGGTTGCGGTCGGAGATGTCCCAGGTGCGCACGGTGGGCCGGCGCAGGTACGGCGACGGCGCCTTCACCGGGTCCAGGATGATGTTGCGCGGCTCGACGTAGTCTGCGGTCACCAGCGTGTTCAGGTCCTCGCGGGCCTGGATGCCGTGCGGGTTGGCGCAGGTCGGCTCGCCGAGCCTCGGCAGGTTGGCGCACAGCTTCTCGTTGTCGCCGCCGGGCGTGGCCGCCGGGGACTGCGAGAGCACCTTGGCGTTCTCGTCGAAGCGCACGACTTCACCGGGGCTGCCGGCGAAACCGTTGCCGATGTGCACCGAACCGTCGTCGTAGCGGTAGGGGCCGGGCGCGACCGGCCCGCCCATGTAGGTCGCGTACGCCGTGCCGTCCTTGAGCACCCAGTAGGCGTCGGGCACGGAGCCGCCGAGCGTTTGCGTCGGCAGGCTGATGCCCTTCAGCTTCACGTTGGGCAGGGCGGTCACGTCGAAGGCGTAGGTGGCGGCGCCGAAGAGCGCGCCCGCGTAGATGGTGTCGCCCTTGTGCCACACGTATTGCATGTGGTGCGACTCGTTCTCCACCAGCGGTCCGACGGTGATGGTATTGACGACCTGGCCGTATCCGGGCGATCCGGGGGTCGCGTCGATGACGGCGAGGAAGTCCGGACCGGGCAGGGCGTTCGAGACCTTGCCGGGGCCGCCGCTCAGCGATCCGGGCAGGTTCCGCACGTCCGGAACCACCGTGTCGGCGATGTTCTCGTCGCCGGCCCAGACCAGCAGCCATTCCTTGCGCTTGCCGTCGGATTGCGACTTCTCCAGCGCGCTCTTCACCAGGTGGTTGGTGACCGTGTAGTCCTTGCCGTCGGCGCCTTTGACCGATTGCGTCGACACTTCGACATCTGCGTAGGCATCTTGGACGGGTAGCGTGACCGCACCGACCGCCAGCAGCACGGCGGCCAGCCCGGTGGGCCATCTGCGAAAACGTATCTTCATTTGTGCTCCGAAAATCCGTGGAATCACCCGACTGAAGGCATGCCGGAACCCCACCGGCGGCACGTTCGGAAAACGCGCGCTAGAGGAGAAAGCGGCGATGCCGAAGGGAACACATCGGACCGGGGGAAACCTGCGTTGTCACGCCAGGCCCGGTTCCGCGAAAGGAGAGCCCTAGCCGGCGCAACAGAGCGCGCTGGCCTGCTGCACCAAATCGACATGCAGGCGAGCCACCAGAGTGGCGAACCTAGACATGGCTGAAATGATCGGGACTACCGGTGACGCTGTCAATGGCCCAACCACTTGGTGAGATCGCCGCACATCGTTACCCGGAAAAGCGCAGCACGCGCCCGCGTTCACCCGAAGAGCGGTAGAGGAGTTAACAATGTAACCCTACCTTGCGGCCGCCTCGAAACATTTCTTTCAGAAATCCCGAAAAGCCGCAGTCCGCGCGCCTGCACCCATTGTGCCTGAGGATCGCCCGCAATGCCGCCGCCGTTGCGGCGTGCAAAGAGGCGGTCCGCTTCGGACCGAGCACGGCCTAGTCGAGATGCGCACGGCGCGAGAGCTTCCAGGCCGACGACGTGAAAGCGCTGCCCGAATAGCTTCGGGCGCACCATGTTTCGCTCACCACGTTCGACACGGACGAGAACACCCTCGACGCGGTCCGCGCCGGGGCGGCGGGCTTCCTGCTGAAGGACACCGCGCCGGAGCAGATGCGCGAGGCGGTGCGGGTGGTGGCAGGCGGCGAGGCGCTGCTGTCGCCCGGGGTCACCCGCGGGCTGACCGAGCGGGAGCTCCAGGTGCTGGCCGAGGTCCGCGCCGGGTGTTCCAACGCCGAGATCGCCGAGCGGCCACCGCGCGAACCCACGTCGGTCGGCTGCTGTCCAAATTGGACGCGCGGGTCCGCTCGCAGCTCGTGGCGCTGGCCTACGGAACCGGGCTGATCACGCCGGGACGGTCCCGCGGCGGGGTCGAGTAGCGCCGGGCGAAAACCGCGTCACCGCGCGGATTCTTCGCGCTCCAGCTCGATCGCGCGGCGCATCGCCTTGCGGCCGCGGTTGCGATCGCCGGCCAGGTCGTAGGCCTGCGCCAGCGCGAACCAGCGGCGCCAATCCTGCGGCGCGGCTTCGAGTTCGGCCTGCTTCTCGTCGAAGTACGCGTCCGCCGCCTCCCGCTCGACGCGGCCGGAGGGCCGCCGGGGCAGGTGCGAGACGTCCGGCAGCGCGTCCTCGTCGTAGAGCCGCTGCGCGAGCCGCTCGGTGCTCGCGCCGAACCGCAGCTGGTCGACGACCAGCAGCGCGCCGAGCACCGGCAGCACGAAGACCGCCACCCCGAGGGCGATGAACACCGGCTGCCCGCTGGTGATCATGGTGACCGCGCGGCCACCCATGAGCACCAGGTACACCAGCAGCACGATCGCCACCACGAACGCGGACGTCCGCGGGGTCATCAGCTTGCGGGCCACTCAGATCCCCAGCAGCGCGTCGAGGCCGACGGTCAGGCCCGGCCGGGACCCGACCTCGCGGATCGACAGCAGCACCCCGGGCATGAAGGAGCGGCGGTCGTAGGAGTCGTGCCGGATGGTCAGCGTCTCGCCCTCGGTGCCGAACAGCACCTCCTGGTGCGCGACGAGCCCGGTCATCCGCACCGAGTGCACCCGCACGCCGTCGACGTCCGCGCCGCGGGCGCCGTCGAGCTCCTTGGTCGTCGCGTCCGGCACCTCGCCCAGGCTCGCCTCGGCGCGCGCCTGCGCGATCACCTGCGCGGTGCGCGCGGCGGTGCCCGACGGCGCGTCGGCCTTCTTCGGGTGGTGCAGCTCGACGATCTCCACGGATTCGAAGAACTTCGCGGCGAGCTCGGCGAACCGCATCGACAGCACCGCGCCGATCGCGAAGTTCGGCGCCACCAGCACGCCGACCTCCGGCCGGTCGGCCAGCCAGGAGCGGACGGTGTCCAGCTCCGGTGTGCCGAGCCCGCTGGTGCCGACCACCACGTGGATGCCGTGCTCGACGCAGAACCGGATGTTGTCGAGCACCGCGTCGGGATGGGTGAGGTCGACCGCGACCTGGGCGCCGCCGTCGAGCAACCCGGTGAGGCCGTCCTCGCGGTTGATCGCGGCGACCAGTTCGGTGTCGGGGGCCTCGCCGACGGCGCGAACCGCCTCGGATCCCATCCGCCCGCGGGCACCCAGCACGCCGACCTTGATGCTCACGTGACGACTACCTTTCCACGCCTACTCCAGTGCACCCCGAGTCTATGCAGCGCCGACACGCCCGAACCGGGCGGCACCCCGGCACCCGCCCGGGCGCCGGGGCGCAATTCCACGAGAAATCGACCCTCACCGGGGTGAGGGTCGATTTCTCGTGGGATTGGCACCGCCCCGAGGTCACACGCCGTCGGGCAGGTCCTCGGGCGAGTCGTACGGCCCGACGACGGCGGTGGTCAGCGGGCGGCGCAGCAGCTCGGCCGCGAGCTCCGCGACGTCGTCGACGGTGACCGCGTCGATGCGCTCCAGGGTCTCCTCGACCGTGAAGTGCCTGCCGTAGTTCAGCTCGATCTTGCCGATCCGGCTCATCCGGGACGCGCTGTCCTCGAGGCCGAGCACCAGGCCGCCGCGCAACTGCCCGCGCCCGCGCTCCACCTCGTCCGCGGTCAGCCCGTCGGCCGCGACGCCGGCGAGCACGCCGCGGATCACCGTCGCGACCTCGCCGAGCCGGTCCGGGGTACAGCCCGCGTACACCGAGAACGTCCCGGCATCGGAGTACGCCGTGGTGGCCGAGTAGACCGAGTAGGCCAGGCCCCGCCGCTCCCGCACCTCCTGGAACAGCCGCGAGCTCATGCCGCCGCCCAGCGCCGCGTTGAGCACGCCGAGCGCGAAGCGGCGGTCGTCGTAGCGGTCGAAGCCGCGGCAGCCCATCAGCAGATGGGCCTGCTCGGTGTCGTCGGTGTGCAGCGCCAGCGGCTTCTGCTTCGGCAGCCGCGCCCGCCCCGTGCGCGGCGGCGCGGGCAGCACGTCGCCGTCCAGCCGGTCGCCGAGCGCCTTGCGCAGCAGCCGCAGCACCCGGCCGTGGTCGACGTTGCCCGCGGCGGCGATGACCATCTTCGGCATCTCGTAGCTGCGCCGGTAGAAGCCGTTGACCCGGGCCCGGGTCATCTCGGTGATGGAGTCCTCGGTGCCCAGCACGGAACGGCCGAGCGGGTGGTCACCGAGCACCGCCGAGGTGAACAGCTCGTGCAGCAGGTCCTCGGGATCGTCGTCGCGCATCGCGATCTCCTCCAGGACCACGCTGCGCTCGACATCCACGTCGGACTTCGCGTTCAGCGCGTCGAAGACCACGTCGCAGAGCATGTCGATCGCCAGCGGCAGGTCGCGGTCGAGCACGTGCGCGTAGTAGCAGGTGTGCTCCTTGGCCGTGAAGGCGTTCAGCTCGCCGCCGACGGCGTCGATCTCCTGCGCGATGTCCACCGCCGTGCGCTTGGCGGTGCCCTTGAAGAGGAGGTGTTCCAGGTAGTGCGCGGCACCGGCCTGCGGGCGGCCCTCGTCGCGCGAACCCACCGCGACCCAGATGCCGACGGAGGCCGAGCGCACGCCGGGCACGGGCTCGGTGACCACCCGCAAGCCGCCCGGCAACACCGTCCGGCGCACGGCCGCGTCGCCGGTGCCGCCGAGGATTCGAGTGGTCCCGGGACGCTGCAGGTACCCGGCGCGTGTCTGCTTCTTCATGTCCCTTTAGAGAGTATTTCGAAATTGGTTTGCGTAGCGGTGCGGGTGGCGGGACCTCAGGCGCCTTCTCGCTGTGGGATCCCCGACTCATGAAGCCAATTCACCACGTCGGGGCTGTCCTCGCGAGAAGACCCCTGAGAACCCGCGGCGGTGTGAGTTGAGTCCCACACCACAAGCGGCTGCCGCCGCTTATCAAACACCAACCACCTTGGTCTCGTCGCGACATCGTGAGTTGACGACTCACAACCGTACGGCCCGCCCCGGAGTTCCGGGACGGGCCGCGTTGGACAGCGCGTCACGCGCGCCGATCGGTCACTGCGCCGGGGTCTCGGCCTCCGGCTTGGCCTCGCCCTCGGCCTTCTCCGCCTCGTCGTTGACCAGCACCAGGCTGATCTTGCCGCGGCTGTCGATGTCGGCGATCTCCACGCGCAGCTTGTCGCCGACGTTCACCACGTCCTCGACCTTGCCGATGCGCTTGCCGTTGCCCAGCTTGGAGATGTGCACTAGGCCGTCCTTGCCCGGCAGCAGCGAGACGAACGCGCCGAAGGCCGCGGTCTTGACCACGGTGCCCAGGAAGCGCTCGCCGACCTTCGGCAGCTGCGGGTTCGCGATGGCGTTGATCTTGTCGATCGCGGCCTCCGCGGACGGACCGTCGGCGGCACCGACGTAGATGGTGCCGTCGTCCTCGATGGTGATCTCCGCGCCGGTCTCCTCGGTGATCGAGTTGATCATCTTGCCCTTCGGGCCGATGACCTCGCCGATCTTGTCCACCGGGATGCTGATGGAGGTCACCCGCGGGGCGTGCGGGCTCATCTCGTCGGGCTTGCCGATCGCCTCGGCCATCACCTCGAGGATGGTGAACCGGGCGTCGCGGGCCTGGCCGAGCGCCTGGGCCAGCACCTCGGACGGGATGCCGTCCAGCTTGGTGTCCAGCTGCAGCGCGGTCACGAAGTCCTTCGTGCCGGCGACCTTGAAGTCCATGTCGCCGAAGGCGTCCTCGGCACCGAGGATGTCGGTCAGCGCCACGTAGTGGGTCTGACCGTCGACCTCGTCGGACACCAGGCCCATCGCGATGCCGGCCACCGGCGCCTTCAGCGGCACGCCCGCGTTCAGCAGCGACAGCGTCGAGGCGCACACCGAGCCCATCGAGGTGGACCCGTTGGAGCCCAGCGCCTCGGAGACCTGGCGGATCGCGTACGGGAACTCCTCGCGCGTCGGCAGCACCGGCATCAGCGCGCGCTCGGCCAGCGCGCCGTGGCCGATCTCGCGCCGCTTCGGGCTGCCGACCCGGCCGGTCTCACCAGTCGAGTAGGGCGGGAAGTTGTAGTGGTGCATGTACCGCTTCGTCGTGTCCGGGGACAACGAGTCGATGGTCTGCTCCAGGCGCAGCATGTTCAGCGTGGAGACACCCATGATCTGGGTCTCGCCGCGCTCGAACAGCGCCGAGCCGTGGGCCCGCGGGATCACGCCGACCTCCGCGGACAGGCTGCGGATGTCGGTCAGCGAGCGGCCGTCGATGCGGACCTGGTCGCGGATGATCCGCTGGCGCACCAGCTTCTTGGTCAGCGACCGGAAGGCGGCGCCGACCTCCTTCTCGCGGCCCTCGAACTGCTGGCCCTCGCCGGTGCCGACCTTCTCCAGCACCGCGGCCTTGATCTCGTCGAGCCGGCTCTCCCGCTCCTGCTTGCCGCCGATCTTCAGCGCCTCGGCGAGCTCACCGGAGACGGCCTGCTCGACGGCGGTGAAGGCGTCCTCGGCGTAGGCCGGGAACACCGGGAAGTCCTGGACCTCCTTGGCCGCAGCCTGCGCGAGCTGCTGCTGCGCCTGGCACAGGGTCCGGATGAAGGGCTTCGCGGCCTCTAGACCAGCGGCGACGACCTCTTCGGTCGGCGCCTGCGCACCCTCGGCGACCAGGTTGACAGTCTTCTCGGTGGCCTCGGCCTCGACCATCATGATCGCCACGTCGTCGCCGACGATGCGACCCGCGACGACCATGTCGAACACGGCCCGCTCGAGCTGCTCATGGGTCGGGAAGGCCACCCACTGGCCGTCGATCAAGGCCACTCGGGTGCCGCCGATCGGGCCGGAGAACGGCAGACCGGACAGCTGGGTGGATGCCGACGCGGCGTTGATCGCCAGCACGTCGTAGAGGTCGCCGGGCACCAGGCTCATCACGGTGACGACGACCTGGACCTCGTTGCGCAGACCGTCCACGAAGGACGGGCGCAGCGGCCGGTCGATCAGCCGGCAGGTGAGGATCGCGTCGGTGGACGGGCGACCCTCGCGGCGGAAGAACGAGCCGGGGATGCGGCCCGCGGCGTACATCCGCTCTTCGACGTCGACGGTCAGCGGGAAGAAGTCGAAGTGCTCCTTCGGCTGCTTGGACGCCGTGGTGGCGGACAGCAGCATGGTGTCGTCGTCGAGGTAGGCGACGACGCTGCCGGCGGCCTGCTTGGCCAGCCGGCCGGTCTCGAACCGGACGGTCCGGGTCCCGAACGCGCCGTTGTCCAGCACGGCGGTGGCCTCGTAGACGCCCTCGTCGATCTGGGGTTCAGTCAAGGTTGACTCCTCGGTTTCACGAGGCCCACGGCAGGAGCATCCGGATCGTGGTCCGACGAGGCCGGCCATCGATCGAAGCCCCCGGGAACGTCTGTTGCGACGACTTGCCCGGCAGCCACTACCGAGGACCGGCGGACGCCTGTCCGGTGCGTGCCACCGTGAGCGCTCTTCAGTTGCGACGGCGCGCGGGGCGCCGTCCGTTCTTCATGCACCGGGGGGAGCGGCCCATCGGCCGCTCCCCCCGGTGTTCGTCAACGACGCAGACCGAGTCGCTGGATCAGCGAACGGTAGCGTTCGATGTCCACCTTGGTCAGGTAGTTGAGCAGACGACGGCGGCGACCGACCATCAGCAGCAGACCACGACGCGAGTGGTGGTCGTGCTTGTGCTGCTTGAGGTGCTCGGTCAGCCCGACGATCCGCTTGGTCAGCAGGGCCACCTGGGCCTCCGGCGAACCGGTGTCGCCGTCCTTCAGGCCGTACTCGGCCAGGATCTGCTTCTTGTCTTCAGTGGACAACGCCACGAATTGACTCCTTCGATGTCCCGTGTCAGCGACGCCCGACCGATCGATCGGGTGGCGGGTCGACCCCAGGTCGACCGGACGCGGCCACCACGGACTGCAGCCGCTCCACATGCCAGGATAACAGGGAGAGCTGCTGCGACCGGGTCAAGGACCATTCCCGGAGCGGCTTGCGTAGCGGTGCGGGTACGCCGCCTCACTGTGGGATCCCCGACTCATGTATGTCCAATACACCACGCTGGGGCTGTCCTCGCGAGGACGACGTCTGAGAACCCGCGGCGGTGCAAGTTGAGTCCCACACCGCAAGCGGCTGCCGCCGCTTAAGAAACCAGGCGTCAACCCGGCGTCTCGCGCGTCACCGCCACCCGGTGCACGGTCCGGTACTCCCGACCGCCTTCCCGCAGGTCACTGCACACCACCGCGAGATCGCGCGGCCGCCACCACGGGCCGGTGTAGCCGGCGAACAGCCCCGGCAGCAGCTCGCGGTCGGCTCGCCCGGCGACCCACCTGGCGATGGTGAGGTGCGCGGTGTGACCGCGCGGATCGCCACCGGCCGCGCGAACCAGCTCGCGCAGCGCGGCGTCGTCGGAGCCGGTTTCCGGCTCGACGCCGACCCACAGCACGCCGCGGAACGTCCCGGCGCCGGCCAGCCGGAGGCGCGGCGACGACGGGTCGGTCTCCAGCAGCTCGGCTACGCGCTGGTCGAGCCGGCCGGTCACGCGCTGCTCGTCGGCGTCGTCGCCGTGGAAGCGAAGCGTCAGGTGCCAGCGCGACGGGTGTGTGAAGCGGAACTTGCGCAGGCCCGCGGTCGCCTCGGCCACCCGGTCCGGATGGAGCCGGTCTACCGCCGACGCCAGGTGCCGCACCGCCTCGTCCGACGGCCACAACGCGGTGAACAAACGCATACCCCAGTGTCCGCGCACTCCCCGGACGCCCGCGCGGCGGCTCCGCGGGAGCTCAGTCAAGGTCGCCGTTGGCGGCGCGGCGGAGCAGCTGCGCCAGCGCCGGGTAGCGGCCCTCCAGCAGCGACGCCGCCGCCGCCAGCTCGCCGGGCTTGGCCACCTCGCGCAGCACCGGCCAGGCGGCCTCCTCGCCGTTCGCCGAACCCACGACCGGCAGGTTGTCGCGGCCCACCGACGGGCGCGACTGGCGGACGTCCTCCAGCGCCTGCTTGATCGCGTCCTCGTCACCCGCGGCGACGCCGGGGATGAGCACCTTGCGCTCCAGCATCACCAGCCTGGCCAGCACCGACGGGTTGCCGATCTTGGCCCGGCGGCCGCTCATCACCTGGCTGAGCATCGGCGCGCTGATCCCGAGCACTTCCGCGAGCTGGGCCTGCGAGATGCGGAACGCAACGACCAGGCGGCGCACCCGGTCCCCCAGCGGCTCTCCGTACCACTGCCGCTGCAGTGCGAGGTTCCGCTGGACGTTGCTGTTCTCCGCCACCTTCGTTCCCCCCGTGTCGGCGCCGACCCGGCCGCGGGCGGCTGTTGATCCGGCCCTGAATACTGCCAGGTCACCGGCCGGGCGTGGCCGGGAATCCGAAAAGCGTTCCGACCGCGGTGCGCCGCGCGGCGGACGCGGCTGCCCCGTTCGGGGGTTCGGCATACCGCCTCACCCGCCCACGGCGAGGATCCGCCGGGTTTCGGCGACGTCCTGGTGCATCTGCTCGATCAGCGCTTCGACCGTGTCGTAGCGCTCCATCGACCGCAGTCGCTGCACGAAGTCCAGGTCGACGTGCTCGCCGTAGAAGTCGGCGTCGATGTCCAGCACGTACGCCTCGACGGTGCGCTCGGTGCCGGAGAACGTCGGGTTGCTGCCCACCGACACCGCCGCGGGCAGCGTCTCGCCCGGCTGCACCGAGCCGCGCCGGCGGTGCGTGAACCACGCGGCGTACACGCCGTCGGCGGGGATCGCCGCGTGCGGCGGGGTGGACAGGTTGGCGGTCGGGAAGCCGAGCTCCTTGCCGCCGCGCCCAGCGCCGCGCACCACGATGCCTTCCAGCCGGTGGTAGCGGCCCAGCGCGGAGGCGGCCGCCACGACGTCGCCGGCGTCGATGCAGGAGCGGATGTAGGTCGAGGAGAAGGTCACCGAGGGGCCCGCCGCGTCGTCGGCGCGCTCCACCGGCCCGGAGACCAGCGCGTCGGATTCGACCTCGAAGCCGAACCGCTCGCCGAGCTTGGCCAGCAGTTCGATGTTGCCCGCCGCCTTGTGGCCGAAGGTGAAGTTCTCGCCGACCACGATCTCCGCCGCGTGCAACCGCTCCACCAGCATCGCGTGCACGAACTCCTCGGCGGGCACGCGGGAGATCTCGCGGGTGAACGGCAGCACGCAGAAGACGTCGACCCCGAGCTGCTCGGCCAGTTCGGCGCGGCGCCGCAGCGTCGTCAACTGTGCCGGGTGACTACCCGGGCGCACCACCTCGGACGGGTGCGGGTCGAAGGTCATCAGCACGCACGGCACGCCGCGGCGGCGGGCCTGCCGCACCGCGTGCGCGATCAGCTGCTGATGTCCCCTGTGCACCCCGTCGAAGACGCCGATGGTGACCACGCACCGGCCCCAGCCACCGGGAATCTGCTCCAAACCACGCCAACGCTGCACGACCAGGAAGCCTACTGCGCCGCTATCCGATGGCCGGAACGCCACCGCCCGTGCCGCGGATCGCGCGGCACGGGCGGGCGGATCGCCTCAGTTCGTGTAGTCGCCGAACGGCTGGACCTGGAGCTCGTCGTTCTCGCAGATCCGCAGGGAGTTGTCGCGGCCCTGGTTGACCGGCACCTCGATGTCCTGGGAACCGGCGCGCGGCAGCCGCACCGAGAGCGCCCCCGGCATGTCGCACCCGCCGTCGGCACCGGAGGTCGTCCAGGTGATGTTGAAGCTGGCGAAACCGCCGTGCCCGTCCAGCCGCATCGACTGCGCGCCGTCGGCCGTCACCTGCTGGATCGCCACCGGCATGGTCGCGCCGCCCTCGGAGCCGCGCATCGCCTTGATCTCCGGGTACCCGTCGAGCACGCACGGGGTCATGTCGTTGCTGTTCTTGGTCACGCTGAACTGGCCGCTGCTCGGGCGCCCGTCGTAGTTCTCGGAGGTGACGAACTTCGCATCGAGGTCGGACGCCTCGCACGGCCGGTCGCCGGTGGCGTTCCCGCCCTGGTTCGAGCCGGCCGCATCGGTGGTCTCCTGCTGCGGACCGGCACTGGTCTCGACCGGCCTGCTCTCGGCCTGCGAACCACCGCCGGCCGTCTGCTGCGGTGCACCGCCTGCCGCACAGCCGCTCAGCGCCAACCCCGCCGCCACCACGACGGTCGCCCCGACTAATCGCTTGCGCATGCTGCTCCCAACGTCTGTCGTCACTGGATCGGACTAGCCGTGGGACGAGCGACTCCTCCCCCGGTTCCAAGGGCGTGACACCGGTCACCGAAATCGCCCGCGGCGCGGAGGGGGTTCGACCGGAATGCGTCAGTTCGCCGGAATGATCACCAGCACCGGCTTCGCGGTCCGGCCGCGGTCGCGGACCAGGGCCACCGCCCGGCCGTCCGGATCGAACATCCCGTAGGTCCCCTCGACGCCGGCCGCGGGCACGACCTGGCCGTGGGAGAGGGCGCGGGCGGTGTCGGCGTCCACGTTGCGGCGCGGGAAGGCGGTCTCGACCGCCTGGTCCAGGCCCATCGACAGCCCGGGCTCGGCCTCCAGCCGGTCCAGGGTGCGCGCCGTGGCCAGCCCGAACGGGCCGACCCGGGTCCGGCGCAGTTCCGAGAGGTGCCCGCCGACGCCGAGCCCGGCCCCGAGGTCGCGCGCCAGCGCGCGCACGTAGGTCCCCGACGAGCATTCGACGAGCACGTCGAGGTCGGTCGTGCGTTCCGTGCGGCGCAGCGCCAGCACGTCGAAGCGCGACACCGTGACCGGCCGGGCGGCCAGCTCGACGGTCTCGCCGTTGCGCACCATCTCGTAGGCGCGGCGGCCGTTGATCTTCACGGCGCTGACCGCGCTGGGCACCTGCTGGATGTCGCCGGTCAGCTCCGCGATCCCGGCCCGGACCGCCTCCTCGTCCACCCCGGAGGCGTCCGCTTCGGACACCACGTCGCCCTCGGCGTCGTCGGTGGTGGTGGCCGCGCCCAGCCGGATCGTCGCCAGGTACGCCTTGGTGTCCAGGGCGAGGTGGCCGAGCAGCTTGGTGGCCCGCTCCAGGCCCAGCACCAGCACCCCGGTGGCCATCGGGTCCAGCGTCCCGGCGTGCCCGACGCGGCGGGTGCCCATGATGCGGCGGACCCGCGACACGACGTCGTGCGAGGTCATCCCCGCCGGCTTGTCGATCACCAGCAGGCCGGGTGGAACGGTGGGACGCGTTTTGCGGGAGTGCTCGGACACGAGGAGACATCTTCCCCGACCCGGCGCGGCGCGCGTCGCTAGGGTGGCGGCGGAACTGCGAGGAGGTCAGGGGTGGCATTCCGACCGATCCGGCGCTTCGGCGACCCGGTGCTGCGCATGGCGGCCGAGCCGGTCACGGTCTTCGACCAGCGGCTGCGCTCGATCGTCGCGGACCTGCTGGACACCGTCGACGCGCCCGGGCACGCCGGGGTCGCCGCGCCGCAGATCGGCGTCGGGGTGCGGGCGTTCAGCTATCGCGTCGACGGCGAGATCGGGTACGTCGTCAACCCGGAGATCGTCGAACTCTCCGACGAGGTGCATGACGACGTGGAGGCGTGCCTGTCGCTGCCCGGGCTCGGGTTCGAAACCCGCCGCGCCCAGCACGCGGTGGTGCGCGGCGTGGACGCGGACAACGAGCCGGTCACGGTGTCGGGCAGCGGCCTGATGGCGCGCTGCCTCCAGCACGAGACGGACCACCTCGACGGCATGGTCTACATCCAGCGCCTCGACTCGGAGCGCCGCCGCGAGGCCTACCGCCAGGTCCGGGAGCAGTCCTGGTTCTGGCAGTGACCCGCGCGGCGGGGGATCACCCCGCGGTGGCTTCGGCCCGGGTGGCGCCGACGACGGCCCAGCGGCCGGAGCGGGCCCTCAGCAGCAGCGTGATCAGCCGCAGGACCATGAACAGGGTCAGCCCGGTCCAGATCCCCACCAGGCCCCAGCCGAACGCCAGCGACAACCAGATCAGCGGCAGGTAGCCGATGGCCGCGCTCAGCAACGTCGCGGTTCGCAGGTAGGCGGCATCACCGGCGCCGAGCAACACCCCGTCCAGCGCGAACACCACGCCCGCAACCGGCTGCATGAGCACGAAGAACCACCACGCGTGCGGGATCGCCGCCAGCACCGCGCCGTCCGTGGTGAACAACGTCGGCAGCGGGCCGGAGAGCACCGCGAACACCAACCCGAGCACGATGCCGAACCCCAGGCTGTACCAGGTGACCTGCCGGGCGATTCCCTTGGCGCGAGGCGCGGAACCGGCCCCGAGCGCCGCGCCGACCAACGACTGCGCCGCGATGGCCAACGAGTCGAGCACGAGCGCCAGGAACGCCCACAGCTGCCACACGACCTGGTGCGCCGCCGCGGCTTCCGCGCCGGTCCGCGCCGCCACGGACGTCGCCGACAGGAAGCACGCCTGGAACGCCAGCGTCCGCAGCACCAGGTCGCGGCCGAGCCCGAGCTGGGCTCGCATCTTCGCGAGCTCCGGCTTCAGCGGCACCCGCTCGACGAACAGCGCGCGCACGAACAGCGCGGCGGCGATCGTCTGGCCGATCAGGTTCGCGACCGCCGAACCCTCCAGACCCCAGCCGAAGGGGTAGACGAAAAGCGGGCACAGCACGGCGGAAACACCGTTGCCCACCAGCACGTACCGGAGCGGCCGCGCGGTGTCCTGCACGCCGCGCATCCAGCCGTTGCCGGCCATGGTGATCAGCACCATCGGCGCACCGCACAGCGCGATGCGCATCCAGATCGCGGCCGCATCGGCGATCGGCCCGGGGCCCGCCATCAGCTCCGCGATCGGAACGGCCAGCAGCTGCGCGAGCAGCATGAGAACGACGCCGACGATGACGCCCAGCCAGGTGGCCTGCACGCCCTCCGCGACGGCGTCCTTGCGGCGCCCGGCGCCGTGCAGCCGAGCGGTGCGCGCGGTGGTTCCGTAGCTCAGGAACGTCAGCTGGCTCGACACCAGGGTGAACAGCGTGCCGCCCAGCGCGAGCCCGGCGAGCGGCACCGCTCCGAGGTGACCGACCACGGCCGTGTCCACGAGCACGTACAGCGGTTCGGCGGCCAGCACGCCGAGCGCGGGCACCGCGAGCGCCAGCACTCGGCGCGGCGATACGCGCTCCCCCAGATCCGGCACCCTGTCTCCTTGTAAGCTGTGATCGGCGGATTCGCCCCTGACGGCCAAGGGTACTGGTAAGGACCACTGATGGACAACGCTGATTACGCCGCCGTTGCGCTGCGGATCGCAAACGCCGATCTGAGCAGCCTCGACGCGGTGCGCGCCGCGCTCCACGACGAGCCCTGGTGGGCCGACCGGCTCCACGCGAACGACCTGCCGCTCCTGCGCTCGGTGGGGGCCGGGCTGCGCCGGGCGCTGGACGCGATGGTGGCCGACGACGGCGAGACGGTGCTCGCCGAGATCAACGCCCTGCTGTCGGCGCACCCGCCCCGGCCCAGGCTTTCCGGGCACGGCAGCCACGACGGCACCCCGAACTGGCACGTCCACGTCGCCGGTCCGGACGCACCGGCGGTCGACGAAGTCGCTGCGGCGGCCGCGTGGGGCCTGGCGCAGGGCGTGGTCCAGCACGGCACGACGCGCTGGGGGCGCTGCGGGGCGGAGGGCTGCTACACCTACTTCCTGGACACGTCGACGAACCAGGCCAAGCGCTTCTGCAGCCCCCGCTGCGCGAACCGCATGCACGTCGCGGCCTTCCGAGCCCGCCGCCGAACCTGACGCCCAGCATCGTCCGCAATTTCAATGGAAATCAGAGGTCCGATTTCCATTGAAATTGCGGGAGTTGTCCACAGCCGTCGGCGTGTCGTGGTCCGACACGCCGATGTTCCGCAATTTCCATTGAAATCGAAGGTTCGATTTCAATGGAAATTGCGGAGGTACTCCGCCGCGAGCGGGCGTCAGTCCAGGAGCGGGGCCTCGTCGAGGGCCTTGCGCATCGCCGCGATGATCTCCTCCGCCGGGCCCTGCGCCGTGAAACCGGAGGCGAGCCGGTGCCCGCCACCGCCGCAGGCCGCCGCCGCGTGGCCGACGTCGACGCGGCTGTCCGAGCGCAACGACACCGACCAGTGATCCGGCGCGGTCTCCTTGAGCACCGCGGCGACCTCGGCCTCGCTCGTCGTGCGCACCACGTCGATGACGCTGTCCACGTCCTCGCTGCGCAGCCCGTCGGAATGGGCAAGCCGGACCGTCGCGTGCACGAACCCGAGGCCCTGCGCCGCGGTCGGCTCCAGCTGGGCCTCGCCCAGCACCACGGACAGCATGTTCATCCAGGCGAACGGATGCGTGTCCAGCAGTGGCCGCGTCGTCGCCTCCGGGTCGACCCCGGCCTCCAGCAGCCGCGCCGCCGCGCGGTGCGTCGACGCGCTGGCGCGCCGGAACGACCGGGTGTCGGTGACCAGGCCCGCGTAGAGGCACCGCGCGGTCGGCAGGTCGAGTTCCGCGCCGAGCTCGTCGAGCAGCCGGAGCACGATCATCACCGTCGCCTCGGCGTGCTCGTCGACGACGTGCAGCGTGCCGTAGCGGGTGTTCGACACGTGGTGATCGATCACGATGACGTCGCCGCCTGCGGCGATCGTCGCGTCGACCCGATCGGCGAGCTTGCCGAGCCGCTGCAGGCTCCCGGTGTCGCAGACGACGAGCACCGGCGGCGCGGCGGGCACCTCGTCCGCCGGCACCACCAGATCGTCGCCGTCCAGATCGCGCAGCGAGATCGGCGGCAGGTCCGGCATCCCGAAGGACACCCGGACCGCACACCCGCGCCGCCGCAACGCCCGGCCCAGCGCCAGCGCGCTGCCGAGCGCGTCCGCGTCCGGGTTGATGTGCGCGAACAACGTCACGTCCGAGGCCTCGGACAGCTTGCGAGCGGCCTCGGCTACGGCTTGCTCGACCGGATCGACGGCGACCGGTTGGCCGCCGCCGGTGCGGCCGCTATCGGGTTGCCCGCGCACAGGTTCACCTCCACGACATCGGTGGCCGTTCCGGCCGCCGACGTCCAACGCACCTGATGCTGAGCTGCGACTCAACCACTCTGTGGCCCACGACGCACATCGGCGTCGGAAAACGACCCCTCGTCGGCACCGTCGGTGGCGAACTCGTCATCGTCGGTGCTGGCTCGGTACGGATCGGCGTCGCCGGCCGGCGACGCTCCGGAGGCCAACCGGGCGACCTCCTCGTCGGCCTCCTTGGCCTTGGCGAGCAGTTCCTCCATCCGCCGCGCGTTGTCCGGCACGGTGTCCGCGACGAAGGTCAGCGTCGGGGTGAACCGGACGCCGGTCTGCTGCCCGACCCGGGAACGCAGCACCCCGGCCGCGCTCGCCAGCGCGGCCGCGGTGGAGGCGTAGTCGGCGTCGTCGCCGAACACGGTGTAGTAGACAGTGGCATCCCGCAGATCGGGGGTGACCCGCGCGTCGGTGACCGTCACCATCGCCAGCCGCGGGTCCTTCACCTCGTGCTCCAGCCCGGATGCCACGATCTGGGCGATGCGCTTGGCGAGTTTGCGGGCGCGCGCCGTATCAGCCACGGCGCACCTCCTTCGGGGAAAGTTCAGTTCGTCTGAAAAGCGGCGCTAGCCGCTTGCGGTGTGGGACTCGACTCGCGCCGCCGCGGGTTCTCGCGCAGAACGACCACGAAGAGTTCCTAGTCCTCCGGCCCGAGCATGCGCTGGCGGGCGGAGAGCAGTTCCAGTTCGGGGCGTGCAGCGACCAACCGCTCGCACGCTTCCAGCACTTCGCGCACGTGCGCGGCGTCGCCGGAGACGGCCGCGACGCCCAGCAGCGCGCGGCGGTGCAAGTCCTGGTTCCCGGCCTCGGCGACGGCAACCTCGAAGCGCCGCCGCAACTCGGCCACCACGGGCCGCACGACAGCGCGCTTCTGCTTCAGGGAGTGGACGTCGCCGAGGAGGACGTCCAGTTCGAGTACACCGACGTACATGGGTGTTCCTCACCGCGGGGGCGAACCGGCACGCAGGGGGCCGTCGAGTGACGACCCCCTGCGCAGCACCGGCTCAGTCGCGCGGCTTCTCGCGCATCTCGTAGGGCTCGATGACGTCGCCGACCTTGATGTCGTTGTACGACCCCAGGGTCAGACCGCACTCGAAGCCCTCGCGGACCTCGGTGGCGTCGTCCTTGAACCGCTTCAGCGAGTTGATGCTGAGGTTCTCGGCGACGACCACGTTGTCCCGCAGCAGGCGCGCCTTGGCGTTGCGCTTGATGATGCCTTCGGTGACCATGCAGCCCGCGATGGTGCCGATCCGGGAGGACTTGAAGACCTCGCGGATCTCGGCCCGGCCCAGCTCGACTTCCTCGTACTCGGGCTTAAGCATGCCCTTGAGGGCCTGCTCGATGTCCTCGATCGCCCGGTAGATCACCGAGTAGTACCGGATCTCCACGCCCTCGCGGTTGGCGACCTCGGCCGCCTTGCCCTCGGCCCGGACGTTGAAGCCCAGGACGATGGTGTTCTCCGCGGTGGCGAGGTTGATGTCCGACTCGTTGATGCCACCGACGCCGCGGTGGATCACCCGGAGCTCGACCTCTTCGCCGACCTCGATCTTCATCAGGGACTCTTCGAGCGCCTCGACGGTACCCGAGTTGTCACCCTTGATGATCAGGTTGAGCTGGTTGGTCTCCTTGAGCACCTTGTCCAGGTCCTCGAGGCTGACGCGCTTGCGCTTGGCCGCGTTCTGCGCCTCGCGGATGCGGGCCCCGCGGCGGTCGGCGATCTGCCGGGCGACCCGGTCCTCGTCGACCACCAGGAAGGTGTCGCCCGCGCCCGGCACCGACGTGAAACCGATGACCTGCACCGGCCGCGACGGCAGCGCCTCGGGGACGTCCTCGTCGTTCTCATTGATCATCCGGCGGACGCGACCGTAGGCGTCGCCGGCCACCACCGAGTCACCGACCCGCAGCGTGCCCCGCTGCACCAGCACCGTGGCCACCGGACCGCGACCGCGGTCCAGGTGGGCCTCGATCGCCACACCCTGGGCGGGCATGTGCGGGTTGGCCCGCAGATCCAGCGCCGCGTCCGCGGTGAGCAGGATCGCCTCGAGCAGGTTGTCGATGTTGGTGCCCTGCTTCGCCGAGATGTCGACGAACATGGTGTCGCCGCCGTACTCCTCGGCAACGAGGTTGTACTCGGTGAGCTGCTGGCGGATCTTCGCCGGGTTCGCACCCTCGACGTCGATCTTGTTCACCGCGACCACGATCGGCACACCGGCCGCCTGGGCGTGGTTGATCGCCTCCACCGTCTGCGGCATGACGCCGTCGTCGGCGGCCACCACCAGCACGGCGATGTCGGTCGACTTCGCACCGCGGGCACGCATGGCGGTGAACGCCTCGTGACCCGGGGTGTCGATGAACGTGATCGGCCGCTCGTTGCCTTCCAGCTCGGTGAGGACCTGGTAGGCACCGATGTGCTGGGTGATGCCACCGGCCTCGCCGGCCTGCACGTTCGTCTTCCGGATGGTGTCCAGCAGTCGCGTCTTACCGTGGTCGACGTGACCCATGACGGTCACCACCGGCGGGCGCGCCGCCAGCTCGTCCTCGGAGCTGCCCGGGTCGCCGTAGCTGATGTCGAACGACTGCAGCAGCTCCCGGTCCTCGTCCTCCGGACTGACCATCTCGATCTTGTAGTTCATCTCCTGGCCGAGGAGCTCCAGCACCTCGTCGGAGACGGACTGGGTCGCGGTGACCATCTCACCGAGGTGGAACATCGCCTGCACCAGCGAGGCCGGGTTGGCGTTGATCTTCTCGGCGAAGTCGGTCAGCGAAGCACCGCGGCGCAGGCGAACGGTCTCGCCGCTGCCGCGCGGGAGGCGGACGCCGCCGACCGACGGCGCCTGCATGTTCTCCATGTACTCCTGGCGCTTCTGCCGCTTCGACTTGCGACCGCGCTTCGCGGGCCCGCCGGGACGGCCGAACGCACCGGCAGCACCGCCGCGACCACCGGGACCGCCCGGACGGCCACCGCCGCCGGGACGACCGCGGAAGCCACCGCCGGCCGGGGCACCGCTCGGGGCACCGCCGCCACCGCCACCGCGGAAGCCGCCGCCGCCCCCACCGGGACGACCGCCGCCACCGCCGGGACGGCCACCGCCGCCACCGCCCGGACCGCCACGGCCGCCGCCACCGCGGCCACCGCCGGGACCGCCACCGCTGCGCGGCGGACGGGGCGGCATCATGCCGGGGTTCGGACGCGGCGGCATCATGCCCGGGTTCGGGCGCGAGCCACCTTCACCGCGCGGGGCGTTGCCCGCGGCCGGGGCCGTGCCGGCACCCTGACCGCCGCCCTGACGCTGGCCACCGGGACCGCCGTGCTGGCGGCCGGGACCCTGCCCGCCGCCCTGACGGCCACCCGGGCCCGGCCGCGGCGGCCGCTGCTGCGGCGCTCCGCTGCCAACGCCGAACGGGTTGTTGCCGACGCGCGGCTGCCGCGGGCCCGGCTTGGGCGCCTTCGGGCGCGGCGGAACCACGCCGGCGTCGCCGTCGCCACCCTGCTTCGGGCTGGGCTTCGGACCCGGCTTGGGGCCGGACGCCGGACGCGGCGCGGCCGCCTTGGCGGCCGGTGCCTGCTCAGCCGGCTTGACCTCCGGCTTGACCTCCGGCTCGGGCTTGGGGGTCGGCTTCGGACCCGGCTTGGGGCCGGGCTTGGGACGCTCTCCGACCGGCGCCTCGGGGCGCGGGCCGGGCTTGGGTCCAGGCTTCGGCGCCGCCGCATCGGCGCGGGACGGCCTGGGTTCTGCCGGAGCGGGCTTGCCTCCGCCGGCGTCGCTCTTCTTCGACGCCGAGGGCTTGGCGAGTGCGTCGCGAAGCCTGCGGGCCACCGGGGCTTCCACGGTGGATGACGCGGACTTCACGTACTCGCCCTGCTCGGCGAGCTTGTTCAGAACTTCCTTGCTGGTAACACCGAGCTCTTTGGCGAGCTCATGTACGCGGGCCTTGCCTGCCACTGCTCTCCTCATCTGGGTGAGGCCGGGCGGCAGTCCCGCTCGACCTCGTCCTATCGCCGATGCGCGTTCATGGCTTCAGCTTCACGGCTGATTCATGACGGGTCGACCTGCTTTCCTTCAGTTGCCTGG
Source organism: Saccharopolyspora elongata (assembly GCF_004348985.1). Classification (GTDB taxonomy): domain Bacteria; phylum Actinomycetota; class Actinomycetes; order Mycobacteriales; family Pseudonocardiaceae; genus Saccharopolyspora; species Saccharopolyspora elongata. Next base: position 55,684 of record NZ_SMKW01000026.1, on the reverse strand, counting down.
CGCGGGACGGATCCCGCGTCGGTCACGTCTTGAGCCGCCTGCTGCGGTTGCCCGGCACTCAGGTGGGCCTGCACGGCCGAGGTGTCCAGGACTCCCGGTACACGGAGTGCACGCGGAAAAGCCCGGCGCCGTTCGGCCAGACGAAGGCACGCCGGATCGGGGTGCAGCCAAGCGCCCCGGCCCGGTTGCCGACGTCGTGGATCGGGTACGGCGACGGGACCAGCCCGACCGACCTCAGCCACCACACGCAGCAGCTCAGAGGATGACGTCCGGGCACGACACCCCACGCAGGTACGAACGGGCTCACGGCTTTCGCCGTGCTCGCCGGACACCCGTGTGCGGATTGTCGCTCCCCTCGCGTCGAACCTCCTTTGATTCTAACCCGACGACGTTACTCGGCCGAACCCACGGTCGGCAGTCCCTCCACCGCAGGGTCCAGACCGGACGCCTGCGCCGGGGGTTGCGCCGCCGGAGTGGCCGACGCACCCGGGTCGGCATCGCTGCGGATGTCGATCCGCCAGCCGGTGAGCCGAGCCGCGAGCCGGGCGTTCTGGCCTTCCTTGCCGATCGCCAGCGAGAGCTGGAAGTCCGGCACGACCACCCGCGCGGTCTTGGTGCGTTCGTCGACGACCTCCACCGAGACTACCTTGGCCGGCGACAGGGCGTTGCCGACGAAGGTCGCCGGGTCGTCCGAGTAGTCGATGATGTCGATCTTCTCGCCGCCGAGCTCGCTCATCACGTTGCGCACCCGCGAGCCCATCGGCCCGATGCAGGCGCCCTTGGCGTTGACGCCGCTGACGGTCGAGCGCACCGCGATCTTGGAGCGGTGCCCGGCCTCCCGCGCCACCGCGGGGATCTCCACGGTGCCGTCGGCGATCTCCGGGACCTCCAGCGCGAACAGCCGCCGCACCAGGTTCGGGTGGGTGCGGGACAGCGTGATCTGCGGTCCGCGCGCGCTCCGGGACACCCCGACGACGTAGCACTTGATCCGGGTGCCGTGCTCGTAGTTCTCGCTGGGCACCTGCTCGGCGGCGGGGATCACACCCTCGCTGTCGCCGACCGACACGATGACCATGCCGCGCGAGTTGGCGCGCGCGTCGCGCTGGATGACACCGCCGAGGATCTCGCCCTCCTTGGCGGAGAACTCGCCGAAGGTGCGCTCGTGCTCGGCGTCGCGCAGCCGCTGCAGGATGACCTGCCGCGCGGTCGTCGCCGCGATGCGCCCGAACCCCTCCGGGGTGTCGTCCCATTCCTCCTGCACGCTGCCGTCGGCCGCCAGGGTGTGCGCGAGGACCCGCACGACACCGGTCTTGCGGTCCACCTCCACCCGCGCGTGCGGCTGGTGCCCCTCGGTGTGGCGGTATGCGGTGAGCAGTGCCGATTCGATCGCTTCCAGGACCGTCTCGAACGGGATGTCCTTGTCGCGTTCGATCGCCCGCAGCGCCGCGATGTCGACGTTCACCTCGACTCCTCCGTGTCTTCCCGGTCGTCCCCCTCTTGGGAAACGCCGCTCGCAGCCCGCTCCAGCTTGACCAAATCCTCCGCCGGTGGCTGCTGGAACTCCACCTCGACCACCGCGCGTTCGACATCACGGTAGGCCACCCGGCGCAGTTCGCCGGCGACCAGCACCGTGACTCCTTCATCATCGGCCGCCCCGACCCGCGCCACCAACTTCTCGCCGTCGGCGAACCGGATCTTGACCAGCCGGTAGCGGGCGCGACGCCAGTGCCGCGCGCGGGTCAGCGGCCGGTCCACGCCCGGCGAGGTGACCTCGAGCGTGTAGGAGCCGGCCAGGACGTGCTCGTGCGCGTCCAGCACCTCCGACACCGCGCGACTGACGTCGGAGATCTCGTCGAGCCCGACGCCGTCGTCGGAGTCGATGACGACCTTGATCAGCCGGCGGCGGCCGGCCTGCTGCACGTCGAACTCCTCGAGGTCGAAGCCCGATCTAGCCACGGCCTCGGCTACGACGGGCTCCAGCTGCGCGGTGATCGCACCGCGCGGCGGGCTGGACACGTTGGCACTCCCTAAATTCCGATCGGGGTCTGGAGCAGACCTGGAAACATCGCGGCACGGGGTCTCGCGGCCGGGCCGGCCGGCGGGACGTTCACGACCAGTGCTGTCCGTGCCGGCCGCGGTCGCCCAGGGTATCGCGTCCACCCGCACCCGAGCGCGGCGTGGGACCCCAACGATCGGCGGATCGTACCGATCACCGGGGGCGATGCCCGGGCGTCCGGCCGGGTGATCGCCTGGCAGGATAGGCCGACGTGGAATCCCCTTCGCGAGCCAGGTCGCTGCTGGGGCGGCGGAGCGCGCTGCGGTTGTTCGCGGCCGTTCCGGTCGCCGCCGCGCTGACCGCGGCGTGCAGCTCGGCACCCGAGGAGCCCGACCCGCTGGTGGCGCTGGCGGCCGCGGCGAAGTCCGACGCACAGCTGGCGAAGGCGATCGCGCAGGCACATCCGGGCCTGGCCGACGCCGCCGGCGAGGTCGCCTCGGTGCGTTCCGAGCACGCCGCCGCGTTGCAGCGCGAGGTCGACCGGGTCAATCCGCGCGATCCCGAAGACCCGCCGTCGGTGCCCGATCCGGCGCCGCAGCAGGCCCCGTCCTCGGCGAGCACGGCGACGAAGGCGCTGCGCGATGCGCTGACCGGCGCGCAGGACAGGGCGGCCCAGCTCGTGCCCGGGGTGGAGCCCTATCGCGCCGGGCTGCTGGGATCGGTCGCGGCGAGCTGCGCGAGCCTGCGGGAGGTGCTCGGATGACGGGGCTTTCGGACGAGGCGGGCAACGCGCTGCGCAGCGCGTTGAGCGCGGAGCACGCGGCGGTGTGGGTGTACGGGCTGGCGAGCGCGTTCGTGAGCGAATCCCGCGTGCGCAGCGCGATCGGCGACGCGATGGAGCAGCACAGGAGGCTGCGCGACACCGCGGAGCGGGTGATCCGCGACGCGCAGCAGACGCCGCCGGCGGCTCAGCCGGCGTACGACGTCGGGGAGTCGGTGAGCGACCAGAAGGCGGCGATCGGGCTGCTGGTCAAGACGGAGAGCGACTGCGAGACCGGCTGGCGTTCGGTGTTGGAGAACGCCGAGGACGCCGCGCTGCGCGGTATCGCGCTCGACGGCCTGACCACCGCTGCCGTCCGGGCCACCCGGTGGCGGCTCACCGTCGGCACGCAGCCGGCCGCGAAGCCCTTCCCCGGTCAGCCCTGACCCCGGCGGTCAGCGCGGGGTCTGCTCCTGCGGCCAGCCGAGCTTCAGGGCTTCCTTGGTGACGTCGAGCAGCGCCGGGTCCTTGTGCGGCGTGTTCTTGTCGAAGTAGGCCGAGTCGCCGATCACCACCAGCCGGTCCTGGCGGCCCGAGGCGTAGGCGTCGTCGTCCAGCGCCGGCATGCCCTTAGTGCCGTCCCGCCCGTCGTCGACCAGGTCCCGGATGTTGCCCGTGCCGTCCTTGGTGGTCAGATCGTTGAGCTGCTGCGCGGTGGCCGCGTCCGGCATCAGGACCGTGACCAGCGAGGTCAGCACCCGGGTGCCGTCGGGCAGCTTGGTGCTGTAGAGCGCCCGCGTGAGGTGCGCGCACTCCTGCTCCTGGAAGAAGCTCTTGATCTTGGCCGTGGAGACGTTCTGGCAGCCCTGGAACGCTTCTTCGCGGCGGATCGGGACGAACTCGTAGCGCGGCACCTCCGCAGGCGGCGGCGCGGCCTCGTCCTCGGTGTCCGGCTTGATCATCAGCCAGATCAGCCCGGACAGCACGGAGATCGCGACGAGCCCGAGCCCGCGCAGCAGCCAGCCGGTCGGCGTGATGCGACGCGGCTGCGGCTCGGGCTGCGCCACCGGGGCCTGCCAGCTCGTCGCCTGCGGCGGCTGCTGCTGCACCGGCGGCGGCGGCTGCGGTGGCTGGTCGCGGCGGGGCGGTGGGGCGAACGCCGGCCGGGTGGCCTCGTCCGGCGGCGGCACCGGTGCGCGATCCGGTCTGATAAGCGAGTTGTCGCGCCGCAGCGGCGTGGTTTCGCGCTGCGTGTTGGCTTGTGCTCCCGTCATCTCTTCGGGCACACCTCGTCGGTCCGGCACGAGCACCAACCGTAGCGGGCGCTGATTACAAGTCGGACACCCCGGATGGTCATCGCAGCGCACGCACCGCACGCTCGACGTCGGCGGAGGTGTTGTAGAGGTGAAATGACAGGCGTGCCCGGCCCGCTCGCGCCGCGCAGGTGATCCCGGCCTCCGTGAGCTTCGACACGGCGTCCGGCGCCCGCACCGAGACGATCGCGGAGCCGGCGGCTGGCAGGCCCAGCGCCGCGCTGAACTCGTCGGCCAGCCCGGTGCAGTGCGCGGCGACCGCGGCCATGTCGAGCCCGGCCAGCCATCGCATCGCCACCGCCGCCCCGACCTGCGCGAACCACGTCGGCGAGAGGTCGAGCGAGCGGGCGCCGCCGGCCAGCCGCAGCGGCAGGCCGTAGGTGGTGCTCCACGGGTCCTGCCCGGCGTACCAGTTCGCGCTGTTCGGCACGACCTCGGGCGCATCCGGGTGCACCGCCAGCCAGGCGGCGCCGCGCGGTGACAACAGCCACTTGTAAGCAGCGCCGACGACCCAGTCGGCCCAGTCGAGCCGCACCGGCAGCCAGCCCAGCGCCTGCGTGACGTCGATGAGCACCCGCGTCGAACCCACGGCGGCGCTCCGCCGGAGGCCGTCGAGGTCGACGATCCGGCCGTCGCTGGACTGCACCGCGCTGACCGCCACCAGGTCGTGGTCCGCGGCGTGCTCCGCGATCTCGTCCAACGGCACCTCGGTGACCTGCACGTCCGGTTGCGCGGCGAACGGGAAGACGACGCTGGTGAACTCGTTCTCGGCGACCAGCACGCGAGCGCCCGCCGGCAGGCTCGCCGCGACCAGGCCGACGAGCTGGGAAGCGGTGGCCCCGATCGCCACCCGCTCCGCGGTGGTGCCGACCAGCGCCGCGAACGACGCCCGTGCGTCGGCCACCGCCGGCTCGAAGTCCTCGGGCAGGTCGCGGCCGCTCCCCCAGCGCGCCACCGACTCCGCGACCGCGCGGGCCGCGTCGGCGGTCGGGATGCCGATGCTCGCGGTGTTGAGATAGCCGTCCGGGACGTCGAACCGCGCACCGAATGCCTCACGCATGGCGGCATCCTCGCACCGGCCGGGCCGGTTCCGGTACCGCTGCTTACGGTGGAACCCATGCACAGCGAGGAAATCGAGGTCCGGACCGGCTCCGTGGAAGTCGTCTACGACCTGGGCGCGGAGTGCGAGCGGTTCCTGCGTTCGGCCCGGGCCCGCGACGGCCTGCTCAACGTCTGGGTGCCGCACGCGACCGCCGGGCTGGCGATCATCGAGACCGGCGCGGGCAGCGACGACGACCTGCTCGCCGCCCTTCGGGACCTGCTGCCCGCCGACGACCGCTGGCGGCACCGCCACGGCTCGCGGGGCCACGGCCGCGACCACGTGCTGCCCGCGTTCGTCCCGCCGTACGCGTCGATCCCGGTGCTGGGCGGGGAGATGGCGCTGGGGACCTGGCAGTCGGTGTGCCTGGTGGACACCAATGTGGACAATCCGGTCCGCCGGGTCCGCCTGAGCTTCCTGCCCGGCTGATCCCGGCCGCGATTTCCACCGAAATCGACGATTCGATTTCAACCGCATTGCGAACAGGAGCGGGAACGAGGCAACTTCGAGCCGGGATCTTGCGCGGGGCGTGGTCGCGCGAGCACTCTTTGCGACCGTGACGACAACAGCTGGGGGAACTCGCCGCCTGGCCCGCGTGGTGTCCGCGGGCGTGGTCGGGACCACCGTCGAGTTCTACGACTTCTTCCTGTACGGGGCGGCCGCGGCCACCGTGTTCGGCCCGGTCTTCTTCCCGCATTCCGACGGGCTGCTCGGCGTGCTGCTGGCGCTGGTCACCTATGCCGTCGGGTTCGCCGCCCGGCCGCTGGGCGGCCTGGTGTTCGGGCACTTCGGCGACCGGGTCGGCCGCAAGCGGCTGCTGGTGATCAGCCTGGTCCTGATGGGCTCCGCATCGGTGCTGATCGGCGTGCTGCCGGGCTACCAGCAGATCGGGATCGCGGCGCCGCTGCTGCTGACGCTGCTGCGGCTGGTGCAGGGCTTCGCGCTCGGCGGCGAGTTCGGCGGCGCGGTGCTGCTGGTGGCCGAGCACGGGCCGCGCGAGCGGCGCGGTTTCTGGACCTCGTGGCCGCAGACCGGCGGGCCGCTGGGCAACCTGCTCGCCACGGGCGCCCTGGCCGCGATGGCGGCCGCGACGACCGGCGCGCAGTACTCGGCGTGGGGCTGGCGGATCCCGTTCCTGGCGTCGATCGTGCTGGTCGTCATCGGGTTGTGGGTGCGGCTGCGGGTGGCCGAGTCGCCGCTGTTCCAGGCCGTCGCCGAGGAGAGCCGCGAGGAGCGGGCGCCGGTGCTCGAAGCGTTGGCCCAGTACCCGCGGGCGGTGTTCGCGGTGTTCGCGGCGCGCGTGGGCGAGAACGCCGCGTTCTACGTGTTCACCATCTTCCTGCTGGTCTACGCGGGCAACATCGGGCTTCCCACCGCGATCACGACCACCGCGGTGGCCGTCGGTTCCCTCGTGCAGGCGTTGTCGATGCTCGCCGGCGGGGCGCTGTCCGACCGGCTCGGCCGCCGCCCGGTGGCGATCACCGCCGCCGTCGGCTGTGCATTGTGGACGGTTATCTTCTTCCCGCTGGTGGGCAGCCACGATCCGGTGCTGGTGTTCCTGGCGGTGGCGGTCGGCCTGCTGCTGCACGGCACGCTGACCGGCGCGCAATCCGCCTTCTACGCCGAACTCTTCGGCACCTCGGTGCGGTATTCCGGGGTGTCGCTGGGATATCAGGCCGCCACGGTGGTCGCCGGCGCCGCCGCGCCGCTGATCGGCGCGGCGCTGCTGCGGGCGACGCATTCGGCGATGCCGGTGGCGATCATGTTGATCTGCTGCCTGGCGCTGACGGTGCTGGGCATGTCGATCGTCACCGAGACCGCCCGCCGCGAGCTCGCCGCCTGAGCCCGCGGCTGCTGGGAAATCGGGCGTCCCGCACCGTCCTGTCGGCTGGCAGGATGGTGCGGTGACGCGACTCGTGCTGTGGGACATCGACCTGACCCTGATCGACGCCCGGGGCTTCGGCTCCCGCTGGTACCGCCGCGCGCTCGCGGACGTGACCGGGAAGGCCCTGCAGCGCATGCCGGACACCGCCGGCCGCACCGAGCTGGCGATCACCACGGACGTGCTGGAGATCCACGGCAGCACCCCGGACGAGCCCACGATCGCGGCCATGTTCGCGGCGCTGACCAGCGCGGTCGCCGAAACGCGCGACGAGCTCTCGCAGCGCGGCAGCGCGCTGCCCGGCGCGGCCCGGGCGCTGACGGCGCTGGCCGACGAGCCTCGGTTCACGCAGACGCTGGTGACCGGGAACCTCGCGGAGGTCGCCTTCCACAAGCTCGAATCGTTCGACCTGCACCACCACGTCGACTTCGAGATCGGCGGCTTCGGCGAGGCCTCGGTGCACCGCCACGACCTGATCGCGGACTCCGTCGCGAAGGCCGAAGACCGCCACGGCGGGCCGATCGCCCCGGACGCCGTGGTGGTCGTCGGCGACACGCCGCACGACGTCGCGGGTGCGCTGCGCTTCGGCGCGGTCGCGGTCGGCGTCGCCACGGGCTCCAGCAGCGAGGACGACCTCCGCGCCGCAGGCGCCCACGCGGTCCTGCCGAACCTCGCCGACACCGACGCGGTGCTCGCCGCATTGTCCTGACCTGCGGATTCCGGAGCAGCGAAGACACGGGGCCGTGGGTCCAGGGAAACCCCGGCCCCACGGCCCCGTTATCGGCTTCGGGTCTCTCAGCCGCGGACGACGTCGATGAGGTGCTGCACCGCGTTGTCCGCCTCGACCTCCGCGCGGTCGCCGGAGCGGCGGTCGCGGACCTCGACGACGCCCCTGGTCAGGCCCTTGCCCACCACCAGGACCGTCGGCACCCCGATCAACTCGGAGTCGGCGAACTTCACGCCCGGCGACACCGTCCGGTCGTCGAGGATCACCTGCACGCCGGCCGCGTCGAGCTCGGCCGCGATGGCCTCGCCGCGCTCCCGGATGCTCTCGTCCTTGCCCGCGATCACCACGTGCACGTCGGCGGGCGCCACCTCGCGCGGCCACACCAGGCCGACCTCGTCGTGGCTCTGCTCGGCGATCGCGGCCACCAGCCGCGACACGCCGACGCCGTAGGAGCCCATGGTGATTCGCTTCGGCTTGCCGTCCTGGCCGAGCGCGTCCAGCGAGAACGCGTCGGCGTACTTGCGGCCGAGCTGGAAGATGTGGCCGATCTCGATGCCGCGCGCGGCGACCAGGGTGCCGCGGCCGTCCGGCGACGGGTCGCCCTCGCGGACCTCGGCGGCCTCGATGGTGCCGTCCGGGGTGAAGTCCCGGCCGCACAGCAGGTCCACCACGTGGTGGTCGGTCTTGTCGGCGCCGGTGACCCACGCCGTCCCGGTCACCACGCGCGGGTCGACCAGGTACCGAACGCCGTTGTCCTGCAACGCCTTCGGGCCGATGTAGCCCTTGACCAGGAACGGGCTGGCGGCGAAGTCGGCTTCCTCCAGCAACGCCACCTCGGCGGGCTCCAGCGACGCCTCCAGCCGCTTCATGTCGACCTCGCGGTCGCCGGGCACGCCCACAGCCAGCAGCTGCCAGTCCGACGAGCCCGGCTGCCGGGTCTTGACCAGCACGTTCTTCAGCGTGTCGGCCGCGGTGAACTTGCGGTCGGTGTTGGCGTTGAGGTAGTCGACCAGGGTCTCGATGGTCGGCGTGTTCGGCGTGTGGTGGACCTCGGCGGCCGCCTTGCCCTCGACCGGTTCGGCGGGCGGCGCGGGGGTGACCACGGCCTCGACGTTGGCGGCGAAGCCCGACTCGGTGCTGCGGACGAAGGTGTCCTCACCGGTCTCGCTCTCGGCCAGGAACTCCTCGGACGCCGAACCGCCCATCGCGCCGGAGGTGGCCGCGACGATCACGTAGCGCAGCCCGACCCGGTCGAAGATCCGGATGTAGGCGTCGCGGTGCAGCTGGTACGAGTTCGCCAGGCCCTCGTCGTCCAGGTCGAAGGAGTAGGAGTCCTTCATGACGAACTCGCGGCCGCGCAGGATGCCGGCGCGGGGCCGCTCCTCGTCCCGGTACTTCGTCTGGATCTGGTACAGCATGACCGGGTAGTCCTTGTAGGAGCTGTACTCGCCCTTGACGGTGAGCGCGAACAGCTCCTCGTGCGTCGGACCGAGCAGGTAGTCGCCGCCCTTGCGGTCCTTCAGCCGGAACAGGTTCGGGCCGTACTCGGTCCAGCGGTTGGTCGCGTCGTAGGGCTCCTTCGGCAGCAGCGCGGGGAAGTGGATCTCCTGCGCGCCGATCGCGTTCATCTCCTCGCGCACGACCTCCTCGATCTTGCGCAGCACCCGCAGGCCCAGCGGCAGCCACGAGTAGATGCCCGGCGCGATCCGGCGGACGTAGCCGGCGCGGACGAGCAGCTTGTGGCTCGGCACCTCGGCGTCGGCCGGATCCTCGCGCAGGGTACGCAGGAACAACGTCGACATCCTCGTGATCACGGCTACTAGCTCCTCGTCCGGCCCGATACGTCAACCGCAGGGTAGCGACCCACCCCGGGGTCACCACCAGCGGATTACCCGCGCCGCCCGGCGGCTGTCGGGGTCGGCGCCTATCTTCCGCGCCATGGCACTGAACATCGGCATGGTGACGATCGACTGCGCATCGCCCCGGAAGCTGGCCGACTTCTGGACGCAGGCCCTGGACACCTCCGTCGTCCTCGACGTCGGCGAGTTCGTGATGCTCGCCGCGAACCAGGAGGGCGGGGTGGCGCTCGGGTTGCAGCAGGTCCCGGAGCCGCGCGCCGGGAAGAACCGGGTCCACGTGGACCTGGGCACCACCGACCGGCAGGCCGAGGTGCGCCGCCTCGTCGAACTGGGCGCCACGGAGGTCGGCGAGCACGATGGGCCCGGCGGCCTGGCTTGGACCGTGCTCCGGGACCCGGAGGGCAACGAGTTCTGCGTGGCCAGCGGACACTGATCCGGTTGGCCCATTGTCGGGCCACCGCGGGTGCGGTTACCTCGAACGAGGTGTCCGTTTCACGTAGGGGGTTCGATGTCCGCTCAGCAGGCCCGCAGCGACAACGGCCGATTAGCGGAGTGGAGCCTCCGCACGCGCCTGCTCGCGCAGGGGGCGCTGACCTGGCTCTTCGCCGTGCGCGGCGACCCGATGGCGCGCCTGTTGCACGCCCCGTGGCGGGACGATCCGTACCCGCTCTACCGGCAGATGCGCGAGCAGGGGCCGCTGGTGCGCAGCAAGCTCGGGGTGCTGGTCGCGACGACCCACCAGCTGTGCGACGAGGTGCTGCGGGACCGGCGGTTCGGCGTGCGCACCAGCGACGGCTCCTACGGCGATCCGACGGCCGCCGCCGTTGACCTGCAGCTCTCGCTGCTGGAGCTCGATCCGCCCGATCATGCGCGGTTGCGCAAGCTCGCCGCCCCGGCCTTCCGGCCGCGCCGCCTGGAGACCTATCGCGAGCGCATCGAGCAGATCGCCCACGACCTGCTGGACCGGGCCGCCGAGCGCAGCGAGTTCGACGTGGTCCGGGACTTCGCCGGGCCGCTGCCTATCCGGGTGATCTGCGAGCTGCTCGGGCTGCCGCCGCTGGACGCGCAGCGGCTGGCGCACCACGGCACGGTGCTGGCCGGCGCGCTGGACGGGGTCCGATCGGCCCGCCAGCTCCGGCAGATGCGGGAGTCCTTCGGCGAGCTCGACGCGATGTTCACCGGGCTGATCGAGCAGCGCCGCGCGGAGCCCGGCGAGGACATCGTCAGCGACCTGGTCGCGGCTCTCGACCAGGACAAGCTGACCGGCGCCGAGCTGGTGCAGCTGTGCGACCTGCTGCTGGTCGCCGGTTTCGAGACGACGGTCAACTTGATCGGCAACGGCACCCTCGCGCTGCTGCAGCACCCGGAGCAGTGGGATCTGCTGCGGGCCGATCCCGGCATGGCGTCGGCCGTGGTCGAGGAGACGCTCCGCTGGGATCCACCCGTTCAGGTGACGATGCGGATCGCGCACGAGCCGGTGGAGCTGGCCGGTCGCCGGCTCCGGGCGGACACGCCGGTGCTGGCGGTGCTGGCGTCGGCCGGGCGGGACCCGGCGGTGCACGACGCCCCGGACCGGTTCGACATCACCCGCCCGGACCGGGCGGATCACCTCGCGTTCTCCTCGGGCATCCACTACTGCCTGGGCGCGCCGCTGGCCCGGCTGGAGGCGGAGATCGCGTTCCGCTGCCTGGCGACCCGCCTGCCGGGGCTCCGCCGGGCGGGCGCGGTGGTCCGCCGCCCGACGTCGATCATCCACGGCCTGTCCGCACTACCGGCCACCACCGACCGCACCCTCTCCCCCGCCTGACGTCACCCGTCCGACTCGAGGTCCCGCAATTTCAATGGAAATCGAACCCTCGATTTCCATTGAAATTGCGGAAGTTATCCACAAGGGGGTCGACCTATCCACAGATTTTCGACGAGGTGTATCTGATCGAGGGTCTCGCGCCTCTACATCTACATGACACTCCAAGCGTTCCCTCCCGAAATCGGCGATACCCCCCACAAGCTCTTCCTCCGCTCCGAGGCCATTGCCGCGGGTCTCACCGACTGGCAGTTGCGGGGCAGCGCGTTCCGCAAGGTGCTGCACGGGGTCTACACCACCTGCGATACCCAGCTGACGCACGAGCTCAAATGTGCCGCAGCGGCCATGACCTTGCCGAGCGGCTCGGTGATCACCGGCCGATCCGCTGCGACGCTGCGTGGCGTGCCGCTCGCGGATTTCAGGGCGCCGGTCGAAGTGATCGTGCCCCGCGAGGACGGGATGCTTCGCAGGAAAGGACTCCGCTGCACCGCTGCCCGAGCCTTCGACTTCGAGCATTCGTCGTGGCGTGGGATCGGGGTGGCGGGATTTCCGCGCATTTCGTTCGACATCCTGAAGCAGCGCTCGATGTCCCAAGCCGTCGCGTACTGCGACGCGCTGTTGCACGCGGGGAGCATCACGATCGAGGAGATCGCGGGCTTCCTGGTCGGCAGGAAGGATCATGGAATCGTCCGGGCGCGTATGCGGCTCGAACATCTCGACGGCCGCGCGGAGTCCGTGCCGGAGTCGATCCTCCGCGTCGAACTCGCGCTGTGCGGACTACGCCCGGTTCCGCAACTGGAGGTATTCGATGGTGATGGATTCGTCGCGCGCGTGGACCTCGCCTTCGAAGCCGCCCGGGTCGCGGTCGAGTACGACGGGGGATGGCATGCGGACCCGGCGCAGATCAAGCGCGACGAGATCCGGCGGAACCGTCTCAGGAGTCTCGGGTGGGTCGTCATCGTCGTGACGAACGACCAGCTCCGGGAGGGTTTCGACCAGGTCGTTGCGAGGATCCGAGCCGCGTTGAAGCACCAGTACGCAATTTCCATTGAAATTGGAGGTTCGATTTCAATGGAAATTGCGTGACCCCGGAGGTGAGGCGCTGCGCACCGGGCTCGTCTGCCTCGTCTGGGGACCGCTTAGCCTGGTGGGGTGTTGGTTCTGCTTCCTCCTTCGGAGACCAAGGCCCTCGGCGGGGCGGGGGCGCCGCTGGACCTCGACGCCCTGTCCCATCCGGAGTTGACGCCCACCCGGCGGAAGCTGATCGAGGCACTGTCCACTTTGGCCGATGACGTGCCCGCCAGCCTGACCGCGCTGGGGTTGTCGGAGCGCCAGGTGGAGGAGGTCGAGCGCAACGCAGAGCTGTGGGATTCGCCCACTGCTCCGGCGCTCGAGCGCTACACCGGGGTGCTCTACGACGCGCTGGACGTCCGGTCGCTGTCGGCCGCCGAGCGCGCGCGGGCCGATGCCCGGCTGGCCGTCGCTTCGGCGCTGTTCGGGCTGGTCCGGGGTACTGATGCGATCCCCGCCTACCGCCTGTCCGGGGGCAGCGCGCTGCCCGGGTTCGGGACGCTGCGCGGCGTGTGGCGCCCGGTGCTGGAGCCGGTGCTCGCGGATGCCGACGCGCTGGTGGTCGACCTGCGGTCGGGCGCGTACTCGGCGCTGGCCAAGGTGCCGAACGCCGTCGCGGTTCGCGTGCTGTCCGAAGACGCGGCGGGCAAGCGGAAAGTCGTCAGCCACCACAACAAGTCGCACAAGGGGAAGCTGGCCCGGGCCCTGGCCCGGACATCCGAGGAACCCGGTGCGCTCGAGGACGTCCTCGACGTCGCCAACGACGCCGGGTTGCAGGTGGAACGAGAGGGTGCGCGCGGGCTCTGCGTCGTCGTCCGGGCCTGACTTTCCGGGCGCGGAAATTCGGTTGCGGCGGCGGCCGTCGATCGATCAGACTTGCTCCGGCCGGTTGGTATGGCTCGGAAAGCTGGAGGGGGGTTCGCCATGGTGGCCTTTGTGGCCTTCGCGCGCGTGCGTATTCCGCGCAGCCGCCCCCGAACCCGCCTCTCTCCGCCACGCGTGCGCTGAAACACCGGTGCCCGGCGGAGGTCCCGCTTGAGGAGCACCAGATCTTGTCTGCGTACGACGAGTACGACCCGGACTTCATCCGCATCACGAAGCCGATCAAGAACCGCAAGCCGAAGCAGTCGAAGAAGCGTCGCTTCGACGACGAGCCGATGCGGCGCGGCCGACTCACCGAGGAGGAACGCGCCCTGCTCGCCGCGCTGCGCGACGAGCCAGAACCACAACCGCTGCCCGACGGCGCCGACCGCTGGTCCACCTGGGACACCGGGGAGCGCGGCCCCGGTCCGCACCCGCCCTGGCTGGTGACCGAGCTGGCCGCGGTCGACCACGAGCTGGGCGTGCTCAAGACCGGCAAGGAAGCCGACGTGCACCTGCTGCGCAGGTCGTTGCCCGGTGGGAATTCCTGCCTGCTCGCGGCGAAGCGGTACCGAGACATGGACCACCGGATGTTCCATCGCGACGCGGGCTATCTCGAAGGCCGGCAGATGCGCAAGTCCCGCGAGACGCGGGCGATGCAGCAGCGCAGCTCGTTCGGGCGCGGCATGATCGCGCAGCAGTGGGCGGTGGCGGAGTTCACCGTGCTGTCGTCGCTGTGGCTGGCCGGCGTGCCGGTGCCCTACCCCGTGCAGCGCGTCGGCACCGAGGTCCTGCTGGAGTTCCTGGGCTCCGCCGACGGGACGGCGGCTCCGCGGCTCGCGGCGCTGCGGCCAACACCGGACGAGCTCGACGAGCTCTGGCGGCAACTCGTCGACGCGCTCGTGGTGCTGGCCGAGCAGGGTTACACCCACGGTGACCTGTCCGCGTACAACGTGCTCGTGCACGACGGCAGGCTGATGCTGATCGACCTGCCGCAGGCGGTCGATCTCGCGGCGAATCCGCGGGGGCTCGAATTCCTGCGACGTGACGCGGACAACATCGCCGGCTGGTTCCGCGCCCGCGGCGCCAACGAGCACCTGGCGGATCCCGAGGAACTGACGGTTCTCCTTGCCACAGCGGGAAATGTGATGTGACCGCGGTCTCAACGCCGGGTCCGGCCGCCGCGCACGCCAGCCACCGGCGACCGCGCGTGATCAGCTAGACTCGGCGCTGAACCGGGCCGGGAAACCTCCCGGCCGACCACGAGTCGACGGACTCGGAATCCACATCCATCGGCGCGAATGCGCCGGGCTCGTCCTTGCGATCGCACGCGGTCTCCGCGAAGCCTCCCCGTGACGTGCCGCATCTCGGGAGTCTCTTCGTGCCATCAAGTTCGTACAACACGCCCGCGCGCTCGTCCCGGCGGCCCCGCCGGCGCCGCCCGCAATCCCAGCAGCCGGCGCCGAAGCGCAGCCTGTTCGACGAGGTCGGCGTCACAGCCGTCGACCCGGCGCCCTTCGACCAGCTCGGGCTGCCGAAGCGGCTGGTGCGCGCCCTGGCCGACAGCGGGATGGTCGAGGCCTTCCCGATCCAGGCGGCCACCATCCCGGACGCGTTGACCGGACGGGACGTACTGGGCCGGGGCCAGACCGGATCCGGCAAGACGCTGGCCTTCGGCCTGCCGCTGCTGGCGATGCAGGAGGGCAACGCCCGCCCGCTGCACCCGCGCGGGCTGGTGCTGGTGCCGACCCGCGAACTGGCGACGCAGGTCACGGACGCCCTCAAGCCGCTGGCCAAGGCGCTCGGCCTCTACGTCCGCGAGGTCGTCGGCGGCACCTCCTTCACCCGGCAGGCCGACACCCTGCGCCGGGGCGTGGACGTGCTGGTCGCGACGCCCGGCCGGCTGGCCGACCACGTGCGCCAGGGCACCTGCGTGCTGTCCGAAGTGGAGCGGACCGCGCTCGACGAGGCCGACCAGATGGCGGACATGGGCTTCCTGCCGCAGGTCCGGGAGCTGCTCGACCTGGTCCCGGCCGACGGCCAGCGCTTGCTGTTTTCCGCGACGCTGGACGGCGACGTCGACAAGCTCGTCGAGCGCTACATGACCGACCCGGTGGTGCACTCGCTGGCACCCCCGGCGGCGAGCGTGGACAGCATGGAGCACCACCAGCTCCTGGTGTCCGCGGCGGAGAAGCAGGCGGTGCTCGCCCGCATCGCGGCCCGCGAGGGCCGCACGATCATGTTCGTGCGCACCAAGCACCACGCCGACCGGCTCGCGAAGAAGCTGCGCGCGGTCGGGATCCGGGCCGGGGCGCTGCACGGCGGCAAGGCCCAGAACGCGCGCACCCGGATCCTCGACGAGTTCAAGACCGGCGAGACCGAGACCCTGGTGGCGACGAACGTCGCCGCGCGCGGCATCCACGTGGACGACGTCAGCCTGGTGGTGCACGTCGAGCCGCCGGCCGACCCCAAGGACTACCTGCACCGAGCGGGCCGAACCGCCCGTGCGGGCGCGACCGGCACCGTCGTCACCCTGGTCACGGACGACCAGAAGCAGGCCTTCCGGACGATGGCGAACCAGGCCGGGGTCACGGCCACGACCACGACGGTCCGCCCGGAGGACGCCGAACTGGCGCGCCTGACCGGAGCCCGCGAACCCGACGGCGTCGCCATCGTCGACCCGAAGCGGCGCGAAGCGCCGCGCAGCAGGCCCGCGAAGCAGGGCGGTGCGCCGCACAGTCGCGGTGCGAGGCAGGGCGAAGCGCCGCGAGGCGCGAAGCGGCGCACCGAGCACGAGGTCGGCGAGCCCAGGGCGAGCCGCAGGCCGCGCCGTGCGGACGGCAACGGCCAGGTGCGCCGCGACAGCGGCCGCAGCGCCGAAGGCGCGCACGGAGATCGCGCCGGCCGCGGCGTGCACGGTCCGTCCGGGCGCGGTGCCCGGCGAGGCCACGGCACCCGCAACGACCGCGGCGGTGCGCGCCGGGGGTGACGCGCGGCTGCGGGCGCTCGTGAACACGGGTCGCCAACCCGAGCAGGAGGGAAACCGGTGGGCCAGAAGTCGCCGCTGGACGGCAAGGGCGAGGATTTCGTGCAATTCTGGCAGGAACGGCACCTGTGCACGCTGACGACGGTGCGCCGCGACGGCACACCGCACGTCGTTCCGGTGGGTGTGACCCTCGACGTCGAGTCGGCGGTCGCGCGCGTGATCTCCTCGGGCACCTCGCACAAGGTGCGCCAGATCCTCGCCGCCGGGCCGGCGGGCGTGCCCGCCTCGGTCTGCCAGGTCGACGGGCGGCGCTGGTCCACATTGGAGGGTCGTGCCGTGGTGCGGGACGATCCCGGCGCCGTGGCCGATGCGGAGGCCCGGTACGAGCAGCGCTACAAGAAGCCCCGCCCCAACCCGTCCCGCGTGGTGATCGAGATCTCCGTGACGAAGGTCCTCGGCACGGTCTAGCGGCGACGTGGTGAGGTGGTGCAGTGACCGTTCACCAGGAGAAGCCGGAGCTCGTCCACGTCGTGGGCATCGGGGCCGACGGTGCAGCGGGTCTGTCGCCGCACGCCCGGGAGATCGTCGATTCCGCGGACGTGCTGTTCGGCAGCTCGCGGCAGCTCGACCTCGTGCCCGAAGCGAGCGGGCGGCGGGTGACCTGGCCCACGCCCATGCTGCCCGCGCTGCCCGGCTTGCTCGCCGCGCACGCCGACCGGTCGATCTGCGTGCTGGCCAGCGGGGACCCGATGTTCTACGGGGTCGGCGCGACCCTGGTGAAGCTGCTGGGCCGGGATCGCGTGCGGATCGTTGCGCACCCGTCATCGCTGTCGCTGGCCTGCTCGAGAATGGGCTGGCCGCTGCAGGAAACGGCCGTCGTGAGCCTCGTCGGCAGGCCGGTGGAGCTGCTGCACCCCCGGCTCCAGCCGGGAAACCGGTTGCTGGTCCTCAGTTCCGACGGCGGCACGCCGGACGAGGTGGCCGCGCTGCTGCGGGCCCGCGGTTACGGACCGAGCAGCATGACGGTGCTGTCCGATCTCGGCGGCGCGCAGGAGGGCCGGACGAGTTCCACCGCGGACGACTGGGACCAGTCGGCGGTGAGTCCGCTCAACGTGATCGCGGTCGAGTGCCGCCCGGCTCCCGACGCGAAGCTCCTGCCCAGCACGCCAGGTCTGCCCGACGACGCCTTCGAACACGACGGGCAGCTCACCAAGCGCGACGTGCGGGCGATCACGCTGGCGCGGCTGGCCCCGACGCCCGGGCAGTTGTTGTGGGACGTCGGTGCGGGCGCCGGTAGCATCGCGATCGAGTGGATGCGCAGCGATCCGGCCTGCCGGGCGATCGCTATCGAGCACCGCGAGGACCGGGCACGGCGCATCGCGACGAACGCGAGCGCGCTGGGCGTCCCCGGCTTGCAAGTCGTCACCGGAGCCGCGCCGCGCGTGCTGGACGGGCTGGACGAACCCGATGCGATCTTCATCGGTGGCGGTGGCACCGCACCGGGTGCGCTGGAGGCGTGCTGGGCCGCTCTACGACGAGGCGGTCGGCTGGTGGTCAACGCGGTCACATTGGAGTTGGAGGTGCTGGTGACCGACTGGTACGGCCGCCACGGCGGTGAGCTGGTCCGGATCTCGGTGGAGCGCGCGGCGCCGATCGGTGGCTACACCGGCTGGCGACCGGCGATGCCGGTGACGCAGTGGGCGGTGAGCAAGCGATGACAGTGCGTTTCGTGGGTGCCGGGCCGGGTGCCGCAGACCTGATCACCGTGCGGGGCCGCGACGTGATCGCCTCGTCGCCGGTGTGCCTGTACGCGGGCAGCCTGGTGCCGGCGGAGCTGCTGGCGCACTGCCCGGCCGACGCCAGGCTGGTGGACACGGCGAAGCTGACGTTGGACGAGATCCTCGCCGAGATGCTGGCCGCCCACGGGGCCGGGCTCGACGTGGCGCGGCTGCACTCCGGGGACCCGTCGGTGTTCAGCGCCGTCGCCGAGCAGATGCGCCGGCTCGACGCGGCCGGGATCCCCTACGAGGTGGTGCCGGGCGTGCCGGCGTTCGCGGCCGCGGCGGCCTCGCTGAAGCGGGAGTTCACCGTGCCGGGGGTCGGGCAGACCGTGGTGCTCACCCGCACCTCCGCGCGCGCGACACCGATGCCCGAGCACGAGGACCTCGCCACGCTCGGCCGGAGCCGGGCGACGATGGTGCTGCACCTCGCGGTCAACCGCATCGAGCAGCTCGTCGAGGAACTCCTGCCCAACTACGGGGCGGACTGCCCCGTGGCCGTGGTCGCGAACGCGAGCCGCGCGGACGAGATCGTCCTGCGCGCAACGCTTTCCGACATCGCGGAACGCGTGCGCGCCGCGGGCATCGTGCGAACCGCCGTCGTCGTGGTGGGCCAGGTGCTGACCGCGTCGGAGTTCCCCGACAGCCACCTCTACTCCGCCACCCGCTGCCGCGACTAGGGCTTGGGCCCTGGTGGTCCCGCAATTTCCATTGAAATCGAAGGTTCGATTTCAATGGAAATTGCGGGACGTCCCCGGGCGAGCTCTCAGGTGGTGGCGGTGGTCATGCGGCCGACGATGGTGCCTGCTCGGTCGATGACGACGACGTCCACCGAAACTCGACCACCGCGAACCCACGCGGCGAGCACGGAACCGGGCGTCGCCGCGCTACCAGCCGTTCCACCTCCTGCTCGCGCGAGGTGTCGGGGCGCAAGCACAGGTGGATCCGGTTCTTGATCTCCTTGGGCTCGGGCACCTGGTTGAAGTGCAGCACCGGTCCCTCGGCCAGCATCACCTCGGTCTCCCGGTCACCCGGCTCGCACTCCGGATGCAGCGGCCGGCCGGTCACGCTGCTCCAGAACCGGGCGAGCTCGTAGGCGTCCGCGCAGTCGATCGCCACGTTCTGCAATACCGAAACCATGCGCGCGAGCCTTCCCGAACTCCGCTCCGAGCACCACCGAATTGCGGTGGCCCGCGCTAGTCCGCCTCGGTGCGGCCAACGATCGTGCCCGCCCGGTCGATGACGACGACGTCCACCGAAACCGGTGCCCCGCGCAGGGTTTCGAGGCACACCGCCCGTGCCCGCTCGGCGATGAGATCGCCGAGCGGCAGGCTCGCGGCGCGGCAGAGCTGCAGCGCTTCGAGCGCGGTGTTGGCGCCCCTGACCCGGGCGACCAGTTCGCCGCTGCCGCCCGCGTCGCGCACGATCCCGGCGAGCGAGCCGAAATCGACCTGGGACCGCTTGGAGTGCAGGTCCATGTGCCCGTCGGCGAGCTTGGAGATCTTCCCGATGCCGCCGGCGATCGTGAGCCGGGGAACCGGGTGCCGCCGCAGGTACTTCAGCACCGCGCCGGCGAAGTCGCCCATGTCGAGCAGCGCCTCGCCGGGCAGCGCGTGGAGTTCCGCGGCGACCTTCTCCGAGGTGCTCCCCGTGCACCCGGCGACGTGTTCGAGCCCCGCCGCCCGGGCGACGTCGACACCGCGGCGGATGCTGTCGATCCACGCCGAGCACGAGTACGGCACGACGACGCCCGTGGTGCCCAAGATGGACAGTCCGCCCAGGATTCCCAGCCGCGGGTTCCAGGTGTGCCGGGCGAGTTCCGCCCCGTCGTCGACGGACACCTCGACGACGACGTCGCCGCTGCCGGCGTGCTCCGCGGCGACGCGCGCGACGACGTCGCGGATCAGCTGCCGCGGCACGGGGTTGATCGCCGGTTCGCCGACCGGCAGCGGCAGGCCGGGCTTGGTGATGGTGCCCACGCCTTCCCCCGCTCGGAACACCACGCCCTGCCCCGGTTCCGCGGGGCGGACCGTGACCGACACGAGAGCGCCGTGCGTGACGTCGGGGTCGTCGCCGGCGTCCTTGATCACGCCGGCCGTCGCGAAGCCGTTGCCCAGCCGTTCGCGCGCGAGCGCGAACGCCGGGCAGTGCCCCTTCGGCAGGACGATCTCGACGGGATCTGGGAACGTCCCGGTCAGCAGCGCCGTGTAGGCAGCCGCCGTCGACGCCGTGGCGCAGGCCCCCGTCGTCCAGCCGTACCGGAGGCCCGATCCCTCCCCTCGCCCGCTCATACCGGGAGAATGCTCCTCATGCGGTTCGCAGCGACAACGGGGCGGGTCGGATGACCCGCGTGCTCGTCCTCGGTGGCACCGGCGAGGCCAGGAAGCTCGCCGAACGGCTCGCCGAGCGGCCGGACCTGCGCGTCACGTCCTCCCTCGCCGGCCGGGTCCGCGAGCCGCAGCTGCCGCCGGGCGAGGTGCGCGTCGGCGGCTTCGGCGGTGTCGACGGGCTGGCCGAGTGGATTCGGCGCGAGCAGGTCGACGCGGTCGTCGACGCCACCCACCCGTTCGCCGGCACGATCACCGAGAACGCCGTGGCGGCAGCGGAACGCGCGGGATGCCCGATCCTGGTGCTGCGCCGTCCCGCGTGGCGGCCGGGCCCCGGGGACGACTGGCGGGCGGCGGCGTCCTTGGCCGCGGCCGCGGAGCTGCTGCCCGAGCTCGGCGAACGGATCTTCCTCACCACCGGCCGGCAGGGCCTCGCGCACTTCGCCGCGCTCGACCTGCGATTCCTGGTGCGGACCGTCGATCCGCCGGAACCGCCGCTGCCGCCGCACACCACGGTGCTGCTCGCCCGCGGGCCGTTCACGGTCGACGACGAGGTCGCACTGCTGCGGGAGCACCGCATCGACGTCGTCGTCACCAAGAACAGCGGCGGTTCGATGACGAGCGCGAAGCTCACCGCGGCCCGCGAGCTCGGGCTGCCGGTAGTGGTGGTCCAGCGGCCGCCCCAGCCCGCCGCACCCTCGGCCGAGACGGTCGAGGACGCCGTCGCCTGGCTTGATTCCGCGCTGCGCCAACGAGATCACGCCGGGTAGCGCCGCGGCGTGAACACGACGTCGCGCCCGTCGGCGCCGCCGACGAGCCGCGTCGTCGACGAGCCGATCAGCAGCAGGCATCGCATGTCCACATCGGACGGATCGAGGTCGGCCAGGCGCACCACCTTGATGCTCTCCGCCGGGCCGCCGACGTCCCGTCCGATGACCACCGGCGTGTCGGGCGAGCGGTGCTCCAGGACCGCGTCCCGGGCGGCCGCGACCTGCCAGGTCCGGCTGCGCGAAGCGGGGTTGTAGATCGCCATGACCAGGTCCGCCGACGCCGCGGCCCGCAGCCGCTCGACGATCACCTCCCACGGCTTGAGCCGGTCGGAGAGCGACAGCACGCAGAAGTCGTGGCCCAGCGGCGCGCCGACGCGGCTGGCCACCGCCTGCGCCGCCGTCATGCCGGGCAGGACGCGCACGGGCACGTCCGATCGCTCCGCCGCGACCTCCAGCACCGCGCTGGCCATCGCGAACACCCCGGGATCGCCGGAGGAGACCACCGCGACCCGCGACCCGCGCCTGGCCAGCTCCAGCGCGAACTCCGCGCGTTCGGCCTCCACCCGGTTGTCGGACGCGTGCTTGCGCTGCCGCGGGTTGTCCGGGATCCGGGCGAGGTACGGGGCGTAACCGACCAGGTCGTCGGCCGCGGCGAGCGCAGCCTGCGCCTCCGGCGTCACCCACTCGCGGCCGCCGGGGCCGAGCCCGACCACCACGACCTCGCCCCGTTCCGCGCCGCGGTCGGCGGCCGCGGCGGCGGCGTGGATCGCGGTGTCCGAATTCGCCGGTCCGGGCAGCAGCGCCAGCGAGAAGTACGGGACGGTTTCCGGGTCGACGTCCGCGAGCGGCTGCAAGCGCTGCCGATCCGTGGTCGCGCGCTCGGCGTACCAGGCCTGGTCCAGGCGGCCCGCCTTCTCGAACGCCTGCCGCACGCCTTCGAAGGTGCGCCCCAGCTTGAGCACCGCGGCGGCATCGGTCGTGGCGAGCCGTTCGGCGAGGACGTCCGGCGGGAGGGTGCCCGGCAGCACGGTGAAGATCTCGTCGCGTTCGGCCAGCGGGCGCCCGAGCGCCGCCGACGCCCCGCTGACCGAGGTGATGCCGGGGACGACCTCCGCGCGGAAGCGGCCGGCCAGCCGCTTGTGCATGTGCATGTAGGAGCCGTAGAAGAGCGGGTCGCCCTCGGCGAGCACGACGACGTCCCGCCCAGCGTCGAGGTGCGCCGCGAGCCGGGCCGCGCAGTCCGCGTAGAACTCGTCGATGGCGCCCTGGTAGCCGCCCGGGTGGTCGGTGGTCTCGGTGGTCACCGGGTAGACGAGGGCCTCCTCGATCTGCCCCGGCCGCAGGTACGGCTCGGCGACGGACCTCGCGATGCTCCTGCCGTGCCGGGCGCTGTGGTACGCGATCACCTCGGCCCGCTCGATCAGCCGGGCGGCCTTGACCGTCACCAGCTCCGGGTCGCCGGGGCCGAGACCCACGCCGAAAAGCGTGCCCTTGCCGTTGCTGCTCACTCTTCCTCGCTCGCGATCGCGTTGATGGCGGCCACCGCCATGGCGCTGCCGCCGCGGCGGCCGTGCACCACCAGGTGGTCCAGCCCGGCGGGGTGCGCCGCCAACGCCTCCTTCGATTCCGCCGCACCGATGAAGCCGACGGGCAGCCCGAGCACCGCGGCGGGCTTCGGGGCGCCGTCCTCGATCATCTCCAGCAGCCGGAACAGCGCCGTCGGGGCGTTGCCGATCGCGACGACCGATCCCGCCAGCCGGTCGCGCCACAGCTCCAGTGCCGCGGCGCTGCGCGTCGTGCCCAGCTCGCGGGCCAGGTCCGGGACCCGCTCGTCGGACAGCGTGCAGATCACGTCGTTGTCCGCGGGCAGGCGGCGCCGGGTCACGCCGGCGGCGACCATCGCGGCGTCGCACAGCACCGGCACACCGGCGCGGAGGGCCGCGCGCGCGTTGAGCACCGCGTCCGCCGAGTACGCCAGGTCGTCGACCAGGTCGACCATGCCGCAGGCGTGGATCATCCGCACCGCTACCCCGGCCACCTCCGGCGGCAGGCCGCTCAGGGCGGCTTCCGCGCGGATCGTGGCGAAGGAGCGGCGGTAGATCTCCGCCCCTTCCCGGACGTATTCGGGCACCCCGCGGTACCGGGTCGCCCCGTTGTTCTCGTTCACACTGCCCTCCGTGCCGCGACGAGCGCGGCGGATACCTGGTCGACATCGGCGCCGGATGCCCGCGTCTCGCCGTCGAGACCGACCTCGTAGCCGGCACCGGTCGCCAGCACTTCCACGACGCGCCCCTGCGGTCGGCCGCAGCGCCGTTCGCAACCCGACCAATGCACCGGCAGAGCGCCGCCCGCCGGGGCTCGCACTGCGCGCCGGGCGTCTTCGCGGACGTCGGCCCGCGCCTTCGCGCACCCCGGACGACCGGCGCACGCAGTCACCCCGGCACCGGCCGAGGACGGATCGACGAGCAGGCCGTGCGCGCCGAGGTCCGAGAGCCACCGACCGGCTTCGTCCGGCCGCAAGCCGGGCAGGACGACGGTCCGCCACGGCGTCAGGCGAAGTTCGCCCGCGGCCTCGGACGCGGCGGTGATGATATCCAGCTGGTCCCGCGACAGGCGGCCCAGTGGTGCCCCGGCCACCACCGCGACCGTTCCGCCGGGCCGTTCCACCGCGCCGACCTGCGAATGCGTCGCCGGCTGGGTCGCAGGCAGCGGCCCTGCCGGAACGGCGCCGAGGCGATCGGCGATCCGGCGCGCACCATCGTCGAGTTCGGCCAGTCGCCAAGCCGAGCGCCCTTGCTCGGCCTTCTCCGCCAGGAACGCCTCCGCTGCGGCGATGGCGACGCCGGCGGCCTGGTCCGGGGTCGATCGCACTCCGGAATCCAGACCTGCGAGCACCAGCGCCAGGGTGTCGGCGCGCTCCGCGAGCAGGCCGACATCGGCGCCGAGCGAGATGACGTCCGCGCTGCCGTCGTCGACGGCGAACAGGAAACGTCCTGGCAGGTCCGCCAGCGATGGCGTCGCGCAGAGCGCCGCGTCGAGTTCCCGGGCCACCGCCCGCACGTCGACCAGCTCGCGGCCGTCCGCCGAGGGCGAGCCGATGATGTTGCGGACCCGCTCGTGCGTTGCCGACGGCAGCAGCCCCGCCGTCCGGAGCCCGGCGGCGAGTTCCTCCTCCGCTCCCGCGGGCAGTCCGCGCACCTGCACGTTCGCCCGCGAGGTGAGCTCCGCGCCGCCGTCGCCGAGCGCCGCGGCCGCCGCGATCGCCCGGGCCTGGGGCGGCGTGAGCACGCCGCCCGGGACTCGGATGCGGGCCAGTCCGCCGTCGGCTGCCTCGTGCACCCGCAGCGCGCCGGGACACGCGTCCCGCTCTGGTCTGGCTCTGTGCAACACCCGGCAGATACTACGGACCCAGGTAGTTGCGGACGCAAAACAAGCGCGATGCGACGTGCGTCATGCCCGCGCCGCTTGACGTAAGATCGCCCCGTTGCGAAGAGTGGTCGCAGCATTCAGCGGCGACGGTGGAGGAAGCCGGTGCGAATCCGGCGCGGTCCCGCCACTGTCACCGGGGAGCGGACTCCAGGGAAGTCACTGTCCTAACTGGACGGGAAGACGGAGCGAGCGCTGATCCGGGAGCCAGGAGACTCCGGTCGCCGCGACCTACGAACCGGGGCGAGGACCCCGAGGGAGGTGCCGTCATGCGCTGCGCACGCGCGCCCAGGTCCCGCGACGCCGGTCGCCACGCCGAGGAGCGATCCGCATGATCCTACTTCTGTCCACTTCGGACACCGATCTGCTCAGCGCGCGGGCCGCCGACGCCGAGTACCGGCTCGGCAACCCGGCGCGGCTGGGCGTGGACGACCTGCCCCCGCTGCTGGAGGACGTCGACCTCGTCGTCGTGCGGCTGCTCGGCGGCCGCCGGGCCTGGGAAGAGGGCCTGGACGCGCTGCTCGCGGGCCCGCGCCCGGTGATCGTGCTCGGCGGCGAACAGGCCCCGGACGCGGAACTGATGGAATGCTCGACCGTGCCGGGCGGGGTGTGCGCCGAAGCGCACCGCTACCTCGCCCACGGCGGTCCGGACAACCTGGCTCAGCTGCACCGCTTCCTGTCCGACACGATCCTGCTCACCGGGCACGGCTTCGAGCCGCCGGCGGAGACGCCGACCTGGGGCGTGCTGGAGCGGACCCCGCGGCGCGCCGAAGGCCCGACCGTCGCCGTGCTCTACTACCGCGCGCACCACATGGCGGGCAACACCGCGTTCGCGAACGCGCTGTGCGAGGCCATCGAAGACGCCGGTGGCCAGGCCCTGCCGCTGTTCTGCGCCTCCCTGCGGGCGCCCGACCCGCAGCTGCTGGAACAGCTCGGCCGGGCGGACGCACTGGTAGTCACCGTGCTCGCCGCAGGCGGCACGAAGCCCGCCACGGCCTCCGCCGGCGGTGACGACGAGGCGTGGGACGTCGGCGCGCTCGCCGAACTCGACATCCCAATCCTGCAGGGGCTGTGCCTGACCAGCAGCCGCGAGGCCTGGGAGGACAACGACGAGGGCCTGTCGCCGCTGGACATGGCCACGCAGGTCGCCGTGCCCGAGTTCGACGGCCGCCTGATCACCGTGCCCTTCTCCTTCAAGGAGAACGATGCCGAGGGGCTGCCGGTCTACGTGGCCGACCGCGAACGGGCGGCCCGGGTCGCCGGCATCGCGGTCCGGCACGCGACGCTGCGGCACGTGCCGCCGCAGGACAAGCGGCTGGCGCTGATGCTGTCGGCCTACCCGACCAAGCACTCCCGGATCGGCAACGCGGTCGGCCTGGACACGCCGGTCAGCGCGGTCCGCCTGCTGCGGGCGCTGCGCGAGCAGGGCTACGACATCGGCCCCGAGGACGGCCCCGACGCGCTGCCCGGCGTCGCGGACCAGGACGGCGATGCGCTGATCCACGCGCTGATCGCCGCCGGTGGCCAGGACCGCGACTGGCTGTCCGAGGAGCAGCTCAGCGGCAACCCGGTCCGCATCCCCGCGCGCCGGTACGCGAGCTGGTTCGCGACGCTGCCCGAGGACCTGCGCACCGCGATCGAGCAGCACTGGGGACCGCCGCCGGGCGAGCTGTTCGTCGACCGCTCCCAGGACCCGGAGGGCGAGATCGTGCTCGCCGCCGTCCGCGCGGGCAACGTCGTGCTCATGGTGCAGCCGCCGCGCGGTTTCGGCGAGAACCCGATCGCGATCTACCACGACCCGGACCTGCCGCCGAGCCACCACTACCTGGCGGCCTACCGCTGGCTGATCGACGAGTTCGGCGCCCACGCCATGGTGCACCTGGGCAAGCACGGCAACCTCGAATGGCTGCCCGGGAAGACGGCGGGCATGTCCGCCTCGTGCGCCCCGGACGCCGCGATCGCCGACCTCCCGCTGATCTACCCGTTCCTGGTCAACGACCCCGGCGAGGGCACCCAGGCCAAGCGCCGGGTGCACGCCACCCTGGTCGACCACCTCGTGCCGCCCATGGCCCGCGCGGAGAGCTACGGCGACATCGCCCGGCTGGAACAGCTCCTCGACGAGCACGCCAACATCTCCGCGATGGACCCGGCGAAGCTGCCCGCGATCCGCAGCCAGATCTGGACGCTGATGCAGGCCGCCAAGCTCGACCACGACCTCGGGCTCGACGAACGGCCGCACGACGCGGAATTCGACGACATGCTGCTGCACGTCGACGGCTGGCTCTGCGAGGTCAAGGACGCCCAGATCCGCGACGGCCTGCACGTGCTCGGCGACGCCCCGGCCGGCGAGGCCCGGGTGAACCTCGTGCTCGCGATGCTGCGCGCGCGCCAGATGTGGAGCGGGCAGAGCGCCGCGCTGCCCGGCTTGCGGGAAGCACTAGGGCTCGCCGAGGACGGCAGCGCGGCCCGGGAGCAGGTCGACGACGTCGAGACCCGCGCGCACGCCCTGGTCCAGGCGATGGAGGACCGCGGCTGGAGCCCGGATTCGGCGCCGGAGGTCTGCCGGGAGGTCCTCGGCACCGCCGAGGACGCGGTCGTGCGGGTGCTGGAGTTCGCCGCGACCGAGGTGGTGCCGCGGCTCGCCGCCACGACCGACGAGATGACCGCGACGCTGCACGCCCTCGAAGGCGGGTACGTTCCCGCAGGTCCCAGCGGGTCGCCGCTGCGCGGGCTGGTCAACGTCCTGCCCACCGGCCGCAACTTCTACTCGGTCGACCCCAAGGCCGTGCCCAGCCGCCTGGCCTGGGAGACGGGGTGGGCGATCGCCGAATCCCTGCTCGACCGCTACCGCGCCGACACCGGCGACTGGCCCCGCTCGGTCGGCCTGTCGGTGTGGGGCACCAGCGCGATGCGCACGTCCGGCGACGACATCGCGGAGGTGCTGGCGCTGCTCGGTGTCCGGCCGACCTGGGACGAGGCGTCGCGCCGGGTCAACGGGCTGGAGGTGATCCCGCTCGACGAGCTGGGCCGCCCCCGCATCGACGTCACGGTCCGCATCAGCGGTTTCTTCCGGGACGCCTTCCCGCACGTGGTCGCGCTCCTCGACGACGCCGTGCGCCTGGTAGCCGCCCTCGACGAGCCGGACGAGCAGAACTTCGTGCGGGCGCACGCGCGCGCCGACCTCGCCGAGCACGGCGACGAGCGGCGCGCCACGATGCGGATCTTCGGCTCCAAGCCGGGCGCGTACGGCGCGGGGATCCTGCCGCTGATCGACAGCCGGAACTGGCGCGACGACGCCGACCTGGCCGAGGTGTACGCGGTGTGGGGCGGCTTCGCCTACGGGCGCGAGCTGGACGGCGAACCGGCCCGCGCCGACATGGAGAGCGCCTACAAGCGGATCTCCGTGGCGGCGAAGAACACCGACACGCGCGAGCACGACATCGCCGACTCCGACGACTACTTCCAGTACCACGGCGGCATGATCGCCACGGTCCGCGCGCTGACCGGCAAGGCCCCAGCGGCCTACATCGGCGACAGCACGCGCCCCGACTCGATCCGCACCCGGTCCCTGACCGAGGAGACGTCGCGGGTGTTCCGGGCCCGCGTCGTCAACCCGCGGTGGCTGGCGGCGATGCGCCGCCACGGCTACAAGGGCGCGTTCGAGCTGGCGGCGACGGTGGACTACCTGTTCGGCTACGACGCCACGACCGGCGTCGTGGCCGACTGGATGTACGAGAAGCTCGCCGAGACCTACGTGCTGGACGAGGAGAACCAGCGGTTCCTCACCGAGTCCAACCCGTGGGCGCTGCACGGCATCACCGAGCGGCTGCTGGAGGCCGCCAACCGGCAGATGTGGCAGGAGCCGAACCCGGACACCTTGCAGGCGCTGCAGGACGTGTACCTGCAGACCGAGGGTGATCTGGAGGACGGTCCCGGCCAGCGCTGACAACCGGTCCGGGGCGGGCCAGAGCTACCAGACCCCGCCCCGGCCTCCCGCAATTTCCATTGAAATTGCGGAGGTTGTCCACAGCCATCGGCGTGTCGTGGCGCGAGACGCCGACGGTCCGCAATTTCCATTGAAATCGAAGGTTCGATTTCAATGAGGTTTTTCCAACCTCGTTTTGCGTGGCGGTGCGGGTAGCGGAACCTCAGAGGCTCCCTGGACTGTGGGTGCCCTGACTTATGTATGTCCAATACACGGCGTCAGGGCCGTCCTCGCCAGGAAGCCTCTGAGAACCCGCGGCGGTGCAGGTGTCGTAGGTGGGTTATGCGCCTGCGGCGCATGCGGCACCCCATCGACGTGCAGCTTTGCGACCCGCGGCTGCGGGCCGACCAGGATGAAAAACGCTCAATGGAAATTGCGGGGCTCCGCCGCTACCGGCGCGATTCCGGAGCGAGGTCCGCCACCGGACCGACGACGATCACCGCGGGCGGCTTGATCTCCGCGTCCCGCACGGCGTCGGCGACCTCGCCGAGCGTGGTGCGGAGCGTCTGCTGGTTGCGCGTGGTGCCTTCCTGCACCACCGCGACCGGCGACTTCGGGTCTCGTCCGTGCTCGATCAGGACGGCCGCGAACTCCCGGATCCGCTTGACCGCCATCATCAGCACCAGGGTGCCGCGCAGCCGGCCCAGCGCCGGCCAGTCCACCAGCGACTGCTCGTCGTGCGGCCCGACGTGCCCGGACACGACCACGACCTCGTGCGCGACGCCGCGATGGGTGACCGGCACGTCGGCCGCGGCGGGAGCCGCGAAGGCGCTGGTGATCCCGGGAACCGAGGTCACCGCGACCCCGGCCTCGACGCACGCCAGCAGCTCCTCGAACCCGCGCCCGAACAGGTACGGGTCGCCGCCCTTGAGCCGGACCACGAACTTGCCGGCCTTGGCGTGCTCGATCAGCAGCGAGTTGATGACGTCCTGGTTGGCCGCCCGCCCGTAGGGGATCTTCGAGGCGTCCACGACCTCCACGTGCGGGCCGAGCTCTTCGAGCAGCTCGCGCGGCGCCAGGCGGTCGGTGATCACCACGTCCGCGCGGCCCAGCAGCTGGCGCCCGCGGACCGTGATCAGGTCCGGGTCGCCCGGGCCGCCGCCCACGAGCGCGACGCCCGGCGCCGGCGGCTCGGACCGCTCGTCGACCACACCGGTGCGCAACGCCTCCACGAGCCCGTCCCGCACGGCGGCGGAGCGCCGGTGGTCGCCGCCTGCAAGCACGCCGAGCAGCAGCCCGCCGTGCTGGGCCACCGCGGGCGTGACGGCGGTCCCCTGCGAGGCGTCGTCGGCGCGGACGCAGAAGATGCGGCGCCGCTCGGCTTCGGCCGCGACCGCGGCGTTCACCTCGGCCCCGGTCGCGCACGCCACGACGTACCAAGCACCTTCCAGGTCGCCGTCGGCGTAGGGGCGCCGGTGCCACGTCAGGTCGCCTGCCTCTGCCATCGCCTCGACGGCCGGGGTCGCCTCCGGCGCGATCACGTCGACCAGCGCACCGGAGTTGATCAGGCGCGGGACCCGGCGTTGCGCGACGGTGCCCGCGCCGACGACGACCACCCGCTTCCCGGCGAGGTCGAGCCCGGCGAAGTAGTGCTGTTCAGTGTGCTTGGTCATGTCCGTAGTCCATGTCGGCTCCGCCCCGGCGAACTCGCCGGGGCCTTGTGCTCGGGGGCGCAGCCACGCGGTAGGCCACCTCGTCGTGGCTCACGATCACCGGCCTGACCGCGGGGCGCCACCTGGCACAGCCGGTGGACGCCGGTCACGCGCGTTCCGCGTCGTCGCCGCGGGCGGCGACTTTCCACCAGAGCGCGGCGCCGCCCCATACTGCCATGAAAGCGGCCAGCGTCAGATAGCCGAGCAGTTCGAAGTGGTTACCGATGGCCGCGATCGGCTCCGCGAAGGACACGCCGAGCTCCTGGAGCAACCCGGCGAGGACGACCAGCGCGACGACCGCGGCGAGCACCACCGTCAGCGCGGTGGTCGTCACGTTCACCCACAACCGCCGCAGCGGCCGCGCCAGCGACCACGTGTAGGCCCGGGACATCAGCATGCCGTCCACGCTGTCCACTGTGCACATTCCGGCGGCGAACAGCAGCGGCAGGCTCAGCACGGCGATCGCGGACAGGTGCTCGGTCGGGGAGACCATGGCGAGCACGGTGATCTCGGTGGCGGTCTGCATGCCGAGCCCGAACAGCAGCCCGATGCCGAACAGGTGCCAGGAGCGGGCCACGTTGCGCATCCGCCCCCGCAGCACCCGGGCGAGCAGGCCGCGCCGCCCGAGCACCAGCTCGACCTCGGCCTCGTCGACCGCGCCGCGGCGGGCGCGGCGCAGCAGCCGCAGGGCATCGCGCAGCACCAGCGCGTTGAGCACGGCCAGCGCGGTCAGGACCGCGATCACGATCAGGTCCACCGCCGTGGCGATCCGCACGCCCGCTTCCTCGGCCCACCGCTGCGCGGCGGGCCCGGCGATGAAAGCGACCGCGACGGCGAGGAAGAGCACCACGCTGGCGTGTCCGAGGGCGAACCACATGCCGGTCGACACCGGTCGTCTGCCGCGCTGCATCAGCAGCCGCGTGGCGTCGTCGATCACCGCGACGTGGTCGGCGTCGAACCCGTGGCGCAAGCCGAGCAGGTACGCGGTCATCCCCGCGGCGGCGAGTCCTCCCACGGCGCCGAATTCCTGCTGCTGCAGCAGGTACGCGCCCCAACCCGCCAGGTGGAGCACTCCGACGGCGGCCAGCACGACCGCTGCTTTCCGGCGCTCGGTGGCGCCCCAACCGGCCTGCGGCCGACTCACTTCGGCATCCCGAGACATGGGATATCCGACCTCCTGGGTTTCCCGCCCGAGGGGCTCGGTGTCCGCACGCCGCGGCGCGGCGCGGGGCCGGCGCGCAGTCTCCTGACTCCCGGATCGACGCGGCACCCCGGCCTTCCAGCTGCACGCAGCCGTGGCAACGAGTGGGGCCCACTCCCCGGTCACAGTGGCGGGACCGTCCCGGATTCGCACCGGGTTCCTGCACTGT
The DNA here is from genome assembly GCF_004348985.1 of Saccharopolyspora elongata. Classification (GTDB taxonomy): domain Bacteria; phylum Actinomycetota; class Actinomycetes; order Mycobacteriales; family Pseudonocardiaceae; genus Saccharopolyspora; species Saccharopolyspora elongata. The sequence goes on along the minus strand of NZ_SMKW01000026.1, from coordinate 24,018 downwards.
CGGCGGCCGTATCCTTGCCTGCCCCGCGACCCGAGGTCAAACCCCGGGTGAAGTCGATCACGGCGGGACGGCAGGTCAACTGATCGGCCCGCCCGACCAGCTGCCCGAACGGGTGAATTCGACTCTTCCCTCGTTCCGGTCGGCCAGCGCATGCTTGGGCTACGGCGACCTCAAGAGCCCGGTTTACCTGGGCGTATTTGATCAGAACTGGAGAGATCGAGTAGGCTGCCAGGCGTCGGGATGTTCCCGGCAACGGCCCGTTCAGGACCCAGGGATCACACGTATCAGCCCAGGCTGGTGCGTCACCGTTCATGCGGGGTTCCCCGGCAAGAGAACGGGACGTAGCCATCACCACAGCTCGCGGAACGATGGCCGATCGGCTGAGACTGCCCAGCCTGGACTCCAGCCGTGCACCAGTGGTACGGCGGAGAGCGAAATGTCCTGCTCGAACAAGTAAGAACAACGAGTAGGAAGCAGGCGACCATGAACGAGACCCACACCATCACGCTGAACCTCCAGGTCGTGGAGGCGGGCGCGAAGACCACCGCCGACGTCGGGTTCACCACCCCGGGCGGTCAGGCGCTGCACGGGCACGGCACCGCGCGCCGCCATCCGGACGACCCGGAGGTACCGCAGATCGGCGACGAGATCGCGATCGCCCGCGCCCTGTTCGAACTGGCGCACAAGCTGCTGGACAACGCGGCCAGCGACATCGGCGAGCGCCTGCACCGCCGCGTGCACCTGCCCGCCTGACGCGCAGCCGGGGGGCGTCTCCGATCCGTCGGGGGCGCCCTCCGGCATGTCTCACGAATGCGCTTCGACCACCTCGCGCGCCGTCTTCGCGACGAGGTCCGCGAGGTCGTCGTCGAGCCCGGGGCGGGCCCGGACCCGCAGCGGCGCGGAATCCAGCTGCGGGAGGTCGTCGCGCACCACCAGCCCTTCCAGGCGCGGCTTCGCCGAGGGCAGCAGCGTGACGCCGAGGCCGGACCGCGCGGCCGCGAGCACCCCGGCCAGATCGGCGGCCTCGCACACCAGGTCCGGATGCCGGCCGATCCCGGTCACCGCGTCGACCGCGAGCCGCCGCATGATGCACGGCTCGTCGAAGACGACCATCGGCAGCGGCTCGCCGGGGCCCGGCGGCGCCCAGTCCGGTGCCGCGTACCAGTCCAGCCGGAGCCGGCCCGCGCCCGGCTCCGCCCGCCGACCGACTGGTCGATCAGCAGGGCGATGTCGATGCTGCCGCGATCCACCGCTTCCGCGAGCCGCGCCGTCCGGTCCAGCCGGAACCGCACCTCGAACGCCGGGAAGGCGGCTCGCATCCGGGTCGCCAGCTCGGGGAGCAGCCGGTCGGCGGCGTGCTCGGTGGAGCCGAAGACGAGCGTGCGGCGTTCCTCCGCGCCGAGCCGGCGCAGCGCTTCGTCGTGCGCGTCGAGGATGCGTCGCGCCTCCGCCAGCAGGAGCTCTCCGGACGCGGTGAACTTGGCCTGCCGCCCCTCCCGGACCACCAGCTTCCGGTCCAGCACCCGCTCCAGCTTGCGGAGGTGCTGGCTGACCGCGGACTGGGTCAGGCACAGCGCGGCGGCGGCCCGGTGGAACCCGCCGCAGTCGGCGACCGCGACCACGCTGCGCAACGCGACGATGTCCAGAACGGCACTCATGCGACCACCCTAACCGATCAGCGATTGAAATCGATCGCGATCACTTATCGTTGTTGGACGCGGCCAGGTCTGGCGGGCGAGGCTGGGATCATGAAGGGCACCCGCTCGATCCCGCTGCCGCTGGCGGCGCCGATCGTCGTCATCTGGGCCAGCGGATTCCCCACCGGGAAGCTGGGCGTCGGCGCCGCTCCCCCGTTCCTCCTGACCTCCGTGCGGCTCGCGCTGGCCGCGGCGGTGTTCGCGGCGATCGCGGTCTGCGCCCGCGCGACCTGGCCCGGCGGCAAGCGGTTCGGGCACACCGCCGTCGCCGGAATCCTCACCAGCGGAGCACAGTTCGCCGGGTGCTACGGCGGGATGGCCGTCGGGGTCCCGGCATCGGCGACCGCGCTGGTGCTCGCCATGAACCCGGTGCTCACCGCGGCGCTCGCGGCCGGATTCCTGGGCGAGCGGCTGAGCCGGATCCGCATGATCGGGCTCGTCCTCGGCGTGCTCGCCGTCGTCGTCACGCTCGGCGGCCACGTGCTCGCCGACGGCGCGGTGAACCCGGGAATCCTGCTCACCCTGCTGGGGTTGCTCGGTTTCTCCGCGGGCGGGCTCTACCAGCAGCGGTACTGCACCGGCGTCGACGTCCGGGCCGGTGGCGCCGTGCAGTCGGGCGCGGCGGCGCTGGCGGTCGGCGTGATCGCGGTGTTCGAGCAGGGCCACGTCGCGCACTGGGGGCAGGCGACCGCGGTGCTGCTGTGGCTGGTCCTGGCGGGATCGGTGGCCGGAACCGCGTTCTACCTGCGGGCGATCGCGGTCGGCGGCGCGAGCCGGACGAGCGCCCTGTTCTGCATCGTCCCGCCCGTATCCGCCCTGCTGTCCTGGCCGATCCTGGGCGAAACGCCGTCCCTCACCGCCGTGCTGGGAATGGCCCTCGGAGCCGTGGCGTGCGTGCTCGGCACCAGGCCCGACCCGGCCCGCGAGCCCAAGCCTCGAGAACCCGCAGAGGCTCATGCCGCGGCGTGAGCGTTTTCGGTTGTCGCAGACGCTCTTCCGGATGCGGTACGGCGCGCTTCTGCCCTCGAAGCGGCGAAGCCGCGTGGTGCGGTGCGGCGTTTTCGCGCGAAACCGGCGCGCTCAGGCGTGGCGAACGCCGCTTTCGCGCGAAACCGGCGCGTAGAACGCCCCCAGCAGCCGTGCAACAGCGCTCACGAACCCCTCACTGCTTGAGGTATTCCAGCACCGCCAGCACTCGGCGGTTGGTGTCGTCCGAGGTTTCCAGGCCCAGTTTCCCGAAGATGCTCGCGATGTTCTTGCTCACCGCGCCTTCGCTGACGAACAGCTGCCCGGCGATCGCCGCGTTCGAGCGTCCTTCGGCCATCAGCGACAGCACCTCGCGCTCCCGCTCCGTCAACCGCTCCAGCGGGGTGGTCCGCCGGGCGACCAGCGCGGAGATCACCTCCGGGTCCATCGCGGTGCCCCCGGCGGCGACCCGGCGCACCGCGTCGATGAACTGCTCCGCGTTGAACACCCGGTCCTTGAGCAGGTAGCCGATCCCGCCGGTGCCGTCGGCCAGGAGTTCGCGGGCGTAGAGCTGCTCGACGTGCTGGGACAGCACCAGCACCGGCAGCCCCGGAATCTCGCGCCGGGCGACCAACGCGGCCCGCAGCCCCTCGTCGGTCTGGGTGGGCGGCAGCCGCACGTCGACCACCGCCACGTCCGGCCGGTGCTCCAGCAGCGCCCGCTCCAGCTCGGGACCGGTCTCCACGGCGGCGACGATCTCGCAGCCGTGCGCGGCGAGCAGGGTGGTCAGGCCGTCTCGGAGGAGGAAGAGGTCTTCTGCGAGGACAACGCGCACGGGATCTCCATCGTCGCCCGGGTCGGACCGCCGGGCGGGCTGCTGAGGTGCAATGTTCCGTCGAATGTACCGAGCCTGCGCCGGATTCCCCGCAGCCCGCTGCCGCGGTCCGGGTCGGCCCCGCCCGAGCCGTCGTCGGTCACGACGATCCGCAGCGACTCCCGCTGGTAACCCACCTCGACGCGGATCTCGTCCGCACCGGCGTGCTTGAGCGCGTTCGTGACCAGCTCCCGGGTCGCGAAGTAGGCCGCGGACTCCACCGCGGACGGGCATCGCCCGGGCAGGTCCGCCGACACCTCGATCCGCACGCTCAGGTCGAGGGCCAGCGCGCGCACGGCATCGACGAGGCCGCGCTCGGTGAGCACCGGCGGGCGGATTCCCCGCACCAGGGCGCGGAGTTCGGAGAGCGTCTGGCCGGACTCGGCCTTGCTCTCGCCAAGCAACTCCCTGGCCCGCTGCGGGTCGCTGTCCAGGAGCTGCTCCGCGGCGGCGAGCTTCAGCCCCAGCGCGATCAGCCGGGCCTGGGCGCCGTCGTGCAGGTCGCGCTCGATGCGGCGCAGCTGGGTGTCCTCGGCTTCGGTCGCGTCGGCGCGGGTCTCGGCGAGCCGCCGAACCCGTTGCGCCAGCAGGGTTTTCCCGGTCGGCGCCAGCAGCAGGCGGGCCCACCGGCCGTGCAGGCGCACCAGCGGCGGCGCCAGCGCCACGACCGCCGCCCCGGCGGCCAGCCCGAACGGGAATCCGGCCAGCGGGGTTTCCGCGAGCCACTTCGCCGGCGCGGGCAGCTCCGCCCACGGCCGCCCGACGTCGAAGAACAGTCCGCCGACCCGGACCCAGAACGGGATCCAGAAGCCCCAGCCGAAGACCCAGCATAACGCCGCGAGCGGGGCCAGCAGCGCCGCGGTGACCGGGCCGTCGCCGAGCAGCCACAGCAGGTCTCGCGGGCTGGCCGGATCGGTCATCGCCTGGCGGTAGCGGGCCCGCCTGATCGCGGGCCGCGGCGACTTCCGCAGCATCCGGCCGGCCCGGTAGAGCCCGTCGGACGTGGGCACCGGCGCGATGAAGGGCAGGTAGACCTCGTCCACCGGCACCCCGGACCACTTCCCGGCGAGGCTGCGGCCCAGGCCCGCGAGCAGCCGGGCGACCCGGTTGCACCAGGGCCACCACAGGAACGCGCCAAGCACGTGGGTGAGGACGAAGAGGACGACCAGGACCACGCCCGCGAGCAGGTTCACCACGGCCAGCAGGCCGAGAACCGCCAGGTGCCAGAGGGCGTGCAACCCGTGCACGACGCGTTCCCACCAAGGGCGCGGCCGAACCGGGCTCAACAGCATCCGCGTCCAAAGCCCGTGCGCCCGCAGGAAAGTCCGGCCGCCCAGCACCGCCAGCAGGCCCAGCACCGCGCCGACGACCGTGTTGAGCAGCATCCAGTTCAGGTCCCGGTTCGTCGCCGGGTCCTCAGCCAGCCACACGACGCGCGCGAGGTAACGCGGGATGCGCGGCTTCCGGTACAGCGCTTTGTCATGCCGGTACCAGCCTTCGGCGTCCGGCTGCGGTTCCGGCGGGGCAGGCCGGTACGGCACCGGCACCTCGACGCCGCCCCAGTCCCGCGCCAGCCGACGGCCGAGGTTCGCGGCCGCCCGGCAGCGTCCGATGAGCCACTCCCCCGGCGTCAGCAGGCCGATGGACGCCACACCCAGACCGAGCAGGTACAGCACGAACAGCAGTGGCCCCGGCAGCGCCAGCAGCAGGAGCACCAACCCTCGCCCGGCGGTTGTCGCACGCTGTCGTGCCCGATTTCGCATAGATCCATCTTCTCCGGCACCGGTGGAAAAGCACTGCCCATGCCTGCCGCGTGGAGGTAGAGCTAGCTCTACTCCCGAACGGGCCGGAAGCCCCCCTCGAACGGCCGCAAGACGCATACCAGCAGGCACGCGGCGTTCCTAGCGTCGAGGTCATGGCAATCAGCGAAGATTCGTCCACTGTGGATGACCTGGGGAACCGCGTCGGCGCCGAGCTGGCGAGGCTGCCCCGCCAACCGCTGGCGATCGCCTCGGCCTTCTCCTCCCTCCTCGCACCCGCGATCGGGCTCCCCGCGGCCATCGTCGTCGCGCTGGTGATCGCGGCCGCCAACCTGCGGCGGTGCACCGAACCGGTTGCCGCGTTCCTCGCTCACCTGGTGGCGTTCGCCGGGCTGTCGCTGGCCGCCACGGCCATCATGCCGCCACAGCGAGCCATGGCCGTGCTCGTCGCATGCTCGCTCACCGCGCTCGCTCTGCTCAGCTGCGGGTTGCTGACCGCGGCGATGCCGCGCCGCACCGGTTCGGCGCTCGCTGCGGCGCTGCTGCTGCCCGGCCTGCCGCTGGCCGCGATTCCGGGCCCGCTGCAACCGATCGGCGACCTCACCGCGTCGGGCGCCGCGCTCCACGCCCTCCAGACCGCCTCGGCCGGTGGCTGGCCGGCTCCGGTGCACGTGCTCGTGCTGATCGGGCACGCGCTGCTCGCGGGCAGGTCAGCCCATCGCCTCCTGGATCCGCTTCCAGGCCGCGAGCACGTGCCGCCGCTCGGTCTGCGGCGAGCCGACCGCGAGCCGCAGCAGCGTCCGGCCGTCCACCTTGGTGTGGGTCAGGTACAGCTCGCCGGAGTCGTTCAGCGATTCCATCAGCCGGTAGACCCGGTCGTTGGCGTCCTCGGTGGACAGCTCCGGGAACAGCGGCCGAAAGCAGACCAGGCCCAGCGGATGCGGCTCCAGCAGCTCGAACCGCGGGTCGTCGCGTACCCGGTCGGCGAACTCCTGGGCCAGGCCGACGGTGGCGCGGATGTGCTCGCGCAGCCCTTCCGCGCCGTACCAGCGCAGCACCGACCACAGCTTCAGCGCCCGGAACCTGCGCCCCAGCGGCACCTGCCAGTCCCGGTAGTCGATCACCTCACCGGACGCCGTCGCCGGATTGCGCAGGTACTCCGGCAGGATCGACAGCGCATCGACCATGGGCCGCCGGTCGGCCATCCACAGCAGGCTGCAGTCGAAGTTCGTCAGCAACCACTTGTGCGCGTTCGTGCAGTACGAATCGGCGAATTCGGCGACGCCGTCGTTGATCCAGCGCAGTTCCGGGCACACCGCGGCAACGCCCGCGTACGCCGCGTCCACGTGCAGCCAGATCCCGCGCGCCCGGCACACCTCGCCGACCGCGCGGACCGGGTCGATCGCCGTCGTCGAGGTGGTGCCGATCGTCGCGCACACCAGCGTGGGCACCGCGCCGGCGGCGAGGTCCTCGGCGATCAGCGCGTCGAGGTGCGCAGGGTCCATGCCGAGCGTGTCCGGGTCGACGTCGACGATCCGGACGTTGTCCCCGCCGATGCCCACCATCCGCGCCGCGCGCTCCAGGGACGAATGGGTGTGCGCGGAGACGTAGAGCGTGTGCCGCCGGGTGATGCCCCGGCTCGCCACCTGTCCGTCGCTGACCCGCTGCAGCGCGGCGAGGCAGGCGACGAGCGCGGCGCTGGACGCCGAGTCCTGGATCACCCCGCCGCCGACGGCGTCGGTCCGGAAGTGCTCGGGCAGGCCCAGCAGCTCCGCCATCCAGTCCACGACGACGGTCTCCAGCTCGGTGCACGCCGGGCTGGTCGCCCACACCATGCCCTGCACGCCCAGCCCGCTGGAGAGCAGGTCGCCGAGGATCGACGGGCCGGTGGCGTTGGCCGGGAAGTACGCGAAGAAGTTCGGGTGCTGCCAGTGCGTGACGCCCGGCACCAGCACGGCATCGAGGTCGCTGAGCACCCGTTCGAACGGTTCGCCCCGCTCGGGCGGGTGCGCTGGGAGCTGCGCCCGGACCTCGCCGGGCCCGACCTGGGACCGGACCGGATGCCGCTCGACGCCGGAGTAGTAGTCGGCGATCCAGTCGACGACCTGCCTGCCGAACTCCCGGAACTCCTCGGGAGACATGTGCCCGCTCATCCCAGCCAGCTTCGCACGCCCACCCCACCAAAACCAGCGGCCGTCGGCGCTGCCTCCCCGTTGCCGGGATGCTGCAGCGGTTCTGGATGAGGTGATGCGCGCCAGCGGCCGGGCTTGCGTCGTTGCCGAGGCGAAGCCGCCTGGCCGCCGGGTGAGGCACGCCGTTTTCGCGCGAAAACGTCACCGCCAGGCGTGGCGAACGCCGGTTTCGCGCGAAAACGGCGCTCACAACAGCCCCTGCAGCACTCGCCGTCAGCGGAGGAGGTCGACGGTGGTCAGCGGGAGTCCGCCGTCACCGGCTGGGCTCCGCGCGGGGTCACCATCCGGCCATCGACCACTGTGGACCGCGAGGTGCCCACGACCACCGTGGTGGACGCGTCCGCCTCCGCCGGGTCGAAGTCGGTGATCGGCGCGCACCACACCCGCTCCCCGGCGCGACCGGCCCCGCGGACCGCGCCCACCGGCGTGGTCCCCGGGCGGTGCTCCGCCAGGACCTCCAGGGCGCGGCCGAGCCGCCGGTCCCCCGGACGCGGATTGTGGAAGCACACCACCAGGTCGGCCTCCGCCGCCGCGCGGACGCGGCGCTCGATGACCTCCCACGGCGTGTCCGCGTCGGACAGGCTGATCAGCGCGTGGTCGTGCCCGAGCGGCCCGCCCAGCAGCGCGGACGCGGCCAGCGCCGCCGTCACGCCGGGCACGCCGACCAACTCGATGTCGGCACCGGCCTCCTCCAGCGCCATCGCGGACCCGCCGATCAGCGCCACCGCGCGCCCCTCCCGGGCCAGCGCGACCGCCTCGGCGCCGCCGGTGGCGCGCACCTCGGTGCCGGGGCGCAGCAGGTGCCGGACCTGGTCGACGTGCTCGTCCGGGCCGACGACCACGGAGGCGCGGCGCAGCTCGACGTCGGCGCGCGGGGTGCGCAGGTCGGGGTTGCCCGGGCCAATGCCGATGATCGTCAGCCGGCCGCGGGGCCGGATGCGCGCGGCGGCCGCGGTCACGTCGTCGCCCTTGATCTTGGGCACGACCAGCTCGACAGGCGCCCCACCGCCGAGCTCGGCGGCCGCGCGCAGCGCCGATGCCTCGGCGACGGAGGGCGTGCCAGCCGCCGCGCTCGCCGCCTCGCTGGGGTTGGGCACCTCGATGCCTGCCAGCGCCTCCGCCGGATAGGTCAGCAGCGACAGCTCCTCGCCGCCGTCGGAGTGCCAGAAGCCCAGGTCCTGCACCGCCTCCAGGATGCCGTCCTCGTCCGCCTTCAGGTCGACGCTGGCGACCGCGCGGATCGCCCGCGGGTCCAGGCCGTGCTCGCGGTCCAGCCGGGCGATCGTCTCGGTCACCGCCGTCCGCGAGACGCCTCGGGCGGCTCCGACGCCGACGACCAGCGTGCGCGGGATGAGCCGCAGCGTCCGCTCCTCGTCCTCCGTCGGCCGCCGATCGTCGATCACGACCGTCCACAGCGGCGCTTCGGGGTGGGCGGAGACGTTGGGCGGCAGCGCCGGCAGCGGGAAGCCGTGCGGGTTGACCAGACGGACCGACCAGCCGTCGAGGATCGCGCCGCCGCAGGCCGCCAGGTCACCGTCCACAGTGGCGTCGAGCTGGTCGACGAGCTCGTCCAGCGGGGTGGTGCCGGCGCTGTCGGAGGCGGCGGTGACCACCGGGGTGCAGCCGAGCACGTCGGCGACCTGCTCGGCGAGCGCGCCCCCGACGTGGCCGCCGGTCAGGGCGATGGCGAAGCGGCGGTCGTCGTCGACGCAGACCACCCCGGGATCGCTGTGCTTGTCCCGCAGCAACGGCGCGACCAGCCGCACCGCCGCGCCGCTGGCCAGGAAGAACACCGCCGCGTCCAGGTGGTCCCACAGGCGGCGCACGGCGGGCGCGATCGGCCCGTCCGCGACGACGGCGTCCGGCCCCAGCCGCCCGGCCAGTTCGGCGGCGGACCGCCGTCCCGCCGCGGTCACCGCGAACAGACCGATCACTGGCACTCCTCAACCTGGTCGACTGCTTTCCCGAACGCCTCAGCATGGTGCCACCCCCATGGCGCCCTCCCGCCCGGGCGGGACCACTGCCACCGCAATTTCAATGGAAATCACGTCTCCGATTTCCATTGAAGTTGCGGAAGTTGTCACAGCCATCGGCGTGTCGTGGCGCGACACGCCGACGGTTCGCAATTTCCATTGAAATCGAAGGTCCAATTTCCATTGAAATTGCGGCCGACGGGGACCTGGCCCGCCGGGAGGGGATGTGGTCAGCGTTGTTTCCGGTAGCCCGAGATCAGGACGACCGGGTCGGCCGCTTCCAGGCGGGATGCGCCGTCCTGCAGTTCCGCCAGCCGGGCGGCCGACAGCTGCACGCCCTCGACCTCGTAGTCGGCCGCGCGCAACGCGTCGCGGGTCGGCCCGACCCGGTCCAGCGCCGACAGCGCCACCACGACGCGGGACGCCCCGGCGTGCGCGCACGCGGTGACGACCTCGGTGCCGCCGCCTCCGACGAAGATCGCGTCCGGCCGCGGCAGGTTGCGCAGCACCTGCGGCGCGGAGCCCTCCTCGACCCGGACGTCCACGCCGTGGCTCGCGGCGTTGGTGATCAGCCGCACCGCCTGCGCCTCGTCGGACTCCACCGCGATCGTCGCCGCGCCCATCCGGGCGCACTCCACCGCCACCGAGCCCGAACCCGCGCCGACGTCCCAGACGAGCGTGCCCGGCCGCGGCGCGAGCTTCGCCAGCGCCACGGCCCGCACCTCGGCCTTGGTGATCATGCCGTCGCGGTGCGAGAACTCGTCCTCGGACAGCGCCCAACCGGTCGCCGGCGGCACCGGCTCGCCGCCCGCGATCCAGCCCCGCTGCGGCACGTCGTCGAGATCGGCCAGGGAGAGCACGATGTTCGGCTCGTGCCAGCTGCGCTTCGCCGCCTCCACCGGTTCGAGGGTGACCACCGACTCGTTCGGCCCGCCGAGGTCCTCGGCGACGATCATGGTGCGCCGCCAGCCGGCCAGGCCGGAGCCGATCTGGGCCGGGCCCGCCTTCGGCGCGGTCAGCACCACCACGGCCGGTCGCGCGCGGCAGACGTTGATCGCCCGGGTGAGGTCGCTGCCGAGCGCGCTGACCACGACGACGTCGTCCCAGGACCGGCCGACGCGCGCCATCAGCTGCTGAACGCTGGAGGTCGACGGCAGCACCGTGCACCGGATGCCGCGGTCGCGCAGCGCGCGGACGGCGCCGAAGAAACCGGGATCGCCCGAGGCCAGCACCACGCCGCTCTCGTCGCCGGACAGCGACGACAGCGCGTTCAGCGCCGGTTCCAGCGGCCCGAGTTCGAGCTTGCGCGCGTGTTCCGGCGCATGCGCCTCCAGGTGCCGCCTACCGCCCACCACGAGCCGCGCCGACTCCAGCACCTCGGCGCTGCCCTTCGGCAGGTCGCCACCATCGACCCCGATCACCGTGACTGCCACGCCACCCACCTCGCTCCGGCGGCCGCCACCGCGTGTTCGTCCCGGAAGCCCGCGCGACCCGAACACGCGGCCGACGGCCGCATTACTGGCTGATCCGCTTCAATACTGCTGCCACCGGGGCGCAGAGCCGGTCCGCACACGCCGAGAACGGCCCGGCCCGCTGTCACATCTCGCATGACCGGTGGGCGGCCGGGCCCCCGACGTCCAATTCGGACCCCTCGGGTGCCTCACGACCTCGCCGGGAACGGCGGCTTCGCCTCGCTATTCGCCCTGCTCATCCGGCTTCGCCGAGGGCTTGCGCTTCGCGGCGGGCTTCGCCTTCGCCGTCGTCGTGGTGGTCGCGGACTTCGTCCGCTTCGCGGCTGCGGCCTTCGCCCCCCGCTTCGCGGGAGTGGCCTTCGCGCTGGCCCGGGTCGTCGTGGTGCGCGCCGCGGATGTCCGCTTCGGCTTCGCCTCCGCGGCTTCGGCGCGAACGGGCTGTTCACCAACGTCAACGGGCAGTTCGCTCCCAACCGCTTCCGCCCGAACCGGCGCCACCGGATCGACCGGCCGTTCGGCGGCCGCAACGGGCTCCTCGGCGAACAGCTGCGACTGCGCCTCGTCTACCCGCCGAGCCGTGCGGGTGGACGCGACCCGCGCCGCGCCGCGCGCGCTCTCCTGCCAGTTGCGCACCGCCCACCACGCGACGTCGGACTCTCGCACCCGGCCGTTCTCACCGGGGTCCTCGGCACGCGGCTCGGTGTTCTCCGCGCGGCGGCGCACCGGGGTGGGACGGTCCGCCCGCAGCGCCCGGCGCGTGACCGGGTCGGCGCGGCGGTAGGTGTGGAAGTGCCCCGCGGCGTACGGCGAGCGGGTTCCGCTGCCGTTGAGGCTCTTCCCGACGATGAACAGCGTGTTCCGCCACAGCTTGTGCTGCTTGACGGTCTTCTCCAGGTCAGCGAGGTTCGTGCGCAACAGCAGCTCGTCGGGCCAGGAGACCTTGTAGGCCACCAGCACCGGGGTGTCTTCCGGGTAGCCGCCGGCGCACAGTTCCTCGACGAGCTGCGCGGCGCGCGACGCGGACAGGAACAGCGCCATCGTGGTGCCGTGCTTGGCGAACTCGCGCACCTTCTCGCCTTCCGGCATCGGCGTCTTGCCGCCCTCCAGCCGGGTCAGCACCAGCGACTGGGCGACCTCCGGCACGGTGAGCTCCCGCCCGACCGCGGCCGCGGCGGCGGAGAACGCCGGAACGCCCGGCACGATCTCGACCTCCACGTTCATCCGCGCGCACGCGTCGTGCTGGTCCTGGACCGCGCCCCACAGCGACGGGTCGCCGGAGTGCACCCGGGCGACGTTGAGCTTGTCCCGCTCGGCGCGGCGATAGATCTCCAGCGCCTGCTCGTGGGTCAGCCGGGAGGAGTCGATCAGCTCCGCGTCGCCGCGCGCGTGCTCCTGGATGCATTCCGGCGCGACGAGGCTCGCGGTCCACACCACGATGTCGGCCTCGGCGATCCGCCGGGCGCCGCGGACCGTGATCAGGTCGGCCGCGCCGGGCCCGGCACCGATGAACGAGATCCGGCCAGTCAGCATTGTTCTCCTCTTCCGCCTCGGGGTGGAAGTACTACCACGGTGGACAGGTACGGCGCGTCGTCCACTTCGGACGGCGGGAGCACTCGCGCGCCGAGGTGCTCGGCGCGGACCGGGCGCTCCGGGGCTCCGCATTCGGCGATCGCGGCGCGCAGCTCGCCGAGCCACCGGCCGCCTTCGTAGGCAACGACCGTACCGCGTGACCGCGAAGCGACCCGCAGCGCGGTGACGTCCCGCATCGCCTGGATCACGGTGCGTGAACCGGCTCTCCCGGCTCGTATGCGACCCACCGCTGGACGGCTGGAAGCCGAATGCGCGGCGGGATCCTCGGAGGCGGGGAAAGCCGCGGTGCCGTCCTGATCACGCTGCCGCAGCACCAGGGCTGCTCCCGGGACGAAAACGGTCCCCGTTCCGCGGAATTCGCGCAGCGCGGCCGGGGTCAGCATCCCCGGCTCGCCGGACGGACGAGCCTCACCGCGCGCACCGCGCCACGAACCGCCGCACCGCTTCGGGCTGCCCGGCCGGATGGGTGTGCAAGTACGAGGCGTGCACCCCGCCGTCGACGAACCCTTCCCGCTGCGCGCCCGTCGCACGCCACAGCCACGCAGGCCGCGAGCCGCTGCCGGGCTCCAGAACGGTGCGGTGGAACTCGTGGCCGCTCACCCGGGCACCTTCCTCGAACAGGACCGAATCAGCGGCGGCCACGGCGTCGCGGTAACCCAGCGTCAGCCGCGGCGACATCCGCGCCCGCGCGTCGAGCACGCCGCACAGCGGGTGGCCGTCCAGCTCCTCCGCCAGGTACAACAGCCCGCCGCATTCCGCGTGGATCGGTGCCCCCGTGGCCGCGAAGGCCCTGATCTCCTTGCGCAGCGCGGTATTCGCCGACAATTCGGCGACGTGCTGCTCGGGGAAGCCGCCCGGCAGCACCAGGCCCGCGGTGCGTTCCGGCAGCCGCTCGTCGTGGAGCGGGTCGAGGACCGCGACCTCGGCACCGGCGGCTTCGAGCAGCTCGACGTGCTCGGCGTAGCCGAAGGTGAACGCCCGCCCGCCGGCCACCGCGACCACGGCCCCGGCCTGCGGCTGCACCTCGTCGCGCGGATTCCAGGCGGCGCCGGGCAATCCGGGAGCCGAGCGGGCCAACGCGCACACCGCGTCGAGATCCACCGACCGGGCAACGACTTCGGTCATCGCCTCGACCGCGCGGACGGCCTCGCCGCCGTGCTCGGCAGCCGTGACGAGGCCGAGGTGGCGCGATGGGACGGCGAGATCATCGGCGCGCGGGATCGCGCCGAGCACCGGGAGGCCGGCGTTGTCGGCGGCGTCGCGGAGCACCTGCTCGTGCCGCTGCGAGCCGACCCGGTTGAGGATCACGCCGCCGATCCGGACCTCCGGGCGGTAACTGCGGAAACCGTGCAGCAGCGCGGCGAGGCTGTGGCTCTGGCCCCTCGCGTCGACGACCAGCACCACGGGCGCGTCCAGCAGCTGCGCGACGTGCGCAGTGGATCCGGCGGCGATCCCCTCGCCCGGCCCGATGCGGCCGTCGAACAGGCCCATCACGCCTTCCACGACGGACAGTTCGGCGTCGGCGGCGCCGTGCCGGAACAGCGGCGCGATCCGCTCCTCGCCGACCAGCACGGGATCGAGGTTGCGGGCCGGGCGGCCGGCGGCGAGCCGGTGGTAGCCGGGGTCGATGTAGTCCGGGCCGACCTTGAACGGCGCGACCCCGGTCCCGCGCCGCCGCAGCGCGCCGAGCAGCCCGGTCACCACGGTGGTCTTCCCCTGCCCGGACGCCGGTGCGGCCACCACCACCCGGGCGTGCGAGGAATCGGTCACCACTCGATGCCCCTCTGGCCCTTCTGGCCGGCGTCCATCGGGTGCTTGACCTTGGTGGTCTCCATGACGAGGTCGGCGGCGTCGATCAGGGCCGGTGGGGCGTAGCGGCCGGTGATCACGACGTGCTGGTGCCCGGGCCGGTCGCGCAGGGTCTCGACGACCTCGGCGACGTCGACCCAGCCCCAGTGCAGCGGATAGGTGAACTCGTCCAGCACGTAGAGGCCGTGGCGCTGCTCGCCGATCCGGCGGGCGATCTCCCGCCAGCCCTCCAGCGCCGCCGCCGCGTGGTCCTCCTCGCTGCCCTTCTTGCGGGCCCACGACCAGCCCTCGCCCATCTTGTGCCACTCGACGGGCCCGCCCTCGCCGGTCTCGTCGTGCAACCGCCCCAGGGCGCGGAACGCCGATTCCTCGCCGACGCGCCACTTCGCCGACTTGACGAACTGGAACACCCCGATCGACCAGCCCTGGTTCCAGCCGCGCAGGGCGAGCCCGAAGGCAGCGGTGGACTTGCCCTTCATGTCGCCGGTGTGCACCACGAGCAGCGGCCTGTTGCGGCGCTGGCGAGTGGTCAACCCGTCGTTCGGCACTGTCGAAGGCTGTCCCTGAGGCATGCCCCGACCCTAACGGGCCGCCCCGGCACCGTCCGACTCGTCCCGAGCGGTCTCAGCGGGCGGGCCGGAAGGCCGCGAGCTGCTCGTCGAGGTACCGGGCCAGCCGCTGCTTGTCCGCTGGCCCGAAGGTGTTCCAGCGCTCGCCGTCGTTGTTGCGGCGCGTCGTGACGCTGTAGCGGCCTTCTTCGGTGTCCCGCCAGCCGATCGCCGGGAGCCGGACCGGCTGCCCGCCGCCGTCCCGGCCGGTCACCACGAAGTAGCCGACCCGCCGCGTCGGCAGGGCCATGATCTTCTCCACCTTGCGCAGGTCCCCGCCGCCGCGCCTGGACGCGCCCGGCTGCGCCGAACCCAGCCACGAATCCGGCTCCGCCTCTCGCACCGGCTGGGGCTTCGGCTCGCCGCCGGCGGCGATCGTCCCCGCGTCGAGCTTGCCGGCCGGGACCTCCGGCAGCAGGCCGACGCAGACCCGGGCGAGGCCGCGGACGTCGATGAACTCGATCCGCAGGCCCTGCTCCTCCTGGACCGCCAGCACCCCGGCCCGCCCGGCCACCGCCACGCGCGCCCGGTAGACGGCGTCCGACTTGCCGTCGTAGGAGGTGACCGCCACGCCGATCTCCGGGCGGTGCAGCAGGTTCAGCGCCTGCTCCACCTCCGGTTCGGCGCGGCCGCGATCGGCCAGCCGGCGCTGCTCCAGCCCACCCCAGACGTCCTTGCGGAGCCGCGCGCGTTCGTCGAGCGTGGCGGCGAAGTGCGGGATCTCGAACGGGAACTGCCGAAGGTCGACCCGCAGATCCTCGCCGAGGACGTCCGCCGCCTCCGCGGAAAGCGTGAACGATTCGATCATCTCTTCCCCTTCTGGGCACGCCTCGATTCCCCGGGGAACAGGTGCTCCCCGGGGAATCGCGCGAAACTTCGGACGCGGGCGGGCTACTCGCCGAACACCGGCGGTGCGACCTTCGGCAACCCGAGGTCGTCCCAGGCCTCATCGGTGTCGACCACGTACTTGCTCTCGTGCTCGTCGTCCTCTTCGGACTTGCCGCCCTGGCCGCGACCGGCCGCGCCGCCGCCGGCCATCCCGGCACCACCACGACCACCGGCCGCACCACCGGCCCCGGCGCCACCGGCACCCGCACCACCGGCGGCCCCCAGACCGCCGATACCGGCACGACCACCAGCGCCGAGCTGGCCGCCACCGACACCGCCGACCCGGCCGGCACCACCCGGTCCGCCGCCGCGGCCACCGCCCATGCCACCGGCGCCGCCCGGGCGTCCGCCACCGGGCCCGCCGGGGCCGGGGCGCTGCTGGTTCGGCGGCAGCGGAGCCCACCGTCCGTTGTAGGGGTTCTGGCGCTCCCACTGGCCGGTGTTCGGATTCCAGCGGGTGTCCGACGGCGGCGAGGCCGGCGGGCTCTGCTGCCACACCGCGTTCGTGCTGCTCGGCGGGACGTTCGGCGAGCTGGGCGGGCTGTACTGAGGCGTCGAGGTGTTCGGGCCGGACCAGGCCGACTGGGTCGACGCGGGCGTGCTCGACGGGTTGATGGAACCGATCGTGTTCTGCGACGGCTCCGACGTGCCGGGCTGTTCCTCGGGCCCGCGCGGGGCGGGCACGAACGCCGGTGTCTGCGCCGCGGCCGTCCCGAAGTCGGTCTCCATCTTCGACATCACCTGGGCCGCTTCCTGGTGCGCGGCCTGGCTCTTCTCCTGCTTCTCCACGATGTCGTTGGCCCGGCTGAGGGCCGTGAACGGGTTCGGGTCGGAGAAGTAGTTCTTCAGCTCCTGCTTCATGTCGAACTCGACGACCTCGGGCATCGAGTTCCGCGCCCGCTCCGCGGCCTCGGCCTGCATGCCGACCTGGTTGGCGGTGAGCTGAGCGGCGTTGCCGGAGTGCGACATGTGGTCGGCCAGCTGCGTGACGTGCTTCCGCATGGCGTCACCGGCCTCGCCCTGCCAGGTGTGCTCCGTCTTCGTCGCGGCCTGCCGGATCTGCTCGGCGAACTCCAGGAACTTCGCCCCGTGGCCGTGGTAGACGCGGCCGACGTCGTGCACCGCGGTGGGGTCGAAGTTCTCCCGGACGAACCGGTCCATCTCCTTGTGCTCGAAGGACAGGTAGTGCGTGTTCCCCAGCGAACCGGGCTTCTCGCGAAGCTCCTGGTCGACCGACAGGGCCTTGGCCTGCTCCTGCCCGTACTTCGACGCTTCCGCCGTGGCCTTGGCCTTCGACAACACGTCCGTCAGCACATTGCCGATGATCGGCACGTTGGACGCGCCCGCGTACTCCTGCTTCCCCTGCTCGTACGCGGAGTGCTCGTGATCGGCGATGTATTCCGACCCACCACCCGGTGGCGACGTCATGACTTCCCCCTTGATTTACCTTTTTAAGTTCTGTGCCGAATTCTTCAGTTCTTCGGAAGATTCGCCAGCACCAACGGCGCAGCCTCCTGCGCCGCCAGGCAGGCCGACTCGGTGTCGCGCGCGGTGGCGTTAATCGCAATGGATTCCTTTGGAGATAGGGGGAAGAACACCCCGCAGTCTCCCGGACCGACGAGCTCGCGGACGCGCTTGCCGTCCACACCTGCGACAGAGACGGCATCGACCTTGCCTTCGGTGAGGTTCAGTTCGTCCACCGACTTGTCGCTGTTCACCACCACGGAAATGCCACCTACAGCAAGCTTGAAATCACAGCCAGGAGCACCCGCGTAGCGCTTGGGCGTGCCAGGACCTTTGACGCCCAGCTTTGCCGTATCGGCCGACTTCAACGTCTGGCAGGGATCAATGGCTGCTGCCGCATTGCTCGTCGGCGATGCGCTCTCCCCGGTTTCTCCTGAACCGTCGCCGGTTCCGCCAGTGACCGACGATCCACAGCCCGCGACACCCATCGCCAACAGCGCGAGCGCTCCGGCGATCACAGACTTCGTCAACGACCTACGCACCTGAGCAATCCCCGTTTCTCAATCCCGCACGCCAACGTTGCCAGCGTTGCCCTCGTCGACTTCCCGGTAGGATTGAATGCCCTTCTTGATCGCTTCGATCACTTGAGGCACTCGCTCTTTCATCTGCAAGATCAGTTCTTCATAGGAACGACCGTCGCCGCCCGCTACAACCTGTTCGTTGAAGTCGGCGATAGCCTGTCCTGCTGGGCTATCGCCCAAAGGGGTCCGGTACTTCAGGTTGGACAGCTCTCTCTGAATATCCAGCAGCGCGGCGTCCTGGAACTCCCGGAAGACCCTGATCAGCTCGTCGCCCGCCTCCGGCGTGACCTGGAAGCCGCCGCTGTTGGCCGCGCTGATGATGCCCTGCATGGCGTCGTTCGTGGCGGCGAGCCCTGCCGCTGCCGATCCAATCGACCCCGTCATCGCTTCTCCCCAGAAGGTTCGTCTTTCCCCGCAGCGCGCCCGAACCTAGCACCGCACCCCGCGCGCGAACGCCGATACGAGACAAATCCGCAATGCCTCACCCGCTTGATCGCCCCCAATGGCCTAATGCCACCGACTCGATGGTGGCCGACCTCACGGGGTTCTGGAACGGTGCAGGCGACGATCATGGGCGGTCGTCCCAGTCAGCGAGGAGTCGCCCGATGCCGACCAGGCCGCCGCTGGCGCTGTCCTTCGCCGCGCTGATCTCCAACTTCGACCGCTTCGCGGTCACCCCGATGCTGCTGCTGATCGCGCTGGCGCTGGACGAACCGCTGGCCGCGGCGGTCGCCGTCGCCAGCGGCTACTTCCTCGCCTACGGCCTTTCCCAGCCGCTGTGGGGTTTGCTGTCGGACCGCTTCGGCCGGCTGCCGGTCATGCGCGGCACGATGCTCGCCGCCGCGGCGGGCGGGGTGGTTTCCGCGCTGGCGCCGAACCTGACCGCGCTGGTCGTGGCGCGCGTGGTCACCGGACCCGGGTCGTCGCGCCCTCGGTCGGCGACCGGGCTGCGTGAGGGGCGATTTAAAAGAGCCCCCGCACTCGACCGGCCTGGGGGTTACCGGGAGCGCGGGGGCATCTTGCGGGTCCACCCCTGGGGGTCAGGTGGACGGCGTCACCGTACCAATCGGTCGGGTGGGCCAGAAGACGGAACGTCGGATCTCGTAATCAAAAAGAGATCAAGCGGCGCGGGGCCGCTCGTCCCGGACCGCGCGGACGACGCCGGCGACGTTGTCCGCGGACAGCTCCTCTAGCCGCAGGCAGGGACCGGCCAGCGCGGCCCCGAGCCGGCCGGCCAGGCCGAGCCGGACCGGACCGTTCTCGCAGTCCACCACGACGGACGCGACGCCCGCGTCGGCGAGCAGGCCCGCTGAGCGCAGCGCATCATCGACAGCGCGCTGCGTGCGAATCCGCCCGGTGAGCCCGGAATCCAGCGGCACGGTTGCCTTACCGTCGGTCAGCAGCACGACCAGGGCCCGGCGCTGCGGGTCCCGCATCCGCTCGGTCTGCACCACCCGGTGCACGCGCAGCAGTCCATCTGCCAGCGGCGTGCGGCCACCGGTGCACAGCCGGCGCATCCGCGCGGCCGCGATGTCCACAGAGGACGTCGGAGGCAACGCGAGTTCCGCCGAATCGCCGCGGAAGGTCACCACGCCGACCTTGTCGCGCCGCTGGTAGGCGTCCCGCAGCAGCGACAGGACGGCGCCGCTGACCGCCGACATCCGCTCCCGCGCGGCCATCGACCCCGACGCGTCCACCGCGAACAGCACCAGGTTCCCCTCGCGCCCCTCCCGGATGGCGCGCCGCAGGTCGTCGCCGCGCAACACCAGCCCGGAGCCGCTGCGCCCGCGCGCGACCTGGTGCGGCGCCGCGGCGGCCAGCGTGGCCGCCAGGTGGATGCCGTGACCCTCCACAGTGGATGCCCGCGTCGTCCGGCCGCTCCGCGCCCGGGACCGCGACCGCCGCCCCGGCGCGCCGTCGCCGAGCCCCGGCACCTCCAGCAGCCGCGCCTGAAAAGCCAGCGCCGGCGCCGCCGGCGGCCGCTCCGCGGGCGCCCGGTCGTCGCTGCGCTCCTCCGAGCCGTCGGCTCCGCCGTCCGGCCCGGTGGGTCCTTCGGGCCCTTCCGGCGGCTGACCGCCGTCGTCCGGGCCTTCCGGCGGTTCGTCGTCGCCGTCGTCGGCGTGCTCCGCCGCCTCGGACAGGGCCTGTTGGAGCTGGTCCTCGTCGATGCCGGGCTCGTCGAACGGGTCGCGGCGGCGCCGGTGCGGCAGCGCGAGCCGGGCCGCCGCCTCGACATCCTCCTCGGCGACCGCCTCGGCGCCGCGCCAGGCCGCATGAGCTGTCGCGGTACGCGCCAGCACGAGGTCGGCTCGCATGCCGTCGACGTCGAAGGACGCGCACAGCGCGGAGATCCGGCGCAGCTCGGCGTCCGGGAGGTCCACCGAGCCCACCCGGGCGCGGGCGGCGGCGATCCGCTCGGCCAGTTCGGCGTCGGCGTCGGCCCACCTCGCGGCGAACCCGGCCGGGTCGGCTTCGAACGCCAGGCGGCGGCGCACCACCTCGGTCCGGGTCGCCACGTCCCGCGACGCGGCGACGTGCACGGTGAGGCCGAACCGGTCGAGCAGCTGCGGGCGCAGCTCGCCTTCCTCCGGGTTCATGGTGCCCACCAGCAGGAACGACGCCGCGTGCGAGACCGAAACGCCTTCCCGCTCGACGTGCGCGCGGCCCATCGCCGCGGCGTCCAGCAGGAGGTCCACGAGGTGGTCGTGCAGCAGGTTCACCTCGTCGACGTAGAGCACGCCCCGGTGCGCGGCGGCGAGCAGGCCGGGTTGGAAGGCGCGGACCCCTTCGGTCAGGGCGCGTTCCAGGTCGAGCGAGCCGATCAACCGGTCCTCGGTGGCGCCGACGGGGAGTTCGACGAGCTGGGCGGGTCGTTGCGCGGCTTCGGAGCCGTGCGGGCCGTCCGGGCACTGCGGGTCGGCGGCCTGCGGGGCGCAGCCGAAGCGGCAGCCGGTGATCACGTCTAGCGGCGGCAGCAGCGACGCCAGCGCACGCACCACGGTCGACTTCGCCGTGCCCTTCTCCCCTCGGACGAGCACGCCGCCGATGGCCGGGTGCACGGCGTTGAGCAGCAGCGCCAACCGGAGGTCGTCGTGGCCGACGACGGCGGAGAAGGGGAAGCGCGGGGCAGCGGTCATGCCGGTGTTCCTTCCTCGGGGTTCGGACGCCCCGGTGGCGGGAACAAGGGGCGGCAGTGTCCTGACTCCCGGATCACCGCGCCCCTCCGGCCTTCCCAGGTCTCCCCGGTGGCTCGCGAGGGAGGGCCGCTCCCCGGTCACAGTGGCGCCGACCGTGCCGGATTCTCACCGGCTTCCTGGCGCACCCCTTGCATTCGGATCAAGGTGCATCGTCGCAGAACCGGCCCGGCGGACCAACCGGCCGCGGCGGCGACGAGACCAGCACCACTGCGGCCGGGGCCCGCGGTACGGCGATTTCGCGCGAAGTCGCCGTCCACTGTCACCGGCGGGCGGCGTGCAGCCCGTCTGTGATGTAGCGGTGCGCGTGGCGGGCCAGGTCCTCGTTCTCGTCCCGCAGGTTCCGCCACACCGCGAGGGTGTCCGAAAGCACCGGGTCCACCACGGCCGAGGAGAAGCTCTCGAAGGTGATCGGCCCGGTGTAGCCGATGTCCACCAGCGCGCGGAAGAACGCTGGGAAGTCGATGGTGCCGGATCCCAGGTAGCCGCGGTGGGTCTCCGCGCGTCGAAGACGCCCCTGGGCCGGGACTGGCTCAGGCGGCGTCGGGGCCGGTGCGGGACCGGCAGGAGGGATGCGCGCGATTCACCCGGCCGCGAAGCGCCGGGAGCGTTGCGGCCCGATCGAGCGCGGTCAAGTCCCGAGTAGCGCCGGTCACGCCCGCCGGCGGGGCTCCCGGCGCATGTCGACGTGCGGGACGCCGTCCTCGAGGTATTCCTCGCCGTCCTCGACGAACCCGAAGGAGCGGTAGAACTCCTTGGCGTAGGTCTGGGCGGCGAGCACGGCAGGCGTGTGCTGCACCTCGGCGACCGCGGCGCGCATCAGCTTGCGCCCCAGCCCGAGCCCGCGCGCGCTCTTGGCGGTGCAGACCCGGCCGATGCGGAAGGTGCCGTCGGGGTCTTCCAGCAGCCGCAGGTAGCCGAGCACGTAGCCGTCGGCGGAGTCGATCCAGAAGTGGCGGGTGGTCTCCTCCAGGTCGCGACCGTCCAGCTCCGGGTAGGGGCATTCCTGCTCGACGACGAACACGTCGACGCGCAGGCGCAGCATCCGGTAGAAGTCCTCGGCGTCCAGATCCGCGGTGTAGGCGCGGTGGACGGCGGTCGCGAGCGGCTGGAGGGTCACCCTTACCTGGATATCACAGCGAGGTCTCAGAACCCGCATCCACCAGCACCGGGAGTAGTCAACGCCACTCCTGCCGACGGTGGGCGGGCGCTGCTCTGATCGGGCCAGTTTCGCGCCGAATCGCTGACCCGCCGTCGAGGCCGCGGTTAGCCTGCGCAAGATCGGGAGCCAAGCGGCCAATGGGGGATTCGTGAGCGAACCGGTGTTCGGCGTCGACGGCGCGCGAACCGAGGAGGAGATCAGGCGCTGGGCCGCCGGCATCCAGGCGAAGGCAGACCGCTACCAGCAGATGCAGCAGCAGGTGACGGCGGTCAAGGCCACCGCGGAGTCCCGCGACGGGGTGGTGCGGGTGACGGTCGACAGCGCCGGCGCGGTCACCGACCTGCAGATCACCGACGACGCGCGCCGGATGTCCGGCGCGGGCCTGGCGGAGTCGGTGCTGACGACCATGCGGCAGGCCCAGGCGGGCATCCGGGACCAGGTGGCCGAGGTCATGTCGGCCACGGTCGGCGACGACACCGAGACCGTCAACGCGGTCGTGTCGGCCTACCGCGAGCGCTTCCCCGATCCCGAGGCCGAGGACGGTGCGGAGCGCCGGCCGCCCGACGACGAAGACTTCGAGGACGACTCCTACCTGCGCTGACCGTCGCCTGGGGGATGACGATGACGAACGCATTCGACGTGTCGCCGGAGGAACTCCGGGCGCACGCCAGCAAGCTCGACGCGCTTTCCGACCAGCTGAAGACCGCGTTGGACGCGGCGAACCAGGTCACGATGGGCTCCGAGGCCTACGGGGTGATCTGCTCGTTCTTCGTGCCGATCGTGCAGGCGGTCTCGCAGCCCGGGGTCGACGCCCTGTCCACCGCATCGGAATCGATGAGCGACCAGGCCGGCAACGTCAAGGACACCGCGCAGACGTACGAATCCGGTGACCAGGCGAACGCCGACAGCTTCTCCGGCTGGGAGGTGTGATGGCGGACAACCCGCTGGTCGCGCAGCGGCAGGACTCCACCACCGCGGTGAGCGGCATCGGCATCCTCGAGTCCGTCGGCGACCTCCAGTCCGGCATCGAATCGGGTTCCTGGTCGGAGATCGCGCTCGGCGCGGCCGGCACGGGCCTGGAAGCGCTGTCGATGGTGATGGACCCGGTCGGCACGCTGGTCTCGTACGCGGTGTCCTGGCTGATGGAGCATGTCAAGCCGCTGTCGGACGCCCTGGACTGGCTGGCCGGCGACCCGGACCAGATCTCCGCCTACGCGCAGACGTGGGGCAACGTCGCGAAGTCGGTGGAGCAGGTCGCGGCCGATTTCACCAACGAGGTCAACAACATCACCGGCACCTGGACCGGCGAGGCGGCCGACGCCTACAAGAACGCCACGACGAAGCAGGCCGAGCAGATCAAGGCGGCGGGCGGCGCGGCGAACACGATCAGCACGGTGGTCGAGATCGTCGGCGTGCTGGTCGGCATCGTCCGCGAGCTGGTGCGCGACCTGGTCGCCGAGTGCGTGGCGGCGCTGATCACCCGGATCCCGCGCTGGATCGCGGAAATCGGCGGCACCCTCGGCATCGGCACCCCGGCCGTGGTCGCGGAAGCGGCGGGGTTGATCGCCAAGTGGGTCAGCAAGATCTCGGACGTCATCACCAAGCTGACCCGTTCCCTGAACAAGCTCCAGCCGCTGCTGAAGAAGCTCGACGAGATCTGGGAAGGCATCAAGGACGCCCTGAAGGGCCTCCGGAAGGTCGACGGCCCGGCCAGCACGAAACCGTCCAGCGTGGACGCCCCAAGCCCCAAACCCGACGCCCCGGACGCCACCCCCAACTCCCCCGACA
>NZ_SMKW01000025.1 GCF_004348985.1 Saccharopolyspora elongata | reverse complement strand
CTGGCACGCCCTCACCACCCGCCCCTGACACCTGACACGTCCGGGTGGAGGTGGCGTTTTCGCGCGAAAACGCCACCTCCACCCGGACGTGTCAGGTGTCAGGGGCGGGTGGTGAGGGCGTGCCAGCAGTGCATGCAGGTGTCTTCTCGGATCCAGTCCACTTCGGAGCGATCGTGTAGCTCTGCTGCGTCCGCTTCTGCTCCGCAGAACGCGACCACCGGGGTACCGGCAGGGGTTTTCGTTGCTGTGATGGGGAATGCGTGGCGGCCTCCCGTGACCGGGCGCCAGACGTAGGTCAAGTAGTCGGACACTGGGACCTCCTTTTGTGGTCTCTGACCAGATGAGACCGGTCCAGCTATCTCCGATCAAGCCGGTTCACCGTTATGTGTAATGGCGCAATCTCAGGCCCTGAAATAGCGTGGGTATATGACAACTGCACGTTCACGAGGGCTGGGCGCCGAGATTCGCAAGCTTCGAAAGGAAGCTGGCCTGCGACTAGAGGAACTGGCGGAACAGTGTGATTGGTCAAGGGCGACCCTCGGCCGGATCGAGGTCGGGGCCAAGGTTCCTTCAGAAACTGAGATAGCAATCATCCTGGGAACACTCGGCATCAAGGGGCAGAAGCGAACGCGCATCCTTGAACTCGCCGAGGACGCACACAAGCCGCACTGGTGGGAAGTGGGAAACCCAGGACTGCCACAGCAACTCGTTGCCCTGCTGGAGTTCGAGCGGAGCGCAACGAAGATCACCGACATGGCGTTGGGGCCAGTCCCAGGCTTGCTTCAGATCGCCGACTACACGCGAGCGATCATGTTTGCTGGCGGACTCAAGGACAGCGACGTCGAATCCAGGGTCTCTTTGCGCCTCGGTCGACAGAGCGTCCTAACTGGAAAGAGCCCAGTGGAGTTCCATGCTCTGATCGATGAGTCAGTCTTGCACCGTCCAGTCGGAGGCAACGACGTGATGGGAGAACAGCTCAGGCACATCGCGCGTATGACGCTTCGCCCGCACATCACGGTCCAGGTAATCCCTTACGAGCTAGGCGCGCATGTCGGACTGAACGGCAACCAGCTGCTCATGGAGTTCCAACGGCAGCGAAGCATCGTCTATTTGGAGCATCGCCGCGCTGGCACCTTCCTGGACGACCCGGCCGACACTTCCCCGTTCGTCGAGTCCGTGGCTAGTCTGACCAAAGCAGCGTTGAGCCCTCGCGAATCTACCGATCTCATCGCTGCATGCGCGAAGAAGATGGAGGAACGCCATGTCGCCGATCACTAACTGGCGGAAGTCAAGCTACAGCGGTGAGGAGGGCAACTGCGTCGAGGTCGGCTCAGGGCCTGACGTCGTCGGGGTTCGGGACACCAAGGATCGGGATGGTGGGACCTTGGCCTTTCGGCCGCAGGCTTGGGGTGTTTTCTTAGCCGCCGTCAAGGCTGAGCGCTTCGGGTGAAGCGCTCAGCGCAGGAGGGTTGCCGCTTCCGGGTCCGCCAGCAGGGCCGTTAGGGCGAACCTCTCGTGCCAGGACCCCGATGCCCAGGCCAGGGCTCGGGCCAGGCCGTCCGGGGTTCGCTCCGCGTGGACCTTCCCCGTCCTGTCGACCCACCAGTGCACCCGCTGCTCCCCCGTCGACGACCGGACTCGCAGCGTGTCGTGGAGCCTGACCTCGCCGGTCGGCACCGTGATCCCCAGCAGCTCGCACGCCGCCGGGACGCGCGCCACCTCCGGCCAGCTCTGGGCGCGGCCCTCGTCCACCACCTGCATCGTGTTCTCTTCCGATGCCAGCGGCAGATCCAGGAGTTCCGCCAGGGATTCCGCGTCGAACTGGTCCGGGCTGCCGCCCGCGATCACCAGCGGCGCTTCCAGCACGCCCAGCATCCACGGCTCGTCGAGGACCACCGCTCGCCCGGTGCTGACCACCGCGCCCGACACCGAGCGCACCATCTCCGGGAGATCGATCTCGGCCGGGTCCACGACGCCCGACGCGACCGCGTCCGCCAGCGCTTGGTGCGCGCGCAGCGCAGTTCCGGCGCGCACGGCGCGATCCGGGTCGCCGAGGCGTTCCAGCAGGTCCGCAGCGTCGTCGGAATCGTCGATGACGAGTTCGCTGCGCACGCCCGTGATCCTCAGCTGCTCGTCGTCGAGCCCGACGTCGGGCACCGCGTCGAAGAGGCCCGCCAGCTCCCCAGCAGCCGCGAGGCGCCAATGCCGGGGCGGCTGGCCTGCGAGCAGCGCGTAGCGCGCGATCCACCAGGCCGAGTAGCTGTTCGGTTCGCGCAGGGCGCGCAGGGTTTCCGGATTCCGCACCAGCAGGCGGATCGCCGCCGGCCAGCAGTCGTCCGCGACCAGGTCCAGGTCCCGGATTCCGATGAACCTGGCCGGCGGCCAGTTCTCGGGCTGCGCGGATTCCTGCTCCGCCCACCAGTGGCGCGAGTCCGGGAAGTCGTCGTCCGCTTCGACCGGGTCTTCCTCGACGTGCACCGCGAAGTCGTCCAGCACGCCGATCGCCCGCAGCAGCTCCGCGGGCCGGTCGGCGGCGAATGCCTCGTCCAGCACCGCGAGCGGCCCGTCCGAACCGATGTACTCGGCGTCGATGACCTCCAGCAGCGCCGCGTCGGGCAGCAGGAGTTCGTCCGCGCGGCGGAAGTCGCCGTTCGCGTCCGGCAGCGCCAGTGCGCCCAGCCAGTCGCGCGGCTGCGCGCTCGCGACCAGCCGCAACACCGCCTCGGCCAACGGCCGCACGTCCGCTCCGGCTCGCGCGTCGGAGACGCTGCTGCGCACCGCCTCCTCCAGCGACGGGGCGTCGAGCAGCTCCGCCGGGCCGGCCGGGTGCGCACCGAGCTTCTCCAGCAGCGGATGCGTCGCATCGGGGTGCGCGATGCGCAGGCCCGAGATGTCCAGAGTGGACAACAGCGCCGCCGGATCCGGGTCCGCGTCTCGGTGGCTGAGCAGGACATCCCGCACGCCCGTCACCGTGCGGCCGTCCGCCAGCGGCACCGGCAGCGCGGAGAACTCCTCGCGCGCCACGGGATCCGCGCTCTCGATCGGAACCAGCGCGTCGTAGAGGCTGTACCACCACTGCGGCGGGCGCTGCAGGCCGGTGACCGCGTCGACGATCTCCGCCGCGGCGAGCCGCCGGACCTCCAGCACGTGCAGCGACCTGCGGTGCCGGGCATCCGCCAGCTCAGCCGTGAGCATGCCCGGGATCACGTCCTTGAGCAGCTCGGCGAGCTCCGGCGAGATGTATTCGAGGACCCGGGATTCCAGCGGCGCCACCAGGTTCCCGTTCGCCGCGGGCAGCCACGCCGCGACCCGCAGCCGGTCGTTGACGCCCTGCCGCAGCTTGTCGTCCACATCGGACAGCGGGAAGCCCGGCAGCGGCACCAGCGCCGTCCGGTGCTCCACGGCGATCTTGCCGACCAGCCCGGGATAGCACTCGGCGGCGAACGTCAGCACCGCGTCCGTGGCGGCCGACGCCGCCACCCGCCGCCGGTCCGGCTCCACCGGCACGCTCGCCAGCAACCGAGCGGGCAGCGACAGCCGCTCCTCGGTCGGTGTCGGCGCGTGCAGCACGTCTTCGGCCAGCGGGATCGGCGTGCCGTCGTCGTCCAGCGGCACCGCCCAGGTCACGCGCCACTCCGTGGCGTGCCGGGCCTCGACGCCCAGGCCGGCCAGCGCCGTCTCGCTCAACGTGCCCGTCGCACGGTGCACGAGCCACCGGTCGCTGCGGGTCGGGCCGTGCACGACCAGCCGATCGGCGCCTTCGTCCACGCGCCGCCAGGTCTTCTCGCCGATCCGGATCTCGGTCAGCGCGGGCAGCGCGATCAGCAGATCCGGGGCCTGGTCGGTGAACGCCGCCATCAGCGCGTCCGTGACCACGTCGGGGCGCAGCGGCAACCGCACCTCGGTGTCGAAGCCTGCGGGCGGCTCGTCGGCGACCGCCCACGGCAGCCGCAGCACCGGCACTGCGCCTTCTCGCGCCGCCAGCTCCTCCGCCGGGCCCGGCAGCTCCGCCGCCGCTTCCCTGGTCCTCTCGGCGGAGAACGCAACGCCGCCGGACGTCGACACGATCTGCGGCTCGTCGGACACCGCCAGCACCGCAGCGAACCCGACGCCGAACCGGCCGACCGAGGCGCCCTCGCGCTTGGCCGACGCGCGCAGCGAAGCCAGGCCCGCCACGCCGGTCGCGGTCAGCGGCGACCCGGTGTTCGCGACCCGCAGCTCACGGCCGACGAGCTCGACGCGCAGCACGCCATCGGCGCCCGCCGCGTCTGCGGCGTTCTGCGCCAGCTCGACCAGCAGCCGGTCGCGGTAGCCGCCGAGCCTGAGGTCTTCCTCAGCGTTGGCGTCCTCGCGGAACCGGGTCGGCGAAGACTCCCAGGACTGCAGCACGGCCCGCCGAAGCTCGGCCGTACCGAACGGATCCGTTCCGCTCACCCGCGCGGCTCGAAGTCCAGGGTGGCGTCGTCGTAGACGACCTCGGCCACCGGCACCGTCGACGAGGTGTCCACCTCGACCTCCGAATGCGCGCCGCAACCGAACTCGACGCTGACCACGCGACCGTCGGCGGGCGCGAGCTCGTTGGCGCAGACGCCGAAAGCGCCGCCCATCGAACCCGCCAGCTTCAGGAAGAAACCGCAGGTGCCGCAGGCCCCCGGGGCCAGCTTGGCGATGTCGGCGCGCGGCCCGAACTCGCCGTTGTGCCAGCGGTCCGCGGCCTCCAGCCGGCCCTCCAGGCTGAGCACCCGCTTGCGGCCCAGGCCGACCTCGTGGGCGACCTCCTCGACCGCGGGGTCGTCGCTGGTCAGGTAGCCGGGCGCCAGCCGCGGGTCGTCCGCGGTGGTCGGCAGCAGGTCGCCCGCGCCGAGATCACCGGGGCGCACCCGCTGGTTCCACGGCACCCATTCCGGCGCGGTCAGCGCGCTCGGACCGGGCAGCAGCACGACCTCGCTGACCGTCACCGGCTCGCCCGGGCCGACGCTGGCGACCGTGACCGCCCAGCGCCACCCGACGTAACCCGGGTAGTTCGACTCGAAGTAGTGCGTGACCGCGTGCGGGCCCTCGGCTTCGATCCCGACGTGCGCCCCCACCGAGGCGCCGGCCTCGGCGTCCAGGGTCAGCACCGGCGAGCCGATCGGGTCGTCCCCGGGCCGCGCCTCGTCCTCCGCCGCAGCTCGCGCGACGTCCTCGGCGGCGGCGAGCTCCGGGTTCGGCGGCACGGGCGCAGGGTGCCCGATGTCCTCGAACGGGGCATCCGCGCCTGGGCTGGTCATCGGAGCAGGCATAGGCGTCACATGCTCGATTGTGCCGTACGTGGTCGTCGCTGCCGCCGCCCGTGTCAAGCTTTCGGGGTGCGACTCCTCCCGACTCGACGTTGTCTGTGCGGCTGGGTGCTCGCCATCGGGCTGGGGTTGGTGGCGTGCGCGCCGCAGGTACCAGCGCAACACGACGGCCAGGACGACCGCGAGCAAACCGATCAGGGCGTTGGGCACGCGGGAAGCCTGCCACACCTCCGAGCGGAGGTGATCTCCGTGCTCCCGCACGACCGCTCCTCATTCACTCAGGGCCTCGAACTCGCCGCCGGCACCCTCTACGAAGGCACCGGCATGCACGGTTCGTCGCTGCTCCGCGCCACCGATCTCGCCACCGGCGAGGTGCGCCGCGAAGCCCGGCTCCCGGCCGAGCTCTTCGGTGAGGGCATCACCGTCACGGGTGACCGTATCTGGCAGCTCACCTGGCAGGAAGGGGTTGCGCTGGAGCGAGACCGGGTGACGCTGGACGAGCTGCGCCGTGTGGAGTACTCGGGCGAGGGATGGGGCCTGTGCTTCGACGGGGTGCGGCTGGTCATGAGCGACGGCAGCGACCGGCTGACCTTCCGGGACCCGGCGACGTTCGCGCCGATCGGCGGCGTCGACGTGCGGCGCGGCGGATCCGCGGCGGAGGAGCTCAACGAGCTGGAGTGCGTCGGCGACCAGGTCTGGGCCAACGTCTGGGGCAGCGACGAGATCCTGCGCATCGACCCGGCGACCGGGCAGGTGACCGCGGTGGTGGACGCGTCTGGGCTGCTGAGCGCCTGGGAGCGGGCGGGCACCGACGTGCTCAACGGCATCGCCGCGGTGCCGGGCACCGACGAGTTCCTGCTCACCGGCAAGTACTGGCCGACGATTTTCCGAGTTCGCTTCGTCCCGGCGTGATCGTTAGTACGGTCGCCGCATGGATGATCAAGACGACCTGGTGGAGCCGCTGCACGTGCTCTGCGTGCTCGGCACCGGCATGGACTTCGACGTGGTCGAGGCGGCCGTCCGCGCGTTCGGCGGGCCGTTCTTCTCGCTGGACCGGGAGTCGTCGGAGCACGAGCACGACCCGCGGATGCCCGACGCGTTCGAGGCCTGCCTCGCGCAGTTGACCTTCACCGACGACGACTGGACCGCGGTCGACGAGCACGATTCGGTCGCGTACGTGCTCGCGAAGGGCGGACAGGAGCACGCCTCCTTCATCTCCGAGCGGATGCTGGCGGTGGCGGCGGAGCTGTTCGAGCGTTGCGGCGCCACCGCGATCAAGAGCGAGAGCAGCGGCCTCGCCCACGGCCGGGAGACGTGGCTGGCGCTGGCCGAAGACGCCGCCGAACCCGATGTCCTCCGCCAGGCCTGGGTGAAGCGGCCGATCTACAGCGGCGAGGTGCTCCACACCTGCGGCATGCACCTGCTCGGGGTGCCCGACGTAGAGGTGGAGGCCGAGGGGCTGCTGGACGAGAACCGGCTCGGCGAGTGGGTCGAGCTGATCGACGGCCTGGCAGGCTACCTGCTGACCGAGCCGCGGGCGGCGGAGATCCGCGACGGCGAGGGCTTCCGGCTCACCGAGGACTCGCCGCGCTGGCTGCTGCGGCAGCAGTCGTGCGACCGCTACGACGACGAGGACATCTTCTTCAACCCCTACGGCTACTGGCGCCTCACACCCGCCTGAGCAGGCGTCGTGCTGGCCGCTGCAGCGGCTTGTTCGGGATGTGGTTACGCGGGGTTGTGGTGGGGCTCCGCTCTGCGGAGCGGCGAAGCCGCCTGTCCACACCTAGCTATCGAGGTGAACGGCCTGTTCACCTCGTCTATCGGCGCGAACGGTCCGTTCACCTCGAACCGGCAACACCTGCCGGTGTTGGGTGGATGGAGCGAACGGCCTGTTCACCTCGCCTATCGGCACGAACGGTCCGTTCGCTCCACACGCGAGACCCGTCGAATCTTCTCGCCACCCGGGCGGGGTGGTTTCGGGCCGTTTATGTCGCTCGATGGTGTCCAGGTGTATCTGGCGGGCCGGTTCCGTCCTCTTTATTCGCGGGACGCCGAAATCCGGCGGACACCCGAACGGCCAGAGGCGGGTGAGGCAGGATGAACGGTATGGGTTTGCGACGCCACGACCAGCGGTCGGACGCCTCGCGCGGCCGATCGGGCTGGGGCGCCGGGCAGCGCGGCAAGCGCGGTTGGTACGCCGAAGGCGGCCGGGAGACGCCGTCCGAGCACGGCTCGGAGCAGCGCGACGAGCCGCAGCGCGCCGAGCACCGGTTCGAGGCGTCGAGCAGGGGCGAGCAGCGGGCCGACCGGCGGTATCCGTGGGAGGACGATCCGGACTACGACCGGCCGCGCAGTCATGGCCGGCGGTTGCCGCCGCTGCCCGAAGACCACCCCGGCCGGGCCGAGGAGGAGCCCGAACCCGAGCAGCCCCGGGGCACGGCACCGCCCCGGAAGCTGACGGTCACCCGGGTCGCCGCGTGGCGCAGCCGGGACCTGACGCAACGCGCGATGCGGATGTTCTTCTCGCTCGCGCACGCCGACGGCGCCGACCGGTCCGGGCTCGCGAAGTTCACCTACGCCGTGATGGGCAACTACGCGGTGGACGCCGCGATGGCGGTCGCGCTGGCCAACACCCTGTTCTTCTCCGCCGCCACCGGCGAGAGCAAGGACAAGGTCGCGCTCTACCTGCTGATCACGGTCGCGCCCTTCGCGGTGATCGCCCCGGTGATCGGCCCGGCGCTGGACCGGCTGCAGCAGGGCCGCCGCTTCGCACTCGCCGCGTCGTTCGCGATCCGCGTGCTGCTCGCGGCCGTGATGGCGCTGAACTTCAACAGCTGGCTGCTCTACCCGGCGGCGCTGGGCTGCATGGTGCTGTCGAAGTCCTTCGGCGTGCTCAAGGCGGCGATGACGCCGCGGGTGCTGCCGACGCAGATCACGCTGACCAAGGCCAACTCCAGGTTGACCGCGTTCGGGATGGCCGCGGGCGGCATCTTCGGCGCGATCGCGTCCGGCTTCGCCTGGCTGCTGGGTTCCGAGGGCGCGCTGTGGTTCATGGCCGCGATGGCGGCCGGCGGCGTGTGGCTGTGCCTGCGGATCCCGGGCTGGGTGGAGAGCACCGAGGGCGAGGTGCCGACGTCGATCGGCTCGCACCCGACGCAGACCAAGAAGGTTCCGCTGAGCGGGCACGTGGTGGTGGCGCTGTGGGGCAACGGCGGCATCCGGTTGCTGACCGGCTTCCTGACGCTGTTCGCGGCGTTCGTGATCAAGCAGAGCACTCAGCACGAGCCGTTCATGCAGCTGGTGCTGCTCGGCCTGGTCGGCGGCGCGGCCGGGGTCGGCAGCTTCCTCGGCAACGGGCTGGGTTCGAAGATGCACTTCGGCAAGCCGGACCGGGTGATCATCGCCTGCCTGGGCAGCGCGATGGCGGTCGCGGTGTGCGCGGCGGTGCTGGCCGGGTTCCCGCTCGCGGTGGTGGTCGGCCTGGTCGGCGCGACGGCCAGCGCGCTGGCCAAGGTCTGCCTGGACGCGGTGATCCAGCACGACATGCCGGAGCAGTCGCGGGCCTCGGCGTTCGGCAAGTCCGAGACGATCTTGCAGCTCAGCTGGGTCTTCGGCGGCGCGCTGGGCGTCCTGCTGCCACCGGTCTACTGGATCGGGTTCGCGGTGGTCTCCGCCGCGCTGGCGCTGATGCTGGCGCAGACGATCGTGGCCGGCCGTGGTGGCACGCTGCTGCCACGCCTCCCGCGCCGGTCCGCACCGGCCACCGCGCGATTACGGACCAAGTCGTAGGCTCGAACCGTGCATCGTGGACTGAAGCCGCTGCTGGCGGTGGCGGGCATCGCGCTCGCCGCCGGTTGTGCCGCCCCCAGCGAACCGCAGGTCACCTTCTACTCCCACGGGAACTCGGTGACCGTCAACCCCGCCCAGTACTGCGACGCGACGGGGCAGAACTGCGTGACGCCGCCGGAGAACCCGGTCGGCGACCTGCGGGTGCCCGACCGCAGCCCGCTGCAGATCTCGGTCCCCGGTGAGGTCGCGGCGGCCCCGTGGCAGGTGGTGTTCATCTACCGCGGGCTGGGCGGCGAGGAGCTGGACGGCCGCAGCCAGGTCTTCCCGCCCGACTCGCGGCACGCCTACACGCTGCAGCTGCCGCCGGACGGCGGCCGGTTGGAGCACGTGGAGGTCCAGAAGTTCTCGGCGGTGCTGACGCCCGGCGCCGATGGCGGCGTCGACTTCGGCATCGGCGGCAGCTGGATCCTGAACGTCCAGCAGTGACATCCGGCGGGCCTCACCTGTCGCGCCGCTTCAGTCGTCGACCAGCCCAGCCTCGTACGCGGTGATCGCGGCCTGGACGCGGTTGTTCGCGGACAGGCGCTGCAGGATGGTGCTGACGTGCGCCTTGACGGTGCCTTCGGCCAGGAACAGCCGCCGCGCGATGTCCTGATTGGACAGTCCCGCGCCCACCAGGGCCAGCACCTCGCGTTCCCGCGGGGTCAGGGTCGCCACCCGGTCGCGGGCGGCGGTTCGCCGGGTGGCCTGGCCACCGCGCATCCCGGCGATCACCCGCTGCGCGATCCGGGGCGACAGGTACGCCGCGCCGTCGGCGACGGCGCGAACGCCGATGAGGAGTTCGCGCGGATCGGCGGCCTTGAGCAGGAATCCGCGGGCGCCGTCGCCGAGCGCCCGCGCCACGAACTCGTCCTCGTCGAAGGTGGTGAGCACGACGACCTTGACCTCCGGCTGTGCGCGGGCCAGTTCCGCCGCGGCGGCGAGCCCGTCGAGCCGGGGCATCCGGATGTCCAGCAGGACGACGTCCGGTCGGTGCTCGGCGGCCAGTTCGATGGCCTGCCGTCCGTCCTCGGCCTCGGCGACCACGTCGATCTCCGGGTCGGTCGCCAGGATCGACCGGACCCCGGCGCGGATCATGGCCTCGTCGTCGGCCAACAGCACGCGGATCATCCATCTTCCTTCGTCGCGGGCACAACCGGGCAGGGCAGCCGAGCGGTCACGGTGAAGCCGTCGCCGGGCTCGGCCCGGAAGGTGCCACCGAGCAACCGGACCCGCTCTGCCAGCGCCAACAGCCCGCTGCCGTTTCCGCCGTCGAGCACGGGCGGCGCGTCGACGGCCGAGTTTCGCACGATGACGTTGAGCCCGTTGGGAATTCGCTCGACCCGCACGGTCACCTCCGCCCCGGGCGCGTAGCGGGCGGCGTTGGTCAGCGCCTCTTGCACCACCCGGTGCGCTGCGCGGTCCACCTCCGGCGGCACCGCGAGCGGCTCGCCGCTGCGCAGCAGCGACACCGCCATCCCGGCGCTGCGCGCGCGGTCGACCAGCGCCTCCACCGACTCGTCCGGCGGCTCGACGCTTGGGGTGCCGTTCTCCCGCAGCATCCCAATCGTCTGCCGGAGCCGGTCCGTGGCAGCGACCGCCGTGGCGCGCAGCTCGGCGGCCGCTTGCTGGTTGACGTCGGTCATTTCCGGGGCCAGTTCGAGGGATCCGGCGCGCAGCGCGATCAGCGCCAGGTCGTGGCCGAGCGAGTCGTGCATGTCCGCAGCGATCCGGGCGCGTTCCCGCAGCCTCGCGCGCTCGGCGACGAACTCCTGCTCCCGTTCCATCTGCTCGACCCGTTGCCGACCGGCGACGATCAACTCGGCCTGCTGCCGCCGGAACTGACCGGCCAGCCACGGCAAGGCCACGAAAACGGTCAGGCACAGCAGGGAGCTGAAGCCGGCCCAGAAGTCCACGACCGCGCCGACGACCCCGCCCAGCGCGGCGACAGAGAGCCAGGCCCAGCCGCGGCGAACCGGCAGGTGCCGGCCGTGGAGGTAACCCACCACGGCCAGCGCCACGAGCAGCAGCAGCCGCCACACCTCGGCGTCGAGCCCGTAACCGGCGAGCGCGCACACCCCGGCGATGACCAGCAGAGCCGCGCCGTTCCTCACCCGGACGACCTTACGGCGCGCAGCCTCAGCAGCCGGAACGCCGCGGTGCTGAGCCCTGCGAGCGCCGCGACCAGGAGCACGACCGTCAAGGGCAGCGGGAAGTACGTCATCTGCGCCCAGGTGACCGTGCGGCCGTTGCTGATGAACGAGATCAGGCTCGGGTAGGCCAGGAACACCGCGACCGGGACCAGCACCGGCACCAGCCGCAACGCGATCCGCCAAACCGGCCGCCCGGCGCGCTTGGCCGCCCAGCGACGAGAACGCGCCGCGCCGAGCACGCCCAGCCCCACGGCCGCCAGCCCGATCAGGCCGAGCACCAGCTCGAACTGCTGCCGCGCGCCGCCAGGCGCCTCGGGCGTCTTCCCCTCGCTCAGCGCCACCAGCCCGGTGAGGATGTCGTAGTAGTCGCCGTTGAGGGAAGCGTTGTTGGTCATGACTGCGAAGCCGTAGCCGGTCTCCGGGATGACCATCTCCGTCGCGGCGTAGGTGAACAGGTTCCCGTCGTGCACCAGCCTTTCCGGGCCGTCGGCGGGCTTGTCAATGCCCCAGCCCATGCCGTATTCGTGCACGTCGGAAGGGCTGTGCATGGCGGGCAGGCTCTCCGGCACGACCAGCTGACGCCCGTGGCCGCCCTGCGTGATCAGCCACTTCCCCATGTCGGCGGCGGTGGTGATGACGCCGCCGCCACCGCTGCCGTCGAGGAATCCGGGCAGCTCCGGGCGGGAGATCCACGCGCCGAACAGCGAGTTGTAGCCATCGGCCGGCCGGAGCACGTCGTCGCGAACCGCGCTGCGGTTCATCCCGAGCGGCCCGAACACGTGCTCCCGCATGTAGTCGTCGAAGGTCTGGCCGCCGGCGACCTCGACGAGCCGGGCCGCCAGGTCGTAGTTGACGTTGCAGTACTCCCAGTGCGTGCCCGGTTCGGCGGCCAGCGAGCCGGTGCTCAGCCGCGAGGTGTACTCGGCGAGCGAGCCCGCTTCCTCCAGCGAGTTGATGTCGATGGTGCGGTCGGAGAAACCGGAAGTCTGGTTCAGCAGGTGCCGGACGGTGACCTCGCGGAAGCGCGGATCGGCCATGGCGAACCCGGGCAACTGCTCGACGACCGGCCGGTCCAGCGCGATCTTGCCCGCGTCGACCAGGGTCATGACCGCCATGGCCGTGAACGACTTGCTGACCGACGCGACCCGCATCGGGGTGTCGGCCGTGACCGGCCGCCCGCCGGAATCGTGGCCGTAACCGGCGGCGTGCACGATCCTGTCGTCCTTGGTGACCACCACCGAGAACCCGGGCATGTCGGTGGATTCCAGCGCGCGGGTCAGGTAGTCGTCGATGGTCTGCGTGGTCGGTTCGGGCGCGGCCTGCGCGGTGGCGGGGCCGATCGCGACCCCGAGGGCCACCGCGAGCGCGATGATCTTGGCTTTCATGCAGGTGAACCTATGGATCAGGACACCCCGGCCGGATCTGCCGACCGACCACGACCACCCCTGACGAAAGACATAAAAGGCGGGCGCACCGCGATGCGCCCGGCCTTCGTGGTCTGTTCAGAAAGCGGCGTCAGCCGCTTGCGGTGTGGGACTCAGCTTGCACCGCCGCGGGTTCTCAGACGTCTTCTCGCGAGGACAGCCCCGACGTGGTGAATTGGCATTCATGATGTCGGGGATCCCACAGCGAGAAGGCGACCGTAATTCCCGCAGGGGGGCCGCCACCCGCACCGCCACGCAAAACGAGCCTGGAAACAGTCTTTTCTGAAGCCTGTCAGTTGCTGCCCGGGTCCAGCTCCCGAGCGACCGCGCGCACGACCTCACCGATCCGCTTCGACGTCTTGCGGTCCGGGTAGCGGCCGCGGCGCAGGTCGGGCTGGATCTTCAGCTCCAGGAGCTTGATCATGTCCTCGACCATGCCGTGCAGTTCGTCGGCGGAACGCCGATGCGCCTCCGCCACCGACGGCAGCGGGTCCAACAGCTTGACCTTGAGGGCCTGCGGACCGCGGCGCCCCTGCGCCATGTCGAAGTCGACGCGCTGCCCCGTCTTGAGCGCCTCCACACCCGACGGCAGCGCCGAGGACCGCACGTACACGTCCTCCCCGCCGTCCTGGGTCAGGAAGCCGAAGCCCTTCTCCGCGTCGAACCACTTGACCCTGCCGGTCGGCACTGTCCTCACCGTTCCCTGTCGAATGCGCTGGCCCGGTCTCCGGGTCCTCGTCGTCCCTCTGGCTGTCCGCCGAGCGGAACCCAATGGCCCCGGCACGACGAAAGCGCCCCGAAAACGCCACGCAATTGGGCGCGCCGGGACGCGTCACAGCAAGCGTACCGCGTACCCAGCCGAAAACACCCGTCCTTATCGACCAAGGCCCGCTGCGGTACTCGGCGCAGTCGCTGAATACGCTGCTCAGCATGGCAGCTGCTACGCCCAGGTCCGCGATCCTCCCGGTTTCGATGATCCTGTTCGGGCTGGGACTGCTGGCGATCATCGCGATTTTCGCGCTGTTCGCCGCCGGCTACGAGAACATGCCGGTCTGGCTCAACCTCGCGACCCTGCTGTGCCCCGCCGGGCTGATCTTCGGCGTGATCGCCACGGTCCTGCGCAGCCGCAAGCGCTGATTCAAAGCTGCGCGAGCCATGCCGGGAACTCGGTGAGGTCGCGCAGCGCGACGTCGGCGCCGGCTTCCACCAGCTCGTCGACGCCGTAGGGCCCGGTGGCCACGCCGACCGCGACCGCACCCGCGGCCTTCGCGCCGACGACATCGCCGAGGTGGTCGCCCACGTAGATCGCCGCGCCCTCCTCGCGCAGCACTTCGCCCTTCGCCGCGGCGAAGACGTCGCCGGCGAGCCGGTCGACGTCCCAGCCGAACGCCTTCAGGTGCAGGGCCGCGTTCGCCTCGTACTTCCCGGTGATCACCAGGGTCCGCCCGCCCGCTTCGCGGACCGCGTCCAGCGCCCGCTCGGCGCCCGGCATCGGCTCGGTCAGCCCGACGACCACGGACGGGTAGATCTTGCGGAAGTGGCCGACGAGCTGCTCGACCATCGGCTCGTCGAAGCCGTAGCCGCGCATCGTGTCGGCCAGCGGCGGCCCCAGGTGCGCCGCGAACTCCTCACCGTCCAGCGACAACGCGAACTCCGCGTTCAGGGCTTCGATCGCGCGCACCATGCCCGGCCGCGGATCGATCAAGGTCATGTCCAGGTCGAATCCGACCACCGGCGCGCTGCGCTGTTCTGCCACGCGCACCACCCTACGTTCGAGGGACGCGCGCCCCCCTTGACTCGAAACTGCGTAGTATCGAAAATCACGGTCATAATATTCCTCACAATTTGGCGAGCTGGAGTCGTTCAATGACGAGCACCACCGCGCACCCCGCCCACCGCGAAGGTTTCCACTCACTCAAGGCCAGCGGCCTGAACTGGGACTCGCTGCCGCTGCGGCTGTTCAACAAGGGCAACGCCAAGTTCTGGAACCCCGCCGACATCGACTTCAGCAAGGACGCCGAGGACTGGCAGCGGCTCGACGAGGTCGAGCAGCGCAGCGTGGCGGGCCTGTGCGCGCAGTTCATCGCCGGCGAGGAAGCCGTGACGCAGGACCTCCAGCCGTTCGTGTCCGCGATGGCCGCCGAGGGCCGGTTCGGCGACGAGATGTACCTGACGCAGTTCGTGTTCGAGGAGGCCAAGCACACCCAGGTCTTCCGGCTGTGGCTGGACGCCGTCGGGCTCACCGACGACCTGCACGGGCTCGTCGAGGAGAACCCCGGCTACCGCGAGATCTTCTACCGGGCGCTGCCCGAATCGCTGCACGCTCTGCACGCCGACCCGAGCCCGGAGAACCAGGTGCGCGCGTCGGTCACCTACAACCACGTGGTCGAGGGCACCCTGGCCCTGACCGGCTACTACGCCTGGCACAAGATCTGCGTCAGCCGCGGCATCCTGCCCGGCATGCAGCAGGTCATCCGGCGCATCGGCGACGACGAGCGCCGCCACATGGCGTGGGGCACGTTCACCTGCCGCCGCCACGTGGCCGCCGACGAGCGCAACTGGGACGTGGTGCAGGACCAGATGGCCAAGCTGCTGCCGCACGCCATCGCCCAGGTCCAGTGGAAGCCGGAGGACGCACCCGAGGTGCCGCCCTTCGAGCTGGACAAGGATGAGCTCACGGCCTACGCCTCGGACCGCGCGACCCGCCGCCTCGGCGCGATCTCCAGCGCCCGCGGCGTTCCGCTGGCGCAGATCGACGTCGACGCCTCGCCCGAACAGCTGGAAGACCAGTTCGGCGCCGAGGACGCCGCCGAACTCGCGAAGCTCGAGGCCAAGAACTGACCCCGGTGGTGGGCGCCTTCGACCGAAGGCGCCCACCACCGCTGGATCATTCGAGGTCGAGGAGCTTCTTCGCGGTTTCGCGCATCTCGATCTTGCGGATCTTCCCGGTGACCGTCATCGGGAACTTGTCGACGACGTGGACGTAGCGCGGAACCTTGTAGTGCGCGAGCTTGCCGGCGCAGAACTCGCGCAGCGCCTCGGCGGTCAGCGGCGCGGCGCCCTCGCGCAGCCGCACCCAGGCCATCAGCTCCTCGCCGTACTTCGCGTCCGGGACGCCGATGACCTGCGCGTCGAGGATGTCCGGGTGCGTGTAGAGGAACTCCTCGATCTCACGCGGGTAGACGTTCTCGCCGCCGCGGATGACCATGTCCTTGATCCGGCCGGTGATGCTCACGTAGCCGCCTTCGTCCATGACGGCGAGGTCGCCGGTGTGCATCCAGCGCGCCGCGTCCACCACCTCGGCGGTCTTCTCCGGCTGCTCCCAGTAGCCGAGCATCACCGAGTAGCCGCGGGTGCACAGCTCGCCCGGCGTGCCCACCGGCACGGTCAGGCCGGTGGCCGGGTCGACGATCTTGATCTCCAGGTGCGGCCCGACCCGGCCCACCGTGGACACCCGCCGCTCCAGCGAGTCGTCGGCGCGGGTCTGCGTCGACACCGGTGAGGTCTCGGTCATGCCGTAGCAGATCGACACCTCGCTCATCCCCATCCGGCCGATGACCTGCTTCATCACCTCCACCGGGCAGGGCGAGCCGGCCATGATCCCGGTGCGCAGCGAGGACAGGTCGAAGGACTCGAAGTCCGGGTGGTCGAGCTCGGCGATGAACATCGTCGGCACCCCGTACAGCGAGGTGCAGCGCTCCGCGGCGACGGCCGACAGCGCCGCCGTCGGGTCGAAGCCCTCCGACGGGATCACCATCGCCGACCCGTGGCTGGTGCACGCCAGGTTGCCCATCACCATGCCGAAGCAGTGGTAGAACGGCGGCACGATCGCCACCCGGTCGGCCTCGGTGTAACCGCACAGCTCGCCGACGAAGAACCCGTTGTTCAGGATGTTGTGGTGCGACAGCGTCGCGCCCTTCGGGAATCCGGTGGTGCCCGAGGTGTACTGGATGTTGATCGGGTCGTCGGCCGACAGCCGGATCGCCGCCAGCCGCTGCGGATCGCCGGAGCCGCCGGCCAGCTCCGCCCACTCCGGGGAATCCAGGAACACCACCTGCTCCAGGCCCGGGCACTTCACCCGCACCTGCTCCACCATCGCCACGTAGTCCGACGACTTGAACGACTGCGCCGACACCAGCAGCCGCACCCCGGCCTGGTTGAGCACGTACTCCAGCTCGTGCACCCGGTACGCCGGGTTGATGTTGACCAGGATCGCGCCGATCTTCGCCGTCGCGTACTGGGTCGTGGTCCACTCGGCGCGGTTCGGCGCCCAGATCCCGACCCGGTCGCCCTTGCCGATCCCGGCGTCCAGCAGGCCCACCGCCAGCGCGTCCACCTCGGCGACGAACTCCCGGTAGGACCAGCGGCGCCCGGTCGCGAACTCCACGAGCGCGTCGCGGTCGGGGAAGCGCGCCGCCGTCCGGTCGAGGTTCTCGCCGATGGTGTCGCCCAACAGCGGCACGTCCGAGATGCCCGAGGCGTAGCTGGGCTGAGCTGGTTCGACGGCATCCACGTCGACGACCTCCCGAAAACTCAGTGATGCAGGTCACCCATCTTGTCCTGGCCGGACGCCCGTCGGCCACCCCCGGATGCGGGTACTGGCCGGCTCGGCGTTGCGTACCGTTCAGGGATGCGTGCTTTCGTCGTGGATTCCTTCACCGACAGCGCCTTCACCGGCAACCCCGCCGGTGTCGTGCTGCTGGACGCCCCTGCCGATGCGAAGTGGATGCAGTCGGTCGCTGCCGAGCTGCGGCACTCCGAGACGGCGTTCGTCGTGACCGGCGGCCCGGAGGACGAACCCAAGCCACTGCGCTGGTTCACCCCCTCGACCGAGGTGCCGCTGTGCGGGCACGCCACCCTGGCGACGGCGCACGTGCTCGGCGGCGACCAGCGCTTCGACACCCGCAGCGGCGTGCTCACCTGCACCGCGCAGGGCGACGGCTGGATCGAGATGGACTTCCCGGTCGACCGCGCCGAGCCGGTGGAGCCGCCCGCGGCGCTGGCCGCCGGGCTGCCCGGCATCACCATCGAGGAGGCCGCGGAGGGCGAGACCAAGGTGCTGGCGCTCGCCGCATCCGCCGCGGAGGTCCGCGCGGTGCGGCCGGACTTCGCGATGCTGGCGGACGTCCCATCGCGCGGGGTGATCGTCACGGCACCGGGAGACCGGCCGGGCATCGACTTCGTCAGCCGGGTGTTCGCCCCGCAGGTCGGCATCCTGGAGGACCCGGTGACCGGCTCGGCCCACTGCACGCTGGCGAACTGGTGGGCGGCGAAGCTCGGGGAGGACGAGCACGACGCGACGTTCGTCGGAGAACAGGCGTCCCAGCGCGGCGGCATCGTCCAGATGGCCCTCCGCGGAAACCGCGTCGGCCTCCGCGGCCGCGCGGTCACGGTCCTCAGCGGCGACCTCCTCGTCTGACCCACCGCCTGGTCCGACCCACCGCAGTTTCAATTGAAACTGCACCCATCGGCGTGTCGCACCACAACACACCGGTGCCTGTGGACAACTTCCGCAATTTCAATGGAAATCAGAGGTCCGATTTCCATTGAAATTGCGGAACCACCGGCTCGGAACACACCTGCGAGACGGTCCGGTGTGTGATCCACTACCTCGGTTCGGCGGCCGGGATGCGGGGCTGGCACGGTGGAGGCATGCGGTTGCTGCTGAACATCATCTGGCTGGTGCTCTGCGGGTTCTGGATGGCCTTCGGCTACGTGGTCGCCGGGGTCGTCCTGGCGATCACGATCATCGGCATCCCGTTCGCCATCGCGTCCTTCCGGATGGCCAACTTCGCGCTGTGGCCGTTCGGCAGGCGGCTGGTCGACGAGCCCACCTCGGGCGCGATGGCAGGTATCGGCAACGTCCTCTGGCTGGTGCTGGCCGGCTGGTGGCTGGCGCTCGGGCACATCTTCACCGGCATCGCCCTGTGCGTCACGATCGTCGGCATCCCGCTGGGCATCGCGAACTTCAAGCTCGTCCCGGTATCGCTGCTGCCGCTGGGCAAGCGCATCGTGGACGCCGACGACGTGTACGCGTTCATGCGCCCTCGGTGACGTACGGCACATCGGCGTACGACCGATCGGCCCAATGCAGTCCCACGGTCATAGGGAATCGGCGACTTGGGGATTCGGATGATCACGGAACTGGAGCTGGAGCGGGTCGCGGCGGCTATCGAGCGCGCCTTCCGCGGTCCGGCACGGCAGGACTGGGCGCACGTCGAACGGCTGCGGCTGCAGGCAGACCTGCTCGACCGCCTGGCGGCGGCGCAGCGCCACTGGTCGGGCTCGCTGAGCCGCCGCGCCGAGCTCGTGCGCGATGCCGCTGAGCGCCTGGCCGACGAGCTCAACCAGGTCACCAGCGCCATCGCCGTGCCGAAACCCGCCCCGCCCGCGACGCCGTCGTAGCGATCAGGCCTTGAACGGATCCAGGACGTGGCCCGTGAGGTCGGCGATCGAGTTGATCACCTTCGTCGGCCGGTACGGGAACAGGTCCGCGGTGTGCTCGTCGGAGATCCCGGACAGCACCAGGATCGTCTGCATGCCCGATTCCAGGCCGGACCGCACGTCGGTGTCCATCCGGTCGCCGATCATCAGCGTGTTCTCCGAGTGCGCGCCCAGGTGGCGCAGCGCCGACCGCATCATCAGCGGGTTCGGCTTGCCCACGTAGTACGGCGCGCGGCCGGTCACCCGCTCGATCAGCGCGGCGACGGCACCGGTGGCGGGCAGCGTGCCCTCCCGGCTCGGCCCCTTCTCGTCGGGGTTGGTGGCGATGAACCGCGCGCCGCCCTCGACCAGCCGGATCGCCTTGGTTATCGCCTCGAAGCTGTAGGTGCGGGTCTCACCGAGGATGACGTAGTCCGGATCGCGATCGGTCAGCACGTAGCCGATGTTGTGCAGCGCCGTGGTCAGCCCCGACTCGCCGACCACGTAGGCCGTGCCGCCGGGCCGCTGCTTCTCCAGGAACTGCGCGGTCGCCAGCGCGGAGGTCCAGATCGCGCCCTCCGGGACGTCCAGCCCGGTGCGCGACAGCCTGGCGCGCAGGTCGCGCGGGGTGTAGATCGAGTTGTTGGTGAAGACCATGAACGGGATGCCGTTCTCGCGCAGCGCCGCCACGAAGGCGTCCGCGCCCGGCACCATGTGCTCCTCGTGCACGAGCACGCCGTCCATGTCCATCAGGTACGTCCAGGGGGATGGCTCAGTCACGCCCCAGATGATCCACCTGATGTGGGGTGAATTGCTACTTCGGCGGCCTTCACCACGAACCAGACCTCGTCGTCGGGGGTGAGCCGCAGGTCGGCGACGGCCGCTGGGGTCACGTCGGCGGCCAGCGAGCAGTCCCGC
The DNA here is from genome assembly GCF_004348985.1 of Saccharopolyspora elongata. Taxonomy (GTDB): domain Bacteria; phylum Actinomycetota; class Actinomycetes; order Mycobacteriales; family Pseudonocardiaceae; genus Saccharopolyspora; species Saccharopolyspora elongata. Next base: position 99,503 of record NZ_SMKW01000025.1, on the reverse strand, counting down.
ACCACGCCGCGCACCCGCACGACGTCGCCGCGCGGTTCGAGCGCCGCCAACCGCACCGGGATCGCGTTGCGCGGGCTGCCGTGCGGGCGCTCGCGGTGCACGGCGACGGCCGACGGCGCGAACACCGCAGCAGCGGCTTCGCCCTGCTCCAGCTCTTCGGCGATCCGGCCGCTGATCGTGCTGTCACCGAAGGAAACGCCGTCCGCCGCTGCTACCCCGGGCACCAGGTTCAGCCCGGCCACCCGCGCCGTGAACGCCTCCTTCGGGCGGGCCAGCACCTCGCGGGTCAGGCCCTGCTCGACGACGCAGCCGTCGAGCATCACCAGGAGCCGGTCGGCGAGCACGACCGCGTCCAGCACGTCGTGGGTGACCAGCACGGTCGGTTTCTCCTGCCGCCGCAGCACTTGGTGCAGCAGCCCGCGCATGGCCGGAGCGGCATCGACGTCGAGCGCGGCCAGCGGCTCGTCGAGCAGCAGCAACTGCGGATTCGCCGCCAGCGCCCGGGCCAGCGCCACGCGCTGCGCCTGACCGCCCGAGAGCTGCCCGGGCCTGCGCGCCGCCAGCTCGGCGACGTCCACCTCGGACAACCACCGCCCGGCTGTCTCCCGCGCCTCGGCCTTGCGGACACCGGCCGCGCGCGGTCCGAATGCGACGTTCTCCAGCGCCGTCAGGTTCGGGAACAGCAGGGCGTTCTGCGCGAGCAGCCCGACACCGCGGCGGTGCGTCGCCACGTTGATCCCGCGCTCGGTGTCCAGCCACGCGGTGCCGTCCAGCTCGACGCGCCCGCGGTGCGGGGCGAGCTGCCCGGCCAGCACCGACAGCAGCGTCGACTTGCCCGCCCCGTTCGGCCCGAGCACCGCCAGGACCTCGCCGGGCGCCACCTCGAACTCCGCGCGCAGCGTGAAGTCGGGGCGCCGGAACTCGATGTCGGCGCGCAATCCGCTCACAGCCGTCCCTCCACCGCCTTGGGCCGGGCCACCACGATCACCAGCAGCGCGACCACCACCAGCAGCAACGACATCGCGACCGCAGCGTCCACATCGGACTGCGCCGTGGTGTAGATGGCCAGCGGCAGGGTCCGGGTGGTGCCCTGCAAGCTACCGGCGAAGGTGATCGTCGCGCCGAACTCCCCCAGCGCCCGTGCGAAGGTCAGCACCAGGCTCGACCCGAGCGCGGGCAGCAGCAGCGGCACGGTGACGCGCCGGAACGTCAGCCAGGGCCCGGCGCCCAGCGTCGCGGCGACCTGCTCGTACCGCCCGCCGGCGGTCCGCAGCGCGCCTTCCAGGCCGACCACGAGGAACGGCATCGCGACGAACGTCTGCGCGAGCACCACGGCGGTCGTCGTGTAGGGCAAGCGAATTCCCACGACGTCCAGCAGCTGCCCGATCGGACCGGTGCGGCCCAGCAGGTAGAGCAGGGCGAGGCCGCCGACGACCGGCGGCAGCACCAGCGGCAGCAGCACGAAGGCCCGCACCACGCGGAGCCCGCGCATGCGGGACCTCGCGAGCACCATCGCCAGCGGGCCGCCCAGGAGCAGCGCGAGCGCGGTGGAGATCAGCCCGGTGATCACCGAGAGCCGCAGGGCGTCGAGCGCCGCCGGGCTGAGCAGCAGCTCCGGCAGGCGCGCGGGATCGACGCGCGTCAGCAGCCCCAGGACCGGCAGGATCACGAGCGCCAGCGCGAGCACCGCCGGCACCCACAGCACCACCGGCACCTGGGAAGCCCGCAATTTCAATGGAAACCTCACCTCACACCCGGGTCGTCCGCAATTTCAATTGAAACTGCGGGTCATCGGCGTGTCGCACGCCGACACGCCCACGGCTGTGGGCAACTCCCGCAATTTCAATGGAAATCGAAGGTCCGATTTCCATTGAAATTGCGGTGGTCCACTGCTCACGGGGCGCCGAAGCCGTGCTTGCCGAGGACGTCGCGGCCGATCGGGCCGCGCGCGAACGCCATGAACTCCGCCGCCAGCTGCGCCTCCGGCGCGGCGGTGACCGTCGCGATCGGATAGGTGTTGATCGCCTGCTGCGACTCCGGGAAGTCCACCGCCTGCACCTCGTCCCCGGCCGCCTTCGCGTCGGTGACGTACACCAGCCCGGCGTCCGCCTCACCGGCAACGACCTTCTGCAGCACCGACTTCACGTCGCTCTCCTCGCTGGCGGGCTTCAGCTGCACGCCGGAGGCTTGCGCCACCTTCTGCGTGGCCGATCCGCACGGCACCTGCGGCGCGCAGACCACGACCGTCCGGCCGGGCGCCGCGAGGTCTGCGAGCGAGGCGATCCCGGCCGGATTGCCCGGCGGGACCACGATCGTCAGCTGGTTCGTCGCGAGGACCTCCGGCGTGCCGACCAGGTCCCGCACCTTGTCCATGTTCTTGGTGTCCGCCGAGGCGAACACGTCCGCGGCGCGGCCCTGCTTGATCTGCTCGGCGAGCGTCGACGAGCCCTGGTAGTCGAACTGCACCCGCACGCCGGGGTGCTGCTCGGTGAACCGGGTGCCGAGCTCGTCGAAGGACTCGGTGAGGGACGCGGCCGCGAGCACGGTCAGCGTGCGCTGCGGCTGGGCCTGCGGCCCGGCCTGACCGCACCCGGCCAGCACCACGAGCGCGACCAGCGCGCCGGCGATCATCTTGAGCTTCGACATCATCCTTCTCCCGGTGTTTCCACCACGACGTTGGTCGACTTGACCACGGCGACCGCCAGCGCCCCGGGCACCAGCCCGAGTTCGCGCACCGCCTCGGTGCTCATCAGCGAGACGATCCGGTGCGGGCCGCACTGGATCTCCACCTGCGACATGACCCGGTCCGAGATCACCTCGGTGACCAGCCCGACGAACCGGTTGCGCGCCGACCGGCCGATGCCGGACGGGTCCGGCGTCGAGCGGGCCTGGGCGCGGGCGAACTCTGCGAGCGCGGCGCCGTCCACGGTTCGCCGGCCGGCGGCGTCCCGCTCCGAAGGCAACTGCCCGCCATCGACCCACCGGCGCACCGTGTCGTCGCTGACGCCGAGCAGCCCGGCGGCCTCCGAAATCCGATAGTGCGGCACAGCCGCCAACATTACTTCCGCAGCTGCGTGGAAAACCAGCGAAATTGCCCGTAAACACGGATCTTGCAACGACTTTGTGCCTTCCTCCGACCACTCCGGACGCCGCAGCGGATCACTCGGCGATTCCGCACAAATTGGGGCCGCGCGATCGAAATCCCCGCCCGCGAAGCGCTAGGGTCGTGGGGTGACCGCGGTGGACCTGGGAATCCCGCTCGTGCGCCGCACGACCGACACGTCCGCACGTCCGGACACGACCCGGCTGGTGGACAGGTTCGGCCGCATCGCGACCGACTTGCGCGTTTCCCTCATCGACAAGTGCAACCTGCGCTGCACCTACTGCATGCCCGCCGAGGGCCTGCCCTGGCTGAAGCGCGCGGAACTCCTCGACACCGAGGAGATGAACCGGCTGATCCGCATCGCCGTGGAGGAGCTGGGCGTCACCACGGTGCGCTTCACCGGCGGCGAGCCGTTGCTGCGGCAGGACCTGGTGGACATCATCGCGGCGACCGCGGCGCTGCCGAGCCGCCCGACGACCTCGTTGACCACCAACGGCATCAACCTCGGCGGCTTCGCCGAACCGCTGGTGCGGGCCGGGCTGAACCGGGTCAACGTCTCGCTCGACACCCTCGACCGCGACGTGTTCAAGCAGCTCACCCGCCGCGACCGGCTGGACGACGTGCTGGCCGGGCTCGCCGCGGCGAAGGAGATGCGGCTGGAGCCGGTCAAGGTCAACGCGGTGCTGATGCGCGGGATCAACGACCACGAGGCCGGCGACCTGCTGCGCTTCTGCATCGAGCGCGGCTACCAGCTGCGCTTCATCGAGCAGATGCCGCTGGACGCCCAGCACGAGTGGGACCGCGGCCAGATGATCACCGCCGAGGAGATCTTGGAGCGCCTCGGCAGCGAGTTCGCCCTCACCCCGGACGTCGCCGAGCGTGGCTCCGCGCCCGCGGAGCGCTGGCTGGTCGACGGCGGTCCTGCGACGGTCGGCGTGATCGCCTCGGTGACCAGACCGTTCTGCGCGGCCTGCGACCGGACCCGGCTCACCGCGGACGGCCAGCTGCGCTCGTGCCTGTTCTCGACGACCGAGACGGACCTGCGCGGGCCGATGCGGGCCGGGGCCGAGGACGCCGAACTGATCCGGCTGTGGCAGGAGACGATGTGGGCGAAGGCCGCCGGGCACGGGATGGATTCGGGCGAGTTCGCCCAGCCGTCGCGGCCGATGAGCGCAATCGGGGGTTGACCGGATGACGGCTCTGCCGGAGCAGATCGGGACCGTGGCGGTGCGGGTGCGGTACTTCGCGGGCGCCCGCGCGGCCGCCGGGGTCCCGGAGGAAACGGTGCACGTCACGCGCCCGGACGGCGCCGTCGTGACCGCTGCGGACGTCATCGCCGCCGCGCTCGGCCGGCACGACGAGAAGCTGGCGAACGTGCTGCCCGCGTGCAGCTTCCTGCTCGACGGAGTCGCCGTCCGGGATCGCGGCATCGCGGTTCCCGACGCCGCCACCCTCGACGTCCTCCCGCCGTTCGCGGGCGGCTGAACCGCCTCTTCAGCGGCCTCTCGAGCGACACTGCATTACTGCGCGCGCGGGCGTGCGCGCGCACGCGAATACAACATGCGTCGGCGTGTCGTACACGCTCGACCAGGTGACATTTCGGTCTCGCTTCCGAGCATGTCGATCTTGACTTACGCACCGTGTCCTTCGGCAGCCTTAACAGCCCCTGATCTAGCGACACAGATCACTACCGTGCGCATTGACGCGAATCCTCTTCGCGACCACCACGGTGGAGTCATGGCACGCCTGAGCGAGAGCCCGTACGGGCTGCCGGAGCGGCGAACCGCTGCGACGAGGGTGCCCCGGAGGGAGCAACGAGGTGACCCACAACTCACTTACGGTGATCGATATCGGCCTGGAAACGACTTGATAACGACGCTCTGATCAGCACAAATACCCCGGATCGAAGCATTGCCCCCAGTTGTTACGTGACCAGCGTCACATGAACTCAGGTTTCCGATCTCCTCGATGGTTACGTAGTGTCGCTCCTCGGTCGGCCCCGAACCGATCAGCAAGGAGCGGAAGCTCGCAGCGCCGAACCCTGTCCGGCGGGCTTCCAGACCCCGAAACGAAAAAACCGGACAGGGGCGGGGGACCCAACACCCGGGCTCCCCGAAGCCCTAGGGGTGAAGCCGGCTCCCCCGAGCCGGCCGGGCTGCCTCTCAGCCCGAACCCGACAGCTGACCTCGCAGGCGCGGCAGGAGAGAGGAACATGGCTCGCTACCAAGGCAAGCACCGCAAGCCTTCCAATACCGGCCGCACCCTGGCCCGCGTCGCCGTCGCCGGCGCGGTGGTCGCCACCCCGATCGCGATCGCCGCCCCCGCCAACGCGGCGCCGAACTGGGACAAGCTCGCCCAGTGCGAGAGCAGCGGCAACTGGAGCATCAACAGCGGCAACGGCTACTACGGCGGACTCCAGTTCAGCGCATCCACCTGGGCGGCCTACGGCGGCACCCAGTACGCCAGCAGCGCGCACCAGGCGACCCGCGAGCAGCAGATCGCCGTCGCCGAGAAGGTCCTCGCCTCGCAGGGCGCCAACGCGTGGCCGGGCTGCACCTCCAAGCTGAACTGGACCAGCGGCGGCACCAAGGTCACCGCCAAGGTCACGACCAAGACCACCACGCCGAAGAAGACCACCGAGACCAAGGTCAAGACCCAGACGCCGAAGCCGACGGTGAAGACCAACGGCGCGGACTACACGGTCCAGCTCGGCGACACGCTGAGCAAGATCGGCGAGCAGTTCGGCGTGACCTACCAGGACATCGCGCAGCGCAACTCGAGCATCATCAACGACCCGAACCTGATCTTCCCGGGCCAGCAGCTCGACATCAAGTGATCTGGTCGGCCGGCTGAGCCGGCCGGCGAGGAGTACGTGTCGTACCCCCCGACACGGCACGTGCTCCCACCTCTCGGAACCCCCACCGCACCCCCCAGCGGCGGGGGTTCCGTCTTTTTCTTGTTTTCCCGGCTCGTTCTGCGTAGCGGTGCGGGTGGCGGAACCTCAGAGGCCTTCTCGACTCCGGGATCCCCAGCACACGTATAAACCAATACGTCGTGGCGGGGCTGTCCTCGCGAGAAGGCCTCTGAGAACCCGCGGCGGTGCGAGTTGCGTAGGTGGGCTAAGCGGCTGCGCCGCTTAAGAACCCGCCCTGCCGCACTCCGGCGCATTCGAACGACCTCTGCATCAGCTCAAGGCACTCTCCATTCCTGTCGGGGTGCCCCCGCTTACTCGGCCTGGCGGCTGAGGTGTTCCCACTTGGCCAGCTCCGCCGTCATGGCCTTGGTCATCCCGTCGACCATGTCGTAGGCCGCCGAGCCCAGGATCAGGCGCTTCGGCGGTTCCTCCATGGCCACCACCTGGAGCACCACCTCGGCCGCCTTCGCCGGGTCGAAGTCCTCCGACTCCGCCCACAGCCCGGCCAGCCATTCGCGCAACGGCGCGTAGGCCTCGTGCTCGGTCGTCTGCGTCAGGCCGCGGGTGAACAGGTCGGTCTGGTAGCCGCCCGGCTGCAGGATCGTCACCTTGATCCCGAACCGCTCGACCTCCATCTGCAGCGCCTCGCTCATCGAGTCCAGCGCCGCCTTTCCCGCGCCGTACATGCCCGTCGCCGCGAAGCCACCGGCCGAGCCCATCGAGGACACCTGCAGGATGCGGCCCGAGCCCTGCGCCCGCAGGTGCGGGAGGACGGCCTGGCTCACCCACAACGCGCCGAAGAAGTTGGTGTCCAGGTGGGCCCTCGCCAGTTCCTCGGTGACCTCCTCGAGCATGCCGAGCACGACGCCGCCGGCGTTGTTCACGACGACGTCCAGGCGGCCGAAGGCCGCGATCGCCCGCTCGACGCCCGCGAAGACGGCCCCGCGGTCCGAGACGTCGAGCGGGAACGCGACCAGGCAGCCGCCAGAGGCGGCGACGAGCGCCTCCAGCGGCGTGATGTCACGGGCGACGCCGACCACCTGATCGCCCGCCGCCAGCGCGGCTTCGGTGAACGCCCGCCCGAGACCGCGGGAGGCGCCGGTGATGAACCAGGTGCGGGGTCCGGTGGATGCGTGTTGCACGGGCTCTCCTCGTAGTTCAGAGACGATACGGTCCGTCTCGTTGTCATCAGCATGCACTGCCTCCGGACGGCTGTCAAGACGGACCGTCTCGTCGCGCGTATTGTGTGGGCATGGCATCCCGGAAGACACCGGACGCGACCCGCCGCAGCGAGCGGTCCCGGGTGGCGATCCTGACCGCGGCCCGCGAACTCATCGCCGAGGTCGGCTACGCCAAGCTGTCCATCGAGGCCATCGCCGCCCGCGCCGGAGTCGGCAAGCAGACGATCTACCGCTGGTGGTCGTCGAAGGGCGCGGTCGTCTTCGATTCCCTGCTGGCGCTCAGCGAAGGCGCGGACGGCGAGGGCATCGCGCTGCCGGACACCGGCGATATCGAGGCGGATCTCAAGACCGTGCTGCGCGCGACGGTGGCCGAGTTCGCCGACCCCGAGTTCGAGGCGCCGATCCGGGCGCTCAACACCGAGATCATCAACGATGCCGAGCTGGCCGCGATCTACCGCGAGAAGATGGCGGCACCGGTGGAGGAGGCGAAGAAGGAGCGCCTGCGCAGCGCCCAGCGCGCGGGCCAGCTCGCGGCCGACGCGGACCTGGACCTGTTCCTGGAGGTGCTGTACGCCCCGCTGGCCCAGCGCTGGCTGCTGCGCTCCGGCCCGCTCGACGACGCCTTCGCCGACGCCCTGGTCGACGCGGCGCTCCGCGCCTTCCGCCCCGAGTGACGGGAGGGTTCCCAATTTTAGGCAAAATCGGGAGGCTCACCGGGCCGGAACAGCGCTTCCAAGAGTCGGCCATCGTACGAGTTCTTCGTCTTTGAAGCGGCGCAGCCGCTTAGCCCACCCTCGCAACTCGCACCGCCGCGGGTTCTCAGGGGTCTTCTCGCGAGGACAGCCCCGACGTGGTGAATTGGTCATTCATGAGTCGGGGATCCCACAGCGAGAAGGCCGCAGCAACTCCCGCAGGGGGGGCCGCTACTTGCACCGCCACGTAAGACGAGCCCGGAATGTAATCAAGGGCAGTTGACCCATTCTTCGGTGTTGTCCTCGAAGACCTGGCGCTTCCAGATCGGCAGCCGCCGCTTCACCTCGTCGACCAGCTCCGAGCAGGCGCTGAACGCCTGCTTGCGGTGCTCCGCCGCCACCGCGCAGCCGAGCGCCACGTCGCCGATCTTGAGCAGGCCGATCCGGTGCGACACCGCGATGGCACGCACGCCCTCGAAGCGCGCCGCGATGTCCTGCGCCACCTCGGCGATCACGTCGGACGCGCTGGGATGCCCGACGTACTCCAGCTCGCGGACACCGCGTCCGCCGTCGTGGTCGCGGACCACTCCCCCGAAGGTCACCACGGCGCCCGCCGCCCGGTGCTCCACCGACCTGGCCAGGTCGTCGACGTCGATCACCTGCTCCGTCACGTCGGCCCGCAGGACGTCCGCCACCGCGCGGTTCGGCGCCGCGTGGTCGCCGCCGTGCAGCTGGTCGACGGCGTGGTCCAGGACCCCGTCCAGCACGCCGAGCCCGTCCTTGACGCCGCCGCGCGAGCCCGGCAGGTTCACGATCAGCGTCCGGCCGCTAACGCCGGCCAGCCCGCGGGAGAGCACCGCCGTCGGGACCTCCGGCAGGCCGGCCGAGCGGATCGCCTCGGCCAGTCCCGGAATCGGGTAGTCCAGGACCGCCGCCGTGACCTCGGGTGTGCGGTCGGTCGGGCTGATCCCGGTGCCGCCGGTGGTGATCACGACGTCCGCGCCGTCGGCGACCGCGCGGCGCAGCTCCTCGCCCACCGGGTCGCCGTCCGGCACCACGACGGGGTCCGGCACCTCGTAGCCGCGCCCGCGCAGCCACTCGACGATCACCGGGCCGATGCGGTCGGGGTAGACGCCGGCCGAGGCGCGGTTGGACGCGGCGATCACTCGCGCTGTCCTCGTCATGGAGACCTCCTGTGTGTTGGCGCCGGAGTCCGCTCGGCCGCCGCAGGGCCATCTTCCGCGACCGACCGACATGGCCTCAAGCGCGCCCGCTCCGTGGCACCGCACCGACTCCCCGTCCGCAGTTTTAATTGAAATTGCGGAACTGCGGGGTGGTCAGCGGGTCCAGATGCCGGTTTTGCCGCCCTCTTTGCGTTCTACCCGGACCTCGTCGAGGACCGCGGCCGGGTCCACCGCCTTGATCATGTCGTGCAGGGTGAGTCCGGCGCCCGCCACCGCGGTCAGCGCCTCCATCTCGACGCCGGTGCGGTCGGTCGTCTTCACCGTGGCGATGATCCGCACCTCCGACTCGCCGAGCTCCAGCTCGACCTTGGCGCCCGAGATCGCGATCGGGTGGCACAGCGGGATGAGGTCCGGGGTCCGCTTCGCGGCCATGATCCCGGCGATCCGCGCGGTGGCGATCGCGTCGCCCTTCGGCAGCCCGTCGCGGCGCAGCAGGGCGATCACCTCGGCCGTCGTGCGCACCACGCCGCTGGCGACCGCGATGCGGGCGGTGGGCTGCTTGCCGGAGACGTCGACCATGCGAGCGGCGCCCGCCTCGTCGACATGCGTGAGCTCGTCCTGCGCCATGCCCCGAGCCTAGTCCGTCGGGCCCGCCGCCCTCCTCAGCCTGAGAACACGAGTGCGGGGCGCCCCCGGCAGAGGACGCCCCGCACCTCGGTGGATCAGTAGTCGACGTCGTCGGCCATGGACCACGGCAGGGAGGTTCCGCCGCCGTTCGGCTCCGGGTCGCCGTCCTTCGACGCGATCGCCGCCTTCTTCACGGCTTCCGCGACCGCCGGGGCCACCGCCGAGTCGAACACGCTCGGCACGATGAACGAGGCGTTGATCCGCTCCCCGTCCACGACGTCGGCGATCGCGTTCGACGCCGCGATCATCATCTCGTCGGTGATCTTGTGCGCGTGCGCGTCCAGCAGGCCGCGGAACACGCCGGGGAACGCCAGCACGTTGTTGATCTGGTTCGGGTAATCGCTGCGGCCGGTCGCCACGATGGTGGCGTGCTTCTGCGCCTCCAGCGGGTCGATCTCCGGGTCCGGGTTGGCCAGCGCGAACACGATCGCGTCGGTGTTCATGGTCGCCACGTCGTCCGCGGCGAGCAGGTTCGGCGCGGACACGCCGATGAACACGTCCGCCCCGCGCACCGCGTCGGAGAGCGTGCCGGTGCGGCCGTCCTTGTTGGTGCCCGCGGCGATGGACTGCAGGTTCGGGTCGGTGTCGCCGCGCCCGGTGTGGACGATGCCGTCGATGTCGACGGCGATGATGTCGGCCGGTTTCTTGTGCTGCAGCAGGCGGATGATCGCCGAACCGGCGGCGCCGACGCCGCACACCACGATGCGGCAGTCGGTGATGTCCTTGTTCACCACGCGCAGCGCGTTGCGCAGCGCGCCCAGCACCACGATCGCGGTGCCGTGCTGGTCGTCGTGGAAGACCGGGATGTTCAGCTTCTCCCGCAGCCGGGCCTCGATCTCGAAGCAGCGCGGCGCGGCGATGTCCTCGAGGTTGATGCCGCCGTAGACCGGGGCGATCAGCTCGACGGCGCGGATGATCTCCTCGGTGTCCTGGGTGTCCAGGCAGACCGGCCAGGCGTTGACGCCGGCGAACTTCTTGAACAGCGCGGCCTTGCCCTCCATCACCGGCAGCGCGGCCGCGGGGCCGATGTTGCCCAGGCCGAGCACGGCGGAACCGTCGGTGACCACCGCGACGGCGTTGCGCTTGATGGTCAGGCGGCGCGCGTCCTCCGGGTTGTCCGCGATCGCGGTGCAGACCCGGGCGACGCCGGGCGTGTACGCGCGGGAGAGATCGTCGCGGTTGTTGAGCGCGACCCGCGAGTTGACCTCGATCTTGCCGCCGAGGTGCACCAGGAAGGTCCGGTCGGAGATCTTGCGGACCCGGACGCCGGGCAGCGTTCCGAGGACCTCGGCGAGGTCGTTGGCGTGGTCGGCCGACAGCGCGTTGCAGGTGATGTCGACGACGATGCGGTCGGCGTGCGACTCCACGACGTCGAACGCCGTGATGACGCCGCCGGCGCGACCGATCGCGCTGGTCAGGTCACCCGCCGCGGTCGTCGAAGGCGGGGCCTCGACGCGAACGGTGATCGAATAACCCGGACCTGGAACCGGCATGGCACACCCCTGTCGAGCTGATCGGCTATGGACTTGACGGGTGCCGTCCCCGGGGCGGCCCTGGGGGCCGTCGCAGCAGATCGCTCATCCGGGGTGCAAGCCCTGCGGGCCTGCTAAGCGACCGGAACTTCACCCAGCACGAAAAAGCCTAAAACTTTCCCGAGTGTGAGCGACGTCCGGTCCCATTACCGGCCGGTTCCCCTTGACAAAACCCGCCCCGAAGCGGCACTGCCGCGACGGAGCGGGTCTACGGGCGATCGCCGATCCGCGCTGGGGCGGATGCCGACAGGAGGGTCACCTGTTGATGCGCGTGACCGGGTGGACGTAGGGAACGGCGTCCTGGCGGAGCGGGAAGGTGGTGTCGCCGTACGGCGACATCGCGCCCTGGATGTCGGCCAGGAACTCGCTCACCGGGTGTTCGCCGTCGGCGACCTTCGGCCAAGACGGGTCAATGCGGTCCTTTTTGGTCTTGCCGGCCACGTCGTTCCTCCTGGGCATTCCGGCTACGGTGCACTTCCAGTTTGCCGGATCGGGCCCCGAACCTCACCCAAGGGTGCGCAGCGCAACGTTCTGACGGTGACGTGGGCGTTCTGCGCGGCGGAGGTGGATTAAGCGGCTTCGCCGCTTGCGAGGGCTTGGACAGTGCGCCCCACTGCATCGCGGTGCGGGTCGCATGGCCGGTGCGATGCATGTCTCACCGGGGCGGCCGCCCGGCATTCGAGACGGTCCGCCGGCGCTGCCCGGCTGGGTATCGTGGAGCCGATGTCATCACTGGCGGATTGGCTGCGGGAGCGCAGCGACGAACAGCTGGTCGCGCTGCTTCGCGCTCGGCCCGACCTCGCGACCCCGCCGCCGGCCGACACCTCGGTGCTGGCGACGCGGCTCGGCGTGCGCTCGTCGGTCGCGCGGGCCTGCGAGGACCTCGACTCCTTCGCCCTCGCCACCCTCGAAGCGCTGGTGCTGCTCGACGCCGACGACTCGCCGGTGTCACTGGACGCCGTCGCCGCGATGCTCGGCCCGGACGTCACGGTCGAGCGCGCCCGCCGGTCGGTCGCGCAGCTGCGCGACCTCGCATTGGCCTGGGGCGAGGACGCCGAGCTCGCCGTGCCCTCGGCCGCGCGGGAGGCGCTGCCGACCTTCCCCGCCGGGCTCGGGCGCCCGGCCGAAGACCTCACCGAGGCCGCGGCGGGAGCCGCGCTGGCCGGGCTCGACGAGGAAGAGCGGCGGCTGGTCGAGAAGCTCGCCGGCGGGGCGCCGATCGGGCGCACCAAGGACGCGGCCAAAAAGGTCCCGCTGGAGCAGGCGACCAACCCGGTGCAACGGCTGCTCGCCAAGGGCCTGTTGCTGCGGCGCGACGCGGAGACCGTCGAGCTGCCGCGCCAGCTCGCGCTCGCCGTGCGCGGCGACCGGCCGATGGGCGCGGTCGAACCCGACGAGCCGATCCCGGACCTGGCGGGCACCGATCAATCCACTGTGGACAACACGAGCGGCGGCGCGGCGCTGGAACTGCTGCGGCACGTCGAAGGGCTGCTGAACGCCTGGGGCGAGGAGCCGCCCGACGTGCTGCGCTCCGGCGGGGTCGGGGTGCGCGACCTGCGCCGCACCGCCAAGGCCATCGAGATCGACGAGAACCTGCTCGGCCTGCTCGTGGAGGTCGCGGTCGCGGCGAACCTCATCGCCAACAGCGAGGGCGCGGAACCGCAGTGGGTGCCGACCATCCAGTCCGACACCTGGCTGGCCTCGCCGCCCGAGCAGCGCTGGGCCGCGCTGGCCCAGGCCTGGCTGGACCTGCCGCGCCTGCCGGGCCTGGTCGGCGCCCGCGACGAGAAGGACCGGCTGCTCAACCCGCTGTCGGAAGACCTGCGCCGGCCGCTCGCGCCGAAGGACCGCCGCCGCATCCTCGACTACCTCGACGAACTGCCCGGCGGGTACGGCGCCCGGCCGGACGACGTCGCCGCCGTGCTCGGCTGGCGCGCGCCGCGCCGCGGCGGCCGGCTGCGCGACGACCTGGTCCGCTGGACGCTCGCCGAAGCGACCGCCCTCGGCGTCGTGGCGCTGCACGCGCTGACCACCGCCGGACGCGTCCTGCTCGCCGACGGCGCCACCGAGGCCGCCCGCCAGCTCGCCAGCGCGCTGCCCGAACCGCTCGACCACGTGCTGGTGCAGGCCGACCTCACCATCGTCGCGCCGGGCCGACTCGAACCCGACCTCGCCATCGAGATGAAGCTCGTCGCGGACGTCGAATCCGCTGGCAGCGCAACGGTTTACCGCGTCGGCGACGGCAGCATCCGGCGCGCGCTCGACGCCGGCTACACCGCCGACGACCTGCACGCGCTGTTCCGGACCCGCTCGCGCACGCCGATCCCGCAGTCGCTGACCTACCTCATCGACGACGTCGCGCGCCGGCACGGCCGGCTCCGCGCGGGCACCGCCGCGGCCTTCCTGCGCTGCGACGATCCGCTGCTGCTGGCCGAAATCATGGCCAAGCCCGGGTCCGAAGAACTCGAACTCCGCCGCATCGCGCCCACCGTGCTGGTGAGCCCGCTGCCGCTGGCCGACGTGGTCGCCGTGCTGCGCGCGGCCGGGTTCTCGCCGGTCGCCGAAGGCCCGGACGGCAACGTGCTCGACCTCCGGGAGAGCGGGCGGCGCGTGCGCGGCAAGAGCCGCCCGGCTCCGCCGGTGGCGATCGCCGCGCCGAGCGGGGAGCAGCTCGGCGAGCTCGTGGCGCAGCTGCGAGCCGGCGACCGGGCCGGGACGGCGCGGCGCGGCAGCGCCGTGAGCCCCGAGCGTGGGCGGCCGAGCGCCGAGGCGACGCTGCAGCTGCTGCGCGACGCGGCGCGTCAGCAGCGGAGCGTGTGGCTGGGGTTCGTCGACACGCACGGAGTGCGGAGCCAGCGCGTGGTGCGGCCGGTGAGCGTCGGCGGCGGGATCCTGCAGGGCGTCGACACCAGCAGCGACGAGGTGGGCAACTTCCCGCTGCACCGGATCATGTCCGTCGCGCTCGTCGAGGACTGATCGCGGCCTTCCCCTTGACCTTCACATCGATGTGAAGGTCGATGATCGTGCCATCCGTTCGAAGCCGAGTCCCTGCGCGGGGACGGTTGCGCGGCGATGATCGAGCGGTTCCGCAAGCCTTCGGAGGTTCGACCATGACCAGCACACCGTTCGACCCGCGCGCGCTGCTCGCGGAGAGCCGGCTCGGCGTCCTCGCGACGATCAAGTCGGACGGCCGCCCGCAGCTCTCCCCCGTCATGCCCTTCTACGACGAGGAATCCGGGGCCATCCACATCTCGACGCGGGAGGGGCTGGCCAAGACGGCGAACCTGCGCCGGGATCCGCGCGCCGCGCTGGAGGTCACCGGCCCCGACGGCATGACGTGGGCCACCGCCGAGGGCACCGTGACGCTCACCCGGCCGGGAACCGATCCGCACGGCCCCGAGGTCGAGGCGCTGGTGGACTACTACCGCAAGGCCGCCGGGGAGCACCCGGACTGGGACGAGTACCGGTCGGTGATGGTGTCCGATCGCCGGGTGCTCATCACGATCGCGGTCGAGCGCGTGTACGGCGCCGACATCCGCTGACGGAGCACCGAAAACCCAGCAGGTCAGGACTCGCGAGGACTCGTTCCGCGCACTGGTGCGCCCCCGCTGGCTGACGTGAAGTGAACGGCCTGTTCGCCTCGATAGGAGAGGTGAACGGCCTGTTCACCTCATCCGCCCGAGGCCGGTGGACACCGTTGGAGTTGAGGCGAACGGCCTGTTCGCCTCGATAGGAGAGGTGAACGGCCTGTTCACCTCATCCGCCCGAGGCCGGTGGACACCGTTGGAGTTGAGGCGAACGGCCCGTTCGTCTCGATAGGCGAGGCGAACAGGCCGTTGACTCCACCATCCTGAAGGCACCGCCGCCCTACGGCGGCCCCAATTGACGACATCCCGAACAGCCTCTGCCGCGATCCGAAACGCTCACGCGCGCTGTGAGATCAGTGGGCCGTGGCCATGCGCTGGCGCATGGCGTGCTCCACCAGGGTGATCAGGGCGTTCTTGGTGGATTCGCGGTTCCGGGCGTCGCAGGTGATCATCGGGACCGAGGCGTCGATCGTCAGCGCCTCCCGGATGTCCTCCTGGCGGTGGTGCAGCACGCCGTCGAAGGTGTTCACCGCGATGATGTAGGGCAGACCGCGGTCGTCGAAGAAGTCGATCGAGGCGAACGCGTCGGCCAGTCGCCGCGTGTCCACCAGCACCACCGCACCGATCGCGCCGCGCACCAGGTCGTCCCACATGAACCAGAACCGGTGCTGGCCGGGCGTGCCGAACAGGTACAGGATCAGGTCCGAATCCAGCGAGACCCGGCCGAAGTCCATCGCCACCGTGGTCGTGACCTTGCCCGGCGTGGCGCTGAGGTCGTCGACCCCGACGCTCGCCTCGGTCATGACCGCCTCGGTGGTCAACGGCACGATCTCGGACACCGAGCCGACGAAAGTCGTCTTCCCGACCCCGAAACCACCGGCGACCACGATCTTCGTCGAGGTCTTCTGGCCGGCCGCATTCGATCGGGGATCAGAGCCTGCGAAGCCCACTGAGCACCCTTTCCAAGAACTCCATGGACGGCCGATCACCAACGACCATGCCACTGTCATGAATCAGAACCAGGCCGGTATCGGCCATGTCGCCGATCAGCACCCGAACCACGCCCAACGGCAGGCGCAGGTGCGCGGCCACCTCGGCCACCGAGCGAGCCTCCATGCACAGCTCGGAGATCGAGCGGTGCTCGGCCCTGGTCTGGGTCGCCTGCGTGCGACCTCGTTCGCTGGTGGTCACCAGCGTCTCGATAGCAAGATCATAATCGGTGCGGGTGCGCCCACGCGTGCGGGCGTACGGCCGCACCAACGACCCGCCGTCGAAGCCGTCGGACTCCTGCGGATCGATGGCCGGGATCGCCGGCATCGACCCCGAGATCGACGGCATGGACTGCGAAATCGCCGACATCGGCTGGGAAATCGACGGCATCGACTGGGAGATCGGCGACATCGACTGCGAGATCGACGGCATCGACACCGATGGCGGCCCGCTGTCGGCCGGCCTGGGGGGACCGGCGACCTCGGGAACCGAGTTGTAGCTGGAGCCGAACAGGTCCGCGCCCGGGCCGCCGAACAGCGCCCGGTCGTACCCGCCGATCGACTCGCCGCCTTGGCCGGCGGCGCCGTCGTCGACGAAGTCGTCCTGCCAGGACTCGGCGCTCAGCCGCTTGTTGTAGAGGCGGAACAGGTCACCGTCCCAGCTGGGCTCGGAACCGGTGTTCATGGCGAGCTCCCCTCAGCGTTCCGCAACCGGACTCACCGGCGAACCATGCCCTGCAGCTGCGCCCGCAGTTCCGGCGTGAGCTGCCGGCCGACCCGCTCCACCAGCAAGGTCATCTCGTAGGCGACCAGGCCGATGTCGGCGTTCGGCGCGGCCAGCACCGCGAGGCAGGAACCGTCGCTGATGGACATCAGGAACAGGTAGCCCTGCTCCATCTCGACCACGGTCTGGGTGACCTCACCGGCTTCGAAACAGCGCGCTGCGCCCTGCGTGAGGCTGACCAGCCCGGAGGCGACAGCGGACAGCTGCTCGGCTCGGTCCCGCGGCAAACCCTGGGACCCAGCCAGCAGCAGGCCATCCGCGGAGACGACCACCGAGTGCGCCACGCCGGGGACGCGACGCACGAAGTCGGTGATCAGCCAGCTGAAGCTGTTGCTGCTCGTCGGTTGCTGCACGGACCCGTTCACTCCTGCTCCTCGGGACGGCTCGGATTCGAGCGGGGTGTTTCGGTGGAAACCGGTTCGGCCTTGGAATGCCTACCGCGTGTGACGCCCTGCTGGAAGTTCGCCATCCGGCCGCGCACGGCGTCTGCCGAACGCGGGGTGGCGGGCTTGCGGCGGGGGGTCTGCGGGGTGCGCGGTGCGGCGGAGCCGGGCACCAGGTTCGTCTTGGGCACGCGCTTGGGCAGCCCGGCGGAGGTGGTCTCCTGGACCTGCTGGGTCTGCAGCAGCGCCTCGGCGGCCCGCCAGCCGTCGTCGGCCGAACCCCAGCCGGGATCCGGGGTCGTGGTGCGCGGCACCTCGTCGACGACGGGTTCTTCCGGCGGGCGGGGCTGCTCCGGCTCGACCGGCGCTTCGGCCGCTACCGGGGCGGCCGGGGTCGCCGGCGCGGCCGGACCGGCCGAAGAATCGTCCACATCGGACTCGCGGAACCACTGCGAGAGCACGGCTTCGTAGATCGGCAGTCGCTGCGTCGGCGCATCGTCCATGTCCCAGGCGGCCCCTCTCGGCTCGTCGTCGGCGAACGCCGGCGCCGGGCCGTCGGTGCCTTCGACCGGGCCGCCCCCTCGGGCCCAGGACGCCGAGGCCGGCTCCTGCCGGGTTCCGTGGTCCGCTGCGCCGTCGGAGTCCGCGGTGCCGAAGAGGCCACCGCCCGAGCCTGATCCGTTCAGTCCGCTGCCGTTGTGCGCGGGATCGGGCGGGAACACGGCCGGCACGAAGTTGGCCGTCTTCTCCGCCTCGAACGGGCTGTGGAACAGGTCCGCCGGTCCGGTGGACTCGGCAGGTGGCCCGCACCGCCCGCCTTGGGAATCCGCGAACTGGTCCCCGGGGCTCTCCTCGCTCGGCCACTCCTCGGCGCGGACGTCGTCGTCCGCGGCCGCCTTCGACGCGTTCTCCCACTCCGGAACGTCGGTGGCGCCGAACGAATCGCCGCTGGACACCGTCACCGAGTACTGGGTCGACAGCTCGGTGTCGTCGACGTCCGGTTCGTCTTCTTCCTGCTGCGGCATCTGCGTGAACGCGGTGGCCTGCTCGATGCCGGCCAGCGACGGCAGCGGCGCGCGCTCGGTGGGCGGGTCGATCCCGCGGTCGGAACCGGCGGCGCGGCCGCCGAAGGCCGCAGCCAGCCCGAGGTGCGTGCCGGTCTCGCTGAACTCCTGGCGCCGCTCCTCGGCGAGCGCCGCGCGCGGCACGTCGGGCATCGGCTTCGGGCCGTCCGGGGTCAGCTGGACGACGAACTCGCCGGCCAGGTGCACCGTCGCGGTGACGCCGCCTTCCAGGTTGTCGTTGTTGTGCAGCTCGACCCGGATGTCGTGGCGCCTGGCCAGCTGCCCGACCACGAACAGACCCATCCGGCGGGACACCGCGACGTCGATCTCCGGCGGCCGGGTGAGCCGGTCGTTGATCTCGTCGATCTCGCTGGCGTCGATGCCCACGCCGCGGTCGCGGATCTCGATGACGAGTTCCTGCCTGCGGTAGGCGGTCCGGACGGTGACCTCGGTGTCCGGGTTGGAGAACACCGTGGCGTTCTCCAGCAGCTCGGCGACCAGGTGCACGAAGTCGTTGACCACGCGGCCCTGGATGGCCAGGTCGGGCGCGTCGACCACGGCGACCCGCGCGTACTGCTCGACCTCGGACACCGCGGCGCCGAGCACCTCGTTGAGCGGCACCGGGCGCATCATCCGGCGGGTCAGGTCGGTGCCGCCGAGGATCAGCAGGTTCTCGTTGTTCCGGCGCATGCGGGTCGCCAGGTGGTCCAGCTCGAACAGGCTGCTCAGCTGGTCCGGGTCCTGCTCGTCCTGCTCCAGCCGGTCGATCAGGGCCAGCTGCCGCTGCACCAGCGTCTGGCTGCGGCGCGCCAGGTTGACGAACAGGTCGTTGACGTTGGTGCGCAGCAGCGCCTGCTCGGCGGCCAGCCGCAGCGCCTGCTGGTGCACCGCGTCGAAGGTGCGGGCCACCTGCCCGATCTCCTCGCTGGAGTGCACGGGCACCGGCGGCACCGTGATCTGGGTCGCGGCGCTCGGGTTATCGTTCACCTTGTCGATCGCTTCGGGCAGGCTCTTCTGCGCGATCTCCAGGGCTCCGTAGCGGAGGGTGCGCAGCGGCCGCAGCATCGAGCGCGCGATGTAGGCCGCGACGCCGAAGGCGACCACCAGCAGCAGCAACAGCAGCGCCGAGTCGCGGACCAGCGACCACCAGGCGGAATCGGCGAGTTCGGTGGCGTCGTCGTGGAAGTCGGTGAGCACCGAGTCCTCCACCGAGCGGACCAGGTCGGTGCGCTTGCCCGACTGCGTGCCCCACTCCAGCGGGTCGATGCCCAGCGACTGCTGCCTGCGGTCGGACGCGATCAGCGCGCTCTGCTCGATCTGCTCCGAGTCGTCCACCTCGGCGCCGGCGACCCGCGCCGCGTAGAGGGCGCGCTGCTCGGGCGTGGCGGCGTTCTCGAACTCCGCGTAGGCGGCCTCGAAGCGGGCGTTCGCGGCGCGGACCGCGTCGGTCTGCCCGGTGAGGAAGCGGTTGAGCATCCCGGCGCTGAGCAGGATCGAGCGCTGCTGGGCCAGCTGCTCCTTGGCCCGGCCGAGCGCTTCGGCGGCCCGGGCGGTCTGGCTGACCTGTGTGTTGACCGCGGAGGTCGCGACCATCCGGTTGATCTGCAGCAGGTTGTCGAGCACCGAGTTGTAGGCGACCAACGTCTGCGGGCCGGTGAACCGGTCGTTGATGGTGGCGCGCAGGGCGCCGAGGCTGCCGAGCCGGTGGGTGGCGCTCTGGTAGGCGTTGCGGACCTCCGGGGAGAAGTCCGCCACCCGGTTGTCGTAGGCCCGGAGCTGCTGGATCGCGGCGTCGACGCGCTGGCCCTGCGCGGCGTAGTCGGCGCCCGCGTTGCCACCGTTGGCGGTGGTGAACACGATCGCGAAGTCGCGCTCGCGCTGCAGTTCGTGGGTCAGGTTCGCGGCCTGCTGGCCGAGTTCGACCTGCTCGACGATGGTGGTCAACCGGGACTGGGTGGCGAGGCCGTCGTACACCCGGATGCCGCCGACGCCGAGCGCGGCCAGGGTCGGGACGAGCAGGACGGCGGCCATCTTGTACCGGAGGCGCCAGTTGCGCAGCCACCACTTCTTGGACCGGCCAGCCGGTTCGGTGGCTGCGTCGGCTCCGGTAGCGGGGTCGTTGTTGAGCATCCCTGTTTCCTGCGCTGCGGCGGACATGTGCGACACCGCCACGGCTAGCTGCCTCTCCGCGCCGCGACAGTGTTGATCCTCGTGCTGGGAACGTGCCCGCGATCCGACGCGGCGGCGCCAGGTACCCACGAGCGGGTCGATGGTTCTCCGGCTCGCGCCGAGTCCCCAACGACCCAGACTCTGTCAGCCCGGCTTGCCATCACACTCCCTGGTCACAACGTGCATCCCCCGAAGCAGAGGCCAGTCACCTCGACGGGCGAGACTATACTTAACTGGCCGTCACAAGTCAGGCCCCTAGAGAGAGAGTTCATCACTCGAAAGAGTGGTATGGACAACACTGGGCCATCCGTGTGACCTGTGCCTAGTTACGCCCAGTTGTCGGGTTTAGTTCAACGTTCTACAGTTCGGGGGCACCCGCACCCCGCCACAGCCCGGGAGACGCACGAACTTCGCACAAGGGCCGAACACCCCCGGCGCACGTTACCGACGGGGCTCGCCCGATCCGTGGCTCAGTCCACTGTGCACCAACGCTTCTCCCGGACCTCCCGCGGGGTGAACTTCGCGCCGTCTCGGCACAGCTGCGCCACCGACACCCACCGCAGCCGCCGCTCCACGTCGCGCCCGATGCAAGGAGGAACAGATGAGCCCCGCCCTCGCCCACCGATCCCTGCCACGCAGGAGTCTGCTGAGGCTCGCCGGCGGAGCCGTCACCGCCGGTGCGCTGCTGGGCACGAGCGGTTGCGGGCTCCTCGGTGGATCGCAGTCGGAAAGCGGCGGCAACGAGCTGGTGGAGAAGGCGAACCTGCGCGTCGGCGCCCTGCCGATCAACGACCTCGCCCCGCTGCACCTGGCCGTCCGCAACGGCTACTTCCAGCAGGAGGGCCTGACGGTCGAGATCGTCACCGCCCCGGACGGCAGCGCCGCGCTGAACAGCACCATCGGCGGCGACTACGACATCACCTACAGCAGCTACGTGCCGTTCTTCCAGGCGCAGGCCAAGGGCATCGCGGACCTGAAGATCGTCGCGGACTGCGCGTCGGCCACGCCGAACACGACCGTGATCATGACCTCGCAGAACTCCAGGGTCCACACGCCGCAGGACCTGGCGAACAAGAAGATCGCGATCAGCGGCCCCAACACCATCACCGAGCTGCTGGTCAAGGCCACCATGTCCGCCCACGGCGTGGACTACGGCAAGGTGCAGCTGGCGCCGATCCCGTTCATCAACATGCCCGCCGCGCTGCAGCAGGGCCAGGTCGACGCCGCCATCGTCACCGAGCCCTTCCTCACCCTGGCCGCCCGCAACAGCGGCGCCGTGCCGGTGGTGGACACCGCCACCGGTCCGCTGGAGGACCTGCCGCTGACCGGCTACGGGGCGACCGCGAAGTTCTGCCAGGAGAACCCCAAGACCATCGCGGCGTTCCAGCGGGCCATGGACCGCGCCGTCGCCGAGGCACAGGACCGCAGCAAGATCGAGCCGCTGCTGCCGGAATTCGCCAAGATCGACCAGGAGACCGCGGCGATCATCACACTGCTGAAGTTCAACTCGCGCGCCGACGCCACCCGCCTGCAGCGGGTGCCGCGCCTGATGAAGGACTTCGGCTTCATCACCGCCGACCTGGACGTCGCCAGCATGATCGCGACGCCGCCGCAGGCCTGACGTTCTCGCTGGTCACGCCGACCGTGTGCGCTTTGTGTCGCGATAGCAGCACAAAACGCGCACGGCCGGCGGACCCGGCGGAGCGCGCCGTTGGTCCAGACGACATTCCGCGTTCGCTCGAATTGCCCAGCGCTATTCAGCTCACCGTCACAATTCGCTCCCAGCCTTGAGCCGAGTGGCGTGAATCACCCAACGCTTGTGAGTGAGTCGTGACAACGAGCTAATTACGCCTGGTTGTCGCATGTGGTCCGACCTTCTACAGTTCGGGACACCAAGACCCGCCACCGCACCGGGAGAAAACGACGCACCGCCGCCGGACGCGGCACCACCGCGCCCGGAGTCGCTGCTCACCCGCTCTTCCTCCCGGGTCACCATCGCGACGAAACCGGCCACCCCGCACCAGAAACACCCCGTGGCAGTGGAATCGACGCCGACCCGTACCGCTCCCGGCGCAGGGCACAACGGAACACCGCGCACCGCACCCCGATGCCAGGAGGATCCAGATGAGTTCCCTTCCCCGCGCCCTTCCCCGCCGCAACCTGTTGAAACTCGCCGGCGGGATGGTCACGGCAGGCGCCCTGATGGGCACCAGCGGTTGCGGACTCCTGGGCGGTTCGGAGGAGCAGAAGGGCGGCAACGCGCAGGTGGAGAAGGCGCACCTGCGGATCGGCGGGCTGCCCACCAGCGAACTCGCGCCGCTGCACCTGGCGGCGAAGAACGGCCACTTCCAGCGGGAGGGCCTCACCGTCGAGATCATCAACGCGCCCGACGGCGCCACCGCGCTGAACAGCACCATCGGCGGCGACTACGACATCACCTTCAGCAGCTACGTGCCCATCTTCGCCGCCCAGGCCAAGGGCATCGCGCAGCTGAAGATCGTCGCGGACTGCGCGTCGAGCACGCCGAACACCTGCATGATCATGGCTTCGCAGAACTCCAACGTGCGCATGCCGCAGGACCTGGCCGACAAGCGGATCGCGATCAGCGGCGGCGGCACCATCTCCGAACTCCTGGTCAAGGCCTCGATGAAGGCCAACGGCGTGGACTACGAAGGCGTCCAGTGGATGCCGCTGGGGTTCATCAACATGCCCAACGCGCTGCGCACCAACCAGGTCGACGCGGCGTTCGTGGTCGAGCCGTTCCTGACGCTGTCCGCCCGCGACGCGGGCGCCGTCCCGGTGGTGGACACCGTCACCGGACCGCTGGAGGACCTGCCGCTGGGCGGCTACGTGTCGGCGGCCAAGTTCGCCGACGAGAACCCCAAGACCGTGGCGGCGTTCCAGCGGGCCATGGACTCCGCCGTCTCCGAGGCGCAGGACCGCAGCAAGATCGAACCGCTGCTTCCCGAATTCGCCAAGATCGACAAGGAGACTGCGGCGATCATCACGCTGCTGAAGATGAATTCCCGCGCCGACGCCACCCGCTTGCAGCGCATTCCGCGGCTGATGCTGGAATTCGGTTACATCGACAAGGAAATCGACGTGGCGAGCATGATCTTCGCGCCGCCGCAGAGCTGAACTCGGGGAAATGACGAAAACACTCCGGGGATTGGTCGGTCTGGTGGGCTTCCTGGTTCTGTGGGAAGCCTTCAGCCGTTCCGAAATCGTCCCCCAGCAATACTTTCCGCCACCGTCCACAGTGCTCGCCCAGTTCGCCGAACTGCTCGGCGATAGCGGCTTCCTGCTCGACCTGATCGCCACCGTGCTGGCCTGGGCGATCGCGCTGGGCATCTCCATCGCCATCGCGGTCCCCGCCGGGCTGCTGCTCGGCAGCGTCCGCTGGGTCCGGGTCGCCACCCGGGCGATCATCGAGTTCCTCCGGCCGATCCCGTCGGTGGCGCTGATCCCGCTGGCGATCGTGCTGGTCGGCGCCGGGCCGGAAACCAAGATCACGCTCGCGGTCTACGCCGCGGTGTGGCCGATCCTGTTCAACACCATCTACGCGTTGGACGAGATCGACCCGGTGATGGTGGACACCGCGCGCTCCTTCGGGCTGGGCCGGGCCCGGATCATGTTCACGGTGGCGCTGCCGAACGCGGCGCCGTTCGTGCTCACCGGCATCCGGATGTCCGCCGCGGTGGCACTGATCCTGGTGGTCAGCACCGAGTTCCTGGCCGGCGGCGGCAGCGGCCTCGGCAGCTTCGTGCTCGACGCGAGCACCGGCGCCGGGCGGATGGACCTGGTGCTGGCCGGGACGCTGGTGGCGGGGATCGTCGGCTACCTCATCAACGAGGTGCTGGAACAGGTGCACAAGCGCGGCCTCCGGTGGAGCGCGGTCGATCGGGAGGCGGCGTGATCAAGATGCGCGGATTCCTGCAGCGCTGGGTGGTCTTCATCGGTGCGATCGTGGCCTGGGAGCTGCTCACCCGCGCCGCGCAGAGCCCGTTCTTCCCGCCCCCGACGACGATCGTCGGCACGGCCGCGGAGAAGTGGTTCAGCGGGCCGGCGTCGTCGCTGTTCCTGACCGACGAGGCGTTCTCCGACCTGCTGGCCAGCCTCGGGCGGATCGCCGCGGGCTGGCTCATCGCCGTGGTGCTCGGCGTCGCGCTGGGCACCCTGCTCGGCCGTTCCCGCACCGCGCTGGACTACTTCGGGCCGCTGATGGCGTTCATGCGGGCCATCCCGCCGCCGGTGCTGGTGCCGGTCTTCCTGGTGCTGCTGGGCATCGGCACGCAGATGCAGATCACCGTGATCGTCTTCGGCGTGATGTGGCCGATCCTGCTGAACACCGTCGACGGCGTCCGCTCCGTCGACCAGGTCAAGGTGGACACCGCCCGGTCGTTCCGCATCCCGCGCGCGCACTGGATCTTCGGCGTGGTGCTGCCCGCGGCGACGCCGAAGATCTTCGCCGGGCTGCGGGTGAGCCTGTCGCTGGCGCTGGTGCTGATGGTCGTCTCGGAGCTCGTCGGCTCCACCAACGGCATCGGCTACCGGCTGATGTTCGACCAGCGGCAGTTCGACTTCCCCGCGATGTGGGCCGGCATCGTGCTGCTGGGCATCCTCGGATACCTGCTCAACACCCTGCTGCTCGTGGTGGAGCGCCGCGCGCTGAGCTGGCAACCCTCGCAGGCGCACCAAGTAGTCGGAGGCTGAACTTCCATGACCGAAACCAAGATCATGCTCGACGTCTCCGGGCTCGGGCACCGCTACGGCGGCGCGAACGGCCACCAGGCCATCGCCGACCTGACGTTCCAGGTGCGCACCGGCGAACTCGCCTGCATCGTCGGCCCGTCCGGCTGCGGCAAGTCCACCATGCTGCGTTCCATCTCCGGCCTGATCAAGCCGAGCGCCGGCGACGTCAAGCTGGGCGGCAACCCGGTGAACGGCGTGCCGGAGGACCTGGCCGTCGTGTTCCAGGACTACAGCCGGTCGCTGTTCCCCTGGCTGTCGGTGCGGTCCAACGTCGAATTCCCGCTGCGCTCCAGGGGATTGAGCAAGGCGGAGCGGCGCAGCCGGGCCGACGAGGTGCTCGAATGGGTCGGCCTGAGCGCCGCGGCCAAGAAGTACCCGTGGCAGCTCTCCGGCGGCATGCAGCAGCGCGTGTCGATCGCCCGGGCGCTGGCCTGCCGGCCGGCGCTGCTGCTGATGGACGAGCCGTTCGCCTCGGTGGACGCCCAGACCCGCTTCGAGCTGGAAGACCTGCTGCTGCGGGTCCGCAAGCAGTTCGACAGCACGGTCCTGCTGGTCACCCACGACATCGACGAGAGCATCTACCTGGCGGACCGGGTCTTCGTGCTCTCGAAGTCCCCGGCGTCGATCGTGGCGGACCTGGAGATCCCGCTCGGCGACGAGCGCGACCAGATCACCACCCGCGAGTCGGAGACGTTCGTCCACCTCCGCAGCGAGGTGGCCCGCCTCCTCGACGTTCGCAGCGCCCACGCCCCGGCGAAGGGCGATGCCGCCCCGGCGAAGTCCGATGTGGACGACGCGGAGTCCACTGCGAAGCAGTGGGCCGAGGCCGAGAAGGCGGAGGCCGAGAGGGCCGACGCCCGGAACTGACACAGCACGCGCGAAGGGCGCCTCCCGCCGATCCTCTCGGCAGGAGGCGCCCTTCCCGTTTCAGCCAAGGCCGGTCAGTCCGATGTGGACCGGCGGGTTCCGTGGCCCGTGAGCAGGCGGATCAGTACAGGTAGCGCTGGCCCGGGTCGACCTTGACGTGCAGCAGGGTCGGGCCGGCCTTGCCCGCGAACTCCTCGGCGAGCGCCGCGTCGAGCTCCTCCGGCGTCCGCACCAGCTTCGACGGGCAGCCCAGGCTGGTCGCCAGCGCGCCGAAGTCGATGCCGCCGAGCTCCACGCCCGGCAGCTTGTCGCCGCCCGCCGCCTCGCCCAGCACCGCCACCGCCGCGTACCGCGAGTTGTCCATGATCACGAACGTGACCGGCGCCTGCTCGCGGACCGCCGTCCACACCGACTGGATCCCGTACATGCTGGAGCCGTCGCCGATCAGCGCGACCGTGCGCCGCGACGGGTCGGCCATCGCCACCCCGACCGCCGCGCCGATGCCGTACCCGAGCGCGCCGGAGAACCCGGTGAAGAACCCGCCGTCGGTGGACCGGATCGGGAAGTGCTCGTGCAGGTCGTTGCGGTGGCTGGGAGTTTCCTCCACGACGGCCGCGTCCGCGGGCAGCGCCCCGGCGATCGCGTCGAAGACGTAGGCGGCGGTCATCGGCGTCGACGCGGCCGGCTTGGCCGGTCGCGCGTAGCCCGCCGGCGCGCTCCGCTGCTGCGCCTCGACCTGGCCGTTGACCTGCCGCACCGAGTGCGCCAGCGTGCCCAGCACGCCGCTACCCCACCGCGCCCTGGCTAGCACGTCCGGGTCGTCGTGCACCAGGAAGATCTCGGGCAGTTCGGCTTCGTTCTCGCCGCGGTACACGTGGTAGGTGAAAGCCGGCGCGCCCCACACGACTACGAGGTCGTGCTTGGCGAGCTCCTCGCCGAGCAACCGCTGCTCGGGCTGCAGGAACCCGGCGAACTGCGGGTGGTCCTCGGGGAACGAGCAGCGCGGCGACATCGGCGCCACGTAGACCGCCGCCCGCGTCTTCTCCGCCAGCTCCACCAGCTCCGCGACCACGCCGTCAGCGTCCACCGCCGGGCCGACGACGAACGCGGGACGCTCGCAGCCGCGCAGCGCCTCGGCCAGGCCGGCGACGGCGGCCGGGTCCGGGGCGAAGCCGGGAGTGCGCGGGCGGGCGGTCACCGGCACGCCGGGCTGGTCCCAGTCGTCGGCCGGGATCGACACGAACACCGGGCCGTACGGCGGGGTCGTCGCCAGCTGGTGGGCGCGCACCAGAGCCGCAGGCACGTCCTCGGCGCGGGCCGGTTCGTAGCTCCACTTCACGTACGGCTTCGGGAAGGTCGCGGCGTCGGTGGCGCCGAGGAACGGCTCGTCGAACATCAGGGTGCGGGTCTGCTGCCCGGCCGTGATGATCATCGGCGTCCGGTTGCGGTAGGCGGTGAAGATCGCGCCCAGCGCGTGCCCCACGCCGCCCGCGGAGTGCAGGTTGACCAGCACCGGTTCCCGGCGGGACTGCGCGTAGCCGTCGGCCATCGCGACCACCACGGATTCCTGCAGGCCCAACACGTAGCGGAAATCGTCCGGCCATCCGGTCAGGAACGGCACCTCGGTCGTACCCGGGTTGCCGAACACGGTCGTCAGCCCGAGTTCCCGCATCAAACCCCGGGTGATGTCACGGACCGTACGGTCCTCGCTGCGCATCGAAGCCCTCCCTCATCGTGCGGACAACCCCGCTCACCTGCGAGGTTGCCCCGACACGACATCACATCGAGGGCCGCCGAACCAGATCGTCTTTGTCACTGTGCGGAAGGACCGGTGCACACCGTTCGCGCCGGTTCCGGATAAACGGTGCTCCGGACCGTCCCGGGCGGGCACGCCGCCGAGCCGGTGGTGTCCGACGCCACGCCGGTGACGCGCTCGTTCGCGCCGGGCTCGTCGCAGCGCGCCTTGGTCTCGATGCCTGCCGCCGGAACGCGCAGGCAGTCGCCGACCGCCACGTCCGGCACCAGGCACAACCGCAGCCCGCTGTCGCGGCTGATCGTGGCGTACCCCGGTCGGCACGACTCGGAGACCTCGGCGATCAGGAAGTCGGACTCGGCGCTGCCGCAGTCGGCATGCCGCCAGTCGGGATCCGCCGTGCCGACGCCGGTGATGTCCACGCAGTCCCCGGCCTCGGCCCGCTCGCCGCCGAGGGTGAAGTAGGCGCCGATGACGATGGCGAATCCGATGGCGAGCACGCCGACGTAGGCGACGCGACCGACCACCTTCCCGGCCCGGCTGCGCGGCGGATGGCTCATGGATCCCTCCGGAAACGATCTAGCCGCGCAAACCTAGCCGAAATCGCGGTCCGACCACCGCCGATCAGCACAAACGGCCCGATTTAGCCTGGTTTCGGGATGGGTTTGCATAGCGGTGCGAGTGGCGGAATCCGGGGTCGTGAGCGCACAACGGCGCTCACGACCGATCACTACTGCACGTTGCCGAAGCAGACGGTGCGCTTCTGGAAGACGTAGTAGCCCTCACCCTCGGCGCACGCGGTCTTCGGGTCGGTGCTGTCGGCGACCTTGGTCACCTGGTCCTCGGCCGTGCTGCAGTCGATCTTCAGCGGCACGCTGTCCTCCGCGTCGTTGAAGTCCGTCAGGCAGTCGCCCTGCTTGACGTCCAGCTCGATGCAGTAGGTCTTGCCGCCGACGACGTTGGTGTAGTCGTCGAGGCAGAGGCTCCGGTTGTTGCCCTCCACGACGTCGATGATCTTGTAGTCCGAGTCCGTGGAACCGCAGTCCGCGGCGTTCATCTCGCCGCCCTTCTCGCTGACCAGCGAGACGCAGCTACCGGCCTCGAACGTGCTGCCCGAGCTCTCCGTGGTGCGCTCGGTGCTTCGTTCGGTGGTGCGCGTGGTGCTGCGTTCGGTGCTGGGCTCGGTGGTCGGGCCGGCTTCGGTCCGGCCGCCGCCGCTGTTGACCGCCAGCAGGATGATCGTCACCACGATGCCGATGACCACCACCGCGCCGGCGCTGACCAGGCCGATGATCAGGCCGGTGCGGCTCTTCTTCGGCGGCATCGAAGGCGGCTGGCTGCCCGCGACGTGGCGCCAGAAGTCGTCCGAGGCGTTCGGCGGCGGGTACTGGCCCTGCGGGTACGACCCGTGGCCCGGCTGCGATCCGTACGGACCGGACTGCGATCCGTACGGATCCTGCGGTGGATAACTCACTGCTCCTCCGATTTTTGTGCGCAATGAGCAATTTAGCCGAGCCCACTCGGCCGCTAGTGCCCGAACGGGTGATAAAGACGACGGTGGAATACTGGGTGCGGAGTCCGGCCGCCGCCACCGGCACCGCTGATCACCTGCTAAGAAGCCGTCCGACCCGAGGGAGCTGCGCACCCGTGACCGACGGACCCCTGATCGTCCAGTCCGACAAGACCCTGCTGCTGGAGGTCGACCACGACCTCGCCGACGACGCCCGCACGTCCATCGCGCCGTTCGCCGAGCTGGAACGCGCCCCGGAGCACGTGCACACCTACCGCATCACGCCGCTCGCGCTGTGGAACGCGCGCGCCGCCGGGCACGATGCGGAACAGGTAGTGGACGGCCTGGTGCGCTTCTCGCGCTACCCGGTGCCGCAACCGCTGCTGGTGGACATCGTCGAGACGATGGGCCGCTTCGGCCGCCTGCAGCTGGTCAACGATCCGGCGCACGGCCTGGTGCTGAACTCGCTGGACCGCGCGGTGCTGGAAGAGATCCTGCGGCACAAGAAGATCGCGCCGATGCTGGGCGCGCGCATCGACGACGACACCGTGGTGGTGCACCCCAGCGAGCGCGGGCGGCTGAAGCAGATGCTGCTGAAGGTCGGCTGGCCCGCCGAGGACCTGGCCGGCTACGTCGACGGCGAGGCGCATCCGATCGCACTGCAGCAGGACGGCTGGACGCTGCGCGACTACCAGCAGCAGGCCGTGCAGTCGTTCTGGGCCGGTGGCTCGGGCGTCGTGGTGCTGCCCTGCGGCGCGGGCAAGACGCTGGTCGGCGCGGCGGCGATGGCCGAGGCGCAGGCGACGACGTTGATCCTGGTCACCAACACCGTCGCCGGGCGGCAGTGGAAGCGCGAGCTGATCGAGCGGACCTCGCTGACCGAGGAGGAGATCGGCGAGTACTCCGGGGAGAAGAAGGAGATCCGGCCGGTCACCATCGCGACCTACCAGGTGATCACCCGCCGCTCCAAGGGCGAGTACAAGCACCTGGAGCTGTTCGACTCCCGCGACTGGGGGCTGGTGGTCTACGACGAGGTTCACCTGCTGCCCGCGCCGGTGTTCCGGATGACCGCCGACCTGCAGTCCCGGCGGCGCCTCGGGCTCACCGCGACGCTGGTCCGCGAGGACGGCCGGGAGGGCGACGTGTTCTCCCTGATCGGGCCGAAGCGCTACGACGCGCCGTGGAAGGACATCGAGGCGCAGGGCTGGATCGCGCCCGCCGAGTGCATCGAGGTCCGGGTGACGCTGACCGACAACGAGCGGCTGGAGTACGCGACGGCCGATTCCGACGAGCGCTACAAGATGTGCTCGACGGCGCGCACCAAGGCCCCGGTGGTAAAGGCGATCCTGGATCGGCACCCGGGCGAGCCCGCCCTGGTCATCGGCGCGTACCTGGACCAGCTGCACGAGCTGGGCGAGGCGCTGGACGCGCCGATCGTGGAAGGCTCGACGAAGAACAAGGAGCGCGAGGAGCTGTTCGACGCCTTCCGGCGCGGCGAGATCAGCCGGCTCGTGGTGTCGAAGGTCGCGAACTTCTCCATCGACCTGCCGGAGGCGTCGGTCGCCGTGCAGGTGTCCGGGACGTTCGGGTCGCGGCAGGAGGAGGCGCAGCGGCTCGGCCGGCTGCTGCGGCCGAAGGCCGACCGCAAGCAGGCGCACTTCTACTCGGTGGTGTCGCGGGACACCCTGGACACCGACTACGCGGCACACCGGCAGCGCTTCCTCGCCGAGCAGGGCTACGCGTACAAGATCGTCGACGCCGACGATCTGCTCGGGCCGGCGATCCCGGACGTCGGGTGACGACAATTGGGGGACACACCCGGTCGGCTGTCATCCAAAAGTGTCCGAGTTCGGCCCCGCAGCGGCTACCGTTGCGATGAACGCACGCAGCACCCGAATCGCAGGTCGCCCCGGGTCCGGGGTGCGCGGGCGCCAGGAGGAACGCAGGTGCGGGTGTCCCGCAAGATGCTGGAGGCGTCATGAGCGAAGCTTCGCCATTCCTCGCTCATGCGAGCCGGTCTGACGCGGGTGTCGAGCAAGGTACTGGAGATCGGATGGCCACCGAGCAGGAACGCGCGGCGATGGGCGGCGCGCACCGGTTCGTCGGACTCGCGGAAAGCCTGGAACGCCATGCCGGGACGCCGACCGGCGCCGAACCGCCGAACGCGCACGGCACCAACCGCGGCTACGGCCTGGTGTTCTTCCACCTGCAGAAGTACCATCTGACCACGGTGATCAGCACCGGACTGCGGTTTCAGCCGCTGGGCGCCGAACCGGCCCAGGAACTCGCGTGCACCGTCTACAAGGAGCAGGCCGAAGCCGCCCGGCACCTGGTCGACCTCACCGCCGGTCTGCTGGTGCAGCAGCGCACCCACCTGGTGCCGGACCAGATCGTGCCGAACGAGCAGCCGCTGCTGCCGGGCACCGAGTTCCACGGGGTGCTGGCCAGCGGTCACCCGCTGTTCCCGCCGGAGTTCACCAGGTTCACCGACCCGGACGGGGTCGAGCAGCTGCAGGTGTTCACGCTGCTCCCGGTCACCCTCGGCGAGCTGAACTACATCCTGGACAACGGCGTCACCTCGCTGCGCCAGCAGTGGGCCCGGTTCGAGGTGGACGTCTTCGACCTCGGCCGCCCCAGCGTGGTCTGAGAAGAGCGCAATTTCCATTGAAATGGGACCTTCGATTTCAATGGAAATTGAAGCCCGTCGGCGTGTCGGGCCACGACACGCCGGTGGGTGTGGACAACTTCCGCAATTTCAATGGAAATCGGACCTCTGATTTCCATTGAAGTTGCGGCGTCACCGGACGGCGGTGGCGGTGTGCCTTGATGCGCGGTGACGGCGACGGGCTGAAAGGATCAGGCCATGGACTTGGCGACGATCGACCTGGCGGAGTTGGACGCGGTTCGGGTGTACGCGTTGCCCATGCGCAACAAGTTCCGGGGCGTCACGGTGCGGCGCGGAGTCCTGCTGAGCGGCCCGGCCGGCTGGGGCGAGTTCTGCCCGTTCGAGGACTACGACGACGCCCAGTCGGTGCCGTGGCTCCGAGCCGCGCTGGAGGCGTGCACCGAGGAGTGGCCGGAGCCGGTGCGCGACCGCATCCCGGTCAACTGCACGGTGCCCGCGGTGCCGGCGGAGAAGGCGGCGGCGATCGTCGCGGCGTCCGGCTGCGGCACGGCGAAGGTCAAGATCGCCGAGCCCGGCCAGTCCCCCGGCGACGACGTCGAGCGCGTGGCGGCGGTCCGCGACGCGCTGGGGCCCGGCGGCGCGATCCGGGTGGACGCGAACGCGGCCTGGGACGTCGACACGGCGGTCACCCGAATCCGCGAGCTGGACAAGGCCGCGGAAGGCCTGGAATACGCGGAACAGCCGTGCCCGACGATCGACGAGCTGGCCGCGGTCCGCCGCCGCGTGGACGTCCGGATCGCGGCCGACGAGAGCATCCGCCGCGCCGAAGACCCGCTCCGCGTGGCGGTCGCCGGAGCGGCCGACGTGGCGATCATCAAGGCCACGCCGCTGGGCGGCGTCCGCCGCGCGCTGCGCGTCGCCGAGGCCTGCGGCCTGCCCTGCGTCGTGTCCTCCGCAGTGGAGACCAGCGTCGGCCTCGCCGCGCAGCTCGCCCTGGCGGGCTCGCTGCCCGAGCTCCCCTTCGCCTGCGGCCTGGGCACGGTGGCGCTGCTCGACGGCGACGTCGTCGCCGACTCGCTGCTTCCCGTGGACGGCCAACTGCCGGTGCTCCGCCGTCCGCCGGAGCCGGATCCCGCGCTCGTCGCGGCGGCTACGCCGACCGCCGACGTGCAGCGCTACTGGCTCGACCGGCTCCGCCGGGTCCACGACCTGCTCGCGCACCCCTAGCCTTCGGCTGCGCGGGCGACGCCCAGGTTCAGAGGTCGTTCCCGAATGGTTCCGCCCGACTGATCCACAGTCGCCAGGTACCTGACACAGGTGGCGATTTCGCGCGAAATCGCCACCTGCCAGGCGTGGCGAACGGCGATTTCGCGCGAAATCGCCGCCCCGCCCCCGCGTGGAGTGCTGATTTCGCGTGTGGCCTCAGGAGGGGTTGCGCCCACCCCTGGAGACCAAGCGGAAATCAGCGCCCTGCGCTCCAGATAGCCACGTCCCGCGCGTGCCCGCGCACCATTCTGAAACGGCCCCCTGGACAAAGTCGGAAAGCACGGATCCGGGCGGAAGCGCCATCCGGATTCGGGTGAACCTGGTGTTCAGTGGAGTGGTTCCGATTTTAGGCAAAATCGGGACCACTCCACCCACCTCCTTGGCGTTTTCGCAGCTCTTGAAGGCTTCGGGCATTCGACCAAAGTGGAGGAATCCGGGCAGGCTCGCGCACAGGAAAGGATGCGGCCGCCACCTGGGGCGAGCCCTGATGACGGCCGGGTGGGTCAGCGGCGGCGACGCCGACGGCGAATGATGCGGAACGCGAAGCCGAGGACCACCACCGCCACCGCGACCGGGGCCAGGCGCTTGAGCAGCGGTGCTCCCGCCGTGCCGAGGAGGTCGATGGCCTCGTCCGCCGGTGCCGCGCCGCCGGTCACGACCGCGTCCGCCTTGCGCGCCGGTTCTTCCTTCGCCGTGCTGGTGAACGCCGTGTCGTGGCTACCCGCCGGCGTGACCCGCCAGCTGGCCTTCTCGTCCGCCGAAGTCGCCGCAGCGCCGGAAGCCGCGGGGGCTTCCGCCTCGGCCTCCTCGGCCGGTGCCGCCGGTTCCTCCTCGGTGAGCCGCTTCGCGAGGTTCGCCGCGAACTGGTTCAGGATCTTGCCGCCGACCTCGGAGATCAGGCCGCGGCCGAGCTGCGCCGGCTTGCCCGTGACCTTCAGGTCGGTGTCCACCGTGACCGCGGTGGTGTCGCCTTCGGGCGTGAGCACCGCGGCGACCGTCGCGGCGGCGGTGCCGCTGCCGCGCGAGTCCTTGCCGCTGGCGTCGATGACCACCCGGCGGGCGGCCTCGTCGACGTCCTTGAAGGTTCCGGTGCCCTTGTAGAGCAGCGTGACCGGGCCGAGCTTGACCTTGACGGAGCCGGCGAACTCGTTGCCCTCTGCCTTGGTGAGCGTGGCGCCGGGCATGCACGGGGCGACCCGCTCCGGGTCGAGCAGCGCCTTCCACGCCACGTCGACCGGCACCGGAACGCTGAACTGGTGCTGCATCTGCACTGGAGGGTCCTCCTGGTTCGACCTAGCTCGGCTCGAATGAGCCGTCCTTCCTGAAGAAGCTGCGTTTCACAGTCCAACACCAGCTTCCCAGCCGCAGCGGCCGTCCGATACCCCATTCGGATCATCGGGGCCGGACGCCGAGCGGGGCGGCGGTCTCGCGCGAAACCGCCGCCCCGCACCGCGCGACCGCCTAGCCTCCTGCCGCGGCAAGCACCGCGCGACCGGTGAGCACCTCGGCGAGGTGCTCGCGGTAGTCGACGTCGGCGCTGGCGTCGGCCGCCGGGCTGGTGCCCTCGGTGGCGTGCCGGGCCGCCGCCCGGACCGCCTCCGCCGTGGCCGGCTGGCCGACTAGGGCCTGCTCGACGCCGCGCGCCCGGATCGGCGTCGGGCCCATGTTGGTCAGCCCGATGCGGGCCTCGGCGATCGTCCCGCCGGACACCCGCACCGCGGCGGCCACGCCGACGATCGACCAGGCCTGGGCGACGCGGTTGAACTTCTCATAGTGCGCGCTCCACCCCGTCCACTTGGGCATCCGCACCTCGACCAGCAGTTCGTCGGGTTCCAGCGCGGTGGTGAAGTAGTCGACGAAGAACTCCGCCGCCGGCACCACGCGCCGTCCGGACGGCCCGGCCAGCACCATCTCGGCGTCCAGCACCAGCGCCGGGGCCGGCAGGTCCCCGGCCGGGTCGGCGTGCGCCAGCGAGCCGCCGAGGGTGCCGCGGTGGCGGACCTGCGGGTCGGCGACGGTGCGGGTGGTCAGCGCGAGCAGCTTCGCGTGCTGCTGCACCAGCGGATCGCGCAGGACGTCGTGGTGCGTGGTCATCGCGCCGATGACCAGCGCGTCGCCGTCCTCGCGCACGCCGCTGAGCTCGGCGATGCGGCCGAGGTCGACGACCGTTCCCGGGTCGGCCAGCCGCATCCGCAGCACCGGTAGGAGGCTCTGCCCGCCGGCCATCACCTTGGCGTCCTCGCCGGCCTCGGAGAGCGCGACGACCGCCTCCTCCACTGTGGGGGGTGCGATGTATTCGAACTGCGCGGGAATCACGGGTTTCCTCCCTGTGCGTCCATCGAGCCGAGCCCGCCGCCGGCTTCCGGCGCGGTGGCGCCGCTTTCGCGGGCACCGGTCACGGCCCGCCACACCCGCTGCGGCGAGCACGGCATCTCCACGTCGTTCACGCCCATCGGCCGCAGGGCGTCCACGATCGCGTTCACCACCGCCGGGGTCGAGGCGATGGTGCCCGCCTCGCCGACGCCCTTGACGCCCAGTGCGTTGGACGTCGCGCGGGTTTCGGTGCGGTCGGTAACGAACTCCGGCAGGTCGGCCGCCGACGGGATCAGGTAGTCGGCCAGCGTCCCGGTGGTCAGCGTGCCGGTCTCGTCGTAGACGGCCTCCTCGTACAGCGCCTGCGCGATGCCCTGGGCGAGCCCGCCGTGCACCTGGCCCTCGACGATCAGCGGGTTGATCACGCTGCCGATGTCGTCGACGCACACGTACTTGCGGATCTCGACCCGCCCGGTCTCGGTGTCCACTTCGGTCGCGCACAGGTGGGTGCCGTGCGGGAACGAGAAGTTCTCCGGATCGAACGTCGCTTCGGCGTCCAGGTTCGGTTCCACGCCGTCCGGCAGGTCGTGCGCGGCGAACGCGGCGAGCGCGACCTCGGCCAGCGCGGTGCCCCGGTCGGTGCCGCGGACCCCGAACCGCCCGGAGGCGAACTCGACGTCGTCCTCGGCGCATTCCAGCAGGTGCGCCGCGATCTTCTTGGCCTTCTCGACGACCTTGTCCGCGGCGCTGACGACCGCCATGCCGCCGACGGTCAGCGACCGCGACCCGTAGGTGTCCATGCCCTTGGGCGCGACCTGGGTGTCGCCGTGCAGCACCTCGACGTCCTCGAACGCGACGCCGAGCCGGTCGGCCACGATCTGGCTCCACGCCGTCTCGTGCCCCTGCCCGTGCGGCGAGGAACCCGTGACGACCTCCACCTTCCCGGTCGGCAGCACCCGGATCGACGCGTGCTCCCAGCCGCCCGCGCCGTAGGACAGCGAGCCCAGCACCCGCGACGGCGCCAGCCCGCACATCTCGGTGAACGTCGAGATGCCGATGCCCAGCTGGACAGGATCGCCGGAGCGCCGCCGCTCCTCCTGCTCCGCGCGCAGGGCCTGGTAGCCGAACAGCTCCATCGCCTTGTCGGTGGCGGCCTCGTAGTTGCCGGAGTCGTAGGTCAGCCCGGCGACCGTGTCGTACGGGAACTCCTCGTGCGCGATCCAGTTCTTGCGCCGCAGTTCCATCGGGTCCATGCCGAGCTCGTTGGCGAGCTCGTCCACCATCCGCTCGATCGCGAACGTCGCCTCCGGCCGCCCGGCGCCGCGGTAGGCGTCGGTCGGCGTCTTGTTGGTGAACACGTTGGTGCAGGTGAAGTGGTAGGCAGGGATCTTGTAGATCGAGTTGAACATGAACGCGCCGAGGATCGGGATGCCCGGCGTCACCAGCCGCAGGTAGGCGCCCATGTCGGCGAGCAGCTCCACCTTCAGCCCGGTGATCCTGCCGTCGCGGGTCGCCGACATCGACAGCTTCTGGATCTGGTCGCGGCCGTGGTGCGCGGAAACCATCGTCTCCGAACGGGATTCGGTCCACTTCACCGGCCGGCCCAGCCTGCGGGCGAGCACGAAGGTGATGAACTCCTCCGGCGTCACCTGGAGCTTGCCGCCGAACCCGCCGCCCACGTCCGGCGCGATGACCCGGATCTTCTGCTCCGGCACGCCGAGCGACATCGCCAGCATCAGCCGCAGGATGTGCGGCACCTGGGTGGCCGACCACATGGTGATCTGCTCGCCGGTGGGGTCGACGACCACCGAACGCGGCTCCATGAACGCGGGGATCAACCGCTGCTGCCGGAACGTGCGGTCGATGCGGACCTCCGCGCCGCTCAGCGCCTGCTCGACGTCGCCGCCGGTGCCGGCCTCGGCCGAGTCGAACGTCCAGGTCGCGTTGCGGTTGGTGCCCAGTTCGTCGTGCACCAGCGGCGACTCCGCCTGCAGCGCCGATTCCATGTCGAGCACGACCGGCAGTTCGTCGTAGTCGATGTCGATGGCGTCCAGCGCGTCGCGCGCCTCGGCCGCGCTGCGAGCCGCCACCACCGCCACCGCTTCACCGGCGAAGCGCACCTCGTCCACGGCGATCGGGGGTGCCGCCGGGGCATTCATGTCCTCGGTGATCGGCCATGCGCACGGCAGGCTGCCCTGCTCGTCGGCGATGTCCCGGCCGGTGATCACCGCCTGCACACCCGGCATCCGGCGCGCCTCGTCGGTGTTGATGGACGTGATCCGGGCGTGCGCGACGGGGCTGCGCAGTATCGCCAGGTGCAGCGTGCCCGTCGGCGCCAGGTTGTCGGTCCAGCGGGTGCGGCCGGTGATCAGCCGCGCGTCCTCCTTGCGCTTGCGGGCGCGCCCCAGTTCGGGTTCCAGGACCGATGTCATGACTGCCGACCTCCCTTCACCTTCGTCTCGACCTGCTCGTCGGCGGGAGTTCGCGGTACCGGGGTGTCTTCGGTGTGCTCCACGGCCGGACCGGCGCCGGGCTGCATGCGCTGCGACGCGTCGCGGACCGCGCGGATGATGTTCTGGTACCCGGTGCAGCGGCAGAGGTTGCCCTCCATGCCTTCCCGGATCTGCTGGTCGTCGGGGTCGTTCACCTCGGCGAGCAGGTCGAGCGCCTGCATGATCATCCCGGGGGTGCAGAACCCGCACTGGAGGGCGTGGTTGTCGTGGAACGCCTGCTGCACGGGGTGCAGCCGGCCGTCCTGGGCGAGGCCCTCGACGGTCGTGACGTCGTGCCCGTCGGCCTGCACCGCAAGCACCGAGCACGATTTCACGCTGTGGCCGTCCATGTGGACGGTGCACGCGCCGCAGTTGCTGGTGTCGCAACCGACGACGGTGCCTACCTTGCCGAGACGTTCGCGGAGGTACTGGACGAGCAGCATGCGCGGCTCGACCTCATCGGTGTAGTGGGTGCCGTCGACGTTGACGGTGATGCGCGGCATTTGGGCGGCCTCCTCGGAGGAACTGGCCCGCGGTGCGCGGACGGTCGGGAACGGACTGCTCCGCCTGG
The DNA here is from genome assembly GCF_004348985.1 of Saccharopolyspora elongata. Taxonomy (GTDB): domain Bacteria; phylum Actinomycetota; class Actinomycetes; order Mycobacteriales; family Pseudonocardiaceae; genus Saccharopolyspora; species Saccharopolyspora elongata. Next base: position 61,084 of record NZ_SMKW01000025.1, on the reverse strand, counting down.
GTGACGGAGGTCACTCCGAGAGCCTGCTACGCCGATCGAACACGAGCAAGCGCTGAAAGCGTTGTCCCCGGACTCGCGCTCCGTAACGGGGCGCGGCGACTCCTACGAGGGCCACACGGCCCTCGCTCCTCGCCCAGCACGGCCCCTACCGCGCCCCGGGGGCCGGTCCGTCCGCAATTTCAATGGAAATCGAAGGTCCGATTTCCATTGAAATTGCGGAAGTTGTCCACAGCCGGAGCCGGTTTTCCACAGCCGTCGGCGTGTCGTGGCGCCGACGGCACGTGCTCACGAGTGGTGGTGGATCGGCCCCTCGACGTCGGAGAGCCGCACCCCGCGGCCGCCCCAGCGCAGCGCGATCAGCTCGGCCGCGATCGACACCGCCGTCTCCTCCGGGGTCCGCGCGCCCAGGTCCAGGCCGATCGGCGAGGACAGCTTCGCGAGCTCCGCCTCGCTGAGGCCCTGCTCGCGGAGCCGCCGCAGCCGGTCCTCGTGGGTGCGCCGGGAGCCCATCGCGCCGACGTAGCCGAGGTCCTGCCGCAGCGCCGCCTCCAGCACCGGCACGTCGAACTTCGGGTCGTGGGTGAGCACCATGACCGCGGTGCGCTCGTCGATCCGCCCGGCCTCCGCCTCGGCCGCCAGGTAGCGGTGCGGCCAGTCGACCACCACGTCGTCCACGCCCGGGAACCGGCTGTGCGTGGCGAACACCGGCCGCGCGTCGCAGACCGTGACCCGGTAACCGAGGAAAGCGCCCATCCGGGCCATCGCGGCGGCGAAGTCGATCGCGCCGAACACCAGCATCCGCGGCGGCGGCTCGAAGGAGTTCACGAACACCCTCAGCCCCTCGCCCCGCCGCTGCCCCTCCGGGCCGTACTCGATGACGCCGCTGCGGCCGCTGGCCAGCATGCCACGCGCGTCGTCGACGACCGCGTCGTCGATCCGCGTCGACCCGAGGCTGCCGCTGGTGCGCTCGCGCCACACCAGCAGGTGCGAGCCGACCTTCGACTCCTCGGGGTGCTCCAGGACGGTCGCGACGGCGACCGGCTCCTCCGCGCGGACCGAGGAGGCGACGGCGTCGAGCTCCGGGAAGGTCTCGCGGTCCACCCTCTCCACGAAGACGTCGAGGATCCCGCCGCAGGTCAAGCCGACCGCGAACGCGTCGTCGTCGCTGACGCCGTAGCGCCGCAGGACAGGATCGGCGCCTTCCAGGACGCCGGTGGCCTCCTCGTAGACCGCGCCCTCGACGCAGCCGCCGGAAACGCTGCCGACCGCCTCGCCGCCGGCGGTCACCAGCATCGACGCCCCAGGCGGCCGCGGGGCCGACCGGAACGTCGCGACCACGGTGCCCAGCCCGACGGCCTCGCCCGACTCCCACCGCTTGGTCAACTCGTCCAGCACGTCACGCACAGCGCACCTCCGCTTCCTCAGCGCCTCCCGGCGCCGCACACCTTCCACCGGGCCCCAGGGCGGGACGAGCGACCTGCTCACCGCGCCGGGCCCGGTCAGCTCTGCCCGAAAACCGCACTTCGCTCCTCCGGCGCCGGCCCCGGCTGGGACAACCGGCGCACCCACGACCACACGTCCTCCAGCGAGCGCAGGCTGTGCCCCGCCACCATCCGGTCAACGTGCGGCAGGGCCGCGACAATCCCGGACTGCACCGGTTGGTACCCGTCGTGCCCCGCGTGCGGGTTGGCCCAGACCACCGCCCGCGCCAGGCGCCGCAACCGGCGCATCTGCTCGCCCAGCTCCGCCGAGTCGCCGCGCTCCCAGCCGTCGGAGAACAACACGACGACGGAACCCCGCGCGATGCCCCGCTGCCCCCAGCGGTCCAGGAAGACCCGCAACGTCTCGCCGAGCCTGGTGCCGCCGGAGAAATCCGGCACGGCGCGGGAAGCCGCCAGCAGAGCGGCCTCCGGATCGCGCTGCCGGAGCTGCCGGCTCACCCGGGTCATGCGGGTGCCCAGCGTGAAGACCTCGGTGCTGGCGGGCGAACGCCGCACCACGACGTGCGCGAAGCGCATCAGCGCATCAGCGTACGGGCTCATCGAACCCGAGACGTCGATCAGCAGCACCACCCGGCGCGGCCGCCGAGAACGCTTCTGGCGGCGCAACCGCAACGGCTCGCCGCCAGAGCGCAGCAGCTCGCGGAGCGTCGCGCGCGAACTGAGCGCGCCGCGCTTGCTTCGTCGATGCCGCAGAGCGGGCCGCGTCGGCGGCTCGGGGCGCAGCACCGCCAGCATGCGCCGCAGCTGCTCGCGCTCCGCCGTACCGAGCTCCGCGAGGTCGCGACGGCGGAGCACCTCCGCGTCGCTGGCGGCGGCGGCAAGCGGCTTGTCCGCGTCGCCGTCTTGGTCGCCGCCATCGGCCGCGGAGAGCGCAGCGATCCGCGCCGGACGCGGCAGCGGACGGCCCGGCGACTCGGCGGACAGCGCAGCGCCGCCGAACCAGCTGCCGAAGGCAGCGTCGTAGCGGGGCACATCGTCCGGCTCGGAGCACAGCGTCAGCCGGCCGGCCCAGTAGACCGCGGAGCGGTCGAGGCCGACGTGCTCGGTGGCGGCGAGGAAGGCCTGGACCCGGGTGGGGCCGCAGGCCATCCCGGAGTGCCGCAGGGCGCGGGCGAAGCCGACCAGACCGGTCGCAGTGCGCTCCATCGCCCCCTCCTCAACGTTCGGTTCCGGTGGTCCGCAATTTCCATTGAAATCGAAGGTTCGATTTCAATGGAAATTGCGGACGGTCACGGCGCCACGATGCCCGCGGCGCGGACCCGTTCGGCGTCCTCGCGGTACTTCAGCACCGCTCCCAGCGTGGTCGCGGCGGTCTCCGTGTCCAGTTCGTCCTGGTCGAGCGCCTGCAACGCCTGCGCCCAGTCCAGCGCCTCCGCCACGCCCGGCGGCTTCAGCAGCTCCATCTGCCGCATCCGCTGCACCGCCGCGGCCACCTGCTCCGCCAGCCGGGCGTCCAGCCCCGGCAGGCGGCGCCGCAGGATCGCGACCTCCCGCTCCAGGCCCGGATGCTCCAGCCAGTGGTAGAGGCAGCGGCGCTTCAGCGCGTCGTGCACCTCTCGGGTCCGGTTGGACGTCAGGATCACGATCGGCGGCTGCTGCGCCCGCACCACTCCGAACTCCGGAATGGTCACCGCGTATTCCGACAGCACCTCCAGCAGGAACGCCTCGAACTCGTCGTCGGCGCGGTCGATCTCGTCGACCAGCAGCACGCAAGGCGACTCCTGCAACGCGCGCAGCAGCGGCCTCGCCAGCAGGAACCTCGGGGTGTACAGCGAGGATTCGGCGGCGTCGGCGTCCAGCTCGCCGCCGGAGGCCGCCTCCAGCGTGCGCAGGTGCAGCAGCTGGCGCGGGAAGTCCCAGTCGTAGAGGGCCTGCGCGGCGTCGATGCCCTCGTGGCACTGCAACCGGATCAGGTCGACCCCGAGCGCCGCGGCCAACGCCTGCGCCAGCGCCGTCTTGCCGGTGCCGGGCTCGCCCTCGCACAGCAGCGGGCGACGCATCCGCATCGCCAGGAACGCCGCCGTCGCGATGCCCTCGTCGGGCAGGTACCCGGTGTTGTCCAGCGCCGTCGCGACCTCGGCCGGGGACTTCATGTCGAGCGCGTCATCCACCGCCATGCCGCCGAGCGTATTCGAACCACCGGCCCGAAGGCGATCATCCGATCATCCGGCAAGCAGGGCCCGAACCGCGTCGCTCGCTGTGCCAACCTCCAAGGCGGGGATCGGCTCGCCGCGCACCAAGTACCGCCGGACCACGGCGTAGGGCAGGTCGACCACCGCGAGCCGGACGCGGGACCGCCCGCGCTCGTCGGTCTTCCCGAGCCGCCGAGCCAGGTCGGCCAGGGCCTGCTCCAGCTGCGCGTTGCCCGCGGCCAAGCGTTTTCGGGCCGCTTCGGGCCACTCCGCCAGGCCGAAGTCCCCGGGCCCGGCGAGCAGCACCCTCGCCTCGTCCGGGTGCTCGCGGCACCACTCGACCGCGTGGCGCGCCATCGCGACGGCGGCGTCCTGCGGCGAGCCGTCGAGCGCCGCGAAGACCCCTTCCTGGAACCGGGTCACGGTGCGCAGCCACAGCGCCGACAGCAGCGCGATCCGGTCCGGGAAGCGGTGGTAGACCGAGCCGCTCGGGGCGCCAGCCGCCCGCGCGACCGCGGCCATCGTCACCCCTCGCGGCCCGGTTTCGGCGGCGAGCGCGACGGCGGCGTCGAGGAGTCGGTCGGCATCGTGCCGGGCAGGCCTACCCATGTATTGGAGGATATGCTCCAATACGGTTGTAGAGAGAACCCTCTAAAAAGGGAGCACCGCGATGGCCATCCGGAATCTGCACATCAGGCGGCTGCCGGTCGACGAGGACACCACCGGAGCGCTGATCGACTCGCTGGCGAGCCCGCACGACAAGCTGTGGGCGCACGACGCCTGGCCGGCGATGCGTTTCGACCGCCCGCTGGAGGTGGGCGCCGAGGGCGGACACGGTCCGATCCGCTACCGGATCGTCGGCTACACGCCCGGCCGCTGGATCCGGTTCCGCTTCACCGCACCGCGCGGCTTCGACGGTTTCCACGAGTTCACCGTGCACCGCGAAGGCGACCGCACCGTGTTGCACAACCTGCTGTCCATGCACGCCCGCGGCCCGGCCCGGATCACCTGGCCACTGCTGTGGCGCCCGCTGCACGACGCAGCGCTGGAGGACGTCCTCGACCGCGCCGAGCAAGCGACCACCGGCACGGTGCGGAAACCAGCCCGCTGGTCGTGGTGGGTGCGCCTGCTGCACGCGCTGATCTCGGCACGGACCCGCCGAGCGCCGCGCGGCACGATCTAGGATCGCGTGGGTTTCCGAAGGGGTGGTGCATGAGCCGGTTCAGCGGGTTCCCCGCACACGTTGAGACGCACATCGGCCGGGTCCGCGGCGCCGACAGCCGGCTGGCGGATGGGCGCGATCGGGGCTACCACCTCGTCTACTGCGACCACCCGGACGGCGCGCACGTCTCGGTGCTGACCAGCGGCCTGCGCGACCGCACGGCGGGCGCGCCGCTGCCCCAGGAGCTCATCTGCACGTTGCAGTCGGAGCAGGAGATCCACGCGCGGCACCTGACGGGCGTGATCGCCGAGCTGCTGACCGAGAGCAACAGCCGGGTCGGCTACGGCGCGCTCATCATGAACGACCGGATCCTGTTGCCGGACACCGAGATCTGCGGCGCGCTCGCCGCCCCGCACCCCTACCTCGGCGACTCGTTCGACGTCCTGCTCGACGACGCGGGCGAACCGGTCCTCCAGCTGATCACGCTGGTCCCGATCACCCGCGAGGAGGCCCAGCTGGTGGCCCGCTACGGCCGGGACGCGCTGTACGACTGCTGGGAGCGGGAGAACTCCAACCTGCTCGACATCCACCGCCCCTCGGCCGCCTGACGCCCCAGGGGTCGGCGGCCGGGGAATCCGGGTCGGGTCGGGGTCGTACCCCGAGGCCTCCGGCCCCTCCGGGGCCCAAGCTGGAGGCATGACCGAGAACTTCGCCACCACCGGCAGCACCCAGACCACCACCGAGTCCCCGGTTCGGAAGTTCCGCCGCAGCCGCGAGGACGCCATGATCGCCGGGGTCTGCGCCGGCGCCGCCAAGGGGCTCAACGTGGACGCCACGATCCTCCGCGTCCTGCTGGTCGCCGCCACGCTGCTCGGCTTCGGCGCCGGCATCGTCATCTACCTCGTCTGCTGGGTCCTCGTCCCGCAGGAGTGACGACCAGTTTCAATTGAAACTTCGGTCGGAGAAACACAGTTTCAATGAGCGTTTTTCATCCTGGTCGGCCCGCAGCCGCGGGTCGCAAAGCTGCACGTCGATGGGGTGCCGCATGCGCCGCAGGCGCATAACCCACCTACGACACCTGCACCGCCGCGGGTTCTCAGAGGCTTCCTGGCGAGGACGGCCCTGACGCCGTGTATTGGACATACATAAGTCAGGGCACCCACAGACCAGGGAGCCTCTGAGGTTCCGCTACCCGCACCGCCACGCAAAACGAGGTTGGAAAAACCTCAATGGAAACTGCACCGTCAGCGGATGCCGGGGGCCTGTTCGACGAACGTGTCGAGTACCCCGTCGGCGACCAGCGCCTGACCCTGGGGCCGGACCTCGCCGGGCAGGGTGCGGATCCGCTTGGCCTGGTCGGCGAACTGCCGCGCCGCGGTGAAGTGCTCGAAGGTGCTCGCCTCGTCGCCGTTCGCCCGCGCCTGCAGGCCGTCCACAGTGGACACCAGTGCATCACCCCACAGCTCGGTGGCCGTCAGCCACGGCTTCGCGTCGGCGACGAAGTCCGCGGGCACACCCCGCCCGATCTGCTCCGGCGCACCCGCGATCGCCTGCGCGTAGCCGCGAAGCGCTGCCACCGCTCCCGCGCGGTCGCCGCGTTCCCAGCCGTCGCGGAACTCCTGGATCCGCCGCGCCAGCTCCGGCGCCGGCGGCAACCACGGCCGCCCGCTGGGCAGCGGCGCCATGTGCTCCAGGTCGAAGAACACCATCAGCGCGTCGACGGTCGCCTGGTCGGCGACCAGCCCCGGCTCACCGGCCGCGCGCTTGCCCGCCAGGTACTCGGCCGCCGCCCGCCAGGCCCGCTGCGGGTCGAAAGCCGCGTCGTTCCAGGCGAAATCGGCCGCACCGAGCTCCACTACCTTGCTCGCTGCCGCCAGGTTCATCGGGTTGGACACGTCGCCGACGAGCTGCCCGCTCAGCCCGCGCTCGCGCTTCTCGTACGGTCCGAGCAGCAGCCGCCCGACGGAGCCGTCGAAGTCGTTGACCGGGTAGTTGTCCCACAGGAAGAGCTTGCGGCCCCAGACCTTCTCGGCCTGCTGCGCGTCGGAAACGGTGATCTGGCGCGGAATCACGCCGTCGCCGGTCCACATCACCAGCACGCGCGGGTCCAGCGCCGTGCGGATCGCCGTCTTGTAGGCCGAATCCTCCACGTCGGAGTACTCGGTAGGCACGAACTGCAGCGGCGCCACGCCGGGATGGGTGTCGACGAACTCGCGCTGCACGCGGTTCAGCAGCTCCGCCTGCGCCTGCCCGGCCGCGCCCTCGGACGGCGTGCCGTACTTCGCGTGGTCGCCCGCGCAGTTCCAGCGGGTGTAGGAGATGTCGTCCAGCGGCACGGAGAAATCGCGCACGCCCTCGTCGTACACCGTCTGCAGCTTCGCCAGCAGCGCGCGGACGTCCGCGTCGTCGCTGTAGCAGATCGAGGTGCCCGGGGAGAGCGCGAAGGTGAACTTCACGTGGTGCGCCGCGGCCTGCTGGATCAGCTGCTTCACCCGGGCCAGGTCGTCGGCCGGGTACGCCTCGCGCCACTTCTCCCGGTGGTACGGGTCGTCCTTGGGCGCGTAGATGTAGGTGTTCATCTTGACGTCGCCGTAGAAGGCCAGCTGGTCCATGCGCTCGGCGTGCGTCCAAGGTGGCCCGTAGAAGCCTTCGACGGTGCCGCGCAGCGGCATCGACGGGTGGTCCACGATGCCGACCCCGGCGAGGCGGCCCGGCGAGGCGATCTGCCGCAACGTCTGCACGCCGTAGTAGGCGCCGGCCGCGTCGGAAGCGCCGATGAAGACGACCGGGGCGCCGCCGCCGCGACCGGCCAGCACGTAGCCCTCGGGCGGCAGCGGCGCGGGCGCGGCGAAGCCCAGCTCCTGCAGGCCCTTCACCACCGTCGGCGACGTGCGTTCGCCGATGCGGATGCTCAGCGTGGCCCCCTCGGACGGCGGACCGGGTTCGCGCACCACGACGTCGCTCGCCCCGGCGAGCCGCAGCACCTGGGCCGCGAGGTCGCGGGTGGGCTGGTCGACGAGCGGATCGACGATCACGTCGACCTTGCCCTGCACCGGGATGTCGTCGCCGAGCCGCTGCATCTCCTGCGGCTGCGGGGTGACCTGCGGCAGCCCGGTCGCGGGCAGCGACTGCGGCGGCGGCGCGGTCGGCGTCGGCTCCTGCGGCGTGGTGTTCGTGCAGGCCGCCAGCACCGCGCACATGAGCGTCGCGACCACGGCGGACCACCGGACGTTTCGACCGAGCATGACTCCTACCTCACCTGGACTGCCACCGGTCCACAGGACATCACACGCCGCTTCCGGCCGCCGCCGCACCCGGGAGCGCCGTGATCATCCGCACTGCAAGCAACGAACAATATCAACGGCGCTCGTCGTGCCCGGCCGATCGCGGTGGCGGCGATGCTCAGGATAGGAGCTCGCGCCAGCTCCGGACCCGCTCCACCTGCACCGATCCGCCCTCGCGGGCGCCGGTGCCGATGTGGAAGGCGCGGGCCCCGGCGGCCCGCAGGTCGGCGACGTGCTCCTGCCGCAGGCCGCCGCCGACGAGCAGCGCCACGCCGTCGACGTCCTGCCGCTCGGCGCGTTCTCGCAGGTGGGAAAGGCCCTCGTCGACGCCGCCGGGGGCGCCTGCGGTGAGCACGGTGTCCGGGCCGAGCGACACCGCTTGGTCCCAGGCGAGCCGGTAGTCGGCGGCGTGGTCGACCGCGCGGTGGAAGGTCCACGGGCACCCGTCGAGCTCGGCGACCACCTCGCGGGTGGCGCCCACGTCCACCTGCCCGTACGCGTCGAGGAACCCGAGCACGAACTCCCGCGCCCCGGCCTCCCGCAGCTGGCCCACCCGCCGCCGCAGCACCTCGGCGTCGGCGGCGAAGTCGGGTTGGTCGCGCACCATGACCCGCACCGGCAGATCGGTGGCCGCGAGCACGCTGCGCACGGTCGACGGCTCCGGCGTGATGCCGTCGGCGGCCAGGTCCCGCACCAGCTCCAGCCGGTCGGCGCCACCGGCCTGGGCGGCCTCGGCCTCGGCGGCGTCCAGCACGATCACTTCCAGCAGCGCTCCCACACCCGCACCGTAACCGGGCGGCGGAAGCCCAGCGAGGCCCGCCTGTTCCACCGGCCCGGAGCCACTGGTCGAGTGCTCGTGCTGCGCCGGCGGCCCCACGGCAGTTGCGCCGTTTTCGCGCGAAAACGGCGTTCCCAGGCACGCCGAGCGCCGGTTTCGCGCGAAAACGGCGGGTTCACCCGAGCGGGAACGACCGAAGGGCCGCCCCCGAGCGGGGACGGCCCTTCGAAAAGCGGCAGCAGCGTGGATCAGAAGTCCATGCCGCCCATGCCACCGGTCGGGTCCGGAGCGCCGGCCTTCTCCTTCTCCGGCTTGTCCGCGACCACGGCTTCGGTGGTCAGGAACAGCGCGGCGATGGAGGCGGCGTTCTGCAGCGCCGAACGGGTGACCTTGGCCGGGTCGAGGACGCCGGCCTGGACCAGGTCCTCGTACTCGCCGGTCGCGGCGTTGAGGCCGTGGCCGGAGGTGAGGCCCTTCACCTTCTCCGCGACGACGCCGCCCTCGAGGCCGGCGTTGATGGCGATCTGCTTCAGCGGCGCCTCGACAGCGATCTTCACGCTGTTGGCACCGGTCGCCTCGTCACCGGTCAGGTTGAGACCGTCGAAGGCAGCCTGCGCGGCCTGCAGCAGCGCGACGCCGCCACCGGCGACGATGCCCTCTTCGACCGCGGCCTTGGCGTTGCGGACCGCGTCCTCGATGCGGTGCTTGCGCTCCTTGAGCTCGACCTCGGTCGCCGCACCGGCCTTGATGACGGCCACGCCGCCGGCCAGCTTGGCCAGCCGCTCCTGCAGCTTCTCGCGGTCGTAGTCGGAGTCCGAGCGCTCGATCTCGGCGCGGATCTCGTTGACCCGCCCGGCGATCTGCTCGTCGTCACCGGCACCCTCGACGATGGTGGTCTCGTCCTTGGTGACCACGATCTTGCGGGCGCGGCCCAGCAGGTTCAGGTCCGCGTTCTCCAGCTTGAGGCCGACCTCTTCGCTGATGACCTGGCCGCCGGTCAGGATCGCCATGTCCTGCAGCATCGCCTTGCGGCGGTCGCCGAAGCCGGGGGCCTTGACGGCGACCGACTTGAAGGTGCCGCGGATCTTGTTGACGACCAGCGTGGCCAGGGCCTCGCCCTCGACGTCCTCGGAGATGATCAGCAGCGGCTTGTTGGCCTGCATGACCTTCTCGAGCAGCGGGAGCATGTCCTTGACGTTCGAAACCTTGGAGCTCAGCAGCAGGATGTACGGGTCCTCCAGGACCGCCTCCATCCGCTCCGAGTCGGTGACGAAGTAGGGCGAGATGTAGCCCTTGTCGAAGCGCATGCCCTCGGTGAGCTCCAGCTCCAAGCCGAAGGTGTTGCTCTCCTCGACGGTGATGACGCCTTCCTTGCCGACCTTGTCCATCGCCTCGGCGATGAGCTCGCCGATCTGACGGTCGCCGGCCGAGATCGCGGCCGTGGCGGCGATCTGGTCCTTGGTCTCGATCTCCTTGGCGTTCTTGAGCAGCTGCTCGGCGATCGCCTCGGTGGCCTTCTCGATGCCGCGCTTCAGGGCGATCGGGTTGGCGCCGGCCGCGACGTTGCGCAGGCCCTCGCGCACCAGCGCCTGGGCCAGGACGGTGGCGGTGGTGGTGCCGTCACCCGCGACGTCGTCGGTCTTCTTGGCGACCTCCTTGACCAGCTCGGCCCCGATCTTCTCCCACGGGTCCTCGAGCTCGATCTCCTTGGCGATGGAGACACCATCATTGGTGATCGTCGGCGCGCCCCACTTCTTCTCGAGCACGACGTTGCGGCCCTTCGGCCCGAGCGTCACCTTGACGGCGTCAGCGAGGGTGTTCATGCCGCGCTCAAGACCGCGGCGGGCGTCCTCGTCGAACGCGATCATCTTGGCCATTGCGGTGTGGTCCTCCACCTGTCTGGACGCCGCGGTGGTGGGTGCACCCCACGGCAGGACTCGTGCTCGGCCAGGCTCGGTGCCCGCGACGGACGACCGTGCGGCGGCGCCGTCGGGTGGCACCGCCGGAGACGGCCTCACCGTCCCGACCTGGCACTCAACCTTGCTGAGTGCCAATACCGTGTTTAGCACTCTCACCAGTCGAGTGCAAGCGAGGCGCGTCAGCGGGTGGGCACCGACGTGGGCAGGTCGCTGTTGTTGTACGAGGAAGTTTCCGTCGCCGTCGGGTCGGTGCCGCCGCCGGAACCACCGAGCGAGGTGGCCATCACAACGAAGATGACCACGATCACCACCAGCGCGACGCCGGCGAGCACCGGCACGATCCACTTCGCCGAGCTGCCGGACTTGGTCGCGAACGCCGCCGAGCCGGCCGGGATCGGCGGCCGCAGCCGCACGGGGTCGTTGCCGGGCGGCGGCAGCGGGCGCGGCGGCTGCTGCTGGTAGGGCGGGTAGCCGGGCGGCGCGTACTGGACCGGCATCGGCCCGGACATCGGAGCCACGGGCGGGGCCACCTGGCGGGGCGGCGGTGGGGTCTCGCCGCCGGCTGCCGGGCCGAGCGCGGCGCGAGCCGCCGCGATCAGCTCCTTGCAGTTCTTGAAGCGCTGGTCGGCCTTCTTCGCCATGCCGCGGCGCAGCACCTCGTCGATGCCGCCGGGCAGCACCACCAGCGACGTCGCCGGCGGCGGCTCCGCGCCCAGGTGGCCCTGGATGACCTCCTGGACCTGCCCCTGGAACGGCGGCCGCCCGGTCAGGCAGGCGAACAGCATGCAGGTCAGCGCGTACTGGTCGGTGCGGCCGTCCACCGGTTCGCCGCGCAGGTGCTCGGGCGCCGCGTAGGTCGGCGAGCCGAGGAAGTCGCCGCTGGCGGTGCGGTGCCCGGTCGCGCCGCGCCGGGTGAGGCCGAAGTCGGCGAGGTAGACGTGCTCGTTGACGGACTCGCGCGAGGTCACCAGCACGTTGGCCGGTTTCAGGTCGAGGTGCACCAGGCCGCGCTCGTGCAGCATGTCCAGCGCCTCGGAGACCTGGGAGAGCAGCTCCAGGGCTCGCTTGGGCGAGATCGGCCCGTCCTTGATCAGGCTGGCCAGGTCGGACCCGTCGACCAGCCGCATCGCGATGTAGAGCATGCCGTCGACCTCGCCGAAGTCGTACAGCGGCACGATGTTGGCGTGGTCGATGGCCGAGGTGTTGCGGGCCTCGTCGACGAACCGCTCGCGGAACTCGGCGTCACCGGTGATGTGCTCGCCCATGATCTTGAGCGCGACCTTGCGCCCGAGCCGGGTATCGGTGGCGCGGTACATCACGCTCATCCCGCCGCGGCCGAGCACTCCGTCGATCTTGTAGTGGCCGAGGCGCTGCCCGGTGAGGTCTGCCGACACGCGGAGCAGCCTAACGTTTCGGGATCACGCACGTCCCCGGGTTCGGCAACACCGTGATGACATCGATTCCGCACGCGCCGCGGCCCGGCTCCCGCGGACGGGAACCGGGCCGCGCTGACGTTCTCGACGCCGTGACATGCGATGTTTTCGCGAAGCGGCGGCAGCCGCTTGCGGGGTGGGACTCGGCTCGCACCGCCGCGTTCTCAGGTGTCTTCTCGCGAGGACAGCCCCAGCGCCGCCGAGCAAGCCGGGTTCAGCTGCTTTTCAGACCTTGCGGACACCGTCTGCTTGGGTGCGGCCGTCGCGTCCCGCTTTCACTTCGAATTCGACCCGATCCCCTTCGGAAAGGGTTCGGAAACCAGACATGTTGATCGCGGAGTAATGGACGAAAACATCAGATCCACCGTCTGTCGCGATGAATCCGTAGCCCTTCTCCGAGTTGAACCATTTGACCGTGCCGACCGCCACGGCGTCCTCCTCTAAAAAGTGATGCACGGCACCCAAAGCGCCGCTGGAGCAACGGCAACGCTACCCCAGAAAGCAGGTCTCGTCGCGGGTTCGGCAATGCAACTTTTCCGTTAAACACTAGGCCGAACGGGTGTCGTCAATGGCCACGTTCAGTTATCGGAGTGGAGTTGACTCGGGAATTCGTCCGAATGCATGAGCCCATTTGCGCTCTCGGCGAAATCCGCGCCACCAGTTTGAAGCGACGGCTATGCGTACCCGCGCAACTCGCGCTCAGGAACGAGCGCCGAGCCCATTTGCCTGCAACCAGGTGACGAGTCCTCGCGGATTGCGGGTTTGGGTCAGCACCTGGCCGGGACCGGCGAAATCGAACACCAGGCCCTCACCGCTCTTGAGCGACTGGGCTACGCCCTGGTTCATCTGCCGCAGCCGGCTCTGCACCGTGTCGGCGTAGGCCACCACGTGCCCGGTGTCGATCGTGACGTACTCGCCGGGCTGCAGCGTCACCACGTCCAGCGCGCCGTAGCAGGAGACCACCACCGGGCCTTGGCCGCCGACGTGGGTCATGAAGCCGCCCTCGCCGCCGAAGAGGTTCTGGAAGCCGCCCCACTGCGTCTCGACCTGCACGGCGCTCGCGGACGCGAGCCAGCAGCCCTTCGTCACGCACCAGCCGACCCGGCCGTCGAGCTCCAGCACGTTCAGGTCACCCGGCAGGTTCGGCGCCACGTCCACCCAGCCGCCCTGCTGCGGGGCCGTGTAGGTGGACACGAAGAAGGACTCGCCGCCGAGCGCGGCGCGGGCCAGCGACTTCAGGAAGCCGCCCTGGGCGCGCGCCTCGACGGTCACGCCGAAGCTGGTGGCGAGCATCGCACCGGACTCGACCTGCACCGGCTCGCCCGGGGCGAGCATCAGCCGGGCCACCCCGAACGACGGCGTGTGACGGGTGCGAACCTGCACGGCTACCTCCTAGACGAGCCCGGGGGACGAGTCTGCCACGTCGATCGGTGCGACTATTCGCACGCCGGTGGGGACAGCGGGGGTGTCGATGACCGATGATCTGGGCGTGTCGCACGGAACCGGAACACCCGCTCTGACCGCGGTCGCAGATCACCAGTCGAAGATCTCCGCCCTGCTCGCCCCGACGCCGGTGCTGGTCAAGCCGCTGGCGGACTGCCTCGGGCTGGCCCTCGCCGCGGACCTGACCGCGCCGATCTCGCTGCCGCCGTTCGACAACTCCGCGATGGACGGCTACGCCGTCCGCTCCGTCGACCTGGCCGGCGCGACGCCGGAGCAGCCGGTGCTGCTGCCGGTGCACGAGGACATCCCGGCCGGCCGGGTGGACGTGCCGCCGCTTCAGCCGGGCACCGCGCACCGCATCATGACCGGCGCCCAGATGCCGCCGGGCGCGGACGCGGTGATCCCGGTGGAACGCACCGACGGCGGCACCGAGCAGGTGCGGATGTTCTCCGCCGTGCAGCCGGGGGCGCACGTGCGGCGCGCGGGCGAGGACGTCACGGCGGGCGCCACCGTGCTGACGACGGGCACCGCGCTGGCGCCGTCGCAGCTGGGCGTCGCGGCCGCCGTCGGGGCCGCGGAACTGCCCGTGCACCGGCCGGTCCGGGTGCTGGTGCTTTCCACCGGGTCGGAGCTGGTCGCGCCCGGGACCGCACTGCAGCCGGGACAGATCTACGAGTCCAACGGCCTGATGCTGGCCGCCGCGGTGCGCGAAGCCGGCGGCGAGGCGACGCTGCTGCGGTTCGTGCCGGACGACGTCGAGGCCTTCCACGCCGCGCTCGCCCCGCACCTGGCCGACACGGACCTGCTGATCACCTCCGGCGGCGTCAGCGCCGGGGCGTACGAGGTCGTCAAGGACGCACTCACCGGCACCGGCGTCGAGTTCACCAAGGTCGCGATGCAGCCCGGGATGCCGCAGGGCTGCGGCCGGTACCGGGACGGCGTCGCCGTGGTGACGCTGCCGGGCAACCCGGTCAGCGCGATGGTGTCGTTCGAGGTGTTCGTGCGGCCCGCGCTGCGCGCCGCGGCCGGGCACCTGGCCACCCGCCGCCCGGTGCGGCAGGCGACGCTGACCGAGCCGCTGACCGCGCCCGCGGGCAAGCGCCAGTACCGCCGGGGCCGGTTCGACCCGGCCACCGGCGGCGTGACGCTGCAGGGCGCGCCCGGCTCGCACCTGCTGGCGGGCCTGGCCAAGGCGAACTGCCTGCTGGAGATCCCCGAGGACGTGACCGAACTCGCTGCCGGGTCCACAGTGGACGTCATGCTGCTCGACTAGCACCGCCCCGGGGCGCTCGGAAGATCATCTGGTTGACGGATGGCACCGGCGTCCCCAAGACTGCACCACCATCACCGACCACCCCTCCGGAGTTCTGCACCGTGCGTGGCCCCTGGCGCGCCGCCCTGGCGCTGGCGTTGCACATCGGCTTCTTCCTCGCGCCGATCGCGCTGGTCCTCGGGCTGCTCGCGATCTCGGCGTTCACCTTCCGATACGACCAGTCCAGCGGGGTGAAGGCCGCGCTCGCGGCGGTCGCCGTCGGCGCGCTCTTCGCGATCGGGCTGCGCGCCGTGCTGCGCAGCCGGGTGCGGCCGCGCGGCGTGCGACTGGACCGATCGGAGCAGCCGCAGATCTGGCGGATGGCGGAGTCGATCTCCGCCGAAGCGGCCGCCCCGCTGCCCGACGAAATCCGCATCACCTCCGACCCGACCGCGAACATCCGCGAGGACACCGCGCTGCTGGGCCTGCGCACCCGAACCCGCTACCTGGAGCTCGGGCTGCCGCTGCTGGCCGCGCTCAACGTCAGCGAGTTGCGGGCCGTGGTGGCGCACGAACTCGGCAGGCTGACCGGGCGCAACAAGCTGACGGTCACCGCCTACCGGGCGTCGGCGAGCGTCGAGCGCACCGTCGACTGGCTCACCGGCGGCCCGGTCAAGTGGCTGTTCACCGGCTACGCCCGGCTGTTCACCGCGATCGCGGCCACCACCGGCCACGACCTGGAGCTCGCCGCCGACGCCATCGCGGTCCGGGAGGCGGGGACCCGAGCGGCGGCCACCGCGCTGCGGAAGCGGATCGCCATCGAGCTCGGCTGGCAGGAGTACGCCGACGAGTACCTCAGCATGGCCAAGGCCGTCGGCCACACGCCGGACGTGCTGCTGGGCTTCCGCAACTTCATGGAGCACCCGACCCGCAAACCGGAGCTCGCCGAGCGGGTCAAGAAGGCCATCGCCGAGGGCGAGGACGGCAGCCGCACCCACCTGCCCGCGCGCCGGCGCATCGAGGCGATGAAGCGGACCAAGGTCACCGGCCGCGACGTCGACGACCGGCCCGCGTTCGCGTTGCTGCGCAACCCGCGCAAGAGCGTGCCGGACCTCGAAGACCGCCTGATGGTCGACGGCCTCAAGCGCCGGCTGGGCTGGCCGGAGCTGGCCCGGCTGGCCGGCGCCGCGCACGTCGCCGAGCGGGCCGCGCTGCTGAGTTCCGCCACGGCGCAGAGCGGACTGCCGGTGGAGCCGACGATCGCGGGCATCCTGCCCGCCATCCACCGCGGCCAGGGCCACGACCTGGTCAACCCGGTGCTCAACCCCGGCCTGTGCCCGGAACGCATCGACGAGGCCGCCGTCGACACGCTGACCGAGCTGCTCGGCTGCGCCGTGGTGGACGCGCTGATCTGCGCCCGGCGGGCGCACCACGAGCTGGACTGGGGTGGCCCGTCGACGGTGCGGCTGGCCAACGGGCAGCCGCTGGACCCGGACCGGCTGGTCCGGCCGGCGGTGGCCGATCCCCGGCTGATCCCGGGCCTGCACCGGGCGCTGGTCGACCTCGGGGTGCCGATGACCCACGCGCGCCGCCCCGCCGCCGAGCCCGAGCCCGCGCTGGCCGGGATCGTCAGCCCGGTGCAGTGCCCCGGCGGCAACTACGACCTGCTGGTCACCGATCGCGGCCTGGTGCTGCTGCCCAGCTCCGCCAGCACCACGAAGCGCCTGCTGGCCGGCACGCTCGCCCGGTTCCGCAAGGCGGAGCAGGAGCAGCTCGCCGAGCTGGCCGCCACGCCGATCGGCGAGCTCCGGGAGCGGCCCGGCGCGCAATGGGTGGACAGCCGGGACGTGGCCCGCGCGCGGCTGGACCAGGACCGCGCGGGCTGGTCGCTGTCGCTGGAGCTGTACCTGGACGAGTACGCGGTGTCCGAGCTGGACGACATCGGCGTGCGCGACGGCGAGGACGGCGTGTCCGAGCTGGTGCTGCGCAGCACGGCCGACGGCGTGGAGCACGGCGACCCGTACCGGGGCCTCGGCGAGCTGATGGGGGCGCGGATGAACCTCGACGAACCCGTCTACACGAATGAGTGAGAGCGAGCGGGGTTCTGATGACTCTTCGTCATGTAACGGCGCCGTGGGGTCCTCCAAAAGCGGCTACGGACATTTTGTGAACTCAATTACACTGGAAACCGCGTAACGAACCGTCGCCCATATACATCTCCTAGACGTCCGCACAAACCCACTACCGCTTGCCAGTGGGGAGCGGACACACCGAGGACCGTGCGCCGTCGGGGGGTGCACGGACCACACCGGGGAGGCCGTCCGACGTCTACGGGGAGACGTCGAACGGCCTCCTCGCTTTCTCACCCGACCGGGTTACCTGGGCGGCGCGTTGGCGGTAGCATCCCGGGATCGGATAGACGCAGGTCAGCAGGGTAGTTCTTGATCAACTACGCCCCCTGGCGTCGGTTGACGTGAGGCGTCCGCGATGCTGTACCGACGACGGCACCGGTCGGCGCTCGGCGTTCGCGCCGGGAACCCGGCCGAACCGCCGCACCATAGACCGCCGACGCAGGGGCATAGCACCTCGATGAGCACCGCCGAAGAACCGAAGAAGAACCTGCTGGCGCACCTCGCCGCGCTGGCCCGCGACACCATCCCGCCGATGCACCCGGCAGGCCGCCCGTTCGTACTCGGCGCCGCCATCGCGACCCTTCTGCTGCGCCGCCGCTGGCCCCCGGCGGGCGTGCTCGGTGGCATCGTCACCGCCTGGTGCGCGTGGTTCTTCCGCGAGCCCGCCCGCACGACGCCCAGCCGCGAGGGGCTCGCCGTCGCGCCCGCCGACGGCACGATCTCGCACATCGAGCCCGCGGTGCCGCCGGCCGAGCTCGGCCTCGGCGACGAGCCGATGACCCGCATCAGCGCCTTCCTGACGATCTTCGACGTGCACGTCCAGCGGATCCCGCTGAGCGGCAAGGTCGAGACCATCGCCTACCGGCCGGGCAAGTTCCTCTCCGCCGACCTGGACAAGGCCAGCGAGGACAACGAGCGCAACTCGATGGTCATCCGCGCCGATGACGGCACCCAGATCGCCGTGGTGCAGATCGCCGGCCTCGTGGCCCGCCGCATCGTCTGCTCCGTCTCCGAGGGCGACGTGCTGCAGGCCGGCAGCACCTACGGGCTGATCCGGTTCGGCTCCCGGGTGGACCTCTACGTGCCCACCGGCAGCCGGATCCTGGTCGAGCCCGGCCAGCGCACCATCGGCGGGGAGACCGCCCTCGCCGAGCTGCCTCGGGGGACGCATTCCTCATGAGCATGCACAGCGCCCCCGGCATCCGGCTGCTGCCCAACGCGATCACCGTGCTGGCGATGTGCGCCGGGCTGTCGGCGGTCCAGTTCGCGCTCAACGGCCAGCTCACCGGCGCGATCGCAGCCGTCGCGGTCGCGGCGGTGCTCGACGGCCTGGACGGGCGGATCGCGCGGATGCTCGACGCCACCTCCAAGATGGGCGCCGAACTGGACTCGCTGTCCGACGCGATGTCCTTCGGCGTCGCCCCGGCGCTGACGCTGTACGCCTGGCAGCTGCAGGACAACCGCGTCGGCTGGGTGGTATCGCTGATCTTCGCGGTGTGCATGGTGCTCCGGCTGGCGCGGTTCAACACGCTGCTCGACGACGCCGAGCAGCCGCCGTACGCCAAGGAGTTCTTCGTCGGGGTTCCCGCCCCGGCGGCCGGGCTACTCGGGCTGCTCCCGATCGTCCTGACGGCGCACTTCGGCTACCCGGGCTGGTGGGCGAACCAGAACGTGGTGATGGTCTGGATGGTGCTGGTCGCGGCGCTGATGGTCAGCCGGGTGCCGACGCTGTCGCTGAAGACCGTGAAGGTGCCGCCGAGGGCGGCGGCACCGCTGCTGGTGCTGGTGGCGCTGCTGGCGGCGGGAATAATCATGTTCCCGCTGATCTCGCTGGCGATCGCCATGGTGATCTACCTCCTGCACATCCCGTACGCGGTCTACCGGCACAACTGGCTGGCCAAGCACCCGGAGGCGTGGAGCGCACCGCCGCGAGAGCGGCGCGCGATCCGTCGGCGCACCCAACGCCGACTCGGCCTGCGCCCACCGCTGCGCCGCAGCGTGGCGGGCGCCGCCAGGCGCGTCCGCCTACCGCGACGCCACAGCCACCCGGACGGACCCCGCCGCAGCTGGCGACGCCTGGAGCTGCGGCGCAGCCGCAACGACGGCCCCCGCCGCTAACGGCCCCCTCCCGAAGGCGCGGCTCGGCGGGGCCCGGCTCGGCCCGGCCCGGCTCCTCCCGGCGGGGTTCCGCAATTTCAATGGAAATCGAAGGTCCGATTTCCATTGAAATTGCGGAAGTTGTCCACAGGCACCCCCGGGTTGTCCACATCCTTCGGCGTGTCCGGGGCACGACACACCGGTGGACCCGCAGTTTCAATTTGAAACTGCGGGTTCACGTTCCTCCGGGCCCGGCGCCGGGCGTTGGAGGCGTCGGTGCCGGTTCCGCGCGGTTAAGCTCGCGGCGTGCCGTCGATAACGCTGACCGCTCGACTCTCCCCATCCGCCAAGGACACTCGGCGCGGCGTCGTTCGCCTGCATCCCGAGGTGCTCGACGCCCTGGGGTTGCGGCCGTGGAACGCCGTGCAGCTGACCGGCGCCCGGGTCACCGTGGCGCTGGCCGCCGCGGCCGCGCCCGGCAGCCCGACCGGAGTGCTGCTGCTCGACGACGTGGCCTTGATGAACCTCGGCCTCACCGAAGGCGCCGAGGTGGGCGTCGCGCCCGTGCAGGTCGCCGCCGCGAAGCGGGTGACCATCGCGGGTTCGCAGCTCGCCCGCGCCACCGTCGCGCCCGAGACCGTGCGGATGGCGTTGACCGGCAAGGTCTTCGGGACCGGCGACACGGTGTCACTGCTGCCCCAGGACGTCGCGCCGGCGACCACCGCGAACGCCGGCGAGGTGCGCCGGAAGCTCTCCACCGCCATCGGCATGACCTGGACCAACGAGCTGATCACCATCGCAGCCACCGAACCGCCCGGCGCGGTGGCCGTGCAACCGTCCACAGTGGTCGAATGGCGGGACGGCGCCGCACCGGCGGACTCCCCCGCCGCACCGGCCGCGCCGCAACCGGCACCGGTCGAACCGGCCGAGCACGCGGTCCCGGTCGCCGACCTGGTCGGCTCCCGCGACACCGCGAAGCGGCTCACCGAATGGCTGCGGCTGGCGTTCGAGCAGCCCGAGCTGCTGCGCCGCCTCGGCGCCGAACCGCACCTCGGCGTGCTGCTCAGCGGCCCGGCCGGCGTCGGCAAGGCCACCCTCGCCCGCGCCGTGACGAGCGCGATCGGCGCGGAGCTCGTCGAAGTCGCGGCACCCAGCGTCGCGGCGCTCGAACCGCGCACCGCAGCCCAACGCCTCCAGGACGCGATCAACCGCGCCACCAGCGCAACCGGCAACTGCGTACTGCTGCTGACCGACGTCGAAAGCCTCCTTCCGGGCACCGAGCCGCCGCCGCTGGCGACCGTGGCGCTCGACGCGATCCGCGGCGCGATCGGCACCGACCGGCTCGCCGTGGTCGTCACCAGCTCGCAGCCGCAGGCGATCGACCCCAGGCTGCGGGAGCCGGGCCTGGTGGACCGGGAGCTCACCCTCGGCCTACCCGACGACGCCACCCGCGCGGATCTGCTGCGCGTGCTGCTGCGCAACGCGCCGCTGGCCGAGGACGTGCAGCTCGCCGAGGTCGCCGAGCGCGCCCCGGGGTTCGTCGTCGCCGACCTGGTGGCGCTGTGCCGGGAAGCGGCGGTCGGCGCGGCGTTGCGGCACCAGGACGACACCGCCGATCCCCGCATCCGGCAGCAGGACCTCCTCGACGCGCTGTCCTCGGTCCGCCCCATCTCGATGTCCACATCGGACAACCTGCAGACCGGCGGGCTGACGCTGGACGACGTCGGCGACATGACCGAGGTGAAGCAGGCCCTCACCGAGACGGTGCTCTGGCCGCTGCAGTACCCGGATTCGTTCACCCGACTCGGCGTCGAGCCGCCGCGCGGCGTGCTGCTGTACGGGCCGCCGGGCTGCGGCAAGACGTTCCTGGTGCGCGCCCTGGCCGGCAGCGGGCGGCTGAACGTGCTCGTGGTCAAGGGCGCGGAGCTGATGGACAAGTGGGTCGGCGAGTCCGAGCGGGCGGTCCGCGAGCTGTTCCTGCGGGCCGCCAACGCGGCCCCGACGCTGGTGTTCCTCGACGAGGTGGACGCGCTGGCGCCGCGCCGCGGCCAGTCCTCGGACTCCGGCGTGGCGGACCGGGTGGTCGCGGCGCTGCTGACCGAGCTCGACGGCGTGGAGCCGATGCACGACGTGGTCGTCCTCGGCGCGACGAACCGTCCCGAGCTGGTCGATCCGGCCCTGCTCCGCCCCGGACGCCTGGAGCGCCTCGTCTACGTCCCGCCGCCGGACGCGGAGGCCCGCGAGGCGATCCTGCACGCGGCGGCGAAGAACACCCCGTTGGCGTCCGATGTGGACCTTGCCGTCCTGGCCGCCGAGCTGGGCGGCTACTCCGCCGCCGACTGCGCGGCCCTGATCCGCGAGGCGGCCCTGACGGCGATGCGCGAATCCCTTTCCGCGGCGGAGGTTTCGGCCACGCACCTCGCGACGGCCCGGAAGGCGGTCCGGCCCTCCCTCGACCCGGCCCAGCTCGCGTCCCTGGAGGCCTACGCCACCAACC
Source organism: Saccharopolyspora elongata (assembly GCF_004348985.1). Lineage (GTDB taxonomy): Bacteria > Actinomycetota > Actinomycetes > Mycobacteriales > Pseudonocardiaceae > Saccharopolyspora > Saccharopolyspora elongata. Next base: position 39,453 of record NZ_SMKW01000025.1, on the reverse strand, counting down.
GCTCCTGACCGCGCGACTTCGCGTCACCCAGGGCAGCGCGATTCCTCGCGGGATTGCGCCGTCCCCGGGTGACGCGGCGGGTCACTTGGCGGCTACCGCGCCCTTGTAGTCGTTGGTGATGATGGCGATCAGGCCCGGCGTGGCGTCCTGGATACCGTCGAAGCGGGCCTCGGCGCGCGCCCCGAAGTGGGCCGCCATGTCCTTCGCCTGCTGCTCCTCGACCGTGCCCGGCCGGAAGTAGATCGTCGTGGTGGGGATGCGCCCCGCCGAGTAGTTGCCGACCTCCGGAACCTCGTAACCGGTGCCCCGGAAGTCCTCCGCGGCGCGGTGCGCCAGCCCGCCGATCGTGCTGTTGTTGTAGACCCGCACCACGATCTTGCCCGTCGCGTTGCCGGAACCGACCGGCACGTCCTGGTTCTGGTTGCCCTGCGGCGGCGCCGGAGGCGGAGTGTCCTGTGTGGCCGGTGGCTGCGCGACCGGCGGTGCGACCGGCGTCGTGCCGGCGGGCGGCACCGCGGAGGACTCGGCGGGCGGGTTCTGCGCCAGCGAGGTGATCGGCGGGTTGTTGCCCGGTTCCGGGGGCAGCGGTCGGGCCGTGTTCGACGTGCTACCGCCGGAAACCAGCGTGGTGATGCCGATGACGCCCGCGATCGCACCGACGCCGATCAGGCCGAAGCCGATGATCTTGGCCTTGGCCGGTCCGGTGGGTTCCCCTGAAGCCATCAGTGCAACTCGATTCCCAGTCGTTGGGCGGCCCGTGCGCGCTGCCGTCCCGCCCGTGCCTTGCGCAGCCGCTTGATCAGCATAGGGTCTGCCTGCTCGGCGACCGGACTGTCCAGCAACGCGTTCAGCAGTTGGTAGTACCGCGAGGGCGACATGTCGAACAGCTCGCGGATCGCGAGCTCCTTCTTCACGCCTTCCCGCTTCCACCACTGCGACTCGAAGGCCAGGATGCCCCGCTCCCGGACGGTGAGCTCGCCGTCCGGCGGTGCGGGCTGGGGCGGCACCGGCGGCGGCTCGACGATCCGCTCGATCGGCTGGGTGATCGGCTCGGCGAGGCGCAACCGCCGACCGGGTGCCGGATCGGATTTCGGCTTCCGCTGTTGCAGGCGCGCCAGCTGCTCGCATTGACGAGCGATCTCCTGCGCGGTCAGCATTTGGGCGGCGTCCATCTGGCTCCTCGCCTCGCGATTCGGGACTTCCCGCGTTCGCCGGAATCACACAGCTGTCATTCCCCCTCAATTACACCATGCCCGGAATCCCGGCGGGAGTGGATCACACCGGCGAGTACCGGGTCCGGAACACCCCGACGCCCCGACTGCCCAAACCGCTAAAGTCCCGCTCATGGCTGTTCACCCGATCTGCGTCGTCGGCGACCCGGTGCTGCACAACCCCACCCGCCCGGTGGAGCACTTCGACGACGAGCTGCGCACCCTCGTCGAGGACATGTTCGAGACGATGGCCGCCGCGAACGGGGTCGGGCTCGCGGCCAACCAGATCGGCGTCGACCTGCGGGTGTTCGTCTACGACTGCCCCGACGACGAGGGGGTCCAGCACCGCGGCGTGGTGGTCAACCCCGAGCTGACCACGTCCGAGATCCCGCAGACCATGCCGGACCCGGACGACGACTGGGAGGGCTGCCTGTCGGTGCCCGGCGAGTCCTACCCGACCGGCCGGGCGAACCGGGCGAGGGTCACCGGGTCCGATGTGGACGGAAAGCCGATCGAGGTCGAGGGGACCGGTTTCTTCGCCCGCTGCCTGCAGCACGAGACCGACCACCTGGACGGCCACCTCTACCTGGACCGCCTGATGGGCCGCCACGCCCGGGCGGCGAAGAAGATGGTCCGCCGCAACGGCTGGGGAATCCCTGGACTGACCTGGGACCCGGCGGAATCCGGCGACCCCTTCGCCGAAGACGAAGACTGATCAGAATTCCTTGGTTTCCAAGGTGAAGTTGAACGGATCGGGCAACTCGATAGGTTTCCCGAAAGGCACGCAGGACAACTCTCGATAACTGCCGGACTCAGGATTGGAATAAAGCAACACCGATGGCCCGCCAGCCCGGAATCGGTCGATCAGGAGATAGAGCGGCACACCGCCAAGCGCGTACCCTCTGAGCTTCGTTTCCCGATCTGTCTTGGCATTACTCCATGATGTGATCTCGACGGCTAGCAGCAGCTGATCCGCCACAACAGGATCACCTGGCGGATCTGCATCCAACACTTCACGTGGGACTACCGCGAGATCAGGCTCGTAGGTTTCACCAGTTGCCGGGATCACGACCCCCAGCGCCGTAGCCAACTCCCACTCATCCAGGATCACCCTGGCCAATGCCTTGATCACACGGGAATTGACCTTGTTGTGCGGCTTTCCGGGCGGCGGCGTCATCACGATCACTCCTTCGATGATCTCCGCGCGCCAGCCCTTGCCCGGCAGCTGCACGTTCCGCCAGGCTTCCACCAACTCGTTCCACGTCGAGGATTCGAGCGCTGGGGCAGCAGTCATAGCGCGATCACCTCCTGTATCGATGTCATCACGCACCGTACTCACCACCCCTGACAGCGTTGTGATCGCCCTGGTCATGAGCCTAATGGCAAACCGGCCTGCCGTCATCGGGGTGAACCGGGGTTGGCAGCCCGCGGTCTCCCGGCTAGCCTCGGGCAGCGACAAATCAACACCGCGGGAGCTCGCACCAAGAGCGGGCTGAGAGGGCGGCTGGAGAACTCCGGGGCCGCCGACCGCATGAACCTGACCGGGTAATGCCGGCGTAGGGAGTGGATGGCAGTGGCCGACGTGCGTCCGAACGCGTCCGAAAGCGGAACCCAGATCACCACCGGGCCGATCAGCGGCTCGCGAAAGGTGTTCCGGAACACCGAATCCGGCCTGCAAGTGCCATTCCGCCGCATCGAGTTGACCAACGGCGAGCACCTCGACGTGTACGACACCTCCGGGCCGTACACCGACGAGAACGCCACCGTCGACGTCCACAGTGGACTTCATCGGATGCGGGCGGGGTGGACCGACGGGCGGGAGCACCGGACCCAGCTCGGCTGGGCCAGGGCCGGCGTGATCACGCGGGAGATGGAGTACATCGCCGTCCGCGAGGGCGTGTCGCCCGAGCTGGTCCGCGACGAGGTGGCCGCGGGCCGGGCCGTGATCCCGGCCAACCGCTGCCACCCGGAGAGCGAGCCGATGATCATCGGCAAGAAGTTCCTGGTGAAGGTCAACGCCAACATCGGCAACTCCGCGGTGACCTCCTCCGTCGAGGAGGAGGTGGAGAAGATGGTGTGGGCGACCCGCTGGGGCGGCGACACCGTCATGGACCTGTCCACCGGCAAGCGGATCCACGAGACCCGCGAGCGGATCCTGCGCAACTCGCCGGTGCCGATCGGCACCGTGCCGATCTACCAGGCACTGGAGAAGGTCAACGGCGATCCGGCCGCGCTGACCTGGGAGATCTACCGCGACACCGTCATCGAGCAGTGCGAGCAGGGCGTGGACTACATGACCGTGCACGCCGGCGTGCTGCTGCGCTACGTGCCGCTGACCGCGAACCGGGTCACCGGCATCGTGTCCCGCGGCGGCTCGATCATGGCCGCGTGGTGCCTGGCGCACCACCGCGAGAGCTTCCTCTACACGCACTTCAGCGAGCTCTGCGAGATCCTGCGCGACTACGACGTCACGTTCTCCCTCGGCGACGGCCTGCGGCCGGGCTCCATCGCGGACGCCAACGACCGCGCGCAGTTCGCCGAGCTGGAGACCCTCGGCGAGCTCACGCACATCGCCCGCGAGCACGACGTGCAGGTGATGATCGAGGGCCCGGGCCACGTCCCGATGCACAAGATCGTCGAGAACGTGCGCCTGGAGGAGGAGCTCTGCGGCGAGGCGCCGTTCTACACGCTCGGGCCGCTGACCACCGACATCGCCCCCGCCTACGACCACATCACGTCCGGGATCGGCGCGGCGATGATCGCCCAGGCGGGCACCGCGATGCTCTGCTACGTCACGCCCAAGGAGCACCTGGGGCTGCCGAACCGGGACGACGTCAAGACCGGCGTGATCACCTACAAGATCGCCGCGCACGCCGCCGACCTGGCCAAGGGGCACCCGCGGGCGCAGGAGCGGGACGACGCGCTGTCCAAGGCGCGGTTCGAGTTCCGCTGGACCGACCAGTTCAACCTGTCGCTGGACCCGGACACCGCGCGGGCCTTCCACGACGAGACGCTGCCCGCCGAACCGGCCAAAACGGCGCACTTCTGCTCCATGTGCGGGCCGAAGTTCTGCTCGATGAAGATCACCCAGGACGTCCGGAAGTTCGCCGCGGAACGCGGCCTGACCAGCGTCGAGGCGATCGAGGCCGGGATGCAGGAGAAGTCCGACGAGTTCGCCGGGGCCGGCGGCAAGGTCTACCTCCCGCTGGCCGACTAGCCCGGAGCACCGTTTCCGCAGGTCACCGCCCGTGAGTGGTTTGGGGTGCCATAACACCCCAACCCGCTCACGGCATCTGACCTGCGGAAACGTCGCTTCGTACCCTGGAAGATCGGTAGGAGCGGGGCCGTAACATGAAGTGGATGCACGAGATCTCGGCCGGGCACGAACGTCGGCCCGCGAACAACACCGCTCCCCCGACCGCGCTGACCATCGCCGGGTCGGACTCCGGCGGCAGCGCCGGGATGCACGCGGACCTGCGCACCTTCTTCGCCTGCGGCGTGCACGGCATGACCGCGGTCACCGCCGTGACGGTGCAGAACACCGTCGGCGTCACCGGGCTGGTCGAGATCCCGCCGGAGACAGTCGCCGCGCAGGTCGACGCGGTCGCCTCGGACATCGGCGTGGACGCGGCCAAGACCGGGGTGCTCGCCTCGGCCGCCACCATCGAGGCCGTGCTGGACGTCTGCGACGTGCACGGCATCGGCCGCGGCGGTCGCACGCCGTTCGTCGTGGACCCGGTCGCCGCCTCCCGCAGCGGCGAGCCGCTGCTGCGCCCGGACGCGCTAGACGCCCTGCGCCACAAGGCCTTCCCGCGCGCGACGCTGGTCACGCCGAACCTCGACGAGGTGCGGCTGCTGACCGGCATCGACGCGCGCACCCGCGCGGACCTGCTGGACGCCGCGAAGGCCGTCTTCGACTTCGGCCCGCAGTGGGTGCTGATCAAGAGCGGCCACCTGGCCGACGACCCGGAGTGCATCGACCTGCTCTTCGACGGCAACGAGGCGATCCCGCTGCCCGGCCCCCGCTACGCGACGGTGCACACCCACGGCGCCGGCGACGTGTTCGCCTCGGCGATCACGGCCGCCCTGGCGAAGGGCGCTTCGATGCCGGACGCGGTGCGCAGCGGCAAGCGGTTCGTCACGCGCAGCGTCTCGGACGCCTACCCGCTCGGCGCCGGGGTCGGGCCGGTGTCGACGTTCTGGCGAGTCAGCCCCCGGTCCATCTGACCCCCCAACCAGGCCCCTAATAGAGTGATTTTCGTCCCGGATCTGTAACCCGAATGGCGTGCCCGATCGACACAGGGGTTGAGAAGCGCGTAATTCCCGAGATCGTGGGCCAGCGGCGGTCCGCGGTCTGCTGCGCGCTGCGCGCATGACGACGACAGGGGTTTGCAACAGCGTGGCTAAATCGGTGTGGACGCGAGTGCGGGGACTGCTGGCCACCGAGGCCGGGGCGCCGGATCCCCGGCAGCGCCAGTACGCGGTGCTGGTGCTCGTCGCCGTGGTGGCCGGCACCGCCATCGGCTGGATCTTCGGCCTGCAGACCCCGGCGCTGATCGCCGGCCTGACCGCGGTGCTCGCGCTGATCGCCACCGGCGGCCAGTCGCTGCGCTCGGACCTGCAGCGGTTCGTCTGGTTCACCCCGGCGCTGGTGCTCGTGATGACCGTCGGCCCGCTGCTGAGCAACATCCCGGTGCTGGCCGGGCTCGCGGTGGCGGTGGTGGTCTTCGGCGCCGGCATGCTGCCCGCGCTGGGCGAGCACTACCGCATCGGCGGGCAGACCTTCGCCGCGGCGACGCTGGTGTCCACCACGACCGGCATCGGTTCCGACCAGCCGGTGCTGATGCTGCTGGCGGCGAGCGCGGCGGGCGCGGCGTTCGCGCTGGTGCTGCGGGTGATCATCGGCCTCGGCGATCCGACCAGGGCCACCCGCGTGGCGGTCGCGAGGACGCTGCTCGAACCCGGGCCGGGCGTGGTCGAATCCGCCGCCGCCGCATGGCGAGCCGACGGGTCCAGCACCTGGCTCGGTCAGGTGCTCGCCGGGGCGGCCCGCTTCCGCGCGGCTCGGGAGACCCTGCTCGCACAGGCCCAGCAGAGCGACCGGGCCGAAGCCGCGCGCCTGGAGCAGATCGTCGCGGAGGCCGATCAGGTCGCCGCCGAGCTCGCCCGGGCGGTGCGCTCCCGCGCCTGCACCGGACTGCCCGCGGCGGCCCGCCGCGACCCGGCGCTGGCGGTCGTGGCGCGCGGCGGGCGGCAGGACCTGCCGGACGCGGTGCAGGGCCTCAACCAGGGGCTGGACCGGATCCGCGGTGCCGTGGTGCGGCGTGTCGAGACTCCGCTGCCGCCGCCGGCTCCCGGCGCGCGCCGGGAGCGCGTGCTGGGCGCGATCCGCGCGCACCTCTCGTTCCGCTCGTCGCTGTTCCGGCACGCGCTGCGCTGCACCCTCGCGGTCGCCTTCGGCATGGTGATCGTCCTGCTGCTGCGCGACCCTTCGGCGTCGAGCCTGCTGCTCGCGCTCTACGTGGTGCTGCAGCCTGCGGCCCGCGACAGCATGACCGGCGCGCTGGAGCGCACCGGCGGCGCGGTGCTGGGCGTCACCGCGCTGGCCGTGCTGATCACCCTGCTGCCGGGCGCGTTCTTGCTGGTGCCGCTGGTGATCGGCGGCATGCTGCTGAGCATGCCGCGGCTGCGCACCGACTACCAGGCGCTGCTCGGTTGCCTGATCGTCGTGACCGTCGTCGACCAGGCGATGCGGCTGGACCGGCCGCTGGTGAACGTGGGGATCAGCTTCGCGGCGAACACGGCGGTCGGCGCGGCGATCGCGCTGAGCGTCGGCTACGTCAGCTACCTGGTGCTGCCCAGCAGCATCCTGCCCGATGTGCGCGGCGCGGTGCGGTCGACGGTGTGGGCGGTGTCCGAGCTGCTGCGCAGCGTGCGGGCTGCGGGGCAGGGCGTCGATCTACCCGCGGCGTTGCAGGCCGCGAACGTGCTCGCGCTGCGGCGCACCCAGGATCTGCTGGGCATGCCCGCGCTGCTCGACGGGACCGGCGAGGAGACCGACGACGACCGGGCGACGCGCGCGGCGGCGATCGCGCTCGACGCGTTGCGCCAGGACGTCGCGACGCTCGCGTTCCGGCCGGAGTCCGAGCAGGCGATCGCGGTGCCGGCGCTGCGCGCGGTGGACGACCTGCTGGGCGGCAAGCCGACGGCGAAGATCCCGGACGTGCCCGAGGGCAGCGCCCCGGCGACGGAGCTGCTCGCGAGCTCGCTGGTGGAGAACGCCCTGCACGCCCGCCAGGCGATCGACCGGACCTTCGGTTACGACAATCCGTGGAAGAGCTACACGATCAGCTTCGTCCGCCCCGAACGCCTCCACATCCGCTGACCTCCGGCGAGCACCGAAGCTCGACGGTTCGGCGCTTGCGCTGGTCGCGAAGCCGAGATCGTGGGACTGCGGTAGGGCGGCTTTGTGCCTGCAAGGGGATGAAGCGAACGGCCTGTTCACCTCGTCTACCGGGACGAACGGGCCGTTCACCTCATGCCAGCTGATGCTCACCGACGTTGGTGAATGAGGTGAACGGACCGTTCACCTCATCTACCGAAGCGAACAGGCCGTTCACTCCGCACCAGGCAAGGCGGACGCACCACTGCGCGAACCAGTTCCCAACAGCATTACAGCGCCCCGAAAGACCCACGGTGGGAGTGCCTGCTGGAACGTTCCTCCTGGGCCGGGCCGTCGGACTGTGCCGGAAGCCCGATGCCCCGCCGCCGCGACTCCCTCCTGCGGGGGAGACGTTTCCGCTTCGGGCGGGAGTAATCCTCGGCCCGCGATTCCTACCGTCGCAGGCATGGGTGGTATCGATCGGCCACGCCGCTGGCCCGCATTCGCACTAGCAGTGCTTTTCCTCGGCTACGCCGCGGGAAAAGCGGTCTTCGCCTGGCAGGGCAGGCTCGGTTTCCCGGGCGGCCCGGCCGTGCCTGATGCCGTTCGCGACGGCTACTTCATGGACGCCACGACGGCCCAGTGGCTCGCCGCCGCGACCGGGGTGTTGGCCGCGTTCGTGGCCATCGCCACGGTCATCGCGCCGGGGCGCCGCGCGCCGAGATCACTGATGCTGCTGGTGCTGGCCGGGATGCTGCTGGCCGTCGGCGCCGGCGCGGCGATCATGATCGTGGACGGCTTCATCGGCATCGGGGTGGGCTGGCAGTGGCACCACGGGGTCCTCGGGATCGTCGTGGTCGGGCTGCTCGTGGCGATGATCCAGTCCTACGCGAAGGCGACGAAGCATGTCGTGGGCTGACCGGACGCGGGCCGGCGCGTACGGGGCGGCGGCCTGCGCCGCGGCCTACGGGTCGATGAAGCTCGCACAGGCGCTGGGGGCCAATGCGCTGGCCGACAAGGACCCGCTGCGGCCGGACCTGCGCGAACGGCTGCTCGCCCGGGATCCATTGTTCGTGGCGAGCCACTGGGTGCTGGCCGCTGCCGCGGTGGTCGGCATCATCGTCGCGCTGGCCACCACCCGGCCCTGGCGCGCGCCCCTCCCGCGCCGCCTGCTGCTGACGATCGCCTGGACGCTCGGGATCCTCATGATCGTCCGGTCGATCGGACCGTTGGGCATCGGCTTCGTCTCGGACACGTTGGTGCTCACCGGGATCGACGTGCCGCCGCCCGAGCACGCCGCTCTGGCCCACGACCTGGCGCTCTGGGACCTGCTGCTGTGGTCGCCGTTCTTCCTGCTCTGGGGCGTGTGCTGGACGTTGGCCGGCTGGCGGCTGGGCAGGGACCACCCGGCCCCGATCGTCCACTGAGGACTCGTCGGGGCGGTCGGCTCACTCCAGGGGACGGCCGGGGCTGGATGCCTGCGCCCAGAAGCGCTTGGGGATCCGGCCCGCCAGGGCCGCGAGGCGGCCTCCCTCGACAGCCGCCCGCATCGCGGCCGCCATGCGCTCCGGGTCCTGGGCCCGGGTGACCGCCGTGGCCAGCAGCACCGCCGAGCAGCCGAGCTCCATCGCCAGCGCCGCGTCCGAGGCCGTGCCGATGCCCGCGTCCAGCACGATCGGCACCGACGCGCGGGAGACGATCATCTCGATGTTGTGCGGGTTCCGGATGCCCAGGCCGGTGCCGATCGGCGAGCCGAGCGGCATCACCGCGGCGCAGCCGGTCTCCTCCAGCTTCAGCGCCAGCACCGGGTCGTCGTTGGTGTAGGCCAGCACCACGAAGCCCTGGTCGACCAGCTGTTCCGCGGCGTCGAGCAGTTCCACCGGGTCGGGCAGCAGGGTGTCCTCGTCGGCGACGACCTCCAGCTTGACCCAGTTCGTCTCCAGCGCCTCCCGCGCCAGCTGCGCGGTCAGCACGGCCTCCGCCGCGGTCCGACAGCCCGCCGTGTTCGGCAGCGCTTCGATGCCGAGCTTGCGCAGCAGGTCGAGCACCCCGGTGCCGCCGCCGGCATCGGCGCGGCGCATCGCCACGGTCGTCAGCTCGGTTCCGGACGCGATCAGCGCGCGCTCCAGGACCGCGAGGTTCGTCGCCCCTCCGGTCCCGGTGATCAGCCGCGAACCGAACTCGCGGCCGGCGATCACCAACGGGTCGTCCATGACTCTCCTAACAACGGGTCCACCGAATCCGGGTAGCGCGGGATCCGGTGTGCTTCTGTTGCCCCGCAAGGGGGTTCGGGCCGGAGGGGGCGTCAGCCGCCCTGCACTGCGGTGAGGACCTCGATCGCGGCATCGGGGCGCAGCGCGGTGTCCGGCCACAGGGCGCGCGGCACCACGGCGCCGTCCAGCGCCACGGCCACGCCCCGCTCGGGCACCCCGAACTCCCGCAGCACCGCCGCGAGCGTTGCGTCGGCGGCGACCTGCCGGGTCTCCCCGTTGATCACGACGTGCACTGCTGTCCTCCCCATCGGCTCGGATCGGCGGCCTTGATCTCGATGGCGGGCTCCTCGTCGCGCAGCAGCGCGAGCACCGCCTCGACCGTCACCGGGGCGAGCAGGAAGCCGCCGCGGTGGTGCCCGGTGGCCGCCAGGACACCGGGCACCAGCCAGCCGAGCACCGGCAGGTTGTCGTCGGTGCTCGGGCGCAGCCCGGCCGCTGCCTCGACCAGCCGGTATTCGGCGATGCCCGGCATCAGCCGCTCGGCGTCGGCGATCAGGTCCCGCACCCCGCCCACGGTGACCTCGGTGTCGAACCCCACCTCGTACTGGGTGGCGCCGAGCACCAGGCCGCCGTCGTCGCGCGGCACCAGGTAGGTCTGCCGCCCGCGCACCGGGCCGCGGATCGTGCGGCTCGGCGGCGGCAGCGCCGTGCTCCGCGCGCGCAGGCGGAGGATTTCGCCCTTCACCGGCCGAATCCGGTCCCGCAGCGCGGGATGCAGCGCGCCCGAATGCACGCCCGCCGAGATCACCGCGACATCGCAGTCCATAGTGGAATCTTCGAGCTCCACCGCGCCCGGCCGGACGTGCTTCGCGTTCGCCGCGACGAACTCGACGCCCGCCGCGGTCGCGGCCGCGCGCAGCGCAGCCAGCGCGAGGCGGTTGTCGACCGCGAGATCGCCCGGCACTTCGAGCCCGCCGCGCACCGCCGGGCCCAGCGACGGTTCGAGCCGCCGCACCTCCCGGCCGGTCAGGCGGGTGACGGCGCGGCCGAGCCGCGCGAGGTAGTCGGCCAGGTTGTCGAGCTCCGCGCGGTCCGCGCTGTCGACGCCCACGACCAGGGTTCCTTCGCGGCGCAGCCCGGAAGGCAGGCCCGAGGCCCGGGCGAGTTCGTCGGCGAACTCCGGCCAGAGCCGCAGCGACGCCGCGCCCAGCTCCAGCAGTTCCTCTTCGCCGGGCCACGCCTCGGCGAGCGGCGCCAGCATCCCGCCGGCCACGTTCGATGCCCCGGACGCCGGTTCGGCGTCGACGAGTTGCACACGATGTCCGGCGGCGGCTGCGCGCCACGCCACGGACATGCCGATCACGCCGCCGCCCACGACGACGACGCGTTTGTTCCGTTCTTCAGACACTCCACGCTCCCTGCGCCGGCATGACCCGGATCAGGTTCGACGGTCGGGGCCAACGCCCCCTCTCAGCCCGGCACCCGGGCTCCCGTGCTCACCGCCAACCACCGTACCCGCCGAGGATCGCCACGTCAGGGGCGAGGTCGAGCAACTTTCACAAATTTCAGAGCACCGAGTGGGAACGTGCGCCGGTGCTCGCGTTCACGCGGTCCGGCGGCGTCGCGGGAGGCTACCCTGTGGGGCATGCCTGGATTGGACGGCTTCGGCATCCGCGCTCGCCTCGACGAGGCGCGGCTGTACCTGTGCACCGACGCGCGCGCCGAGCGCGGTGATCTCGCGGAGTTCGCGGACGCCGCCTTGGCCGGCGGGGTCGACATCATCCAGCTGCGGGACAAGAACCAGAACGGCGCCCCGCTGGAGGCCCGCCACGAGCTGGCGGCGCTGGAGGTGCTGGCCGAGGCGTGCCTTCGGCACGGCGCGCTGCTCGCGGTCAACGACCGTGCCGATGTCGCGATGGCCGCCGAGGCCGACATCCTGCACCTCGGGCAGGACGACCTGCCGGTGGAGATCGCCCGGCGCATCGTCGGCGAGCACGTCGCGATCGGCCGGTCGACGCACGACGTGGTGCAGGCGGACGCCGCCGCGATCGAGCCCGGCGTGGACTACTTCTGCACCGGCCCGGTGTGGACGACGCCGACCAAGCCGGGCCGCTCGGCGGCCGGGCTGGAGCTGGTGGAGCACGCCGCGGAGCACCGCGGCCACGGCAGGCCGTGGTTCGCGATCGGCGGCATCGGCCCGGACAACCTGGACCAGGCCCTCAAGGCCGGTGCGGAGCGGGTCGTCGTGGTCCGCGCGATCACGGAGGCCGAGGACCCGCGCGCCGCGGCCCGCGAGCTCCGCGACCGCCTGCCGTAACGCTGGCCGGACGCGACGCAGCCCCCGGCCGGGTGCCGGGGGCCGGTCTGGTGGCGCTTACTGGGTGAGCAGCGTCAGGCCGTAGGCCTGCAGGATCTCGTTCACCGGCTGGAAGTAGGTCGTGCCGCCGGAGCTGCAGTTGCCCGAACCGCCGGAGGTCACGCCCTGGGCCTGGCTACCGGACAGCCAGGAGCCGCCCGAGTCACCGGGCTCGGCGCAGACGTTGGTGCGGGTCAGGCCGGTCACCGTGCCCTGCGGGTACCGCACGGTCTGGTTCTTGGCCTGCACCGAACCGCAGTGCCAGCCCGTGGTGGAGCCGGAGCGGCAGATGGACGCGCCCACGGCGGACTCGGTGGAGCCCGCGACGCCGACGTTGCTGCCGTTGTACTGGTTCACCAGCGGCCGCGGGGTGTCGCCAGAGCCGACCCGGACCCAGCCGTAGTCGTTGCCCGGGAACGACGAGCCCTCGAACTGGCCGGTGGGCTGCGAAGTGGAGTCGCCGACGCTGCCGCAGTGCCCGGCGGTCACGAATCCGCCCTGCACCGAGAATCCGACGGAGCAGCGGGAGCCGCTGCCGATGTAGTAGGCGTTGCCGCCGATGACATCGGCGTAGGTGCGGGGGTTCTCCAGCGATTCGGTGACGCGCACCGCATCCGTGAGGACCCCGGAGGTGTGCACGAACCGCGCCGCGTCGGGGGCGGTGCCCGGCCTGGTGGTGACGACGACGGAGTTCACCTTGCCGTCGACGTACCAGCCGGAGACGCCCTTCGGGGCGAGCGCGCTGCGCAGGTTGAGGCCTTCGACGACCCCGTTGAGCTGCTCGATGCTGTAGATGACGAGCTTCGGCTCGGCGCCGGCCGCGCGCACCTCGTCGAAGCGGGCCTGGTCGGTGACGCCGACGACGAGCTTGCCGAGCGCCGGGTCGAAGTAGGACCCGCCGTAGGTGCTGCCCAGCGCGCCGCTCAGCCGCTGGTCGGCCTGGGCCGCAGCGGTTTCCTGGTCGAGCCGCTGGAGGGCCTGGTCCCGGTCCAGGCCGAAGTCGCGCTGCACCGCGTCGAGCAGGGTCGCCGCTTCTGCCGCGGGCGGCGCGGTTTCGGTCGCGGTGGCGGGCATGGTCAACGCGGCCACCGTTCCCGCCGCCAACATCACGGTCCCGGCCACCCGGGCCGCGAGTCTGCGCTTCATCTGATGTCTCCCTCTTCGTGAGCTGGATCTCATCGCCCCGTCGCCGATCCAGTATCAGAGGAGAACATCAGTCCCACATCCGCCTTTCGCCCCATTCGCCCAAAACGCCTCCTGCGCAACTCGATTGAGCTAGCGCAGGAGGCGTTCGGCCTGGATTTCCTATCCCCCAGAAGAAGACTGACGCGGCTCGCCGGTTTCGAGGGGCACCTCGAGGCGGCCCGATTCCGGCGCCTGGCTGGGCCGTTCGGCCGTGGTCGGCGCCTGCGTCGGCTGCTCCCGGGTGGGCGTCGGGGTTTCCGCGGTCGGCTGCACCGTCGGCTGCTGCGTCGGCGTCACCTCGGTCGTAGGCTGCGGCTGCTGGGTCGGGGTCTCCCTCGGCTTCGTCGGCTCGGCGGGGACGCTGGGCGCGCGCTGGTCGTCGCGGTGCAGCACCTGACCGAGCGTCGTGCCGCCGTCACCGCCGGAGAGCGGTTTTCCCGTCACGCCTTCGAATCCGGTGACGATCAGCATGCTGAGCGCGAACACCGCGGCGCAGCTCGCGGCCACCATCGCCCACCGGACGTGGCGCTTGCGCCGGCCTGCGGCCGGCTTCGCGGGCGCGACGACCTCGGTCGCCTGCCCCGCTTCGGCCACGTTCAGCATGCGCGTCGCCGCGTCGGTGTCGATCTTCGCCGTGCGGTCCTCGTCCACGACGGTTTCCCCGCCCGGCCAATGCATTCCGGGCGCCAGGCGGATCCGCCGCGTCGCCTCGACGGTTTCGTCCTTTTTGGACACGTAGCGCGCGACGGTGGTCCTCCGGAGCTTCAGCACCGAGGCCTTCGCGGCGGCGTGGACCGCCTTCTCCTTCGCACTGTCGAACGACCGCTGGTAGAGCGCCCCGCCCACGGTGATCACCACGCTCGTCAGCGCGGCACCGATCAAGGTGCCCGCCACGCCGAGCCGGGACCCCAGGAAGGCCGCCGTCACCGAGGCCAGCGCCGCCCCCGCGACCTGGGTCGGCGCCACGTCGATCTTCTTGGACTTCTTGGCCTCCTCCGACTCCTGCTCGTCCGACTCCTCTTTCCGCCTGACCTCTTCCTGCCTGCCCATCGCTCCCACGCTCTTGAACGCACTCTCCCTGAACGGTCCAACGGGCGAGCACGAGCGTTTTCTCCAGATCGTTGCCGAACCGTGAGGACTCCCACTTCGCGTAACGCGGCCGGCAACGACGAAGGGCACCCCGATCCGGGGTGCCCTTCCTCATGTCTTTGCTCTTTGAAGCGGCGCAGCCGCTTAGCCCACCTACGCAGCTGGCACCGCCGCGGGTTCGCAGGCGTCGTCTGGCGAGGACAGCCCCGATGCCGCGTATGGTCCATACGTAAGTCGGGGATCCCGGAGTCCAGGCGGCGGCCGTAATTCCCGCAGGGGGCCGCCACCCGCACCGCCACGCAAGGCGATTCTGGAAACAGGTTTCTCAGGCTCAGTTGGGTGGGTTGAGGCGGGCGACGAACTTGTAGCGGTCGCCCCGGTAGATGGAGCGGACCCACTCCACCGGGCGCCCCTCGGTGTCGAAGGAGTGCCGGGACAGCAGCAGCATCGGGAGGCCGACGTCGGAGCCGAGGAGTTCCGCCTCCTCCGGGCTGGCCAGTGCGGTCTCGATGGTCTCCTCCGCGTGCCCCAGCTCGACCTCGAAGCTCTCGCGGAGCACCTGGTAGAGCGAGCCACCGGACTCCAGCCGAGTGGTCAGCCCGCGGAACCGGGTCAGCGGCAGGTGGGTGGTCTCGATGGCCATCGGCTCGCCGTCGGCCAGCCGCAGCCGGCGCAGGCGCAGCACGGTCGAACTCGGCTTGGTCCCGAGCAGCTCGGCCAGCTCCTCCGCAGCCGGTTCCTCGACGACCTCCAGCAGCCGGGAGGTGGGCTGGCGGCCCTGGGCGCGCATGTCCTCGGTGTAGCTGCTCAGCTGCAGCCGCTGGGCGACCTTCGGCTTCGCCGCGAAGGTGCCCTTGCCCTGCACCCGCAGCAGTCGGCCCTCCACGGTCAGCTCGGCCAGCGCTTGGCGCACCGTGGTGCGCGAGACGTCGAACTCGGCGGCCAGCGAGCGTTCGGTAGGAATCGGCGCACCGGGCGGCAGGGATCGGAGCATGTCCAACAGGTGCTGCTTGAGCCCCCAGTACTTCGGTTCGCGTTGTGCGCGTCCGGGCGAGTCCGCCCCACCGGACACGGACGTTTCGAGCATCGTTCCTCCTACCACCGCAACCTTGCCGCCGTTGTTCCGCTCCCCGAGGCGTCGAGTCGCCGGCCTGCCGAGTCCTGATACCTCAGCATGCCCGAAAGTCGGCCGCCCGAACGCCGGCGGCGGCGACGTGCTGCCCGCGGCGAGCCGGCGCCCGAAGATCAAGCCAGCCTTATGCGTGCCTGAACAGTAGCGCCGAAAAGTCTTGACATCGCGTGCCCCGCACCACAATCTTCATCGCATTGGTCTACACCAAAGATATGCGGGTGCCCGGCCCTGATGGCGAGCACCCGCGGCTCCGCGCCGGCGCGGAGGAAGGGGCGAATGTTGAAGACCTGGAAGGCGCTCGCGGCGGCCGCCGCGCTGTCGTTGACCCTCGCTGGTTGCGGCGGCGGAACCGGCGCGAGCGACAACAAGCTGACCGTCTGGCTGATGGACGGCTCGGCGCCCGACGTACTGATCGAAGAGCTCAACAAGGAGTTCGAGCAGAGCCACCCGGGCATGAAGGTGGACTACCAGATCCAGCAGTGGAACGGCATCCAGGACCGCCTTACCACCGCTCTGACCAGCAACGACCCGCCGGACGTGATCGAGCTCGGGAACAGCCAGACCGCGCAGTTCTCCTCCGAGGGCACGCTGCTGGACCTCACCGCCGACGCCGACGGCATGGGCAAGTCGCAGTGGGTACCCGCGCTGGCCGAGTCGGGCGCGTGGGAGGGCAAGCAGTACGCCGTGCCGTTCTACGCCGCCAACCGCGTCGTCGTCTACAACAAGGAGCTGTTCCAGCAGGCGGGCATCACCCAGCTGCCGACGAACCGCGACGAGCTGCTCGCCACGATCACCAAGCTGGAGCAGACCCACGGCGCGGACCCCGACTTCCAGTCGCTCTACCTGCCGGGCCAGTCCTGGTACGCGCTGCTGTCGTTCATCTGGGACTCCGGCGGTGACATCGCCACCGGCCAGGGCGCGGAGTACAAGGGCGCGCTGGACACCGCGCAGACCCGCGAGGGCGTCGAGTACTACCAGCAGCTGGTCAAGACGTCGGCCACGTCCGCCCCGGCCGACACCGACGAGGCCGAGCCGCAGCAGGCCGAGGTGTACGCCAAGGGCAAGGTCGCGATGATGATCGCGCTGCCGTGGGAGGTGCAGACCGCCGCGAAGACCAACCCGGCGATCGCCGAGCTGTCCAGCGCCTTCCCGATCCCGTCGAAGTTCCCGGGCAAGACCGCGCCGGTGTTCCTCGGCGGCTCCAACCTGGCGATCCCGGGCGGCAGCGCCGACGCCGACGCCGCCAAGGACTGGCTGAAGCTGCTGACCAGCCAGAAGTACCAGACCAAGCTCGCCGACAGCGGCGTCGTGCCGGGCGCCTCGCAGGACACCAGCGCGCTGGGGAAGAACCCGGTCAGCGCCGCGATGGCCGTCGCATCGAAGGACGGCAAGGTGCCGCCGCCAGTGCCGCAGTGGGCGGCCATCGAGTCCGGGCAGAACCCACTCAAGGACATGATGACGGCCGTGCTGACCGGCCAGAAGACGGTCGTCGACGCCACCTTGGAGGCGAACGACAAGATCACCCGCTTGCTGGCGGCGAACAACTGATCATGACCGCTACGCACACCCGCCCGGCGCCGGGCACCGCGGGTTCGCCCGTGGTGCCCGGCGCTCGGCGCCGCCCGCGAGTCCGGGAAGCGATGCCGTACCTGCTGCTCGCTCCCGCGGTGCTCGCGCTGATCGCACTGCTCGGCTGGCCCGCGGTGAACGTGGTCGTGACCAGCTTCCGCAAGCTCGACCTCGGCGAGCTCACCCGTGGCGAGTTCACCTGGATCGGCTTCGACAACTACGCGCAGATCCTCGGCAACCCCGAGTTCTGGACCGTCACGCTCCGGACCGTGGTGTTCACCTCGTCCATCGTGGCGGCCACCGTGCTGACGGCACTGCTGCTGGCGCTGCTGATGAAGCACGTGCCGGTGGTTCCGCGAGTGGTGCTGCAGGTCAGCCTGCTGCTCGCGTGGGCCATGCCGCAGCTGGCCGCGACCACGGTGTTCCAGTGGATCTTCGACCAGCAGTACGGGATCCTGAACAAGACGCTGGTGCTGCTCGGCTTCGACTCCTTCGCCGGGCACTCCTGGTTCGCCACCGGCGCGAGCACGCTGACCGTGGTCGGCATCCTGATCACCTGGCAGGCCGTGCCGTTCGTGGCGATGACGCTGTACGCCGCGCTGCTCGGGGTGCCCAAGGACCTCTACGAATCGGCCGGGATCGACGGCGCCAGCGGCTGGCAGACGTTCACCGCGATCACCTGGCCGCAGCTCAAGCCGGTGCTGATGATCGTGACGTTCCTGTCGGTGCTGTGGGACTTCAAGGTGTTCTCGCAGGTGTGGGCGATGCGCGAGGGCGGCCCGAGCGGCGGGAGCACGACGCTGCCGGTCATGCAGTACCTCGAGGGCATCGCGGGCAAGCACTTCGGCGCCGCCGCCGCGGTCAGCGTGCTGATGGTGCTCGTGCTCGTCGTGGTCTGCGCCCAGTACCTGCGGCTGCTGCTGCGCTCTCAGGAGGTGGAGCTGTGAGGATCCGCCGGATCGGGTTGTCCGCGCTGGCGCTGGCCATCGCGGTGATCTTCGTGTTCCCGACGTACTGGATGTTCGCCAGCTCGTTCAAGCCGCGCGGCGAAGTGCTGTCCACGTCCTACGACCTGGTGCCGAGCGCGGTCACGCTGCAGAACTACGCGACCGCGCTGTTCGGCTCGGACTTCCTGCGCTACCTGGGCAACAGCCTGCTGGTCACGCTCACCGCGGTGGCGTGCTCGCTGGTCGCGGGCACCCTGGCGGCGCTGGCGATGAGCCGCTTCCGGTTCCGCGGCCGCAAGGGCTTCCTGATGCTGGTGCTGGTCGCGCAGATGGTGCCGTTCGAGGCGCTGATGGTGCCGATGTTCCTGTTCATGCGGGATCTCGGGCTGCTGAACAAGCTGCCGTCGCTGATCCTGGTCTACTGGGTCACGACGCTGCCGTTCACCATCTGGTCGCTGCGCGGCTTCATCGACGGGATCCCGATGGACCTGGAGGAGGCCGCCATGGTGGACGGCTGCGGGCGGGCCGAGGCGTTCCGCCGCGTCACGCTGCCGCTGCTGGGGCCGGGCCTGGTGGCCACGTCGGTGTTCGCGTTCATCACCGCGTGGAACGAGTTCCTGTACGCGCTGATCTTCATGCGTTCCCAGGACCTCCAGACGCTGCCGGTGTTCCTGCAGAGCTTCCAGAACGCGTTCGGCACCGACTGGGGCGCCACGATGGCTTCCGCGACCCTGTTCACGCTGCCCGTCCTGGTGTTCTTCCTGGCGGTTCAGCGGAAGATGGTGTCGGGCGTCACTGCGGGCGCCGTCAAGGGCTGAGTAAGATTGGTCTAGACCTAGCCTGAAGGGATGGACCCGATGACCGCCACCCCCGGTCGCCACATGACCGACGAGATCAGCCAGCAGCCCGCGATCTTCGCCGACCTGCTGGCCGGCCGGGACGCGATCGCGGAAGTGGCCGCGAAGATCGCGGAACGTCGACCGCGCTTCGCGCTGCTGGCCGCCCGAGGCTCCAGCGACCACGCCGCGCTCTACGCGAAGTACCTGCTGGAAGTCCTGCTCGAAATGCCCGTCGGGCTGACGTCGCCGTCGACGACCACGCTCTACGGCGCGCAGCCGGACCTGACCGACGTGCTGCTGGTGTCGGTCAGCCAGAGCGGCGGGTCCCCGGACCTGCTGGAGGTCACCGAGTCCGGCCGCAAGCGCGGCGCGCTGACGGTCGCGGTCACCAACACCGCCGACTCGCCGCTGAACTCCGCCGCCGAGCTGTCGGTGGACATCCGGGCGGGCCGCGAGCAGGCGGTGGCCGCGACCAAGACCTACAGCGCGACGCTGCTCGCCCTGTACCTGCTCGTCGACGCGGTGCGCGGCGGGACCGGCGCGGACGCCGAGCCGATCCCCGAGCTGGCCGCGACCGCCCTGGACGCCGGCCAGAAGGTGGTGGACGACGCGGTGCGCCGGTACCGCTTCGCGGAGCGGATGGTCACCACGGGGCGCGGCTACTCGCTGGCCACCGCCTCCGAGGCGGCGCTGAAGCTCGCCGAGACCAGCTACCTCTCGGCCCGCACCTACAGCGGCGCCGACCTGCTGCACGGCCCGGTCGCGGCGGTCGACGCCGACACCGCGGTGCTCGCGCTGTGCAGCAACGGGCGCGGCGGTGACTCGATGCGCGAGGTGCTCGACGTGGTCCATGAGCGCGGCGCGGACATCTGTGCGATCGGCTCGGCGGCCTCGGACGTGCACGCGTCGCACCGCATCCCGGTGCCCGCCTGCGCCGAGGAGCTGGCGCCGGTGCTGGAGGTCCTGCCGGTCCAGCAGCTGGCCCTCGGGCTGGCGCTGGCCCGGGGCTTCGACCCGGACAGCCCGCGCGGCCTGAAGAAGGTCACCCGCACCCGGTGACCGACGGCGTTTTCGAGGCGAACGGCCCGTTCACTCCACTTACCGGAGCGAACGGGCCGTTCGCTCGTCCGGCGCGGTTGCGCTGAGCGACGACATTCCACTGCCGCGCAAGTAAAAGCCCGCCTCACCGAGGGGGCGGGGTGAGACGGGCACCGTCAGGTTACGCCGAACGGAGCACGCCGCAAGCCTCGGGGCGAGCCGAACGGCAGAGTCAAAAGACCCTAAAAGCCGTACACCTCGCGCGCCGTCGCACCGAACACCGCCGCGCGCTGCCGATCGTCGAGCCCGGCGGTCAGCTGCCGGGCCACGCCCATGACCTGCCCGTAGTCGGCGGCGAGCAGGCACACCGGCCAATCCGAACCGAACATCAGCCGACCCGGCCCGAACGCCTCCAGCACCACGTCCACGTAAGGCTCAAGCCTCACCGGATCAGGTTGCCGGGCCCAGTCGTCCTCGGTGACCAGACCGGACAGCTTGCACACCACGTTCGGGTGGGCGGCCAGCGCCCGGATGCGGCTCGCCCACGGCTCCAGCTCGCCGGTTGCCACGGGCGGTTTCGCGCAGTGGTCGAGCACGAAGGTCAGCTGCGGAAACTGCCCGACGGCCTTGATCGCGGCCGACAGCTGGTGCGGCCGGACCAGCAGCTCGTACACCAGCCCCGCGTCCTCGACCGCGGCCAGCCCGTTGAGCACCTCCGGGCGGATCAGCCAGTCCGGGTCCGGCTCGTCCTCGACCTGGTGCCGGATGCCCTTCAGCCAGCCGCCGGACGGGTGCGCCTGCAGGCGGCCGATCCGCTCGCGGGCGTCCCGCGCGGTCAGGTCGACCCAGCCGACCACCGCCGCGATGCGGTCCACGGTGTCGGCCAGCACCAGCATCTCCGGCGTCTCGTCCGGGTCGGCGGCGGTCTGCACCAGCACCGTGGCGGTCACGCCGGAACCCTTCAGCGCGGCCTGCAGGTCGGCGGGCCGGAAGTCGCGGCGCAGCGGCTCCATCGCCTCGCCAACGATCCACGGTTGGTCCCGGACGTCGAGGTCCCACAGGTGGTGGTGGGTGTCGACGGTCATCGAGCTGCCCCGCTCGCGCCGCGGCGGCCAGCACCGTCCAAATCGGACATTCGACGTGACCCGGCAAGGTCGTCCATGCTCCAGCTCCCCGACTGATCAAGCAACGCCTCGATGTATAGCCGCTCGCCACGCCGGATGCCAGGGGTTGGCGAGAAGGTCCTGGCCGGTTTTGGTCGTGCCGGCCACGGTGCGCGGCCGCGACGGGTAGAAAGGGCGGATGCACGGCGACGAAGCGGCGCTCGTACTGGGTCTGGACATCGGCGGAACCAGCAGTCGGGCGCTCGTCAGCGACCTGTCCGGCCAGGTGCTCGGCCGTGGCGAAGCGGCCGGCGGCAACCCGAATTCGCACCCGCCCGAGCAGGCGGCGCGGCAGATCGCCGATGCCGCGCGGGCGGCGCTCGCCGGGATCGACCCGGCGGCGGTGCGCAACTGCGTGATCGGCATGGCCGGGGTCAGCAAGATGGCCGATCCCGAGTTCGGCGCGCTGTTCGACAGCACGTGGTCCGGGCTGGGGCTGCAGAGCCCGTGGCAAGCGATCAGCGACTGCGAGGTGGCCTTCGCCGCGGGCACGCCGGATCCCGACGGCACGGTGCTGATCGCGGGCACGGGCGCCATCGCGGCCCGCATCGAGCAGCACCGGATGGTCGCGACCATCGGCGGTCACGGCTGGCTGCTCGGCGACGAGGGCTCGGCGTTCTGGCTGGGCCGCGAAGCGGTACGAGCCGCGCTGCGCGCGCTGGACCGCGGCGAGCCGCTGCACGGTCTCACGGCGGCAGTGCGCGACCGGCTCCTGCCGGACGCGCCGGACGCGCAGCGCAGAGAGCTGATCAGCGCGGTGAACGCGGCCCCACCGATCCGCCTCGCGGAGCTGGCGCCGCTGGTGACCGCGGCCACCGACGAAACGGCGGCCGACATCGTCCGGCGCGCCGCCCAAGTCCTGGCCGACACCGCGGCGGCGACCCGCTGCCACGGCGAATCCAGGACGATCGTGCTGGCAGGCGGCCTGGTGATGCCGGGCAACCCGGTCCGGGAGGCGCTGCGCGGCACGCTGTCGGCCCGGGGCTTCCAAACCCAGCGCACGGCGGGACCAGGCGAAGCCGGAGCGGCCTGGCTCGCGGCCCTGGACCTCACGGACGACCCGCAGACCCTCCACGAACGCCTACTCGGCCGGGCTGCCAGCGGCTCCCGCGAGCCGTGAGTGCCGCAATTTCAATGGAAATCGAAGGTCTGATTTCCATTGAAATTGCGGAAGTTGTCCACAGCCTTCGGCGTGTCGTGGTGTGACACGCCGAAGGTCCGCAATTTCCATTGAAGTCGAAGTCCAGTCCGCCTCAGGCGAGGCCGACCTCTTGGAGGCCCTTGCGGATCGCCGCCAGCTCCGCCTCGTCCGCGTCCACCAGCGGCAGCCGGACCCCGCCGACCCGGTGGCCGACCAGGTTCAGGGCCGCCTTGACCGGGATCGGGTTCGTGGTCGTCGACAACGCGGCGTACAACGGCTTCAGCGAGGCGTCGATCTCCGCCCGGCGCTCCGGCTCGTCGACCATCCGCCGCATCTGCGGGCCCACCAGGTGGCTGGCCACCAGGATGCCGCCGAGACCACCGAGGTCCAGGGCCGCGGCGAAGCCGTCGTCGTTGCCCGCGTACAGGCCGAGGCCGTCGATCTGGGCGAGCGCGGCGTTGTCCGCCTGCTTGACGTAGTCGATGTTCTCGACCTGGGCGAGCTCGGCGAGCAGGTCGTGCGTCAGCGACAAGCCGATCCGCGACGGCACGTTGTAGAGCACCACCGGCTTGTCCGTCGCCCGCGCGATCTCGGTGAAGTGACGGACGAGGCCGCGGCGGTTGGGCCGGTTGTAGTACGGCGTCACCGAAAGCACCGCGTCGGCGCCGAGCTCGGTCGCCCGTTCCGTCATCTCGCAGGCGTGCGCGGTGTTGTTCGACCCGGTCGAAGCGATCACCGTGGCGCCCGCCGGGCGCTCGGCGCAGGCGAGTTCGATGAGCCGCAGGTGCTCCTCGTCGGTGAGCGT
Organism: Saccharopolyspora elongata; assembly: GCF_004348985.1. GTDB lineage: Bacteria > Actinomycetota > Actinomycetes > Mycobacteriales > Pseudonocardiaceae > Saccharopolyspora > Saccharopolyspora elongata. The sequence goes on along the minus strand of NZ_SMKW01000025.1, from coordinate 16,383 downwards.
GGGCGCCTCGCCGGTCGTCCCGCAGACCACGATGCCGTCCGAGCCGTGGTCGATCAGATGGCGGAACAGGTCCAGGAAGGCGGCTTCGTCGACGCGCAGCTCGTCGTCGAACGGGGTGACTATCGCGGTGATCACGCTGCCGAGAGACATGAGCGCATTCTGCTCCTCCGGCCGAGCGGTCACGACTGCGGATGCCGCAGTCCCGGGTGTTCCGGCGGCAGGGACCGCCGCATCACCCACCAGCTCGCCGCCACGCACACCGCGACCAGCGGCCAGGTCAGCACGACCTGCGCGATGGTCAGCGCGCCGGTGAGGCCCAGCAGCCACAGCGGGATGAACACCACCAGCCGCACCACGTACTGGCCGACCCAGACCCAGCTCGCCCGGCTGTACGCCCGCAGCAGCACCGGGTCGCGGCGCCACCGCCGGGCCTGGCCGAGGGCCGTGCCGACCACCACGCCGAGCAGCGGCCAGCGGATCGCGATGCTGGTCATCCAGGCGAGCGCGCTGAGCGCGTTGGTCACCAGCCTGGGCAGGAAGAAGTCTGCGGCATCCCCGGTGTACAGCGCGATCAGCGCGCCGAGCAAGACCGCGAGCAGGCTGATCAGCACCGCCAGCGGCCGGGCTCCCCCGCGCAGCCGCCACCCGGCGATCAACGCGCCCACCACCACCGCCGCGCCGCCGCCGATGGCGATCGACTCGCCGCCGAAGAACCACCCGGCGCCGAACGCGATGGGCGGCAGGCTCGCGTCGATCGCGCTGGTGCGGCCGCCGAGCAGCCGCATGAACGAATCGCGGTCGTCGCGGTCCGCCGCGATCTCCGCCTGCCGGTCCTGCGTCACAGAACCCAGCCTGCCCTAACCAACACCCGGTCCGCACCTACCAGTGGCACGCGACTCCCCGACGAGGCGTTTCAGCCGAGCCCCCGGCGGGCCCGGTCGAGGAGGGCGGCGAGCTGGCCGGCGATGCGGGGCTTGTCCGCCGGGCGGCAGGTGACGACGTCCTGGCCGTCGGCGCGCTCGCCCTGCAGCGAATAGCGGCCGCGGTCGTTGTCGAACCAGATCAGGTTCGGGATCCGGCCGCGCGGCCCGCCGCGCCGGGCGCCGCCGACGACGAAGTGCCCGAGCCGGTACTTCTGCCCCGAGGTGATCGAGCGCAGTTCGGCCAGCCCGTCGATGTCGGCGTCGGTCGGGCGGCCGTGGCTGCGATCGGCCACCGCGCGCACCTCGCCGCCGCTGCCGGGCGGGGCGTCTGGCAGCAGCTCGGCGCACACCCGGGGCAGGGTGTCCGGCGCCAGGAAGCTCATCCGCAGCCCCCGGCCGTCGAGCACGCCGACCACGCCGACCTCGCCTGTCGCCACGACCCGCGCGGCCAGCCGCTGCCCGGCGCGCACGTCCAGCAGCCCGGCGGCCGCGATCGACACCTCGGAGCTGCACAGCAGGTACAGCGCGTCCTCGACCTCGGGCTCCGGGCGGCCGTTGCGGGCCAGGCCGGTCGACTCCAGCTCCTGCCACACCTGGGCGGCCAGCCGGTTGCGGTCCTCCGCGGCCTCGCCGACGCGCGGGAGCTCGAACGGGTACTGCCGCACGGTGAGGTTCAGCTGCTCACCGAGCAGGTCGACCGCGGGGATCGACAGGGTGATCGTCTCGACCATCACAGCTCATTTCGAGTCGGGGTGCACCGGCCGGCGCTGAGGTCAGCGCCGCGGGCGGCGCGGGACTCGGCCCGCACCGCAGGCGTTGGGTCCACCCGCGGCGCGAGCCACATCGAACAATCCCTAGAAGTCCCGGTAGCTGGAGGGGGCTTCGCCCAGCACCGGCGGGGCGACGAGGCGGCTCCCGCCGTCGTCCTCCTCGAAGAGTTCGTCGGCTTCGACCAGGAACTGCGGCACCGCGCCGCTACCGCTCTCGCCCGGCTTGTAGCCGGCGCCGGCGCGCAGGTCGTCGTCCTCCCGGCGTTCCTCCTTGAAGTCGTCGGCCGACCAGGTCATGTTCCGGCCGTAACCGGCCCGGGACGGCGAGGCTCCGCTCCAGGTGCCGGACGATCCCATCGGCCCGAACCCGCCGTCGGCGCGCTGCGTGAGCTTCGGCGCCCGCGCGGGCACGGGACGCCGCTGCTCGGGCGGGCGAGCCGGCTCCGGCTGCGGCTCCGGCGGGCGCGGTGGCGCCTGCGGAGCCGGCGGCGGGCCAGCGTTGACCGGCATCGGAGCGCTCGGCGGGCCATCCGGCCGCGCGGGCGGCGGCCCGACCGGGCGCCCGGCCTGCGGCATCGGACCGCTCGGCGGCCCCTCGGGCGGCGGCCCGGGAGCGACCGGAGGCCGCGGCGGCGGACCACCCAGCGACAGGTTGCCGGCCGGAGGCGACGGCGGACCCTGCGGAGCAGGAGGACGCGGTTCGGCCATCGGCGGACCGTCGACGGGCGGCGGCCCGGAGGGCGGCGGCCCGGCGAGCCGGGGCCCGGGAGCCTCGTGCCGCGGTGCGCCGTCAGGCGCGAGCGGTGGCGCGTCGTGACGCGGCGGAGCCTGCGGCGGCGGACCGCTGAGCGGAGCGGCCTGCGGCAGCGGGCCGCTCTGCGGTCCGGGCTGCGGAGGCGGGCCGTCCAGCGGCAGCGGGCCGGGCGGAGGGCCGTCCTGCCGAGGCGGACCGGCCTGCGGCAGCGGGCCGCTGCTCGGACCGGAGTCGTGGCGCGGCGGCGGACCGGCCTGCGGAGGCGGGCTGCTCGGCGGTCCCGACTGCGGAGGCGCACCCATCGGGGCGGCGTCGGGTCGCGGCGGCAATCCGTCGATCGGCCCATCGTGGGGCGGCGGCCCGTCCGGACCTGCCGGCGGAAGGTCGTGGCGCGGCGGGCCGACCTGTGGCTGCGGACCGCTCGGCGGGCCGGAGTCGTACCTCGGCGGCAACCCGTCCGGCCCGGGCATCGGCCCGTCGTGGGGCGGCAGGCCCTCCCGGCCTGGCGGCGGAACGTCGTGACGTCGCCCGCCAGCCTGCGGCAACGGACCGCTCGGCGGAGCGCCAGGCCGCAGGGCATCCGGCTCGGGCAGCAGCCCGTCTTGCGGCAACGGACCGCTCGGCGGTCCCTGCTGCGGCAGCGGGCCGGAGTCGCGGTGGCGCGGCGGGCCGTCCGGCCCGGTCGGCGGGAGGTCGTGGCGCGGCGGTCCCGCTTGTGGCGGCGGGCCGCTCGGCGGTCCTGCCTGCGGCGGCGGGCCGCCCACCAGGCCGTCATGGATCGATGGCAGCGGGCCGCTCGGCGGTCCTGCCTGCGGCGGCGGGCCGCCCACCAGGCCGTCATGGATCGATGGCAGCGGGCCGCTCAGCGGATCGTCCTGCAGGAGCGAGCCGCTGAGGCCGCCGCTGAACCCGGTCGGGCGCTGCGGTTCTTCGAGCGACTCGGGGCCGAGCGAGCCGGACAGCTCGGCCGGCGGTTCCGGGCGTCCCGGCGGCACGTCGAGCCCGCCGAGGTCGCCGGAGAGCGCCAATCCGCCGCCCGGCGTCTTCGGCGCCTCGGGCCGGTCCAGCGCCGGCCTGGCGTCTTGGGGCTGCCGGCGCTGGTCGTGCTCGAAGCGATCGGGCAGCTGCTCGGCGCGCTGCCACAGCGCGAACGGGTGCGGTTCGGCGGCCAGTGCGGCGAGCTCGCCGCGCAGATCGAGGCGCATCGGACGCGGGGCGGGCGGCCGGGGCCCGCTCGGTGCCGGCGGCACCTCACCGCCGAGCGAGCCGCGCATCGGCGCGTCCGCACGGCGTCGTCCTCCCGGGCCTGCTGCCCGCTGTTGCGCGTCGAAGCCCGCTGGCCCCGGCGCGGACGCCGGATTCTGCGGTGACGTCACGATTCCCCCAGGTATTCGGGACGGTTGCAGCGCCGCGCGACGTCCGGGTGGACCCGAATCGCGGGCGCACTGGAATCGACGCAACGGAGCACGCTGTCGTTCCCCAACTCAACCGACCGCGATGACGCGAAACGGCGGACGGCGCGGCGTCTCCCCGAACGCACGTCGAGCTGCCACCTGCATCGATCGCAACATCGCGGGCCCCCTCATTGCATCTGCTACCGCCGAAGGACAGTAGCAGCTGAGGTTCACCCGTACCGGTGTTTCGAGGAATAGCCACCCAGTCGCTGCCGCGACGCTGGAAAAGTGCAGTGCGGCAACGAAATTCGCAAAGTCCGAGCGGTTTCCGGGCGAATCGGGCAGAAATACTAGACTGTTCAGTGCCGTTAATCACTAGTGCGGAACCGACGGTGGCGTAGGTAGCCGTTCGAGCGCCAATCTGGTTCCCGGTCACCGCGCGTGCGGGAGGAAAGACCAGGAGGGAAAGAGTCAATGGAATCGCAGCGCAACGCCGACTCGGCGCGCTGGGGCAGCTTCGTCGCGCTGGGGGACAGCTTCACCGAGGGGCTCGCCGACGCGGATCCGAGCGGGAGCTTCCGCGGCTGGGCGGACCGGCTGGCCGAGCACCTGACCGCCCACGACCCCGAGCTGCGGTACGCCAACCTCGCGGTGCGCGGCAAGCTGATCCGCCAGATCGTCGACGAGCAGGTGCCCCAGGCGGTGGCGCTGCGGCCCGGGCTGGTCGCCCTGACCGCCGGCGGCAACGACATCATCCGCCCCGGCAGCAACCCGGACGCGGTCGCGGAGCTCTTCGACTCCGCGGTCGGCGAGCTGCGAGCCACCGGCGCCGACGTGCTGATCGGCACCGGCTTCGACACCCGCGGCACCCCGGTGCTGCGGCACGTGCGAGGCAAGGTCGGGACCTACAACTCGCACCTGCGGGCGATCGCCGACAAGCACGGCTGCTACGTGATGGACCTGTGGTCTATGCGGGTGCTGCGGGACAACCGGGCCTGGAGCGAGGACCGGCTGCACCTGTCCGCGGCGGGCCACCGGCGGGTCGCCCTGCGCGCGTGCGAGGCGCTGGGCGTCCCGGTCGCCGCCGACTGGCGCGAGCCCTGGCCCGTGGTCCCCGAAATGCCCTGGCGGGAGCAGCGCGCCCAGGACATCCGCTGGGCCCGCGAGTACCTGGCGCCGTGGATCAGCCGCCGCCTGCGGGGCGTGTCCAGCGGCGACGGCCGCACCGCGAAGCGCCCCCAGCTGGAGAAGCTCACCGCCGGACACCCCTCGGCCTGAGCTCCGGAACAACGTTTTCCCTGGTCACGCCTACCGTGAGTACTTCGTGCTGCTATGGCGACACGAAGTACTCACGGCCCCGACCAGGCGGAACACCCCCAGGTACCCCGGAACGACGAAGTGCGGACCTCCGGCAGGATCACCCACTCCTGGCGCCGAAAGCCCGCACTCACCCCCACGTCCATTCGGGATGAACCCGTCCCGAATGCCAAACCCCCTGCGGCCGCCCCGGCCGGCCACGTGTGCCGACCGGGACGACCGGGCGACAATCCCCCCTGGACTCCCCCCAGAGCCGCCCGTCGTGCGAACCATGCACGGCTTGATCCGCACATGATGAAAGTTCCCAGCGGGCGCTACACGGCCGCTAAACGTCGGCTAAACGCCCCTCAGCAGGCGGCCGCGGAGAGCTCTTCCAGCCGCGCGCGGACATCGGCCGAGCGCGGCGAGCCCTCCGATTCGAAGATCGCCAGCGCGGTGTCCCAGCGGGTCCGGGCCACCGCCAGGTCGCCGCGGGACCGGGCGGCGTCGCCGAGGCCCAGGTACGCGGACGCCTGCCGCATCGCGGAGCCGCACTTCAGCGCCATGTCCAGCGCCTCGTGGTGGAACCGCTCGCCGTCGGCGATCCGGCCCAGCTCGATGCTCACCTCGCCGCAGTTGTTCAGCACCATCGCCAGCGTCTCCAGGTCGTCGGCGTCCCGGTACAGCGCCTCGGCCTCGCGCAGGTGCGCCAGCGCCTCCTCCAGCTCGCCGTTGACCTGCTCGACCATGGCGAGGTTGTTCAACGCCCCCGCCACGAAGTACCGGTCGCCCAGCGAACGGTAGACCCTCAACGCGTCCTGGCAGTGCACTTTCGCCTCTTCGTAGCGCTTCAGGCGGAACAGCACGCTGCCCATGTTGACCTGGGTCATCGCCAACCGCGCGGAATCGCCGGTCCGCACCGCGGCCTGGTACGACTCGTCGTAGTGCGCCAGCGCGGCGTCCAGCCGGCCCGACCGCGAGTACGCGACCCCGAGCCCGGCCGGCATCAGCACCTTGCCCGCCGGGTCGTCCACCGCCCGGGCCGAGTCGAGCCCGTCGCGGTAGATCCGGATCCAGTCCTCCCACGGGCAGCGCACCATCAGGTAGTTGAACTGCAGGCGGGCCAGCGGCCAGGCCAGCTCGTGCATGCCCTCGGCGTTCGCCGCCCGGACGGCGGCGACCAGGTTCGTCCACTCCGCGTCGAACCACTCCAGCGCCTGCGACCGGTCGACGATCTCCGGCCGGGGCACCTCGGGCCCGCTGGAGAAGTCCAGGTCGTCCCGGGCCGGGCGGAGGAAGCGGCGCGCGTGGTCGGCCGTGACGAGGTAGTGGTTCAGCAGCCTGCGCAGCGCCTCGGTGTCGCCCGGGGTCGGCTCGGCCAGCAGGTCGCGGGCGTAGACGCGCAGCAGGTCGTGCATGCCGAACCGGTCCGGCTCGGTCTCGGTGACCAGGTGCGCGAGCGCCAGGGCCCGCAGCCTGCGCTGCGCGTTGGGCGGGTCGGTGCCGCACAGCGCGGCGACGGCGTGCGAGGTGAAGGTGTGGCCGGGCACCAGCCCCAACAGCCGGAACGTGTCGGCGTGCACCGGGTGCAGGCTGCGGTAGGAGATGTCGAACGCGCGGCGGACGCTGGTGTCGACGTCGTCGATGTCCAGCGCGTGCAGCCGGTTGCGCTCGTCGGTCAGCTCGTGCACCAGGTCGGACACGCCGCGCGCCGGGTTCGCCGCGAGCCGCGCGGCGGCGATCCGCAGCGCCAGCGGCAGCCCGCCGCACAGCTCCGCCAGCGCGGCCGCGGCCGCCGGCTCGGAGGCCGACTTGCCGGGCACGCCCGCCCGGTCGAGCAGCTCGATCGCGGTCTCGGTCGGCAGCGTCTCCAGCGGCAGCACCCGCGCGCCGCTGCGCACCACCAGCCCGTCCAGCCGCCGCCTGCTGGTGACCAGCACCAGCGACTCGGCGCTGCCCGGCAGCAGCGGCCGCACCTGCTCGGAGTCGCGCGCGTTGTCCAGCAGCACCAGCACCCGGCGCTTGGCCAGCAGCGACCGGTACAGCGCGGTGCGGTCGTCCAGCTCGACGGGGATCGCATTCGCCGCGACGCCGAGCGCTTTGAGCATGCTGGTCAGCACCTCGCCGGGCGTCAGCGGCTCGCGCTCCGAGTCGTAACCGCGCAGCGATGCGTACAGCTGCCCGTCGGGGAACTCGTGCTCGACGCGGTGCGCCCAGGTCAGCGCGAGGGCGCTCTTGCCGACGCCCGCGGTGCCGGCGAGCACGGCGAGCAGGGTGGAGCCGCGTTCGCGCTTCGCCAGCATGTCGTCGAGCGCGGCGAGTTCGCTCTGGCGGCCGACGAATCCGGCCGGGGCCGGCGGCAGTTCCGCCGGGATCGGGCGCTTGAGCTCGGGCCCCGGTTCCGGTCGGCGCTGCGGGCTGCGCAGCGCCGGGTCGTCGCGGAGCAGCTTCTCGTAGAGTTCGCGCAGCTCGGGGCCGGGATCGAGGCCGAGCTCGTGGGACAGCCGGTGACGTAGGGCGTGGTAGCGGGCCTGCGCCTCGGCGCGGTGCCCCGCTCGGTAGTGGGCCAGCATCAGCTGGCTGGTGAGCCGTTCCCGCAGCGGATTCCGGTCGACCAGGGTGGACAGTTCCAGCACCAGCTGGTGGTGCCTGCCGAGGTCCAGGTCGGCGGCGACCCGCTCCTCCAGCGCCAGCAACCGCAGCTCGTCCAGGTTCGGCGCGACCATCCGGTACAGCCGGCTGCTGGCGAGGTCCGAGAGCACCGGGCCGCGCCACAGCGTCAGCGCCTCGGCCAGCATCCGCGACCGCGCCGCCGGTTCCATGCCGTGCGCGCGGTTGATCAGCGCCCGCGCGCGGTGCGCGTCGATCCGGTCGCTGTCGACCCGCAGCAGGTAGCCCGGCGGGCGGGTGACGATCTCGGCCGAATCCGAGCCGGCGCCGAAGAGCTTGCGCAACCGGGAGACGTAGCCGTGGATGATGGTCCGCGCGCTGGCCGGCGGCTCGTGCTCCCACAACGTGTCGATCAGCCGGTCCATCGAGACGACCTGGTTCGGTTCCAGCAGCAGACAGGCCAGCAGCGCGCGGACCGGGGCGCTGCCCAGCGGTTGCGGGCTGCCGTCGACGCGCACCTCAAGAGGGCCGAGCAGGCGGAACTCGAACCCCGCGCCCGGTGCCTCGGTCGAGCTGCCGCGCCCCGCCATCATCTCCCATTCCGACTCTCACTCATGTTTGTTGAGCCTTCAGACAGTCTCGGGTACCGCGCACGGCGAGTCCACACCCCCGGAAAGCCCACGCGGCGACCGGTTCGCCGCCCAAAACCCGACACACCGTAACGAGGCGCGCCCGAACGCATGTCGATCATCGGCCGACGATTCACCCCAATGGAGCCATGTCCGTTTCCTCCCTCGGCGTCCGGCCCACGCCCGCTGTTGCGGTGAACATCTCCCGGTGACCGGATACGCCAAGTAAAGTCTGGACACGGCGATCACTCGTACGAGGACACTGTGGAAGGAGAGCCGCACCCGTGCCGACCCCGTCCACAGTGGTCGATCGCGCGGTGGCCTGCCTGCTCGGCGGGGCGCTCGGCGATGCGCTCGGCAGCCCGGTCGAGTACGCGCAGCTGGACGACATCCGCGCCGAGTTCGGTCAGGCAGGCGTGGCCGAACCGCCGCCGCAGGCGCTGCTCGGCGACGCCACGCAGCTGGCGCTGTTCACCGGCGAGGGTTACCTGCACGCCTGGACCACCGGTAACAACGGTGGCAACTGGCGGCCGGTCGAGTCCACCGCCGCCGCTTACCGCCGGTGGTTGACCACCCAGCAGGAAGACAAGCCGCAGCCCGGCGCGACCGGCCTGCTCGCCGAGCCCGAGCTGTACGCAAGCCGGGCGCCCGGCCTGACCAGCCTGCGTGCGCTGCAGGAACCCGAGCTCGGCACGCCGGACCGGCCGCGGAACACCTCCAAGGGCTGCGGCGGAGTGGATCGCAGCGCGCCGCTCGGCTTCGCGCCCACCGCCGAGATGGCCTACCAGCTGGCCTGCCAGTGCGCGGCGCTCACCCACGGCGGCGTCGGCGGCTGGGCCTCGGCCGGGGCGCTGTCGCTCATCGTGCACCTGTTGGCCGTGCAGGAGCGGAAGCTGCCCGCCGCGGTGGACCAGGCGGCGGGCCGCGTGCTGCGCGAGGACGGCGAGGCCGCCACCGCCCTCGCGGAGGCTTCGACGCTGGCGCGGCTGGGCGCGAGCGTCGGGCACATCGAGCGGCTCGGTCAGGGCTGGATCGGCCCGGAGGCGCTGGCCATCGGCGTCTACTGCGCGCTCGCGATGCCCAAGCCCGACCAGTTCGCCGACGCCCTGCGGCTGGCGGTGAACCACTCCGGGAACAGCGACACCACCGCCGCCGTGACCGGCAGCATCCTCGGCGCCCGGCACGGCACGGCGGTGCTGCCCCGCTCGTGGCTGGCGCGGCTGGAACTGGCGGACGTGATCGAGCGCATCGGCCAGGACCTCGGGGCCTCCTGCGTCGGCGAGCAGTTCAACGAACGCCGCTACCTCGGCCTCGCCTGAAGCACGGTTTCCGCTGGTGAAGACCCGTGCGTGCTTTGTGCTGCCATAGCGAGACGAAATACGCACGGCACCTGACCAGCGGAAACCGATCGCTCAGGCGTCGTCCCGCCGGGTGGCCTTGGCCCGGACGATGGTGACGGCTGCGGCGAGGAACCCGATGTTGAAGGCCATGTGCACGGCGGCGGCCGCGCGGGCGAGCTGGGATTCCGCGTGCACGTCGCCGAAGCCGACGGTGCTGGTGATCGTCAGCGAGAAGTAGAGGGCGTCGGTCTTGGTGCGCAGCGACGCGATCGAGCCCGGATCTTGGTGGGCCAGTCCGAAGTAGACGGCCGCGAAGAACAGCACTGCCAGGTACAACGCCACCACCACCCCGGCCATGGAGCTACCGCGGTGCGCGCCGCCGATCCGGAACCGGCGCACCTGGACCACGATCAGCGCGGAGACGACGGCCAGCCCGACGGCGAAGCCCACGACCGAGTTCACGGTGCCGACGAGGCCGAACCGGCCGATCGGCAGCAGGTAGTACGCGACGGTGCACGCCACGACCGCGCCCAGCGCCGTCGCCAGGTTGATCAGGACTTTCCACCGGTCGTTCCCGGGCACGAGCGTCAGCGTGGGCCACCACCCGCCCCGCCGCCATTCAGCCGGCAGGGCAGCGGAAACGTCGATCCTGCGGCAGGTCCGTCAGGCGGCGGCCGGGGTCCGGGACAAGCGGCGGAGTCGGCGGTTGCCGACCACTCGGCACACCAGGTAGATCACGAACGAGATGATCGTGACGAAGGCGCTCACCGGCGCCCCCGGCGCCAGCGACAGCAGGATGCCGCCCAGCACCGCCACCTCGGCGAACACCACGGCCAGCACCGTCGCCTTCACCGGGCTCGCAGTCACCCGCGCCGCCGCGGCTCCCGGCGTCACCATCAGCGCCAGCACCAGCAACGCGCCGACGGTGTATACGCCGAGCGCGGTCGCCACGCCGACCAGCACCGCGAACAGCGGCGTCAGCAGCCGCGCCGGAACACCGCGGGCCGCCGCGACGTCCGGGTCGACGCTGGCGAACAGCAGCGGCCGGTACACGAAGGCCAGCACGACCAGGACGGCCGCCGCACATCCGGACAGCAGCAGCACGTCCGCGGAATCGACGCCGACGATCTGCCCCACCAGCAGGCTGAACTTGTTCGAGGTCCGCTCCGGGTTGAGCCACAGCAGCAGCACGCCGACGCCGAGCCCGAAGGACAGGATCGCGCCGATCACCGAATCGCGTTCGGTCCCGCGCTGTCCCAGCAGCCCGAGCAGCAGCGCGGCGACCACGGCCCCGGCCAGCGCCCCGACGCCGACGCCCACACCGATCAGCAGCGCCGCGGCGGCACCGGTGAACGCGAGCTCGGCCGTGCCGTGCACGGCGAAGGACATCTTCCGCGCGACGACCAGCGGCGCCAGGCAGCCGGAGACCAGCCCGAGCGCCGCCGCGGCCAGCAGCGCCTGCTGGACGAACGGGTAGCCGAGCAGGTCGATCGTGGTCGAGAAGTCCAGGATCTTGCCCAGCCCGTCGATGATCGCGTTCACGCTTCTTCCGCCTCTTGCACGTGGTGGTCGTGCTCGTGCTCGTCGGTGCCGGCGACCACAAGCCGCCCGCCGACTCGGGCGACCTCGACGTCGGTGCGGTACAGCTCGGACAGCGTGGCGGAGGTCATCACCTCGTCCGGCGGGCCGATCCGGAACCGGCCGTCGACCAGGTAGAGGACCCGGTCGACCAGCGGCAGCACCGGGTTGATCTCGTGGGTGACGAACAGGACCGCGGCCCCGGCCTCCCGCGCCTGGTTCGCGATCAGCCGGCTGACCTTGCGCTGGTGCGCGATGTCCAGCGACAGCAGCGGCTCGTCGCACAGCAGCACCGCCGGGTCGCTGACCAGCGCCTGAGCCACCCGGAGCCGCTGCTGCTCGCCACCGGAGAGCAGGCCCAGCGGCATCCGGGCGTACTCGGTCGCCTCGACCGAGCGCAGCGCCGCGGCGACCCGCTGCTTGCGCTCGCGGCGGCCGCGCAGGCCCGTGCCCCAGTGGTGACCGTCCAACCCGAGACCGACGAGATCGCTACCGCGCACCATCACGGTCGCGTCCAGTGCCCGCTGCTGCGGGATGTAGCCGATCCGGTTGCTGCCCCGGCGGGCCGGCCCGCCGGCGATCTCGACGCTGCCCGCGGAAAGCTGCTGCAAGCCCAGCAGCACGCGCAGGAGGCTCGTCTTGCCGGAGCCGTTCGGCCCGAGCACGGCCAGGAACTCCCCCGGCGCGACGTCCAGGTCCAGGCCGGACCACAGGACTCGGGGGCCGTAGGAGAGCTCCGCGCCGCGCAGCCGCACGGCGGGGGCCGTGGCGGTGGGCGCGAGGACGGTCTCGGTCTCGGGTTTGGCGGTCATATCTCAGCGATTCTGGGTCAGGGCGGCCTGCAGGGCCGTGATCTGGGCGTCCATCCACTGCACGTAGGTCTTGCCCTGCGGCAGGGTCTCGGTCATCTCCACGACCGGGATCTGATTCTGCTCGGCGGCACTGCGCACGTTGCGGGTGACCGGCGATTCGGTCTGCGGGTTGTAGATGACCGCCGCGGCCTGCTTGGAGTTCACGGCGTTCTGGATCGCGGCGACCGCGGCCGCCGACGGGTCGCTCTCTGCCTCGACGGCCTTGACGAACTCCGGCGGCGTGATGTCCTGCAGGCTCGCCGCTTCCACCAGGTAGTGCGCGACCGGCTCGGTGACGATCACCGGCTTGCCCCGGTTCTGGTCGCCCAGCTCGCCGACCCGCCCCTGCAGCTTGCCGATGTCCTCCGCGAAGCGGCCCGCGGCCTGGCCGAACTGCTCGGCCTTGGCCGGCTGCAGCTTGCTCAGCTCGGCGTTGACCTGGGCGGCCACCTCCTGCACGACGTGCAGGTCGTACCAGACGTGCTCGTTCGCCGAGTGGTCGTGGCCCTCGTGCCCGTGCTCCTCGTGCGCGCCGTGCTCACCTGCGGGTTCACCTGCGGGCTCGCCCTCGTGCTCGTCCTTGACCGCCTCGATCGCGGGCTTGCCTTGGCCGCTGCTGCCGAGGATCTTCTCCATGAACTCGTCGTATCCGCCGCCGTTGAACACGACCAGGTCCGCGTCGGTGACCTTCGCGGCGTCCTGCGGGGTGCTCTCGTAGGAGTGCGGGTCGGCGCTCGGGTCGCTGATGATCGCCTCGACGTCGACGGCGTCGCCGCCGACCGCCTGCACGACGCTGGCCCATGCGCTGGTGGAGGCGACGACCTTGATCTTGTCGCCGCCGCCGGGCGCCTGCTCGCCGGTGCCGCAGGCGGTCAGGGCGATGGCGGTGGCGGCGAGGCCGGCTAAGGCGGTGGCAGCGGAGCGGCTGCGGACGGTCATCGGTTGTACTCCTCGGTGATAAGCCCCTTGCGCAGCAGACTGACGGCTAACTGCGAACGGTAACGGAAACCGTTGTCAACTACAGTCTAAGCACGTCTCCGCACAACACTCCACCGACCGGGTTATTCCTGTTGCGCACGCAACGACGCCCCCGCCAGGACCAGCGGGGGCGTCGACATAGGGGCCGCGACCGGCGGCGGCCGCCTGAGCAGCCACGATCGGCTCGCGATCAGGCGACCAGGCGATCTCCGGTCTCGGGGTGGAAGAGGTGGATCTCACTGTGGTCGCGCAGGGCGACCTTGACCTGCTGGCCGAGCGCGGGCGGGGTGCGGCCGTCGGCGCGGACGACGAAGCGCTCCTGCGAGCCGTTGACGTCGATGGCGCCGTGGATGAGCGCGTCGGCGCCGAGTTCCTCGACCAGCTCGACGGTCATGGCCATGCCGTCGTCCTCGCTGGAGGTCAGCGACAGCGCTTCAGGGCGCACGCCGAAGGTGATCTCCTTGAGGTCGCCTGCGGCGGCCACGGCCTCGCGCGGCAGCGGGATCGTGGCGCCGTCGAGCACCGCACCGTCGCTGGTCAGCGGCACCGTCTTGAGGTTCATCGCGGGCGATCCGATGAAGCCGGCGACGAAGGCGTTGGCCGGGTTCTCGTACAGCTCGCGCGGGCTGGCGCACTGCTGCAGCAGCCCGTCCTTGAGCACCGCGACGCGGTGCCCCATCGTCATGGCCTCGACCTGGTCGTGGGTGACGTAGATCGTGGTGGTGCCCAGCCGCTTCTGCAGCGCCGCGATGTTCGCGCGGGTCTCCACGCGCAGCTTGGCGTCGAGGTTGGACAGCGGCTCGTCCATCAGGAACACGCTGGGCTCGCGGACGATCGCGCGACCCATCGCGACCCGCTGCCGCTGACCGCCGGAGAGCGCCTTGGGCTTGCGGTCCAGGTACTTCTCGAGGTCCAGCATCCGCGCGGCCTCGGTGACCTTCTCCTTGATGACGCCCTTGGGCGTCTTGCGCAGCTTCAGCGCGAAGCCCATGTTCTCCGCGACCGTCATGTGCGGGTACAGGGCGTAGGACTGGAACACCATCGCGATGTCCCGCGACTTCGGCGGGGTGTTGGTGACATCGTTGCCACCGATGGTGATGCCACCCTCGTCGACGTCCTCCAGCCCGGCCAGCATCCGCAACGCCGTCGACTTGCCGGACCCCGACGGCCCCACCAGCACCAGGAACTCACCGTCGGCGATGTCCAAGGCGAGCTTGTCCACCGCCCGGACCGGTGGACTTCCCTGGTAAACGCGCGAGGCGTTGACGTAAGCAACCTCAGCCATCTGTGACACCTTTCACGGAATCGGTCATGAAAACGTAACCGCAAAATGGCTCGGGGTCAGCCCCTCGAATGAACCAACTCGGAGAGTGATCACTCTGCGTCGCTCCGTGTTCATGATTCGAACGTGAGTGGGATCTGCATCATGCTCACTTCACCGAGGGGTACTGAACCGTTACGGTTCCTCCATGGCGCGGTCAACGAATGCCCGGCGGCCTGCGACGCTCGCATCGCTCGCTGCAGAACTCGGGGTCTCCCGGACGACGGTTTCCAACGCGTACAACCGTCCGGACCAGCTCTCCCCGGAGCTGCGCAAGCGAGTCCTGGAGACCGCTCGCCGGCTCGGCTACCCGGGGCCGGATCCGGTCGCGAGGTCGTTGCGGACCAGGAAGGCGGGCGCCGTCGGCCTGCTGCTCACCGAGAACCTCTCCTACGCGTTCCGCGACCCGGGCGCCGTCGGCTTCCTCGAAGGACTCGCGCTGGCCTGCGAAGACGCCGGTCAGGGCCTGCTGCTGATCCCGGCGAGCCCGGAGCGCGAGGACGTCGCCTCGGTGCACCGCGCCGGCGTCGACGGCTTCGTCGTGTACTCCGTGCCCGAAGACGACCCGCACCTGGCCGCGGTGCTCGAACGACCCGTCCCGGTGGTTGTCTGCGACCAGCCGCGCCTGGACAACCTGGACTGGGTCGGCCCGGACGACGGGAAGGCCATCAAGAGCGTCGCCGACCACCTGATCGGGCTAGGGCACCGCCGCATCGGCGTGCTGTGCATGCGCCTGGCCCGGGGCCGCAACGACGGGCCCGCGTCGGTGCAGCGGCAGGCCAACGCCAGCTTCCACGTGCAGAAGGCCAGGCTGACCGCGCTGGCCGAGGTGTTCAGCGAGGCGGGCGTGGACTGGACGAAGGTGCCGGTGGTGGAGCGCTTCGACCACACCACGGCCTCCGGGGCGTCGGCGGCGGCGCAGCTGCTGGAGATCGACCCCGAGATCACCGCCATCGTGTGCACCTCGGACATCCTCGCGCTCGGCGCGCTGAGCGAGGCCCGCAACCGCGGCCTGCGGGTGCCGGAGGACCTGACCATCACGGGCTTCGACGGCATCCCGGACGCGGAGCGGGCGGGCCTGACGACGGTGCGCCAGCCGTGGCTGGAGAAGGGCCGGGCGGCCGGGCGCCTGTTGCTGGAGGCCAGCGAGCCGGGCCGCCCCCGCCACATCCAGCTGGAAACCCAGCTGATCACCGGCGCCACCTCGGCCCCGCCCCGCTCGGCGGAGGAGCGCTGGTTCGGCCCGTGATCGCGTCCCGGACAGGCCGCCGTCTACGGCGGTGTAGCCGCCGTGGACGTGTCTGGTGAGGTCGCTGGCGTAGGCGACGATCGCGGCGGCCACGTCCTCGGTCCCGGCGACCCGGCCCAGCGGCGTGCGCGCGCCCCGGTCTCGTCGATCATCGCCTGCTGCTGCGCACCGGCGTTGGCATCGGTGGGCACGAACCCGGGCGCCACGATGTCGGTTTCGCGCGAAACCGCCAGACCACCTGAGGCGAGGTGGCGGTTTCGCGAGAAACCGGCGTCGGCGTCAGGCACGGGGGTTCCCGGCTTCGCTTGAGTTCGGGGAACCTCTTCGGCCTGGTGGGTCAGTAGTTCGCCCACTCGCCTTGGGCGTACTGGAGGATCGTCGGGTGCATCAGGGTCGACGGTTCCAGGCCCGGGATCCTGGTGCGGTCCGGCGAAAACGTCGCCGCCGCTTGCAACGTCGCCGCATCCAGGGACCGCAGCGGCGGGGCGTCGGCCGGGAGCCGCAGCGGCGGAGCCCCGGGCGAGGCGAGCGGTGTCCGGCCGGACGAGGCTATCGAGGGTCCGCCCGTCGTGTGATCGTCCGCAATTTCCATTGAAATCGAAGGTCCAATTTCCATTGAAATTGCGGACCCCGGGGCGGAACCCGGGGTGGCCGAGGCGGAACCCGGGGCGGTTGGGGGTGGTTGAGTGG
>NZ_SMKW01000241.1 GCF_004348985.1 Saccharopolyspora elongata | reverse complement strand
CTGTCCGTGTGGCCCCATCAGGGCGATCAAAAGTGCACGGAGTTCTATCTAGGTCTGTTGCTGGTCCTGTACCTAGGCAAGCCTGTAGCTCCCCGGTCCTGCAAACGAGGAGCGTGTGACGATGAGAGAGCAGCTATGCCAGGCCTCGGATCGCGCAGAGACGCAAGGAGGCTTCACGCGCAGCGTTGATCGAGCGTTGTCGCTTCTGGAGGCGTTGGCAGCGCATGGTTCGCCGTCCAGCCTATCCGGCCTTGCCCGTGCTACTAGTCTCTCCAAGGCAACCGTGCACCGGATATTGAACACGCTCGTTGCGCGAGGGTTTGCGGAAAGAGCAGGTGATGGTTACACACTTGGTAACCAAATGCTTCAGCCGAGACCGGAAGCAATTCGAGCTGCTGCACTGCAGCGTAAGCTGATGCCTTTCCTACTGTCGCTATATGAGCGGACGCATTCTGCGGTGAGCGTTGGAGTGTTGCACCGAGGCTACGTCTTCTACTCGGATCGACTGCATCATCAGTGGCATAACGACAGCTTCCGGCAGCCCGTGCCGGCGCACTGCAGCGCGGTGGGCAAGCTGTTCCTCTCATATGAGCGTGACGCCATCGCCGGGCTCGCCGAGCGGGAGCTGGAGCGGTTCACAGCAATGACGATTACAAGGATTGGCGATCTCAGCTGTGAGCTGACGATTGTTCGCCGAAAATCTGTGGCGTACTCACATGGCGAATATCTTCGTGACGAAGCTGAGGTTGCGGTTCCGATCTTCGGGGCGGATAGGCGGATTGTGGCCGGGATGTCCGTCGCGGGCCCGGTTGATTCGATGAATTTGGACGCGGTCCGGATGGAGGCCAGTAAGTCTGC
>NZ_SMKW01000240.1 GCF_004348985.1 Saccharopolyspora elongata | reverse complement strand
CGGTCCTCGGCGTTGTAGATCTCGGCCAGTGCCTTCTTCGCACCCGGCTGCGCCGACTTCGGTAGCGCGGCGAGCACATTGCCGATCTTGTGGAACCAGCAGCGCTGCGCTCGGGTGTCGGGGAAGACCTCGTGTAGTGCGCCCCAGAACCCCAGCGCCCCGTCGCCGATGGCCAGCACCGGGGCGCGCATCCCGCGGCGCTTGCAGTCCCGCAGCAGGTCGGCCCACGATTCGGTGGACTCCCGGTAGCCGTCGGCCAGCGCGATAAGCTCCTTGCGGCCATCGGCTCGGACACCGATCATGACCAGCAGGCAGAGTTTATGCTCTTCCAGGCGAATGTTCACATGGATACCGTCCGCCCACAGATACACAAAGTCCACTTCGGACAGATCACGTTCGGTGAACCCACGGTGCTCAGCCTTCCACTGCTCGGTCAATTTCGTGATCACAGGAGCGGACAACCCCTTGCTACTCCCCAGAAATTGCCCGAGTGCGGGCACAAAATCCCCGGATGACAGCCCGTGCAGATACAGCAGCGGCAGCACCTCGGTGATCTTCGGGGTCTTGCGCGCCCACGGCGGCAGGATCGCCGAGGAAAACCGCCGACGCGCACCGGTGTCCGGGTCGGTGCGCTTGTCGTTGACCCGCGGCGCCTGTACCACGACCGCGCCGGCAGAGGTCAGGACCTCGCGGGACTGGTGGTAGCCGTTGCGGACCACCAGGCGATGGCCACGCTCGTCGCGAGCGTCGGCGAACTGCGCGATGTAGGCGTCAACCTCGGCCTGTAACGCCTCCGCCAGCATCCGGCGGGCACCCTCTCGGACGATCTCATCGATCAACGACGCTGAACCCGTGACAGGGCCATCGTCACGGGAATCAGGGTCAGGGACTACGCTGAGCATCGGG
>NZ_SMKW01000239.1 GCF_004348985.1 Saccharopolyspora elongata | reverse complement strand
TGCAGCAGATCGCCGAGCTGACCGCCGCGGGCTGCGACATCGTCCGGGTGGCCTGCCCCAGCGCGGACGACGCGGAGGCGCTGCCCGCCATCGCGAAGAAGTCGCAGATCCCGGTCATCGCCGACATCCACTTCCAGCCGAAGTACGTGTTCGCGGCGATCGAGGCCGGTTGCGCCGCGGTGCGCGTCAACCCGGGCAACATCAAGAAGTTCGACGACAAGGTCAAGGAGATCGCGCAGGCCGCCAGGGACCACGGCACGCCGATCCGGATCGGCGTCAACGCCGGTTCGCTGGACCCGCGGCTGATGCAGAAGTACGGCAAGGCGACCCCGGAGGCGCTGGCCGAGTCGGCGCTGTGGGAGGCGAGCCTGTTCGCCGAGCACGACTTCCACGACCTGAAGATCTCGGTGAAGCACAACGACCCGGTCGTGATGGTGCGCGCCTACGAGATCCTCGCCGAACAGTGCGACTACCCGCTGCACCTCGGCGTCACCGAGGCGGGCCCGGCGTTCCAGGGCACGATCAAGTCCGCGGTCGCCTTCGGCGCGCTGCTGCGGCAGGGCATCGGCGACACCATCCGCGTGTCGTTGTCGGCGCCGCCGGTCGAGGAGATCAAGGTCGGCACCCAGATCCTGCAGTCGCTGAACCTGCGGCCGCGGAATCTGGAGATCGTGTCGTGCCCGTCGTGCGGCCGGGCGCAGGTCGACGTGTACAAGCTGGCCGAGGAGGTCACCGCCGGGCTCGAGGGCATGGAGGTGCCGCTGCGGGTCGCCGTGATGGGCTGCGTGGTCAACGGGCCGGGCGAGGCACGGGAGGCCGACCTCGGGGTGGCCTCGGGCAACGGCAAGGGCCAGATCTTCGTCAAGGGCGAGGTGATCAAGACGGTGCCGGAGCACCAGATCGTCGAGACCCTGATCGAGGAGGCCATGCGCATCGCCGAGGACATGGAGCCCG
>NZ_SMKW01000238.1 GCF_004348985.1 Saccharopolyspora elongata | reverse complement strand
CGCAATTTCAATGAGGTGATCTCAGTGGAATGGGGCTGAGGGTCCGAAGAGGTGTGGGCGTGGGGTCCTGGTAGAAGAGGTCTCACCACAAGATCGTCTTCTGTAAGGGCCAGGACCCCACGTGATTACCTATCGTGCCACGCTTGATGTTGCCGACGAACTCGCCCACTACCTCAGCAGGCTCCTGGCTGAGGAACGCCGACGCCGCAGTACCCCGCGTGGGCGGCGGGCGTTGAGCCCGTTCAAGCAGGCCGTGCTGGGGCTGCGGTGGTACCGGGACCGCACCGCCATCCCCGCTTTGGCCCGCGACAACGACATCTCCCGGGCAACCGGCTACCGCTACGTCGACGAGGTCATCGACGTTCTGGCCGCACAGGCCCCCGACCTGCACGAAGCACTCGAGAAGGCAGCCGAGGGCGGTGAGCCTTACGTGATTGTGGACGGCAAACTGTTCGCCTCCGACCGGCTGGGCGAGAAGACCCTGAACAAACACGGCCGGGAAATCGACCGCTGGTACTCCGGCAAACACCACACACAGGGCGGCAACGTCCTGGTCATCACCGACCACACCGGATTCCCGCTCTGGTCCTCACCGGTGGAGCCCGGCTGCATCCACGACATCACCGCCGCCACCGAACACGTGCTCGGCGCCCTCTACTGGGCCGCCTCCCAACTCGATCTACCGACCCTGGCCGACGGCGGTTTCCAAGGCGCCGGCATCGGCGTCCACACCCCGATCAAACACAACAAAACCGGCAAAGGTCGCCCCCTGGACGTCGACAACCGCACCTACAACGCCCTACTCCGAGGGCTACGAGCACGAGGTGAACGCGGCTTCGCACTCCTCACCCAACGCTGGCGCACCCTGCAACACATCACCGCCAGCCCACGCAAAATCACCGCCATCGTCCAAGCCGCCCTCACCCTCACCCACCACGAACACGGCCGAATCCACTGAGATCACCTCAAT
>NZ_SMKW01000024.1 GCF_004348985.1 Saccharopolyspora elongata | reverse complement strand
CCGCAACCACCCTCCGCCGCAAATCCTCTTGCGAGACAGGAGAAAGCCGCTTGACATCAACCACCGCCACCTTCACACCATAACCAACGATCACGCCACATTTGAGTTACCCATCAATAAGTCGGGGCTCCCACAGTCGAGACGGCGCCTGAGGTTCCGCCACCTGCACCGCTACGCAAAATGACGCAAAACTTCACTATTCCTTGCCGATCTCGTCGCGGAGCCGGGCCAGCCGCTGGCGGGACCGGTTGAACTTGGCCTCGAAGTGCTTCTCGAACAGGTCGGTCGGCAGCTCCGGGATCTCCACCGGCTCCGCCGTGCGCTGCTGCGGCGCGACCAGTGCCGGCCGGGGCTCCTCGGGCTTCGGCTCGGACTCCGCCGGTGCCGCCTGATCGGTGCTCGGCCGCCGGGCGATGACCGTCGGCGAGGCCGACCTGGCCGGGGCGTCCGGCGCGCGCAGCGCGTGCTTGCCCTTCGGCGCGATCGCCGCTTCGGAGACACCGCTCTCGGCGAGACGCCGGTTCGCCCGTTGCAGGAGCGGCCAGAAGATCAGCGTGGCCAAGGCGAAGCCGGTGACGAACATCAGCACGAGCAGGTCCACGAGGTGCTCCGATCAGCTCTGCCGGGCGGGTCCGGGGTGCGGGGCGGCGCCGTTGGTGCGCGCCCGTTCGATGGGGATGGTGTAGGTCTGCACGTCCTCGCGCTGTTCGGGCAGTCGCACCGGCTGCTGCTCGACCAGCACGTCCTGGGTGACTTGCCTGGTCTCGTCGTCCGCGATGCTCGGCGCCGTGTTCTGGCCGCGCAGGTCGGCCACGGAGTCGTCCAGCAGCCGGCGGGCGTTGTCCATCGCCGCCAGCACCGAGGTGCGCATCTCCTCCAGCCGGAGCTGCTTGGTGCGGATCTCCTCCAGCGCAGCCAGCCGCCGCTGCTCGGTTTCGGCGTCCCACTCGCCGCACTGCCGGCGGGTGTCCGCGATCAGCGCGTCGGCCGCCTCCTGGGCCTCCGACAGGGTCCGCTTGTACTCGTTGCGGATGTTCTGCCGCAGCCGGTGTTCCCGGGAGCGCAGATCGCTGGCCTTCTGGTCGTGCTCGCGGTGCAGCCGCGCGCGCCTCGATTCGACGTCCGCGACCAGCTCGCTGCACTCGTTGCGCAGCTCGCCCGCGGCACGCTCGGCTTCGCTGATCAGCTCGCGCGCCTCGGTCTCCGCGGTGCCGCGGATGACCTCGGCCTGCCGCCGCGCCCGATCGCGCAGGGTCTGCACCTCTTCTTCGGCGATCGAGAGCATGTTCTGCACGCGCTGGGAGGCGGCGGGCAGTCCGGTGTCGGAGGATTCGATGCGCTTGAGGCGTTCCTCGGCGGCGTCGAGGCTGCGGCGGGTGTCGTCGCAGAGCTTCCGGAGGTCGGAGTTGAGCTGTGCCGCTTCGTTGCGGTCGATGGTGACCAGTCGCAGCTGGTCCTCCAGCAGTTCCAGGTGCTCGATGACCTGGTGGCGGTTGAAGCCTCGGACCTGGATGTCGAATCCCGGCCGGAGGGGCACGACAGAGTCGGCGTCTTCCATTGGTGAACTCCTCTCCGGACGGTGCGGCCGATTCGATAGCTCGGAGAGTAGGGGCGATGGTGGGTGCTCGCCCAGCGGAAAACAACGATCATCACCGGATCAGGTACTGATGATCAGGCGATGAAAACCTCATCGCACTCTCAGTGATCGTGACGTGGATTCGTCCACTGTGCTCATTTCGCACGTTCGGTGACGAGTCCGGGCCGGCCGCGCACCGGGATGCGTCAGTCGGGTGAGGTGCGGTCACGAGATCGGGTAGTCAGGTTAGGCTTCGCTCACAGACCGGAACGGATTGCTGTGCTTAGGGAGCGTTGCGTGACGACTGGAGTCGACCTTGCCGGGCAGCCGCACCAGCGGACCTCGGTGCTGTTGCGGCGGTGGCTGGCCGAGACGCACACCCCGGTCGCTGAGGGGCCGTTGCGGTTGACCATCGGATCGCTGCGCCTGCGCGCGGACGTCGTCTACGACTCGCCGACCGGCGCGCACGGCTTCGGTCCGATCCACGTGCTGGACGCGACGGGCGGGCCGGTCGAGGTGGCCGAGCCGGCGTTGCTCGCGGCCGCGTGCTCCGCCGACGCGCGAGCCCGGGCGCTGCCCGACGCGCCGATCAACGCCGCCGGCTCGGGTTCGCTGCTGGACTGGCTGGTGGACGCCTTGCCGCGCCGCGCGGTCGATCCGCTGGCACTGCCCGAGGACCTGGTCGCGGTGGCCCGCTCGGTCTCCGATGCCGAGGAGGCGCGGCGCTGGTTGTCCTCGCACGTCGAGGGCCGGTTGCTGCCTGCGGTTCGCGGCTGGCAGCCCGGCGACGTCACCGGTGCGACCGCGGCGCTGTTGACGCGTGGCGCGCTGACGGTCATCGGGTTGCTGGGGCGGCGCGGTGTCGTGCACGAGGCGGATCTGCTCGCCGCGCTCGCGGACCGGCTGCGGGCCGTCACCGAGGCGTATCCGGACGTGGAATGGCTGGTCGGGCACTGGTTGACCAGCCCGACGCTGACCGATCTCGCCGCGCTCAACGGGTCCGGGCTGCGGTATCGCGCGGAGTCCGGGGAGATCCGGGTGCAGGCCGTGCCGTTCGAGGTGCGGAACCCGCTGCGGTCGGACGTTCCGGACGTTCCCGGCGTGCCGATCCCGGAGCTGGGCGCGGGCTGGTCGCTGCGGCCGGTCCGGGTCGACGGTGCGGACGGCGGGCCGGACGTCGAGCTGGTGCACCGCTGGATGAACAACGAGCACGTCGCGGTCAACTGGGACCAGGCGTGGCCGGTGGCGCAGTGGCGGGACGAGCTGGCCGGTCAGCTGGCCGGGCAGCATTCGGTGCCGTGCATCGTCGGGCTCGACGGGCGGGATGTCGGATACGTCGAGCTGTACCGGGTGCAGCGCGACAAGCTGGCGCGCTGCTACTCGCACGAGCCGCACGACCTCGGCGTGCACATCGCGATCGGCGAGCCGGATGCGATCGGGCGCGGCGTAGGGTCGGCGCTGCTGCGCGCGGTGGCAGAGGGGTTGCTGGCCGCCGACCGGGAATGCCGGCGGGTCGTCGCCGAACCCAACGTCCACAATGGAGCCTCGGTGGGCGCGTTCGGCAAGGCCGGCTTCGACCGGGCCGCGGAGGTGGGTCTGCCGAACAAGAACTCGGCCCTGATGGTGTTCGCGCGGCCCGCGTCGGGTGAGTAGTCCCACGTCGGTCGATGCGCCTGGCGGCTGTACCGCGAAACGGTTGGGAATTAAGGTAAGCCTTACCTGTTTTGTTGATCGTGGGGAGAGCGATGCCGGGCCGTGCCGACGAGCAACTGCCATTGTCCACCGCGCAGGCGGGGATCTGGTTCGCGCAGCAGCTGGATCGAGCCAACCCGATCTTCAACACCGCCGAGTACGTCGAGGTCCACGGGCCCGTGGACCCGGACCGGTTCGCGTCGGCGCTGCGCCGGGTTGTCGCCGAGGCGGAGACGCTGCGGCTGCGGGTGGTCGACTCCGCCGGTGAGCCGCGGCAGGTCATCGACGAGCCCGACGACTTCGAGCTCCCGGTGATCGACTGCTCGACCGCCGCCGACCCCGAGGCGCACGCGCTTGCCTGGATGCGCGCCGACCTGCGGGAACCCGTCGACCTGACGCGGTCGCGGGCCGATAGCGGCCGGCTGTGGACGGCGGCGCTGCTCAAGCTCGGCGACGAGCGCTGGTGGTGGTACCAGCGGATCCACCACGTGGCCATCGACGGGTACGGCTTCTCCCTGCTGCTCCGGCGGGTCGCCGAGCTGTACGACGAACCGGACGCCGGGCCGTCGCCGTTCGGCCCGCTGAGCTCGCTTCCTGCCGCGGAACGCGACTACCGGGAGTCGCCGAAGTTCGCCGTGGACGCGGAGTTCTGGCGGGAGCAGTTCGCCGACCACCCGGACGTCGTGTCGCTGGCCGGGGATTCGAGCGCCGGCGCGCACTCCTTCCGCCGGCAGACCGGCACCTCCGCGGCGGGGCGCGCGCTGGCGCTCGCCGGGAGCGAGAGCCGCGCGACCGCGACGCACGCGCTCATCGCCGCCTTCGGCGCCTACCTGCACCGGATGACCGGAGCCGCGGACGTGGTGCTCGGGCTGCCGGTGATGGGGCGGCTCGGGTCGGCGGGGTTGCTGCGGGTGCCCGGCATGGTCGTCAACGTGCTGCCGCTGCGGCTGCGGATCGCCCCGGACACCACGCGCGCCGAGCTGATCTCGCAGGTCGGCAAGGCCATGCGCGAGGTGCACAAGCACCAGCGCTACCGCGGCGAAGACCTGCGCCGGGACCTCGGGCTGCTGGGCTCGGACCGGCCGCTGTTCGGGCCGCTGATCAACATCAAGTCCTTCGACTACGAGCTGGCCTTCGACGGCAGCCCGGCGACCGTGCACAACCTCGCGGCCGGGCCGGTCGACGACCTGACCGTCGCGGCGTACCCGACCGGCGACGACGAGCTGCGGTTCGAGTTCGACGCCAACCCGGATCGCTATGGCGAGCCGGAGCTCACCGCGCACCGCGAACGGTTCCTGCGCTTCCTCCAGGCGTTCGCGGACTGCGCCGGCGACACCCCGGTCGGCCGGATCGACCTGCTCTCGCCGCAGGAGCGCGACCGGATCCTCGACGAGTGGAACGCGCCGATCCCGGGCATCCGGGAACAGCCCGCGGCGACCCTGCCGCAGCTGTTCGAGGAGCAGGCGATGCGCACACCGGACGCGGTCGCGGTCACGTTCGGCGACCAGCGCCTCACCTACGCCGAGCTCGACGCGCAGGCCAACCAGCTCGCGCACCACCTCATCGACCACGGCGTCGGGCCGGAGCAGCTGGTCGCGCTGGCGCTGCCGCGCTCCGCCGAGCTGGTCGTGGCGCTGCTGGCGGTGCTGAAGGCCGGTGCCGCGTACCTGCCGCTGGACCCGGGGCACCCCGCCGAGCGGCTCCGCTACATCGTCGGCGACGCGCAGCCGACCGTGCTGATCAGCGATGCCGACCACGCGGCGCGGCTGCCGGAGGGCACCACGCGCATCCTGCTGGACGACCCGGACGAGATCGCGGAGATCGCCCGGCATTCGCAACGCGACCCGAAGTCGGGCGAGCGCGGGCCGCTGACCGCCGAGCACGCCGCCTACGTGATCTACACCTCCGGCTCGACCGGGCGGCCCAAGGGCGTGGCGATCCCGCACCACAACGTGGTCCGGCTCTTCGGCGCCACCGACCCGTGGTTCTCCTTCGGCGCCGACGACGTCTGGACGCTGTTCCACTCCTACGCCTTCGACTTCTCCGTCTGGGAGCTGTGGGGCGCGCTGCTGCACGGCGGCCGGCTCGTGGTGGTCCCGCACGAGGTCAGCCGGTCGCCGCAGGAGTTCCTGCGGCTGCTGGCCCGCGAACGCGTGACCGTGCTCAACCAGACGCCTTCGGCGTTCTACCAGCTCAGCCAGGCCGACCGGGAGAACCCGGGCACCGAGCTGGCGCTGCGGTACGTGATCTTCGGCGGCGAGGCGCTGGAACTGTCCAGGTTGGACGACTGGTACGCCCGGCGGCCGGAATCGCCGAAGCTGATCAACATGTACGGGATCACCGAGACCACCGTGCACGTGTCCTACGTGGAGCTCGACCGCGAGGCGGTGGCCCGCCGCGACGGCAGCCTGATCGGCCGTGGCATTCCGGACCTGCGGGTGTACCTGCTCGACGGGCTGCTGCAGCCGGTGCCGCCGGGCGTGGTCGGCGAGCTGTACGTGGCCGGCGAAGGCCTGGCCCGCGGCTACCTCGGGCGGCGCGGGCTGACCGCGCAGCGGTTCGTCGCGGACCCGCACGGCGCGCCGGGCACCCGCATGTACCGCTCCGGCGACCTGGGCAGGTGGCGGCCGGACGGCGGCATCGAGTTCGTCGGCCGCGCCGACCAGCAGGTCAAGGTGCGCGGGTTCCGCATCGAGCTCGGCGAGATCGAGGCGCAGCTGCTCGCGCACCCGGCGGTGCGGCAGGCCGCCGTCGTGGTGCGCGAGGACCAGCCGGGCGACCAGCGGCTGGTCGGCTACGTGGTCGGCGCGGCCGCGGCGAGCGAACTGCGCGGGCACCTGGCGGAGCGGCTGCCGGGCTACATGGTGCCGTCGGCCTTCGTGCCGGTGGACGAGATCCCGTTGACGGCCAACGGGAAGCTGGACATCCGGGCGTTGCCCGCGCCGGACTTCGGCGGGGATGCCGGTGGCCGGGAACCGCGCGACGCCGTCGAGGAGGCGCTGTGCCGGTTGTTCGCCGAGGTGCTCGGCGTCCGCGGGGTCGGCATCGACGACGGGTTTTTCGAGCTGGGCGGGCATTCCCTGCTGGCCGCGCGGTTGCTGGCGCGGGTGCGCACCGAGCTCGGTGCGGAGCTGACCATCCGCAGCCTCTTCGACCATCCGACCGTCGCGGGTCTCGCCGCGCAGCTCGGAACGGGTGCGCGACGGCCCGCGCTGCGGCCGGTGCAACGGCCGGAGCAGATCCCGCTTTCGTTCGCGCAGCAGCGCTTGTGGTTCCTGAACCGGTTGGAAGGCAGCAGCGCCACCTACAACATGCCGCTGGTGCTGAGGATGTCCGGCGAGCTGGACGTGGCGGCGCTGCGCGCGGCCATCGGCGACGTCGTGCGCCGGCACGAGAGCCTGCGCACGATCTTCCCGGACGAGCTCGGCGAGCCGCGCCAGCAGGTGCTCGACACCGTGCCCGAGCTGACGGTGGTCCGGGTCCCGGCCTCTGGTGATCCGCAATTTCCATTGAAATCGAACCCTCGATTTCCATTGAAATTGCGGGACTCCGCGGGGGTGGAGCGGGTTGCCGGCATTGATGACGAGCTCGAAGCCGCGGTTCGGCGGGGGTTCGACCTGGCCGAGGAGCCGCCGATCCGGACAGTGCTGTTCACGGCATCCGAACCGGCCCGGGAGCGCGGCGAGCACCTGCTGCTCGTGCTGCTGCACCACGTGGCCGGTGACGAGTGGTCCACTCGACCGCTGGTGCGCGACCTGTCGACCGCCTATGCCGCGCGGGTGGCGGGCACGGCCCCGGAGTGGCCGGATCTTCCCGTGCAGTACGTGGATTACACGCTCTGGCAGCGGGAACTGCTCGGGGACGAGGCCGACCCGGACGGGCTCGCGGGGCGGCAGCTGGCGTTCTGGCGGCAGGCCCTCGCAGATCTGCCCGACCAGCTGGAGCTGCCCACCGACTTCCCGCGCCCGGCGGTGTCCAGCCACCGGGGCGGGACGGTGCGGTTCGAGCTCGATCCCGCCCTGCACCAGCGGCTCCGGCGGCTGGCGGGCGAGCACCGGGCCAGCGTGTTCATGGTGCTGCAGGCCGGGCTGGCGGCGCTGCTGACCAGGCACGGCGCGGGAACCGACATCCCGATCGGGTCGCCGGTGGCCGGTCGCGGCGACGACTCGCTCGACGATCTGGTCGGCTTCTTCGTCAACAGCCTCGTGCTGCGCACCGACACCTCAGGGGAGCCGAGCTTCGCCGAGCTGGTCGACCGGGTGCGGCAGGTCGACCTGGCCGCGTTCGACAACGCGGAGCTGCCGTTCGAGCGGCTCGCCGAGGTGCTCAACCCGGCTCGTTCGCTGTCCCGGCACCCGCTGTTCCAGGTGATGCTCGCGTACTGGGGCGCGGCCGAGGCAGTCGCGGCGGACCTGCCCGGGATCGAGACCACAGTGGACACCGTGCCCGCCGGGGCGGCCAAGTTCGACCTGGCGTTCAGCCTCAGCGAGCGCGCCGACGGCGGGTCCGACGGACTGGTGCAGTACAGCACCGACCTGTTCACCGAGCGCACCGTCGAAGACCTGGCCGCGCGGTTCGTCCGGCTGCTCGCGGCCGCCGTCGAAGACCCGGCGGCGCCGATCGGACGCCTGGACGTCCTGGGCGATGCGGCCCGGCAGGAGGTGCTGGCCTGGGGCGACGCCGCCGCCGATGTGGCCGCGGCCGGGACCTTCCCGGAGCTGTTCGCCGAGCAGGTCGCGCGGGAGCCGGACAAGCCCGCGCTGATCTTCGACGACGTGGAGCTCAGCTACCGCGAGCTCGACCGGCGGGTGACCGAGCAGGCGCGGCTGCTGGCCGAGCACGGCGTCGGCCCGGGCGACATCGTCGGCGTGCTGCTGCCCCGCTCACCGGAGCTGATCATCGGCCTGCTCGCGGTGATGACCGCCGGCGCGGCGTACCTGGCGCTCGACCCGGAGTACCCGGCGGAGCGGCTGCGGCACATGGTCGAGGACGCGAAGCCGCGCCTGGTGCTCACCGACGATCTCCGCGCCGACCTACCAACAACCTTGCTGAGCTGCGAAGACAGTCCTAAGGGCGGTTTCGAAAGCGGTTTGCGTAGCGGCGCCGGTAGCGGAACCTCAGACGCCGCCTCGACTGCGGGATCCCCGACTCATGTATGTCCAATACACCACGCTGGGGCTGTCCTCGCGAGGACGACGTCTGAGAACCCGCGGCGGTGCGAGCTGAGTCCCACACCGCAAGCGGCTGACGCCGCTTATAAAGCAGACGCTGCAGGAAAGGAACTTCTGCCGAGGCCGGGGCTGGACGACGCGGCGTACGTCATCTACACCTCCGGTTCCACCGGCACCCCGAAGGGCGTCGTCGTGCCGCACCGCGGCATCGCCAAGCTGCTCGCCACCCAGCGCCACCGGGTCGGCATCACCGCCGACAGCCGGGTGCTGCAGTTCGCCTCGCCGAGCTTCGACGTTGCGTTCTGGGAGATCTGCATGGGATTGCTCGGCGGCGGCACCCTCGTCGTGGTGCCCTCCGACCTGCGGGTGCCGGGCGAACCGCTCGCGGCGTACGCGCGGCGGCACCGCGTCACGCACCTGGCGATCGGGCCGTCGATGATGGGCATGTTCCCGGCCGACACCGAGCTGCCGCCGAACGCAACCTTGTTGTGCGGGGCCGAGAAGGTGCCGTCCGAGCTGGTGCTGAGGTGGGCGCGGGACCGGCGGATGCTCAACTGCTACGGGCCGACCGAGGCCACCGTCAACTCGACGCTGTGGGACTGCGATCCCGATGGCGTCGGCAGCACGGTGCCGATCGGCGTGCCCGACCCGGGAGCCCGGCTCTACGTGCTGGACGAGGCGCTCCAGCCCACGCCGCCCGGCGTGGTCGGCGAGCTCTACGTCGCCGGGCACGGTTTGGCGCGCGGCTACCTCGACCGGCCGGGCCTGACCGCCGGGCGGTTCGTCGCCGACCCGTTCGGGCCGCCCGGTGCCCGCATGTACCGCACCGGTGACCTGGTGCGCTGGCGGGCCGACGGCGTGCTGGACTTCGCCGGGCGCGCGGACGACCAGGTGAAGATCCGCGGGTTCCGCATCGAGCTCGGCGAGGTCGAGGGGGTGCTGGCCAGGCATCCCGATGTCGTGCAGGTCGCGGCCGTGGTCCGTCAGGACGTCCCGGGCGACAAGCGGCTCGTAGCCTACGTCGTCGGCGGCGGTGACCCGGCCGAGCTGCGGCGGCACGTGGGGGAGTCGCTGCCGGACTACATGGTGCCCGCGGCGGTGGTGTTCGTCGACGCGTTGCCGTTGCTGCCCAACGGGAAGCTCGACCGCCGGGCGCTGCCCGCGCCGGACCTCGGCGAATCCGTCGGCAACGAGATGCCGCGCAACCCGACCGAGGAAATCCTCTGCGGGTTGTTCGCCGAGGTGCTCGGGCTGCCGCGGGTCGGCGTCGAGGACAGCTTCTTCGACCTCGGCGGGCATTCGCTGCTGGCCGCCAAGCTGATCGGCCGCATCCGCGACGCGCTGGGCCTGCGCGTCAACGTCGGCAGCCTCTTCGCCGCGCCGACCGTGGCCGGTCTCGCGGAGCGGCTGCACAGCGGGGGATCGCGCGACGCGCTGGAGATCCTGCTGCCGCTGCGCACCGAGGGCGGCAAGGAACCGCTGTTCTGCGTGCACCCGGCGGCCGGGCTGGCCTGGCCGTTCTCCGGGCTGCTCAAGCACATCGACGCCGAGCGGCCGATCTACGGCGTCCAGTCGCGCGGGCTCGCCGAACCGAAGCCCGTCGCGGCGAGCCTGCGGGAGATGGCCGCCGAGTACCTGGAGCACATCCGGGAGGTGCAGCCGCACGGGCCGTACCACTTCCTCGGCTGGTCCTTCGGCGGCGTCGTCGCGCACGAGATGAGCACCCAGCTGCAGGAACAGGGCGAAGAGGTGCGGTTCCTGTGCATGCTCGACTCGTACCCGAAGGACGTGTGGGACGAGCTGCCCACCGAGGAAGAAGCGCTGATGGCGCTGCTCTACATGGCCGGCTACGACCTCTCCGAACTGGGTGACGGGCCGCTGACCAGGGCGGCCGTGATGGAGATCCTGTCGGCCGAGGGCAGCGCGCTGGCCAACCTCGAAGAGCACAGCATCACGGCGATCATCGACAACTTCGCCAACTGCGCGGTGCTGGAGAACCGCGCCGACCACGACAAGTTCCGCGGCAACGTGCTGTTCTTCACCGCCACGGTCAACCCGGCCAAGGCCGAGCTGACCGCGCAGATGTGGCAGCCGTACGTCGATGGCGCGGTGCACAACCACGACATCGCCTGCGAGCACAAGGACATGACGCAACGCGAACCGCTCGCGGAGATCGCGGCGATCGTCGACCGAGCCTTGACCGAGGTCACCACGTGACGGCCACCGGGAGCGTCAAGGGCCCGCTGTTTTCGCTGGTCACCCTTCGTGCGCGTGGTGGAGCGCCATAGCGATCCAAAACGCTCACGAGACCACCGCGGCCGGTGGGAGTTCAACACTGCAAGGAGCACGACCATGACCAACCCGTTCGACGCCCCCGACGCGGAGTACTACGCGCTGATCAACGATCAGGACCAGTACTCGCTGTGGCCCGCCGCGATGGACGTGCCCGCCGGGTGGAGCGTCGCGCACGGCCCCGCCGACCGGGAGTCCTGCGTCGACCACATCGAGGTGAACTGGACCGACATGCGGCCCGCGCGCTGATGGCGACGGTGTTGCGCGGCGTACGCCCGCAGGTCGCGGTGTGCGTCTGCTACGTGGCGGCGATGTTCATGAACGGCATGGACGCCACGATCGTCAACGTGGCGCTGCCCGCGATCGGCGCCGAGTTCGCCGTTCCGCCCTCCGCGACCTCGGCGATCAACGTCGGCTACCTGGTCAGCCTCGCGGCGTGCATCCCGGTCTCCGGCTGGCTCGGCGACCGCTTCGGCACGAAACGGGTCTTCCTCGGTGCTTTCGCGGCGTTCGTCGTCGCGTCGGCGCTCTGCGGGCTGGCCACCGACCTGACGCAGCTGACCCTCGCGCGGGTGCTGCAGGGCGCCGGTGGTGGGGTGCTGAGCCCGGTGGCGCTGACCATGCTGTTCCGGGCCTATCCGCCGCACGAGCGGATCCGGCTGTCCCGCGTGCTGCTGCTGCCGACGGCGGTGGCCCCCGCGCTCGGCCCGGTGCTGGGCGGCTTCTTCGTCGAGCACCTCACCTGGCGCTGGGGCTTCTACGTGAACCTGCCGGTCGGGCTGCTGGCCCTGCTGTTCGGCGCGTGGTTCCTGGCCGAGCACGTGGAGGCGCCCGAGAAGCGCTTCGACGGGCTCGGATTCGCCCTGGCCGCACCGGGGCTTGGGCTGGTCATGTTCGCGCTGGAGGCGGTGTCGCAGACCGGCCCCGCCTCGCCGCACTTCTGGGCCTGCGGACTGGCCGGGATCGGCTGCCTCGCGGTGCTGGTCCGGACGCAGTTGCGGGCCGCGCAGCCGATGCTCGACCTGAAGCTGTTCGCCGACGCGTCGTTCCGGCGCGGCAGCCTGATCCTGTTCACCTGCGTCGCCGGATTCCTCGGCACGCTCTACGGATTCACGCTGATGTACCAGTCGGGGCTGGGCGCTTCGGCGTGGGAGACCGGGCTGGTGACGCTGCCGAAGGCGATCGGGCTGATGATCGCCTCGCAGCTGGTCGGCTGGGCGCACCGCAGGTTCGGGCCGCGGTGGCTGATCGCGACCGCGATGCTCGGTGCCGCGGCGTCGTTCGCGCTGATGAACGCGATCGGCCCCGGCGACGCCTGGCTCGCCGCGGCCGTCCAGCTGGCCTCGGGCTTCTTCGTCGGCGCGGCCTCCGCCGAGCTGCAGGTCGTCGCCTTCGCGACGATCGACAAGTCCGCGACCGGCGGGGCCTCGACGCTGTTCAACGTCCAGCGCCAGATCGGGTCCGCGCTGGGCGTGGCGATCACCGCTTCCGTGCTGGCCGCCGTCGGCACCGACGGGCTCGGCGGCTACCACCTGGCGATGCTGGTGTCGGCCGGATTCGCGCTGGTGGGCGTGATCCTCGCGGCGCGCATCGAGGATTCCGCACCGCTGGGCCGAAAACTCGTCGCCGCGCGGCGGTAGAGATCTGAGCCACCGCGGGGAAGACAACGACCGACGTCTATGGTTAGGTTAGCCTTAACTGACATGATCACGGGTGGCAGGAAGGAATGCATGACCGATGGGTACCGCGGATCGACTCCGGCGCAAGCGGCCACCGGCACGCGACCTGCAAGTGCTGCGCACGGCTGAACTCAGCCCGTCGATGCGGCGGATCACCCTGGGCGGGGCCGAGCTCTCGGGATTCCTGGACGAGCACACCGGCCCGAACATCAAGGTCTTCGTTCCGCAGCAGGGGCAGCAGAGCCCGGTGCTGCCCGTGATCGACGAGGACACCGGCCGCTACCGGTGGCCGGAGCAGCACGAGCGGCCGACCATGCGCACCTACACCGTGCGCCGCTACGACGAGGCCAGCGGCGAGCTCGACGTCGACTTCGTGCTGCACGGCGAGCACGGCGTGGCCTCCAACTGGGCTCGGCGGGCCCGGCCGGGCGACCGGATCGGCGTGATGGGGCCGGGCGGCAAGACCTGTCGGCCCGCCGACTGGTACCTGCTGGCCGGCGACGAGACCGCGCTGCCCGCGATCTCCGCGATCGTCGAGAACCTGCCTCCCACCGCGCGCGGCCAGGTGTTCGTCGAAGTCGGCGACTCCGCCGACCAGCAGCACGTCGAGACGCCGCTGGACATGCAGTGGACCTGGCTGCCCAGGGAAGGCGCGGTGGCCGGTCGTTCGCGGCGGCTGATCGACGCCGTGCAAGAGCTGGAAATGCCGTCGGACGTGGACGTTTCGGCGTGGGTCGCGGGAGAATCCGGAATCGTCCGCGGCATCCGGCAACACCTGCGCGCGGACCGCGGCATGGACGCGCACTCCGTCCTCGCCATCGGTTACTGGAAGTACGGCATGGCCGAAACGGAATACCACGACAAGCACAACCACGACCGGGACTGACGACCCGGTCCGGGCCCCGGCGCGATCCAGCGGATTTCGCCGGTAGATCCGGGTGCCCGCGAAACGGTGCCGGCGAAGCTGAGGGGAAGACGTGTCTGCGGTCGACGACAAAATCCACGACGTGCTGGGAATCGGGTTCGGACCGTCCAACCTGGCGCTGGCCATCGCCATCGAGGAGCACAACCGCACCGCGCCGGGGTCAGACCGGCTCGACGGCGTGTTCTTCGAACGGAAGGCCGCGTTCGGGTGGCACCAGGGAATGCTGATCGAGGGCACCACCATGCAGGTGTCGTTCCTCAAGGACCTGGTCACGATGCGCAATCCGGCCAGCGACTTCTCGTTCCTCTCGTACTTGCACGACAAGCAGCGGCTGGTCGACTTCATCAACCACAAGACGATGTTCCCGACCCGCGTCGAGTACCACGACTACCTGGAATGGGCCGCGGCCCGGCTCGACGACGTCGTGCGCTACGACTCCGAGGTCGTCGAGATCCGGCCCGGGGGAGAGCACTTCGAGGTGGTCGTCCGGCACGGCGGCCGGACGGCGGTGCACCGGGCGCGCAACGTCGTGCTCGCGGTGGGGCTCGAAGCGAACCTGCCTGCGGGCGCGGAGCTCGGCGACCGGGTGTGGCACAACCTGGATCTGCTGCACCGCGTCGGCGAGCTCGCCGACGAGCCGCGGCGCTGCGTCGTCGTCGGTGCCGGGCAGAGCGCCGCCGAGGCCACCGAGTACCTGCACCGGACGTTCCCCGCCGCCGAGGTGTGCTCGGTGTTCAGCCGGTACGGGTTCAGCCCCGCCGACGACAGCCCGTTCGCCAACCGGATCTTCGACCCGCAGGCGGTGGACGACTTCTACGCGGCGTCCCCGGAGGTCCGCGGCGACCTGATGAACTACCACCGCAACACCAACTACTCGGTGGTCGACCTCGACCTCATCGAGGAGCTGTACTCGCGGGCGTACCAGGAGAAGGTGCGCGGCGAGCAGCGGCTGCGGATCCTCAACGCCTCCCGCGTCACCGACGTATCGACGCGTTCGGACGGCGTGGCGGTCACCGTCGAGTTCCTGCCCTCGGGCGAGCGGACGGTGCTGGAGTCCGACCTGCTCGTGTACGCGACCGGGTGCCGCCCGCGCGATCCGTTCGGGATCCTCGGCGAGGCCGCCCGGTACTGCGCCCGCGACGACCAGGGCCGGTTGCAGGTGGAACGCGACTACCGGATCCGCACCACCGCCGATCTCGAGGGCGGCATCTACCTCCAGGGCGGCACCGAGCACACGCACGGCCTCACGTCGTCGTTGCTGTCGAACGGTGCGGTCCGGGCGGGCGAGATCCGCGATTCGATCATCACGCGCCGCCCGGCGCCGGAAACCACCCGCGACTACGTCCTGACCCCAGGCTGAAAGCGCGGCCGCGGGTTTCCGATTTTGCCTAAAATTGGGAACCCGAGAGCCGCGCCAGTGCGGAATGCCGGTCTCGTGCGTTCCCGATTTTGCCTAAAATTGGGAACTTCCGAACGCCGCCGTGCGGATTTCCGGGTCGGGTCGGATTCCGATTTTGCCTAAAATTGGGCGTCTTGGACCCCGCATCGGTCGGAAGCGTGTCGCCGCGGGGGTTGTAATCGCGGGCACAGCGGGCGTGGCCGGGGAACAAGGGTGCCGGCCCGGTGGTTGGGCTTGGCGATGGAGACCGATGTGACGCCGGAGCGCGCCGAGGGCAGCGCGACCTCCCCGCAGGACGATCCGATCAGGGGCGTCGCCCGCGGCGATTCGCCCGTGCCCTTGTCCGTGCTCGACCTGTCCACGGTAGGCGTCGCGCACAGCCCGGCCGATGCCTTGAATACCACCACCGAGCTGGCCCGCGGCGTCGAGCAGTGGGGATTCCACCGGCTGTGGGTCGCCGAGCACCACGGCATGCCCGGCATCGCCAGCTCCGCGCCCGCCGTGGTGATCGCGCACCTCGCCGCGCACACCAGCAGCCTGCGCCTGGGCTCCGGCGGCGTCATGCTGCCCAACCACGCGCCGCTGGTCGTCGCCGAGCAGTTCGGCACCCTGCAGGCGCTGCACCCCGGCCGCATCGACCTCGGCATCGGCCGCGCGCCCGGCACCGACCAGGCCACCGCCCGCGCCCTGCGGCGCACCACCGGGCCGCTGTCCGTCGATGACTTCCCGCAGCAGCTCGGCGAGCTGATCGCCTTCCTCGGCGACGACTTCCCGGTCGACCACCCCTACGCCGCGATCCAGTCCGTGCCGCACGGCCCCACGCCGCCGATCTGGCTGCTCGGTTCCAGCGGGTTCAGCGCACAGCTGGCCGGCGAGCTCGGCCTGCCGTTCGCCTTCGCGCACCACTTCAGCGCGCAGAACACGGTGCCCGCGCTGGAGCTCTACCGGCGGTCGTTCAGGCCCTCGGAGGTGCTGGACGAGCCGTATGCGCTGATCGGAGTGCAGACCGTCGCCGCCGACAGCGACGAGGAGGCGCTGGACATCATCCGCCCGGTCGCGCTGAGCATGCTGCGGCTGCGGCGCGGCATGCCCGGCAAGCAGCCGTCCCGCCGGGAAGCCCGCGAGTACCCGTACTCCGAGCTGGAGCGGAGCTTCCTCGACAGCTGGCTGGCCGACGCCGTGCACGGCGCGCCGGACACCGTCCGGGCCGGGCTTGATGAGCTGCGCGAACGCACCGGCGCCGACGAGCTGATGCTGACCGCCAACGTCCCGGACCGGGACACCAAGCTGCACTCCTTCGAGCTGATCGCCAAGGCGTACCGGATGATCTGACGCCTCGCCGGTTCTCGCTTCAAGCGGCGCAGCCGCGTCGGAGGTTCCGCTACGGGACCACGTACGCAAAATGACCACGAGAACAGGTCAAAGGTGGGCGCCGCCACTCTGCACGAGGTCCGGCGCAGGTCCTCCGAGCGTGTGGCGTACGGTCTATTGACACCGGTCTTTCCAAGCACGAGGCGGGATTGAGGGATTGGCGTGAAGCCTGGTGTGCTGGCGTTCTACCGGATCATGGTGTACGTCACCGCGGTGCTGTTGATCCTGCTTTGCGCGTCGATGGTGCTGAAGTACGGCCATTTCGCCGGTCTGTGGGCGGAGGGTTCCGCTACCCAGCAGCTCGGCGAGACGTGGACCTTCCGGATCGGCGTGGCGCACGGCTGGCTGTACATGGTCTACCTGCTCGTCGCCGTGGTCGCCACCACCCAGCTCCGCGCGCCGATCGGCCGGATGCTGCTGGTGCTGCTGGCCGGCACGATCCCGTTCGGCGCGTTCGTCGCCGAGCGCAAGGTGACGCACTGGCACGAGCTGCGGATGGCGGGCAAACCGATCGTCAAGCCCGCGAAGTCGGAGGAATCGCGCGCCTCATGACAGCCATCCCCTCTTCTGCCGCCCCCGAATCCGCCCCGCCCGCCGGTCGCCGGCGCGGCGTGCTGGCGGCCTACGTGGCGTTGACCAAGCCGCGCGTCATCGAGCTGCTTCTGGTCACCACGATCCCCGCGATGTTCCTCGCGCAGCGCGGCATCCCGTCGCTGTGGCTGGTGGCCGTGACGCTGCTCGGCGGCGCCATGTCGGCCGGGGCCGCGAACGCCCTCAACTGCGTGGCGGACTCCGACATCGACGCGGTGATGAACCGGACCAAGAAGCGCCCGCTGGTGCGCTACGAGGTGCCGCGCCGCAACGCCCTGATCTTCGGCATCGTGCTGGGCCTGGTGTCCTTCGCCGTGCTGTGGCTGGGCGCGAACCTGCTGTCGGCGATCCTGGCCACGGCCGCGCTGCTGTTCTACGTCTTCGTCTACACGCTGGTGCTCAAGCGCCGGACCTCGCAGAACATCGTGTGGGGCGGCGCGGCCGGCTGCATGCCCGTGGTGGTCGGCTGGGCCGCCGTCACCGGCAAGGTGGAGTGGCCGGCGCTGGTGATGTTCGGCGTGGTGTTCCTGTGGACGCCGCCGCACTTCTGGTCGCTGGCGATGAAGTACAAGGACGACTACGCGCGAGCCGGGGTGCCGATGCTGCCGGTGGTCGCGACCACGCGGCAGGTGTCCGCGCGGATCCTGGCCTACAGCTGGGCGACGGTGGGCTGCACGCTGCTGCTGGTGCCGGTGACGAGCTGGGTGTACGTGGCGTTCGCGGTGCTCGCCGGGGCGGCGTTCCTGATCGTCGCGCAGCGGATGCACGCGGCGGTGCGCAACGGCCGGGCCTACAACCCGATGAAGCTGTTCCACCTGTCGAACTCGTACCTGGCGCTGCTGTTCGTGGCGATCGCCGTGGACGCCGCGGTCGGCCTTCCGGCGCTGGTCTGAGCCGC
Organism: Saccharopolyspora elongata; assembly: GCF_004348985.1. Lineage (GTDB taxonomy): Bacteria > Actinomycetota > Actinomycetes > Mycobacteriales > Pseudonocardiaceae > Saccharopolyspora > Saccharopolyspora elongata. The sequence continues at coordinate 102,434 of NZ_SMKW01000024.1, read as the reverse complement.
CGTCACAGACGTTGTTTTGAAGCGGCGCAGCCGCTTAGCCCGCCTATGCAACTTGCACCGCCGCGGGTTCACGGTGCCCACCCCTCTGGGGTTCTCCCAGCGAGGACAGCCCCGACGCGTCGTATTGGTGCTCTAGAGCCGCAGGTGCAGGCGGAGGGCGTTGTCGAGGTTCTCGAGGGTCTTGCGCGGTAGCGTTCCGATCCGGTTGCCGAGGCGGTTCACCGCCACCGCCCGGATCTGCTCGGCCTGGGCCTTCGAGTCCTTGGGCAGGCCGCATTCGTCGGCCCGCAGGAGCACCTGGAACGGGTGGACCCGGTCCACGTTGGACGTCACCGGTACGACGGTGATCACCCCGCGGCCCGCGCGCTGGGCGCTGCGGTTCGCGGCGTCGTTGCTGATCACGACCGCAGGCCGGGTCTTGTTGGCCTCCGAGTCGCGGATCGGTTCGAAGTCGACCCAGTAGAGGTCACCGCGACGCATCGGCGATCCCGTCGGCGGCCGTCGCGTCCCACAGCAGCGCGTCGTCGCCGGCGTCCCACTCCTCCCAGGCGCTGGCGTAGGCATCTTCCAGATCGGCGCTGCGCAGCAGGTTGATCGCTTGGTGGATCACCGCCGAGCGGGAGGGCGCGCCGATCTGCTGGGCGTACTCGTCGACGAAGCTGACGTCTTCGTCGGTCAGACTCACACTCACCTTCATACCGCGATGCTACCCGTGTTCCCACTCCTCGTCATACCGATCGAGGGGGCTGTTCCGGAGGCGCGTTCCGGCAGGCTCCGGGCCGTGAGTGCTTTGGGCGCGATAGCACCCCAAAACGCGCACGGCCGGAGTGACCAGCGGAAACCCCCGGTGCGGGGCATCAGTCCTCGCCGATCAGCTCGAACGCGGCGCACGTGCGGCCGCCGAAGCGGTCGGCGTGCTCGCGGGCCGCTCCCTCCAGGAAGCTCCGGGCGTGCTGCTCGGCGGGCTCGTCGCTGAGCGCCTCCAGGTAGGTGCGGTGCGCCGCCAGCGACGCCACCGCCCGGTCCATGGTGTCGGTGATGTCCACGGCGTGCGTCGGGTGCGGCGAGCCGGCCACCGCGACCCAGCGCACCCCCGACCACGGTTCGTAGCCGTGGTCGACGAGCTCCGGGAAGATCCAGCGGTTCCCGGCGTCCGCCACCGCGTCCAGCGCCGCCCGGCCCACCGCCCGGTGGTCGGCGCTGTTCCAGCTGCCCGGCCCCCAGCTGTCGTGGTGGTTGAGCGTGATCACCAGGCCCGGCCGGTGCTCGCGGATGGCGCGCGCCAGGTCCCGGCGAAGCGCCAGACCGTACTCGATCACGCCGTCGCGGTGGTCGAGGAACTCCACCGAACGCACGCCCACCTCGGCGGCGCCGACGAGCTGCTCGGCTTCGCGCAGCGGCGCCGCCTGCCCAGGAGGGACCCCGTCGATGCCCGCCTCGCCGCGCGTCACCAGCAGGTAGGAGACCTCCCGGCCGGTCGCGGTCCAGGCGGCCACCGCGCCCGAGCAGCCGTACTCGAGGTCGTCGGGGTGCGCGACGATGGCCAGCGCGCGCTGCCAGTCCTGGGGCATGGGCTTGAGTTCGCCGGTCATCTCGATGTCCTCCCAAAGTTCCGGTGGCCCTAGTTCATTCTGCTGTTGCGCCGATCCGGCGGCCACGCAATTTCCGGTATTTCGCGGGAAATGCGACCGCCCGCCACTATTCCGGGAAATTCGCGTTGTGGCACATCTACGCCAGGAGACCGTGCGGCGCTGGTGGGGGCAATACGTTCGAGGGCACCGTGATCCGGTTCGTTTCAGGAGGTCCGCAGATGAACCTGCCCCGAACGATAAGACCCGTCGTCGGTTTGCTCATCGCATTCCTGGTCGCACTCGTCGTCCCGGCCTCGGCCGGCGCGGCGGTCCCGGAGAACGTCCGGGTCGTCACCTACGACGCCAGCCAGGCGGCCGAATTCCGCGATGCGGTGGACGCCGGCGCGAAGGTCTGGAACGAGAACGTGCAGAACGTCCGGCTGGAGCCGGCCTCCGGCGGCGCCGCCGACGTGATGGTGCTCGCCGACAACGGCTGGCCGCGTGCCGAGGTGATCGGGCTCGGGCAGGGCCGGATCTGGATGGGGCGCCAGGCCGTGAACGAGGGCCACGACACCATCCGCATCGCGGCGCACGAGCTCGGGCACATCCTCGGCCTGCCGGACAACCGGACCGGGCTGTGCGAGGACCTGATGTCGGGCGCCAGCGCCGGGCCGGACTGCGACAACCCCAAGCCGAACCCGGACGAGATCGCCGAGGTCGAGCGGAACTTCGCCGGTGGCGTGCTGATCGCGCCGCAGGTGTTCCGCGAGGACGTGCTCGCCACCCGGTGAGTGCGCGGGTGGCGGCGGTCCGCGCCCCGATGCGCCGCCACCCTCTTCATTTCCGCTGGTCACCAGCCGTGAGTACTTTGTGCTGCTACAGCGGCACAAAGTGCTCACGGGTCGTGGCTCACCGGTTCGGAGCAACCGCCGCCGGGAACCGCTTCCGCCGTGCTGCCGTCAAAGTCCGAGAATCCCGCTTGAACGGTGCGGGAGAATACTAGGCTTGGTGATCATCTACTGGTCACTCCGCGGCAGCGGTGAGCAGCGAGGCGGGCGAGTTCATGCGCGACGAGCCAGGGCACGGCGACCGGCGGGCGGACACCGGGGAGCCGGTCGACGCGGTCGTCGGCGTACCCGAACCGGCGGTACCGGAGGCGGACCAGGCGCCGGAACCGGTTGAGCCGCTTGCGGAATCCGCCGAGCCGTTACCCGAGCCGGACCCGCTCGCGCAGCTGACCGAGGCGGTCGCGGCGCTCACCGAGCAGGTTCGTGAGCACCACGAGCGCGCCGCCGCCCGCGAGCGCGTCATCGACAAGCTGCACGCCGAGGTGGAGCGGCTGCGCGCCGGGGAGCAGAACCTCGTGCTGCGCCCGATCACCACGGACCTGCAGAACCTCCGCAAGGACCTGCTGCACCAGGCCCGCACGCTGCCCGCGGAGCTCGGCCGGCAGCAGGTCGCGGACCTCCTCGAATCCTTCGCGCTGAGCGCGGAACAGGCGCTGGAGCGCTGCGGCAGCGCGCCGATCCGACCCGAGGTCGGCGCCGCGTTCTCGGCGCGCGAGCACCGCGCCATCAAGGTCCTCCCGGCCGACGACCCCGGCCGGCACGAGCAGATCGCCTTCGTCGTCTCCGACGGATACCTGGACACCACGACCGATCGCGTGACCGTCCCCGCGCGGGTGCACGTGTACCGCTGGAGCGCCGAAACCGCGCCCGCCACCGAGAACGACCCGCGAGCAGAGGGGATGAGCGCAGATGTCTGACAGCGACCTGAAGGTGTTCGGCATCGACCTGGGCACCACCTACTCGGCCATCTCGTACGTCGACGAGACCGGCCGCCCAACCGTCTGCCGCAACACCGACAGCAGCGAGACCACGCCCTCGGTGGTGTTCTTCGAGAACGAGTCCAACGTGGTCGTCGGGTCGGTGGCCAAGAACTCCGCGATCATCGACCCGGACCGGGTGGTGTCGCTGATCAAGCGGCAGATGGGCAGCGATGCCGAGTTCGGGTTCCACGGCACCACCTACACGCCGGAATCGATCTCGGCGCTGATCCTCAAGCAGCTCGCCCAGGATGCGGCCGCGCACACCGGCGGCGAGGCGAGCCGCGCCGTGATCACCGTGCCCGCCTACTTCGGCATGCTGGAGCGCAGCGCGACCAAGAACGCCGGCCAGATCGCCGGGCTGGACGTGATCGGCATCGTTCCTGAGCCGGTGGCCGCGGCGCTGCACTACGAGGCGACCACCGACGCCGAGGACAAGACGATCCTGGTCTACGACCTCGGCGGCGGCACCTTCGACACCACGGTGATCCGGGTGTCGAAGGACGAGATCGTGGTGGTCTGCACCGACGGCGACGACCACCTCGGCGGCGCGGACTGGGACCTGCGGCTGCGCAACCATCTGCTGGCGAAGTTCCTGGAGCATGCGCCGGAAGGCACCGAGGTCGAGGATGACGAGGAGTTCCTGCAGTCGCTGGCGACCACCGCCGAGGACACCAAGAAGCAGCTCTCCAAGGCCGAATCCCGGGCGGTGGCGCTGCGCGGCGCCGGCGTCAGCGCGCGCGTCGAGGTGACCCGCGCGCAGTTCGAGGCCGAAACCCAGGACCTGCTGGACAAGACCGTCGACATCCTCAAGCGCACCCTGGCGACGCTGCAGGAGAAGCAGCCCGGCGCGCAGATCGACGACGTGCTGCTGGTCGGCGGGTCGACGAAGATGCCGGCGGTCGCCGAGCGGCTGCGCGCCGACTTCGGCTGGGAGCCGAAGCTGCACGACCCGGACCTGGCGGTGGCCAAGGGTGCCGCGCTGTACGCGCTGGGCCGCGTGGTGCACCGGGAGATGACCGACGCCGCCGAGCAGGGCGCCACCGGTGTCGCCGAAGCCGTGCAGAACGTGGCGCAGCAGACCGGGATTTCGGTCAAGGCGCTGGAGGACCTCGCCGCCAAGAAGACCCGCAACGTGCTGCCCAAGGCCTTCGGCGTGAAGCTGGTGGACACCAGCGACCCGGACTGGCAGCAGAAGCCGACGCAGCACTTCGTCAAGCACCTCGTGCACGCCAACGACTCGCTGCCCACCGCGGAGCGGGTCCTGGAGGCGGCCACCGTCGAAGCGGGCCAGACCGGGGTGATGATCGAGTTGTTCGAGCAGTCCGGCGTGGTCGCCGGGCCGGAACTCGCCGAGAACAAGCCGATCAACGAGGGCAAGGGCCTCATCGACGGGCTGCCGCCGCTGCCGGTCGGATCGCCGGTGAACATCCGGATGACCGTCGACGACGAGGGCCTGCTGGAGCTGACCGCCACCGAACCGTCCACCGGGAAGTCGCTGGACATCAAGGTCCGGGTGAGCGTCCGCAGCGACGAGGAGGTCGCCGAGGCCAAGCGGGTGGTCGCCGGGATCACGGTCTCCGGCTGAAGCGGCTCCCCCCGAACCTGCCCGCGTCTCGGCGCCGGTGGGGTCGTGAGTGGCAGTGGTCGCTCCAGCGACCATCGCCACTCACGACAGGAAGCGGCTCGATGCGAATCAGCGCGTTGATTTCCACTGGAATCACGAGGTCAGAGACGGGCTCCGATGCAACCCTTCGATCCCAAGGTCTACGAGCGCGAGGTGGTCCGGCCGCTGCGGGGGCGCAGCGGCCGATTACCCGACGACCTGCTGACCAGGTATGCGGTCGAGCGGGGCTTCTCGGACGCCGAGCTGGCCCAGCGGCTCGCCGAGGTCCGCTCGCACTGGAACAAGAGCGCCCAGTCCACCGCGAAATCCAGCTTCACCACCAGCGTCTACAAGGCCTTCCTGCGCGAGGACGAGGAGCTGCGGCGCGCCCCCGGCAACGAGATGTCCAGCATGTCCTGGTGGCGCAACCGCAACGACGCCCGGGCCGGGGCCAGCCAGGAGCAGATCGACGAACTCGTCGCGATGCTGAAGGCGAACTTCGGCGAACTCGGCCTGATCACGCCCGGCCAGCTGGAGGCGATGCGCGAGACGTTCGGCCAGCTGGCGCCCGCCGAGGTCGACCGGGCCCTGGCCAAGGCCGGGGTGCGGACCGCACCGCCGACGGAACTGCCGAAGACCAGCGGCCTGCCCGACACCCTCTTCCGCCGACTCAAGGCGCTGCTGGGCGACGCCGAGATCACCGGGATTCCCGAGCTCCTGCACGGAAAGCTCGACAGCTACAAGCTCCTGGCGGACTTCGAGAGCAGCCCGCCCAAACCCGCCGGACTCACCGCCAAAGCCGTCCAGCAGGCGATCGACCGGGAGAACCGGCGCTCCGGCAACCAGCCCGCCCGCGAAGCACTCGGTCTGCTCAACACCGCCGCGGGCAAGGAAGGCGCAGACCTCCGGCTGCTCGCGCTCTACCACCTGCTCGACGACGTGCGGCGGCTCCGCGAGAACGGCGCACCGGCCAGCGCGCTGCTGCGGGTGCTCGGCCGCAGCAGCCTGGACGCGGACGAAGCGCGGCTGGCGGTGGTCAGCGTGCTCAGCGAAACAGGCTCCGCCGCGCCGCCGGTCACCGGCCTGCAGAAGGTCACCGAACTCCTCGCCGCCGGAAACCTCATCGCCGCACAGCAAACCCTGGCCGCGATCACCGACACCGATGAGGCCACGGCCGCGAAAGCGGCCGTCGACCGGCACGCGCAGCAGGTGCGGGAACTCCGCGAAGCGGCGGACCGCGCGCTGCGCAGCGGAGCCGAAGCCGAAGCCAGGCGCCAGCTCGGCGAAGCCGTGCGGCTCGCCGCCGACGACGACGCGATAGCGGCGGAGCTGCGGCGCATCCCGCTGAGCCCGGTCGACGCCGTGACGGCGCAGCCGGAAGGCGTCGGGGTGCGGGTGTCGTGGCGGGCGAAGCCCGACCACGACGACGCCACCCGGTACCGGGTGGTGCGGCGAGCCGGGCGGACGCCCGGCGACGCCGACGACGGCGACGTGGTCGCCGAAGGCGCGGAGACGGTGGTGGTGGACGCCGCCGTGGCGGCGGGCGGGAGCGTCGGGTACGCGGTCTTCGCCGCCGGGGAAGGCGGCGCGTGGTCGCGGCCCGCCGGGGTGGTGGTCGACGTGCTGCCTCCCGTGCACAGGGTCCGGCTGGCCGTTCGCACCGGGGCGGTCGAGGGGAGTTGGGTCGTCCACCGGGACGTCGTCGGCGTCGACGTGCGGCGGCGCCGGGACGGGGAGGCCGACGACATCGTCGTCCCCACCAACGGCAGCACCGCTTTTCGCGACTCCACTGTGGACGTCGACGGTGACTACACCTACCTGCTGACCGCTCGCTACCGCCGCCCGGACGGCACCGAGGTCGTCGCCGAGACCGTGCCGGTGCGGCACACCGCCCGGGTCGCCGCGACGCTGCCGCCGGTCACCTCGCTCGACGCGCGGCGCTTCGGCCGCGAGCTGGTGCTGTCCTGGGTGTGGCCGGGCGGCGTCCGGATGGCCGAGGTGACCTGGGCGAACCCGGCGGCCGACGCGGAGGCCGGGCGGGTGCGGCTGACCCGGCAGCAGTACCAGGCCGGCGGCGGCTGCCGGATCGACGCCGGGCCCGGCGACGTGCGCGTGCAGGTGTCCGCGATCGCGTCCGCCGACAACGGCGAAAGCCGGTCCGACCCCGTCGCGCTGGTGCTGCCAGGTGCTCCGCCGCAGGTCAGCTACCGGATCGAACGGCAGAACCGGCTCTTCGGCGCGAGCACCGCGCGCATCGTGGTGACCGCCGACCAGCCCGTCCCGGACTGCACGGTGCTGGTGGTCCTCGCGCCCGGCCGCGTGATGCCGCTCAAACCCGACGACGGCCAGGTCGTGCACCGCGACGTCCACGACCTCGGCGAGCCGCTGGAGCTGACCGTCGAGCTGCCGCGCCGGAAGCCCTACTGGCTGCGGTGCTTCGTCAACGCCCCCGGCGTCCAGCTGATCGACCCGCCGATCTCCCAGCTGAAGGTGTCCTGATGTCCATCCCCGACGCGGCGCAACCGCCCCCCGGCCCCGCCGTCGCCCCCGGGCGAGGAGTTCCGCGATTTCAATGGAAATTGCGGAAGTTGTCCACAACCTCCGGCATGTCGGCCGGCCGACACACCGGAGGACCGCGATTTCAATGGAAATCGGATCTTCGATTTCCATTGAAATCGCGGCGGAACGCGGAAGGCTGCTGATGGCCAAGGTCGCTTGTCCCTACTGCTACCACCGGTTCCCCGCGGGCAACCTGCGGTTCCAGTGCACCGGCCGGCCCGCGCCCGGCCGCGAGAAGTGCCGCAAGGCCGTCGACGCCGAGCGGCAGCGGCTCACCGGCTACGCGCCCGCGTCCTGGCCGACCTTCGCGCCCCCGTCGTCGCGGTTCGGGCGCACGCCGCGCAAGGCGCCGTGCCCGGACTGCGGCACGGTCAGCGGCATCCGCGCCTGCCCGGTGTGCCACACGCCGCTGCCCGCCAACTTCGCCGAGGGCCGCAGCCCGCTGATCGGGGTGGTGGGCGGCAAGGACGCCGGGAAGACCGTCTACACCACGGTGCTGGTGCACGAGCTGCGGAACAACATCCGCCGCCGCTTCGGCGCCGACATCTCCTTCGCCGGCGAGCAGGCCGGGGTCGGCACCGCGCAGTGGCTGGCGGACTACGAGCACGCCCTGTTCGACGACCGGTCGCTGTTCGAGTCGACCGCCGGCTCAGCGGATGGCATCCGCGTCCCGCTGGTCATGCAGTGGCGGCAGCCGCGCGTCCAGTTCGGCCGCGAGGTGCACAACACCACGACGCTGTCGTTCTACGACGCCGCCGGCGAGGACATGACGACCCAGGAGTTCGTCAACAGCCAGGCGTACCTGACCGCCGCGGACGGGCTGATCGTGCTGCTCGACCCGTTCCAGCTGCCGGGCGCGGCGGACCGGATCGCGGTGCCCGACGCCAGCCGCCAGGGGACCGAGCCGCCGATCAACGTGCTCACCCGGGTCACCGAGATGCTGCGCACCAGCGTCGGGCTCAGCGACCGCAAGAAGGTCGAGACCCCGATCGCCGTGGTGTTCTCCAAGATCGACGCGTTCTTCGGGATGCTCGGCGCGAACCACCCGCTGCTCCGCCCGCCGGCCACCGGACCGCAGTACGACGAGGCGGGCGGGCAGGACACCGACGAGCACCTGCGGGCGCTGCTGGCCGACCTCGGTGCCGACGACATCGACGGGCACCTGCGCGCGCATTACCAGACGTTCCGCTATTTCGCGGTTTCCTCGCTCGGCGCGGAACCGGACTATGGCCGCAAGCAGATCGACCCGGCCGGGGTGCGGCCGTTCCGCGTGGACGAACCACTGCTGTGGCTGCTCAGCCACTTCCGGATCATCGAACGGAGTCGAGGATGAGCGGGCGCGAGTTCCAGTCGCTGTACTACACCGACTGCCGGCCGGGACAGGGCCTGCGCGGCGGCGCGGGATTCCAGTTCCAGGCCGTCTCGCCGGGCACCACGGACGAGATGATGACCGCGGTGCAGCGCTCGGCGCTCTACGAGGCCCCGGTGGGCTGGATGCGCGAGAAGCGCGAGGTCTCGCAGTACCCGCCGTCGCTGGTGCACGTGCACGACAGCGTCTATGCGACGGCCCGCGGGATCTACCTGGGCGCCGAGACCGGCGGGGTGCGGGAGGGCAACCAGTTCACCCACGCGCTGGCCACCACCGATTCGCAGCTGTACGGGCCGATCCGGCCCGCGCAGCTGTGGGCCGCGCCGTGGTGGGTCGAGCAGCCCGCGGAGAGCACCGAATGCGCGGCGGTGTCGGCCGAACCCGAGGCGGGGCCGCTGGGCGTCGAGGCGTTGCGGGACTGGGTGCTGAGCCGGCAGGACGGCGAATCCTGGCTGCTCGCAGTGCATTCCGCGATGGACCGGCTGCACGGCGAGGACGCGTCGCGGGTGGTGTTCGTCAGCGAGGACGCCGAGACCGCGGTGCGCTGGATCGCGGCCGGAACGCTCCTGCTGCCCCAGGAACGGGCGCTGCGGGTGGGTTTCCGGGTGTTCGCCACCAACCCGCAGTACAGCCGCCACGAGGTGCTGGCGGTGCACCCGGACTGGGCCGGGTCGCTGGCCGATCCGGACCGCAACTCCGACTACGTGGTGTTCAACCTGGTCACCGGGGAACGCCGGAAGGACGAGCCGACCGCCGCCGCCCGCCACTGGGTGCCGCGCTTCCTCGGCGCCGACCCCTACGACGTGGTCGACGCCATCGAGCTGTCGCACCAGTTCGCCCGCAACTGCGACGACCGGCGGCCGGGCACGGCGGACCGGCTGGCCGCCGGGGTGCTGATGCTCGAGGAGGCCGTGTCCGGGCAGGATTCCGCGATGGCGCTGGCGGATTGGCTGGTGTCCCCGCCACCGGTGTCCACATCGGACGTCGTCGAACCGGTGCTGGACGCGGTGCTGGCCTCGTCGCCCGCGCTGCCGGTGCTGGCGAAGCTGGCCGAGGCGAACGCGGCGCAGGCCGGCCGGGTGCGGATCGCGTTGCTGCGCGGCGAGATCGACGAGATCGTGCGCGGCACCCCGGCCGATTCCCGGGCTCCGCTGTCGCCGCGGCCGTGGAGCCCGGACGAGGTGGAGGAGGCCTGCATCCTGGTCGAGGCGGCCGCCGGCGCCGTCGCCCCGGAGCGGATGGACCTGCTGCTGCGGACCGCGACCAGGTTCGGCGTGCGGCCTCGGGTGGGCCGGTTCGCCGAGGCGGCCGGGCGGTTCGTCGAGTGGTGGGCGGAACACCCGCACGCCGGCGTCGACCCGGCGCGCTGGACGTGCGGTCCGGAGATGATCGACCTGCTGCGCGACGTGCTGGCCCGCCGCCTAGCGGGCCCCGGCGCCGCCGAGGTCGCCGAGGCGATCGACGCCCGCTGGTGGCGGCTGCTGGCGCCGACGATCAGCGATCCGTTCATGCCGCTGGACGCGGCGGTCGCCGCCGCCGCGGTGGCCTCCGGCGGCTCGGTGCGGCAGGAGACCACCGCCCGGTTCCGCGAGCAGCTGCGCGCGCCGGACCGGCCGGGCACCGGCGAAGCGGTGTGGGAGGCGCTGTACCGGAACTCCGCGCCCACCATGGCCGAGCTCAAGGACTTCCTCACCGCACTGCCGTCGACGGCAGTCTCGGATTCCCTGGCGCAGCGGGCGTTCACGGTGCTGGAGAAGCCCAAGGTGTCCGGTCGTTACCTGGACGTCCTGCGGATGCTGGGACATCACCTCGGCGACCGGGAAGACCTGCGCAAGCTGTGGGAGGACGACGGCCGGCTGCGGTCCTGGCTGAGCAATTTCGCCCGCAAGGGCGCCGAAGCCGATGCCGCGACGCTGAAGGACATCTCGGAGTCGGTGTTCACCGCCCGCGCGGACCAGATCATCGCGGTGCTGCTCGACATGGACCTGCCGGCCGCGCTCGACCTGACCGTGCGGGGCGGCGACCAGCTCCAGCAGATGCTGGTGCACGCGCTGCCCGCGGTGTGGAACGACGAGCAGGCCGCGCAGTCGCGGCGCGACCACGCGGTCGTGCTCGCGTTCCTGACCGGCTGGGAGGACGCCGCCTCGGAGCAGGTGCGGACGGCGTTCGACAAGGCCCTGGAGCGCTGGGCGGGCCAGCACAAGCCGACCGACTACCGGCGGGTCAGCAAGGTGCTGCGCGGCGTGGCGGCCGAGTCCGCCGCGGGCTGGCACGAGTGGCTGAAGGAGTTCTCGCAGCAGAAGCCCAAACCGGCCCGCACCCGCGAGTTCGCGCGCCGGTTGTTCGGCAGACGGGAGAAGTAATGCCCTACGTGATCGGGGCCCTCCTGGTGCTGTGCCTGGGCTTGTGGCTGGCCACGGTGGTCATCGGGATCGTGGCCTGGCTGTTCCCGCTGTTCGTGCTGTTCGGCAGCTCGTGGGCGTTCGTCTCGACGTGCCTGGTGCTGGCGGGGCGCGGCGCGGCGCAGCCGCAGCTGGTGACGCCGAACGACGTGGTCAACGGCACCGCCGGGCTGCGCAAGCCCAAGGGGCCGTTCCCGCACGACTGGGCCTGGCCGGGCTACCTCGCCGCGCAGTGGCGCCGCGACCTGGTCGCGGCCTGGCAGAACGGCCTCGCCTTCATCGTGCGCGGCTGGCAGTGGGGCCTCAACTACGGCACCGGCAGCAAGCTCCGGTTCGTGAGCATCGGCCTGACCGCCCTGATCTGGTCGGGTGTCACGCTGGGCGCGCTGCTCGGCGCGGCGGAAGTGCTGGTGATCGGGGCTGTCGTGCTCGGCATCGGATGGCTCGGCCGGGGTGCGCTGGTCGGACTGCTGCGCGGCTACGACCTCGTCGTGCGGCGGCTGCGGAAGGCCAGCGGCAGCTGCCCGGTCTGCTACCACGTGATGGCCGTTCCCGCCTACCGCTGCGACGGCTGCCAGGTGGTGCACCGCGACATCCGGCCCGGCGCGCTGGGCGCGGCGTCGCGCACCTGCGGGTGCGGCGCGAAGCTGCCGACGACCGTGCTGCGGGCGTCCAAGCGGCTGGAGGCGCTGTGCCAGCGCTGCGACCGTCTGCTGCGGGCCGGTTCGGGCGCGGTCACCGACATCCGGGTGCCGGTCTTCGGCCCGGTATCGGCGGGCAAGACGCGGCTCGTGCACGCGGGCCTGGTCACCCTGCGGGACCGCGCCGCTGCCGAAGGCGCCGTGCTCGACTTCGTCGACGGCGCCAGCAAGCAGGCCTTCGAACACGGCGAACAGCTGATCACCACCGGCGGCGACACCGCGAAGACGCCGGCCGGGCAGCTGCCCGCGGCGATCACGGTGCGGTTCACCCGCGGCGGCTCGGCGAAGGCCCGTGACCAGGCGCTGGTGCACCTCTTCGACGCGGCAGGCGAGTTCTACCTCGACCGGGACGACAACAGCGAGCTGGAGTTCCTCGACCACGCCGGAGGACTGGTGCTGGTGGTCGACCCGTTCGCCATCGGCTGGGTGCGCGACCAGCTCGGCGGCGCGCTGGAATCCCGCCTGGCGCAAGCACATCCGGCCAGCGGCGACCCCGAGCAGGTCTACCAGGTGACGGCCCGGCGGTTGCGCGACTACGGGGTGCAGACCGAGCGCCGGGCCCTGGCGGTCACGGTGGTCAAGGCGGACCTGCTGACCGACCTGCCGTGGGCCGCGGACCTGTGCGCCGGGGCGGTGCGGGAGTGGCTGAACACCGCGGGCCTGGACAACCTGGTGCTGGCCGCGGAGCGGGACTTCGCCGAGGTGCGCTACTTCGTGGTGTCCTCGGTGACCGGGATCAGGCCGGGGCACCGGCTCACCCCGGCGGCGCCGTTCCGCTGGCTGATGGGCCGCGGCGGCTTCGCCCTCGGACGCGACGAGAAGCCGACCACGGAGGCCGTATGACCATCCGACCCCCGGCGAACTACCGGGTGTACCGCTGGCTGCTGATCGCGGTCTTCGCGATCGCGATGCTGCTCACGATCCTCGGCTCTGCGGTCAGCTGCACCGACTTCACGACGGCGGTGTTCGGCGGTGCCTGACGAGTTGGTGCTCGGCATCGACCTGGGCACCACCTACTCCGCCGTCGCGTCCATCGTGGACGGTGAGGTCGAGGTGGTGCGCAACCGGCTCGGCGAGCTCACCACGCCGTCGGTGGTGCACTTCGCGTCCGCCGACACGGCCGTGGTCGGGGCGGCGGCGCGGGAGAGCCTCGACCCGGAGAACACCGTCGAGCTGATCAAGCGCCGGATGGGCACCGAGTTCGAGCTGCTGTTCCACGGCGCGCGGCACACGCCGGAATCGGTGTCGGCGCTGATCCTGCGCAGCCTCGTCGACGACGCCGTCGCGCGCTTCGGTCCACATGGGACGGTCCGCGCGGTGATCACGGTTCCGGCCTACTTCGGTATCCGGGAGCGCGAAGCCACCTTGCAGGCGGCGCGGCTGGCCGGCATCGAGGTGCTGGAGGTGCTGAGCGAACCGGTCGCGGCCGCGCTGCACTACTCCGCCCAGGCGGAGCCCGGCGCCGCGCTCGTCTACGACCTCGGCGGCGGCACCTTCGACACGACCGTGCTGCGGGTCGCCGACGACGGTGTGCACGTGGTGGCCACCGACGGCGACAGCAGGCTCGGCGGTGCCGACTGGAACGAGCGCATCGCCGAGCACCTGGCGGCGGCGTTCGCCCGCGAACACCCGGACGCGGACCCGGACGACGAGGAGTTCCGGCAACAGCTCCAGGACGTCACCGAGCACCTCAAACGCCAGCTCAGCACGGTCACCAGCCGCCAGGTGAAGCTGCGCTGCGGCGACGACTCGGGGAGCTTCGAGATCGACCGGGCGACGTTGGAGGACCTCGGCGCGGACCTGGTGGAGCGCACCCTGCGGATCGTCGACCGGGTGCTCGCCGATGCGGCGGCGAAGGGCGTGTCGAGGATCGACGAGGTGTTGCTGGTCGGCGGCGCCACGAAGGCACCGATGATTCGTGCCGCGCTGCAAGCACATCTCGGCCGGGCGCCGAAGATCGTCGATCCCGACCTGGCCGTCGTGTCGGGGGCCGCGGTGCGCGCGCACCGGCTCGCCACGGCGCAGGCCGGCACGTCGGCGGCAGTGGTGCCGCGCAGCTTCGGCGTGCTGGTCGAGGACAGCCACGACGAAGGCCTGCGGAGCTTCGTCGACCACCTCGTGCAGCGCAACGATCCGCTGCCCGCCACCGCGACGGCCCGGTTCGCCACCATCGTGAACCGGCAGCGGTCGGTCCGCATCCAGGTGTTCGAGCAGGCAGGCGACGTACCGTCGGCGGAGGTCGAGCACAACCGCCGGGTGCTGGACGGCGAGTTCGCCGGGCTGCCGCCGCTGCCCGCCGGATCGGTGATCGAGCTGACGTTGCGCGTCAGCGCGGACGGCCTGCTCGCGGTGACCGCTCGGGAGCCGCTCAGCGGCGCGGCGCTGGAGCTGGAGGCCTATGTGGACGGTGTCGTGGACGGCGCGGCGACCGAGCGGCTGGCCGAGACCATCGCCGGGCTGACCGTGCGGTGCTGAGTTCGGGGGAGCGATGAGTTCGTGGATTCGCCGGGACTTCGGCGGGATCGGGTTGACGCAGGCGCCGCCCGGCGAGTTCCTGCCCAGGCTGCAGGAGCGGTACGGCGGGCACGTCCTGCTGTGCATCGACGTGAGTGCGTCGATGCATGGGCAACGGCTGGAGCAGGCCATCGCCGGCGGCGAGCGGTTCCTCGCCGAAGCCGACGGCGCGCACTACAAGAGCGGGCTGGTGCTCTGGTCCGATGTCGTGCAGCAGTACGTGCCGCCGGAAGCCCGGCTGGACGACGTGGTTTCCGCGCTCCGGAAGGCGAAGACGTGGGGCGGCACCGTGCTTTCGTCCGCGCTGCAGCTCGGCATCGAGGTGCTGCCGGAGTACCCGGGCGACCGCGTGCTCTGCATCTTCAGCGACGGGGCGCTCGGGGACCACGCGAAGGCCCGTGAGCTGGCGCGGAAGGCCTGCGCGATGGGCATCCGCATCGTCGTGCGCGGCCTCGGGCCGGCCGCCGCGGATTCGCTCGCGGACCTGGCCTGCCCCGGTGTTCCGGACGCCGACCAGCAGATCGACGACGCCGCGGGCGTCGCGGCGGGTATCGCCTCGATGGCCACCGGCCTGTCGGCTCGTCGCGGCCGTTGAGCGTGTGCAAGGCGATCGCTGCGGTAAAGTCGTGTCAGCCGCGACAAAAGCGAGGAGGTGAGCCCGATGACGACGACCCGTTCCATCCGGGCGCTCCTGGCTGCGGCGGCGGTCTGACCGACATCCAGGAGAGCTCGTTCCACGAAACGTGCACTGGATGAAGGAAGAGATGACTGTTCAGCCCTTTCGCATTTCCGTTCCCGACGACGTCCTCGACGACCTGCGCATCCGCCTGTCGCGCACCCGCTTCACGACCGCGTCGGACAGCGCTAGGTGGGCCGGCGGGACGGATCCCGACTACCTCCGCGAGCTCGTCGCCTACTGGGCGGGCGGGTTCGACTGGCGCGCCGCCGAAGCGGCGCTCAACGCCTACCCGCACTACCTCGCCGAGGTCGCGGGCCGGAAGGTGCACTTCGTGCACCTGCGCGGCAAGCGAGCGGACGGCGCGCCCGCACCGCTGCCGCTGGTCCTGACCCACGGCTGGCCCAGCAGCTTCGTGGAGATGCTGCGGGTCGCCGGGCCGCTGACCGATCCCGCCGCGCACGGCGGCGATCCGGCCGATGCCTTCGACGTGATCATCCCCTCGCTGCCGGGTTTCCTGTTCTCCGAGCTGCCGGCGGGGCCGTTCACCCGCCGCGGCGTCGCCGAGATCTGGCACGAGCTGATGACCGGCACCCTGGGTTACCAGCGGTTCGGCGCCTTCGGCGGCGACATCGGCGGCGGAGTCACCCAGTGGCTCGGCGCGCTCTACCCGGGTGAGGTGGCGGGAGTCCACGTGACCACTGCGGTGATCGCCACCGACTTCGGCGAGCGGCCGCCGACGGCCGAGGAGCAGGCCTACCTCGACGAGGTGGCCGTCTACGACGAGTCGGACGGCGGGTACAGCGAGATCATGCTGACCCGGCCGGACACGGTCGCGGCGGCGCTGGTGGACTCGCCGGCCGGTCTCGTCGCGTGGATCGCCGACAAGTACCGCGACTGGAGCGACTGCGGCGGTGACCTGGAGCGGCGCTGGGACAAGGATGCGCTGCTGACCGTCGCGACCCTGTACTGGGCCACCGGCACCATCGGCTCGTCGTTCCGGCAGTACTACGACTACCACCGCAACGCGCCGGTCCCGCCGATCGAGGTGCCCGGGGCGGTGACGCTGAGCCGGGAGCCGATCTTCGCGAACTTCCCGAAGAGCCTCGCGGAGCGCATCTACCGCGACCTGCGCCACTGGAGCAGGCCGGGGCGCGGCGGGCACTTCATGCCGCACGAGGAACCGGCGCAGGTGGCGGAGGAGTTGCGCGTCTTCTTCCGTCCACTGAGGACGCAGGGCTGACCCGCGGTGGTCCCGCGGCCGCCGGTCGCGGGACCACCGGATGCCTGCCGGCCATGGTTCGAATTGCCGGAATTGAATTCCCGTGCACCAAAGGCCCGACTCACCCATCCCGGCCGGTGGGATCGCAGATTGTGAATAACGTGATCTGCTACACCGTTGGTGTATGTCTGGTCACGTTGTGATAACGATGGGGCAGGTGGGGAGGATACTCGTGTTGGCGGATGCTGCGCACAACCATCGAGGCGAAACAAGACGACGGTCGTTCGCGGCTCTTTGGTGCACCGGATGTCTGGAGGTCGGCGATGGTCGCGGCGCTGAAAGCGCACGCAGCGTGGTTGGTCAACGCACTGGGGGTGAACCGGAACCCGTTGCGAAGGCCCATCGATCGGCTCGCGGCGGGCATCTCGGTGCTGCTGCTCATGGTCGCCCTGATCGCGATCCCCGCGTCGGGCCTGTTCGGCGCGTCCCTGCACGCCGACCTCACGCAGCGTGCGACGACGGCGGCGGAGACCACGCGGCCGGTGGACGCGGTGCTGACCACCCGCCCCGCGCTCAGCGTCCCGGTATCCGAGGCCTACAGCCAGGACGCCCTGAACTCGACCGCGGTCGTCGAGTGGCGCGCCGGGCTGGCCCGGACGCAGAGCGCGACGGTCCAGGTCCCGGCCGACAGCTCGCCGGGCGACACCGTGACCGTGTGGGTCGACCAGGCGGGCAACCGGGTACCGGCCCCGGCCGGCGGAGGAGCGATCACGGCGTCGGCGATCTTCGCGGCACTGCTGATGCTGCTGGTGACCGAGCTGGCCTGCATCGCCCTGATCACGGGGACCCAGCACCTGGCCCGCCGCATGTGCATGCGCGCCTGGGAACGCGAATGGGCGTTCCTCCAGCACGGCGGAACCTGGTCCCAGCGCTGAGGGTTTGACCTGTTTCCAGGCTCGTTCTGCGCGTCGGATGTTCTGAGTGAACGGCCTGTTCGCCTCGGTAGACGAGGTGAACAGGCCGTTCACTCGTTCCGCTCGGCGGCACCCACGGGCTCGTGGCTGCCGGGGTGTCAGTTCGGTCTGGGGGCTACCGCTGCGCGGTAGGGGGCGAGCATCCTGGCCAGCCAGGCCTCGCCGATCGGGGTGTCCAGGTCGATCTGCAGTTCCGGTTCTTCGCCGTCCAGGCCGTCCGCTCCGCAGCGGTCGCCGAACAGCACCAGGGCCGGATTCCCGGTGTCCCGCTTGGACGGCCAGATCAGCCCGTCCGCCCACTCCGCCTGCGCCCGGATCCACGCCGCCCAGTCGCGGGTCCGCTCGTAGGAGTCCTTGCCCTCGGCGTCGACCAGCCAGGAATCCTGCGCGACCGCGGCCAGATCGGGTCCGGTCAGCAGGCTGACCAGGGTCAGCTCGCGGGCGGTGCGGACGGCGCTGAGCCGTCGCTCGGCGATCTGCGCCCGGCGGATCAGCCGCTGCCCGTTGCCGCCGAAGCCCAGGTTGCGCAGCAGCACTTCCGCCAGCGCCGTCGTCACCTGCAATCCGGCGTAGTAGCTGGGGAACGGGTCCGACGGTGTGCCGTCGAACCGGCCGCCCGGCGCGTTGCCGGCCTGGGCGGGCTTGAACTCGGCCGCGTGCCGCCTGCGGTCGTGCAGCCGGAACAGCGTGGTGTCGGCGGGCAGCACGTACCGGGTCGGGGCGGCCTCGAACTCCAGCGGTGGGGTGGCCATCGGCACGGTCACACCTCCGCCGAGTCTTCGCGGGCGGCGTCGATCAACGCCTGGTCGGTGACCTGGCCGATCAGCTCGGCAGGCACCCCGCCCAACCAGTCGTTGATCCCGAGCCACCAGTCCGCGGCTCCCCATGGATCGTCGGCGGCGCGCAGGTACCGGTTCACGGTGCGCACCAGCTCGCGCGGCGCCCCCGCGGCGTCGAACTGGAACGCGGGCCACCGGGCGGGGCCGTCGGCGCCCGGCAGCCGGATCAGGTCCGGGTCGGCCGGGTCGCCGCCGCCCGCCGAAACCTGGTGCGCGTCCAGCGAATCCGCCGCACGCAGCCGGTTCAGGTCGGCGCGCGGCGCGGAATCAGCCAGCCGGTCGCTCAGGTCCGTGCTCAGCCGCTGCCAGTCCACCTCCGGCCGGCGGAACCGCGACACGGGTTCGGCCAGCGCCCGGCGCACCGGGTGCGTCACCGGCAGCACGTCCCCGAGCAGCGAGGCGATGTCCTCGGCGATCAGCGCGGAATTCTCCGAATCCGCCGCGTCCTGCAGCTCGGCGACCAGCGCGACCAGCCTGGTGAACGTCTCGGGGTCGAGCCGGTCGGCGACGTCGTCCCACTCGGTCGCCAGCGCGTCCAACATCCGCTGCTGACTCAACGTCGACCTCCTCTCCGGTGCGAGTCCGGTGTCCGCGGTTCAGTCAACACCAAGATCCGACGAGACGGGCCGGGATCGGGGAAGCCCGATCGATCGCCGGGCGCTTGCGATACCGGGGCGCGCACCATGAAGACGTCCACGGCGTCCTCGGTCTCGACCGAAAACCCGTGCCGCTCGTACAGTTTCCGGGCCGGGCTGCCCTGCAGCACGTTCAACCGCACCAAGACGTCCTCCCGGTCGCACCGCTCCAACAGGCTGCCCAGCACGGCAGATCCGATGCCCCTGCCCTGCAGGCCCGGGGCCAGGTAGAAGTGCTCCAGCCAGTAGGCGCTTTCGGCCGGGCGCAGCGCCACGCAGCCGGCGAAGGCGCCACCCACCTCGATCACCCAGGTGTGCGCCGGCTCGAACCCATCCCGCAGCCGCTGCCGCACGCGCTGCTCGTCGTACCGGCCGAGCCGCTGGAGATCCGCTCGGAGCACCACGGCCCGAAGCTCTGCCACCGCCTCGACGTCCGCCGCCGAAGAGTCCCGAAGCTCCCAGTCCGCCATGACCGCGAGGCTATAGAGGCTGTTCCGGACGCCGGGTAGGGATGGGGTCGGGCGGCCTGCTGTCTCCGACGTGCCGTGGGTGGCGATTTCGCGCGAAATCGCCACCCACTGGTAGGCGCGGGGGCGCCGGTTTCGCGCGAAAAGGGCGCGTGGGCCAGGTTCCCCGACACCCTGGCTCCGGGATTGGGAGTTCCACCGGGCGCGGTCTAGCCGTTGGCCGGGCAGAGCACCGGTTTCCCGACCTCGCCCGAACCGCTGAGCTGCACCATGAGCTTCTGGGCGTTCGCCCCGGCCATCGCGCTGACCCCGACGGCCGTGCAGACCAGCTGCGTCGATGCGAGAGCGGACAACATGCTCGGCGGCACGGGGACCTGCACGGTCACGATCCCGTCGTCCGGGGCGCCGGCCGACACCTGCTCGGTCGTGAGGAACGGCAGTTCCGTGCGGAATCCGGCCGCGCCTTCGGCGGGGGTGGGCCCGGCGGCGAGCAGGCGGAGCGCGTCGGTCACGGTGCCGAGCCGGCCGGTCTCCCGGATCGTCGGCCTGACCTGGCCGGGCTCGCCGGTCACGAAGTACAGCACCGGCCCTCGCGCGATGCCGTCCGGCCCTTTCCCGGCGAGCACCACGTCCGTCGGCCGCACGCCGCAACCGGCGAGCACCAGCAGCACGGCCGCCAAGGCGATGCGTTTCACGAGTCCTCCAGGGGCAACCGCAGCGTGAACTTCGCGCCACCGCCGGGCTGGTTGCCCGCCTCGATGGTGCCGCCGTGCAACGCCGCGTTCTTCATCGCGATCGACAGCCCGAGCCCGCTGCCCTCCGACCGGGTGCGCGCCGCGTCGGCCTTGTAGAACCGCGCGAACACGTGCGGCAGCACGGATTCTGGCAGTCCAGGGCCGTTGTCGGTGACCTCGACGACGACCTGCCCGTCGGCGCTGCGCAGGCGCACCCGCACGGGCGGCTCGCCGTGCCGGAGCGCGTTGCCCACCAGGTTCGCCACGATCACGTCCACTCGCCGGCCGTCGACCTCGGCGACGATCCCCGGCGGCAGATCCGCCTCCACCCGGTCGCCCCACTGGCGGGTGCGCAGCGTCCCGCTGATCAGCTCCCCGAGGTCGGTTTCCTGCCGGTCGAGCCGCGCGGCGCCGGAATCGAACCGGGAGATCTCGATCAGGTCGTCCACCAGTCGCGCGAGCTTTTTCGTCTCCGAGCTGATCAACCGGGCGGCGGTGCCGGCGTCGCCGGGAAGCCGCGAGCCTTCCTCGTCGAGCACCTCGTTGACCGCCGTCATCGCGGCCAGCGGGGTGCGCAGCTCGTGCGACACGTCGGCGACGAACCTCCGGGAGTCGGCCTCCATCCGCCGCAGCTCGCCGACCGAAGCCTCCAGGCTGGCCGCGCTGTCGTTGAAAGTCCGCGCCAGCTCGGCGAGTTCGTCCGAGCCGCGAGCGGGCAGCCGCGTCGTCAGGTCGCCGCGGGCGAGGCTGCGGGCGCCATCGCGCAGCCGGCGCACCGGCCGGAGCACCGCGCTGGCGGCGAGCCAGGCGACGATCACCGCGAGCGGCACCGCGACGGCGCCGGTCAGCCAGCCGTTCGTCGCGAACTCCTGGATCTGCCGCTGCTGTTCGTAGAGCGGGAGCCAGCCGTACACCTCCAGCCCGGACGGGTGGCGCTGGAAGTGCTCGTCGGTGGTCAGCACCGGCATGCCGACGACGAGCATGACGGTGCTCTGGTTCTCAACCCGCTGGAACACGACCTGCGTGCCGTTGCGCACCGTCGCGCGCAGGCCTTCCGAGATCTCAGCTGCGGGATAGGTGGCGTCCTTCGCGGTCAGGCCGCCGAAGACGACGACGGTGTGCCTACCGAGCCGGCCGTGGAGCTCGTCGAGGGCGGCCTGGTCGAGGGGCAGCCGGAGGTCCGGGGCCAGCCGGTCGACGTCGTCGCGCAGCTGCTGCATGAAGTGGTCCTGCGTCGTGGCGAGCACGGTGCGGCGGGCCGAGACGTAGTTCGCCCCGGTCGCCGCGACCGTCGCCAGCAGCGCGACGAACGTGACGATCAGGACCATCCGCGGTCGGATTCCCCGCGCCCTGCCGAGCAATCGCCCGATCACAGGGGGCCGAACCGGTAGCCGAAACCGCGCACGGTCCGGATGTAAACGGGCGAGCCCGGCACGTCCTCGATCTTCATGCGCACCCGCTGCACGCAGGCGTCGACCAGCCGCGAATCGCCCAGGAACTCGTGCTCCCACACCAGGTTCAGCAGCTGCTGGCGGCTGAGCACGTGGCCGGGCACCTTCGACAGCTCCAGCAGCAGCCGCAGCTCGGTCGGCGTCAACGGGACCGGCTCGCCCGCCTTCGACACCTCCAGCGCGGCCCGGTCGATCACGAGGTCGCCGTGCCGTTCCCGATCCTGGTCCGCGCCACCGCCGTTGCGGCGCAGCACCGCCTTGATCCGCGCGTCCAGCACCCGAGCCTGCACCGGTTTCACCACGTAGTCGTCGGCGCCCGCCTCCAGGCCGCTGACCACGTCGATGTCATCGCCGCGAGCGGTGAGCATGATGATCGGCAGGTTGCCAGCGGCCCGGATCCGGCGGCACACCTCGAAACCGTCGATCCCGGGCAGCATCACGTCCAGCACCACGATGTCCGCGGCACCCAGCAACCGCAGGCCACCTTCCCCGTCCGGCGCCGGCTCCACCACGTGTCCGTGCCGGCGAAGGCCCAGGCACAGCCCCGCCCGGACGGCCGGGTCGTCCTCTATCAGCAGCACATTCGGCACCGGCCGATTATGGATCTCCACCGCGGCACCCGTGTGGTTCTGTAGCGAAACCATGACATCACCAAGGTCTGACGCCGACATCGCGTCGCGACGCTGGAGTCATGTTGGAAGCGAAGACCAGGCCGCTGCGGGCACAGCGCCCCCGGCGGCGGAACAACTGGCCGGTCGTCGCAGCGCTGGTCGTGGTGGCGGCCCTGGCCATCGCGTTCGGCATCGGCCAGGCCTCCGGGGATACCGACTCCAGCACGGTGGTCTTCGACCGCGTCGAGCAGGAAATGCTGCACTCCGACCACGCCGACCGGCAGTTCCGGTCGGCGTCGCTGGTGAAGCTGCTCATCGGGCTCGACCTGGTCGAGCGCGGGATCGTCACGCCGAAGCGACCGAGCCCGCGGGTGACCCGGATGCTCTCGCACAGCGACGACGGCATCGCCAGCGAACTGTGGTCCTCCGGTGGCGGGCCGCAGATCGTCACCCGCGTCGCGGCCGACCTCGGCCTGTCGGACACCGAACCTCCGGACACGCCGGGCCGCTGGGGCGACACGCTGATCACCGCGAACGACATGGTCAAGGTGTACCAGCACGTTCTGGAGCTACCGGAGGAGAAGCGCGCCCTGCTGCTCGATCCGCTGCGCGATGCCGCGCGCACCGCCGCCGACGGCACCGACCAGCACTTCGGCATCCCCAGCGCGCTGCCCGGCGAGGAGTGGGGCGTCAAGCAGGCGTGGGCGGCCGGGCGCGGCGGCGTGGACGTGCACACCAGCGGGCTGGTCGGCAGCGGTGACCGGTACATCGTCGTGGTGCTCACGCACCATCCGGAGGGCTATTCGCTGGCGAAGGCGGAAAGCCGCGTGACGGCCGAGGTCGCGGAACTGTCCGCGCTGCTGGGCTAGGTCGTGTTCTAAGCGGCGGTAGCCGCTTGTGGTGGGACTCAACTCGCACCGCTAACGCAAACCAATTTCGAAGCACTCTTTAACCGCTCACCTGGTGGCCCGCGATGTCGGTGCGGGCCTTGGCCACCGCCTTCTGGTCCATGCCGCCGATCTCGAGTTCGAAGCGCACGTCGTTGCCGCTCTCCAACTCCTTCGCGTGCACCGTCAGCGCGCCGGTTTCGGACATGTGGAAGGTGATCTCGATCCGGCACCCGGCGGGCCGGGCCGGGATGCCGGTGAGCATGCCGTGCCCCACCTTGCTGTTGTCGGCCAGCTCCTCCGACGGCGTCGACCCGGCCTGCTCCCACACCTCGATCTCGGCCATCCGCTGGTTGTCGATGGCCGTCTGGAACGGGTACGGGCCGGTGTCGGCGGGCAGTTCGGTGTTGGCGTGCAGCAGGTGCGCCACCATCTGCCGCGCCCGCATCGGGTCCGTCAGCGCCAGCGGGTCCCGCGGATCCAGCGCCTTGACGCCGAACGCCCGCGGCACCACCGTCGCGACCCGCTTCCTGGCCATCGCATCGACGTCGGCGGCGCTGATGCCCAGTTGCCGTTCGGCCGGCGCGCCCTGGACCTTCTTGGCCTGCCTGATCAGCGCGAACAGCGCCGCGCCCTTGGCGACGGCGAGGTCGGGTTCGGAGAGCCGGGCGTCGAGCCCGAACCGCCGCTTGAGCTCCGCCGCCACGGCGGGCATCCGGGTCATGCCGCCCGCCAGCAGGACCTCGTCGAACCGCTCGACGCCCTTGCCGCGCGCGGTTTCGATGATCCGCTCGGTGATCGTCATCGTCCGGTCGAGCAGATCGGCGGTGAGCTCCTCCAGCTGCTCCCGGGTGAAGGGCACCGTCACCGCGGCACCCGCGGCCCGCAGCGCGACGTTGCGGGACATGGTGGCGCTCAACGCCTTCTTGGCCTCTTCGGCGCGGTCGGCGAACTCCTGCATGGCCAGCTCGTCCGCGCTCGGATCCAGGTTCGGGTGCGCGTTCCGGAACGCGGCGAGCAGGTGGTCGGTGATCCGCTCGTCCCAGTCCGCGCCGCCGAGCCGGCCGTCGCCGTCGGTGCACACCACCTTGATGTCGTCGCCGGAAACGCGGATGACGGTGGTGTCGAAGGTGCCGCCGCCGAGGTCGTAGACCAGCACGTGCCGGGTCTGCGGCGCGTTGTCCAGCGCGTGGTGGTGCAGCGCGGCGGCGACCGGCTCGTCCAGCACGTCGAGCACGTTCAGCCCGGCGATCTCGCCGGCCTTGCGGGTCGCATCGCGCTCGGCGATGCCGAAGTAGGCGGGCACCGTGATGACCACGTCGCGCACGGTGTGCCCGGTGTTCTCCTCGGCCGCGCGGGCGAGTTCGCGCAGGATCAGCGCGGAGATCTTCTCCGGCGTGTAGCGGTTCCCGTGGTAGGTGAACTCGGTGTTCTTGCGCCCCATGTCGCGCTTGACCAGCTGCGCCACCAGATGCGGGGCGAGCAGCGCGGAGTTCTTCGCCGCCGTGCCCACCAGCGCCGTGCCGGGCCGCTCGAAGTACACCACCGAGGGCGTGGTGTCCTCGCCGACCGCGCTCTTGGCGATCACCGGACGAGCGGCCTCGTCGATGTGCGCGATGCACGAGTGCGTGGTGCCGAGGTCGATGCCGAACGTCGCCGAAGCCATGGGACTCCTCTCGATCAGAGAGCTTTCAGGGTATTGCTTGCGTGGCGGTGCGGGTGGCGGAACCTCAGAGGCCTTCTCGCTGTGGGATCCCCGACTCATGAATGACCAATTCACCACGTCGGGGCTGTCCTCGCTGGGAGAACTCCAGAGGAGTGGGCACCGTGAACCCGCGGCGGTGCAAGCTGTGTCCCACACCGCAAGCGGCTTCGCCGCTTATAAAAGCAGAAGTTACCGGCCTTGGTAGGTGAATCCTGCCCAGTGCGCGAGCTCGGCGGGGTCGATGTCGGCGAAGAAGAGCGAGAGTTCTTCGGGCAGGCCGGGCAGCGGGCGGCGGCGCGGGTCGAGCATCCACAGCTGCGCGGCCCGCAGCGCGCTCGCCGGATCGGCGTAGCCGGCGTTGAGGTAGTGGTGGAACACGATCATGAACATGGCCGTGGGCAGGTCCTCGACCTCCCAGCGCGTGCCCACGACGCCGGCGGCACCGGCGGCGAGGAACGCGGTGGACAGCGTCAGCACCTCGTCGTGCTGCCGGTCGGTGAGGTCGCTGGCGCAGGCCGCGAGCACGACGAGCGCCCCGGCGGCATCCCGCGGCCGGTCCCGCGCCTGGCGCAGGATGTCCTGCACCGGCAGCACTTCTCCGGAACCGAGCAGCAGCGCGGACTCGATCGGCAGCTCGGCCGGGGTGGCGTGGCAGGCCAGGTGCAGCAGCGAGGCGGTGGGCAGCAGCGCGAGCACCTCGGCGGGCTTCGGCGGCTCGCGGCGTTGTCTGCGGCGCCGCGGGTCGGGCGGCTTGCCCAGGTAGGTGCCGTGCCCGTAGTGCGCCTCGTGGATGTGGCCGAGCTCGTGCCGGCTGAAGTGCAGGTCCGGCGTCCGCACCAGCGCCGGTTCGCTTGCCCAGGAACGGGTTTCGCGCCGACCGGCCTCGACGAACTGCCGCGCCGACGCGGCGTAGCAGATGACGGCGTCCTGGCAGACGTGCCGGACCTTGCCGCCGGGCACCCGCCGCCGCGCCGCGTGCCACGGCACGGTGCCGAGCTTTCCGGTCGGTACCAGCACGATTCGCAGCGGTCGCTCGCGAGGACCGGCGGCGACCAGGTCCAGCACCGGGTTCAGCACCGCGGTCCACGCCCAGTCGCAGACGCTCGCCAACGCCGCGCGCCACTGCTCCTCGATGTCGTCGCCCCGGGCGCGCTCCCGCTGCAGCCGGTCGAACCGGGCGACCGGGCCGTCCTCGGTGAGCTGCGGCGACTCCACCCGCTCGACCCGCCCATCGGCGGTGACCAGCACCGCGGCCCCGGGCAGCAGGTAGACGAGGGCCTGGGTGCGCGCGGCGCGCAACCCGGCAGCGATCTCCGCGACCGGCGGCGGAGCGAGCAGGTGCGCTTCGGCGGCGGTGCCGTCGAAGGCCCGCAGCACCCGGTACCGCAGGTCGCTGGGCAGCGCGGCATCGGCGACGCTGGCCGTGCCGGCAGCACCGACATCCCACGGTTGTTGTTGCCCCACCTCGGATTCCCACCGCTCGGCCAGGTCCGCGTGGCCGTTCTCCCGCAGCAGGGCCGGCATGTTCGCGTCGACCGTCGCGGCGTGCAGCACCATGCCGCGCCCCAGCTCCAGCGCCTGCACCGCGGCCTCCGGCTGGCCCGACGCCAGGCACCACCGGCTCACCTGCACCGCTTCGCCGGACGCGGTGTTCGCGGTGTCCAACGCGCGGCGGGGGCTGGATTGCAGCAGCACGTTGCGCGCCCGCTCGCGCAACGCCTCAAGCCCGTTCTGCACCGCGCGCTGCGGATCGCGGCGCACCGCGTCGCCGCGGGTCGCGTAGCAGTCGGCCAGCGAGTTCAACAGGTTCGCGGTCTCGAACGCGCCCGGCTCCAGCTCGAACTCGCGGAGCACCTGCTCGAACCGGTCGATGGCGTTGCTGAGATCGCGCGGATCGCGGGTGAACTCGTAGCGGACCCGCAACGCGGTCCCCAGCATGTCCAACGCGTGCCGACGCTCGCGCGGGAACAGGTCGGCCTTCCCGCAGACCTCGACCATCAAGCCGACGCCGCGGTTGAGCAGCGCGAGATCCCGGGTGGCAAGGCCCTGCACGACCAACGCGTTCGCGGCGCCGAGGGTCTCGTTCGGTTGGTCGACGTGGTGCTCCGGCACCCGGGCCACGGCGTCGAGGACGGCGTTCATCGCGTCGCGCGCCTCGCCGGTGTTGGCACCGTCGAGGCTCAACTCGTCGCCGTGGAGGAGGTTCCGAAGCATTCGCGCCGTTCCCAGCGCGCTCGCGATCCTGGGCTGGAGGAAGTCCCCCGGCGACATCTCCGATGCCAGCGCTTCGAGCTCCGCGGCCACTCCGTCCAGCGTGGCGGCGTCGAGCCGGTGCGGCGAAAGCCGGCTCACGGCGGCGGCGAAGCGCGTGACCTGGTCGTTCCCGCCGCCGGCCGCCGCGTAGTAGCGGGCGGCGTCGAGGTCCTCCTGGCCGCCGAAGGCCATGAACCGCTGGGTGAGCAGCCAGCTCAGCCACGGCATCATCAGCGGCCGCAACTTGTGGTCGGCGGGCAGCAGCTCGTCGGCGCGCCGCATGTTCGCCACGGCGGCCCCGAGCTTCTCCTCGGCGCGGTCGTTGATCACCTGGAAGCTCTCGGCGGCGCCCAGCAGGAAGTGGTTGATCCCGGCGTTGACCCGGTCGGCGCCGCCGCGGCGGATCGCCTGTTCGCTCAGCTCCCGGACCCGGGAAAGGGACGCCGGCGACTGCGCGCGGTCGGTCGCGACGGACCTGAACAGCGTCGACGTCAGCTGGGTGAGCACCGTCGCCCGGTCCGGGTCGTCGTCCGAGAACTGCTCCAGCGCCTGCTCCAGCCGCCGGATCACCGCGGCGTTCTCGGCCGGGTCGAGGTCCGGAGCGGCCTTGCCGGGCGGGTTGGAGGCGAAGCGCAGCCCGGTGAGCAGCAGCGAACGCATGGGGTGGTCGGCGGGCAAGGCCGCGGCGGCTGCGGCGATCTGGGCGGTCGCGGCGTCGGCGTCCTCGGCACTGCCGCTGACCTCGGCGAGCTTCGTGGCCAAACCCGCTTGCAGCGCGGCGATTTCCCGCTTGCCGGGTTCTTCGTCGGGCCACGACCTCTTCGCGTCGTCGAGTTCGCCGATCGCGGTCGTCCAGTCCTCGGTGGTCGAGCCGTCCAGGTTCCCCACCGCGTTGACGATGACCTTCAAGGTGGTCACGGAGCCGTCGCCGGCTCCGTCGGGGGAGATCGCGTCCAGGTGGCGGCGCACCTCGGCGAGGTCCTCGGCCGGGGCCGTCAGCGTGATCCGGTCGGCGACATCGGCGGCGATGGGGCCCTGCCGCAGCTCGGCGGGCATTTCCGCGGTCAGCAGCAGGAAGGCGAGGCCGATGTGGCAGGCGTCCGAGGTGCGCACGTCGGACGGCACGTCGAGCGTCGCGGTGAGGTCCTCGGTGGCGGTCCGGTGATCGGTTTCGCCGCCGCCCATCGACAGGTACCGGGTGAGGTGCACCGCCCCGCGCCGGAAGCGGACCTGGTTCCGCAGCAACGAGTCCGGCAGCTGCCCGAATGCAGTGTCGAGGTCGGCCAGTGCGTCGTCGACGTGCTCGAAGGCTTCCAGGACGAGCGCCGCCTGCGCGGTGATCAGGCCGATCCGGGCCACGATCTCGGCCGAATCGTCGGGCAGCAGCGGCCGCAGCTGCCGCAGGTAGCCGACGGCGGTGCGGAACTCCTCCTGGGCGCCGCGCTCGGCGCGCATCGTGTGCGCCAGGCCCAGTTGGTAGAGCGGCGCGGCGCGGGCGGGGGAGTCGTCGGCGAGGGCGTCGAGCAGGTTCCCGGCGACCTCGATGACGTCGTCGATGTCGGCGCTCTCGGCACGGTGCAGCAGCAAGTCCGCCAGCTCCACCAGGACCTGGTAGGCGGTTTCGTCGTCGAGTTCCTCGGTGAGCTGCGCGTACCGCTGCGCGATGGCCTCGTCGAGCTCCGCCGGATCGACGTCCACCGCACCTCCCGAACCGATCGAGAACCCCACCCTAGGCCCTGCCGATGCTCACCCACCCCGAGGTCGGTCCGCAATTTCCATTGAAATCGAAGGTTCAATTTCAATGGAAATTGCGGCATGGGGACCAGCCCGGCACCCACCTGGCGCCCGCCACGCGGCCGAACGGTGGCAGGCGAACAGGTGAATTCCGTTCTGCCGCAGCGTTTGTCCGCGTAGCCTCCCGATGTTCGCCGCTCTCGACCAGAAGGAGACACCGGTGAGCAGACGAAACCTGTTGGCCGCGGCACTATCGGCGGCCGTGGTGACGACGACGCTGGCCGCCTTGCCCGCCGCGGCGGCCCCGGCGGATGCGCCCAACCTCAACGATTTCGTGCTCAACAACACCAGCGGTGACCTGCAGTCGAGGGTCGACAAGCTGGACGCCCAACTACCGAAGCTCGGCGTGCAGAACATCCTGGACCAGGCCAACCGCCAGGGCAGCACCGGAAGTGCCTGCACCTCCCCGGCGCTGGACACGATGAAGGAACCGACGCTCCGCAAGTTCTGCTTCAACGCGGGCGACACCGACACGACGGAGTGGATGCCGCAGGGCGTCACGACCGTCGCGGACGCGCAGGAAGACCAGCAGTGGGGGACGAAGCAGGCCCTGCTGGTCAGCTGGTACAACAAGGACACCAGCCCGGCGAAGGGCGTGCGGGTCTCCTTCCTCGACCCGGCGACCAGCAAGTACCAGCACGTGCTGCTCGTCTACCCGTACATCAACAGCAACGGGAACCCGTCCTACGAGGCGGTCACCACGCCGCAGGCGGGCAACGGCGGCAGCGTTCACGCGGGCGGGATCGTCTGGTACGGCAACTACCTCTACCTCGTCGACACGGCCCGTGGCATCCGGGTGTTCGACATGCGGTCGATCTTCGACCTGAAGTCGGCGACGAACGGCGACACGGCCGACCAGAACCAGGTGGGCCGCCAGAACAACGTGTACTACGGCTTCGGCTACCGCTACGTGATGCCGCAGGTGGCGGGCTGGTCGAACCCGGAGGGCGTGGTCGACCACCCGGCCGACTACAAGTGCCTGGCGGGAGGCAGGCAGCGCTACTCGTACGTGTCGCTGGACCGCAGCACCAACCCGGACACGCTGCTGACCGGCGAGTACTGCGGAGACCAGGGCGACCCGAACCTGAACGGCCGGGTGGCGCGCTGGAACCTGGACGGAGCAACGGGCCTGCCGAGCCCGGACGGCGACGGCATCTGGCGAGCCAAGTCGGCGCTCCGCCTGCCGAAACCGCGCGTGCAAGGCGCAACGGCGACGGACGGCCGCTGGTACCTCAGCAGCACGGGAGGCGGCGAAACAGGCCCGGGGCATTTCCAGGCGGCGCTGCCGGACAAGCAGACCGGAGCGGGAGTGCTCACAGTGGACGGTCCGGACCGCGAGGTGGCGATCGGCGTGGAGGACCTGTCGTACTGGCCGGGCAAGAACGAGGTCTGGACGGTGACGGAGTACCCGGGCAAGCGAGTCCTCTACAGCGTCCCCCGCTGACCGGGAAGCGCAGGCACCCGGGACACAAGCTCGGCGAGAGCGTGCTGCTCCTGAAGGTCGCGGCGCAGCCGCGCCCGTGGAGCAAGCGACGAAGCGCCGAAAACTGATCGAGCCAGCAAAAGAAGCGGGGCGGAACACCAACCAAAGGTGTCCCGCCCCGCTTACGCATGCCAGCAGCGAGCCGCCATAAACGACGACCGGCTTGGGAGCCGGTGACGGTGGCCACACCGAACACCATCACCGTTGATCGGTACATCGCGCCTCAAAGGGGACCGGCTTGGGGAGCCGGTGACGGCGGGGGGATGACCGCGGTGCAGCTGCATGCCCTGGCCGCCTGCCTCAAAGGGGACTGGCTTGGGGAGCCGGTGACGGCGGCGGACTTCCTCACGAATTTCATGCTTGAGCACACGCCCTAGCCTCAAAGGGGACTGGCTTGGGGAGCCGGTGACGGTCGAGAGGAACCCATGATCTGGGCGGAACTTCTGCACGAGCCTCAAAGGGGACCGGCTTGGGGGCAGGTGACGGCGGCGGATCGTACCGTCCACCAGGTCCAGCCGGGCATGCCTCAAAGGGGACCGGCTTGGGGAGCCGGTGACGGGGGGCTTGGTTTTTGGGTGCTTTGATTTGGGGTTTCAAGGATCGTTGCGAAGGGTCTCTGGTTGAGATCGTTCACTTGGGGTTCTTTGACCTTACACCGCTGTGATATGTCGTTTGGCCTGCGGTTTTGGGTCGCGAAGGGTCCGTGGCCGAGGGCGTGACGCCGGAGCCTTCGCGTGATTCCGGTGGTGCTGTCGATGCCGCCGTTGCTGATGGGCTGGTTGTGGCGTTGTCGATGAAGGTGACAATGTTTTGCGTGTGCTGGTTTGTGGCGGGGCCGGGAGGTGCCACGTTGCTCCCGGCCCCGCTCGTCCGGATCGCAGGTGCGGTCAGGTCCGCGATCCGGGTGTCGCCGCGCGCCGCGGGGGAGGGGGCGCGTCGCGTCGGGCGACGGCCTCAGCCCGCTGTTCCTGGAGTGTCCATGATGGACAGATCGGTGGGCAGCAGGTTGCAGCAGAATTCGCCGAACTGGACCGGCACCAGCGGCAGCCGGCCGACGGTGGAGGTGTCGTGCGGTAGCACGTGACCCTCCATCAGCTCGCCGAAGACGCGGGCCTGAACCCGGGTGCCGGGCGGAATCCGGTGCGGTGCGGGGAGGTGGGGAGAGGGGCGGCCGCCTGCTGGGGTCGGGGCATTAGCGGCCGCCTCCTCTCCCGCCCGAGGCTGCGGCACGGCCGGGGGAGAAGCGGCCTCAGGTCCTCGGGAGACCGGTGCAGTGGTGGTCTTCATCGAAAAGTCCGTTCTGCTCGGGAAGTTCAAGGAGCGGTGCCTGGCAGGCGCGCGAGGTCGGGGGAAACACGCCCACCAGGCACCGCAGCACCGACGCGGATACCGGCTCGCCTGGGGGTGCTTGCCGGCGTCGCCGAGGCCTGCAAAATGCAAATTGCAAGATCTTCAGATTCTTCACTGCCAGCGCAAATTTAGCTGGTAGCAGACGAAATCTGACTCCTGCGGTTGCCTTCTGCGTCTCGATGCAATTCCGTTCGGCACGTCATCAAGGTAGCAACGCAATTGCGTTTTGGGCAGTAACATGATCGGGTGAGATCGCGCCGCTGATCGCCCGGACCGTGGAAGGCTGACGAACATGCCGACACCAACAGTGCGTCGACTCCAGCTCGGACACGAGCTTCGGCACCTCCGCGAAGACGCCGGCTGCGACCTGGCCGAAGCCGGTCGCGCGATCGGCAAAGCGGAAAGCACGATCAGCCGCCTGGAGTCGGGCCAAACCGGTCTGAAACGCCAAGTCCTGGAACAGCTCGTCGACTTCTACGCCGGCAAGGTCCGCGTCCGAGTCGACCGGAGCTTCTACCTCGACCTGGCCAAGGGCAGCGAACAACGCGGCCGCTGGACGGGCTACCGGGCGATCTACCACAAGTACGCCCGCATGATGGTCGACCTCGAAGCCGACGCCTCGACGATCCGGAAGTATCAGGTCGAGATCATCCCAGGGCTGCTTCAGACACCTGCTTATCTGCAGGCGATCCACGCCGAAGCCGTCCCGCAAGTGGTGCCGAACCTGGATGATGTGCTGTCCGCGCGGGCTGAACGACAGCAGATCTTCACCAAGCCCGAAGCGCCTGAGCTCGGGTTCGTGCTCTCGGAGTCAGCACTACTGACGATGGTCGGCACGAGCGAGATCATGCGTGAACAGCTGGAGCACCTGGTGGAGATCGCCGATCTTCCCAACGTCCACCTGCAAGTCCTTCCGTTTCGGGCTCGCACTCACCCAGATGTCCGGCCGCAGGCGTTCACCATGTTCAGGATCGATGCCCCGGGTAACTCGGGGCCGCTGGAGTTCGTCTACCTCGAAGAGATGCACGACGGGAAGTACCTGGACGATCGCGAGGATGTGGATCTTTACAACCGGTTGTGGAGCCGTTTGGTAGGCGCAGCTCTGGACCCGGTCAAGTCCAGGGATAAGGTGCTGGAAGTAGCGAAGAGCTACTGAGTCCAGGCACATCTCCAACTGAACACGGGGGATCATCGCCATGAAGTTCACGAACTGGCGCAAGTCCTCACGCAGCATCCAGAACGACAACTGCGTCGAAGTCGGCTTCGCCCCGGGCCGCATCGGCATCCGGGACACGAAGCTCGGCGAGAGCAGTCCGATCCTGGACGTCGACGGAGCGGCGTTCGCCGCGTTCGTGCGTCGAGTGCAGGATGGCGCGTTCGACATCTGATCGGACCGACAGAAAGAGCGGGGCGGGCCACCAGCCACAGGTGGCCCGCCCCGCTCTTTCTGCGACCGGCGGATAGCTGGCCTCAATGCGGACCGGCATTAGACGCCGGTGACAGCGGCGCTCTCAATGTCGGGAACACCACGATGACGGAAGCCTCAAGGGGGACCGGCGTTAGGTGCCGGTGACAGGCCGAGCTGGACAAGCGCCTGGCCACGATCACCCCCGCCTCAAGAGGGACCGGCGTTAGACGCCGGTGACAGAAGGTCCTATTCACCGTCTATGCCGACCGGAACTACGTGCCTCAAGGGGGACCGGGCCGACGTTAGGTGCCGGTGACAGCCTGGGACTGCAACGCCGGAGGTGGAGATGGGCAGGAAGGGCCTCAAGGGGGACCGGCGTTAGACGCCGGTGACAGGTCGACACGATCATCAACTCGATCGACATCTTCTGCCCGCCTCAAGGGGACCGGCGTTAGACGCCGGTGACAGCGGCGCTGCTGTCTTGCTGGTTGTGGGCATGCGTTCGTTGCCTCAAGGGGGACCGGCGTTAGGTGCCGGTGACAGCTGTCCGGGGCGGCGAACCACGCCGAGGCCAAGGCACGGCCTCAAGGGGGACCGGCGTTAGGTGCCGGTGACAGGGCTTAGCGATTTTATGGGCTTTGGCCTGGGGTTTCAAAGATCGACGCGAGCGGTTACCGGTGGAGATCGCTCGCTTGGCTCTCGTTGATCTTACACTCCTGCTATTCGTCCTGTGACCTGCGGTTTTGGTTTGCGAGTGGTTCGTGCCTGGAGGTGTTCGCATTGGACTGCTCGCAGTTGGGTGACCATCACCAGCGGTGCTGGTGGTGCGCAGGTGGTTCAGCGGTGAGTCGAGGTGTGGCCGATGAAGGCGGTCGTGGTGGGGCGTAGTGGGGTCAGTTGGATGAAGTCGTCTCGGTTCAGGATCTCTTCGTTTCCCTTGAACTGGTGGACTTGGCCTTCGTCATGGTGCCAGTGCCGAAGCTTGGTGATCTTTGGCTCCGGCAGCTCTTCGTGCTCGGTCCACAGGTCGCCGACCGCCGCTTCGCCGCTGGTCAGCAGGGCTGCCCACCAGTTCGTGCCGTCGATACGCACGCGCAGCCAGCGTCGTGCGGCCCATGCCCACAGGTGGGTCGTGATCGGTGGCCGGGCGGGCATGGGTTCGAGGTGGAAGCCGTTCACGTCCGCCCAGCTCGCGTCCCAGCCCGCAGCGATCGAGCGGAGCTCGCGCCAGTCGTCGGCCAGTCGGTGGCCGGTGCCGTGCAGGTGCCAGGTCATGCAGCGTCCTTCCGGAGCGTCGAGGCGAGCGACGAGAGGTCGGGCTCCCGCCAGTCGGAGTCGGCGACGCGTACCGTTCCGTAGCCACGCATGGTGCTTTGACCGATGCCGATCAATCCGTCGTTCAAGTCGGCGATCACGGCGTTCAGCAGCGGCAGGTCGCCGTCTTCCAGCTTCCCGATCTGATCGATGCGCAGCCGGAACTGCCCGGCCACCACGAGTTCGTCCTTGTACAGCGCGCCATCTTTGTAGCCGCCGGAGAACCGGTCGATCGCCACGTGCGGACGCTCCTTCTCCACCACCGGGTTCTCGATGACGGCGGTGCGCACGACGATCGCCCCGCGCCGCGCGGACTCGTGGCCACCCGACCCGAAGATCCGGCACGGCCGGCACTCGTCGTCCTCCTGGCCGTTGCAGGCCGGAACTCCGACCACGCGGCAGATGTACTCCGCGCGCGACCGCATGATGCCCTTGAGCGTCGAGCCGGGAATCGCTGGAGCATCGTCCAGCCGGAAGATCTCGCGCGGCGCCTGCTCGGGTTTGTCCTCGTCACCAGTGCCGCAGTGCAGACCGTCCACAATGGTCATCCGCACGTTCAGCAGCGGCTCGGCAGCGGGCGCGGGCACTGGCTGACTGGTTGGTTCGGGGTAGGAGTCCAGGCCCGTGCGGCGGACCCAATGGAGCAGGCCTTCGGGCGTGGTCAGGTCGTAGTCGGCGGCACCCCAGCCGATGAGTCGGCACTTCCCGGCCCCGGTGGTGACACCTCGCCCCAGCCTCGGGTGCCAGGACTTCAGCTTGGTCAGGAACGCCTCGCGCCGCTGATCCGGGTTATTCCAGCGCAGCATGATGTCGAACTCGGTCCCGCGCGGCAGCTGCTCGACCCTGTGCAAGGCGTTGTTCCTGGCCGCGCCGCGCGATCGGTCGATCGCAGTTCGGGCGTGGTGACCGGTCTCGTCCCGCCCAGGATCGTCGACTGCCGGACGATAGCGGGTGCCGAGGACCTGGATCGCGGACGGCGTCAGGGCGAAGTCTTCGGAATCCGGGTCTTTCCGCTCCTCCGGCTTGCTGCCGAACAGGTCGTCCAGTTCCTCGCCGCAGTGTTCACGGAGGCTGCCCGCCACGGTCGTGCCGGGCAGGTGGATGCCGCCGGCCGGGTCGCGGCGTAGCCGCAGGTCGCTGCCCCGTTCGGTCGGCACCTCGGTGCCGACCACGCCACCTTCGGTCTCCAGGCGAATCCGGGCCGTCAGCAGAAGTACCTTCACTTTCCGCTCTCCAACCTCGTCACCAGGCGGCCGTAAAGCACCGGATCCGTGACATCCAGCAGCTTCCGCAGCGCGATGGAG
This sequence comes from Saccharopolyspora elongata, assembly GCF_004348985.1. Classification (GTDB taxonomy): domain Bacteria; phylum Actinomycetota; class Actinomycetes; order Mycobacteriales; family Pseudonocardiaceae; genus Saccharopolyspora; species Saccharopolyspora elongata. Next base: position 66,780 of record NZ_SMKW01000024.1, on the reverse strand, counting down.
TACTGGTCGTCGCGTGCCAGCTGATCCTGGAACGGCGCGTCGTTCTCGATCCCGCTACGCAGCTCCCTGGTGCGTTCATGCAGCTGAGGCAGCGTCCTTTCGACAGTGGCCATGTCGGCCCGCAGCCTCGCGAGCACGCCTCCCCACTCGTAGAAGGAAAGCGGCGCAACCGGCCGGCACAGCGCGCCGAAACCCTCCCGCCTCCGCAGCCCCACTCCACGAACCATGAGCGCACGCAGGGCTGCCTCGCTTGGCCGCTCGGCACAGCGGACGCGGTAGGTCGAGCCCGCCTGAACCGCTCGCTCGGTCGGCTTCGGCAAGCCGCTGGCCAGGTGCCAGCCGCCGACCTCGGTCCAGCGCGGCCAGGACTTCACCACCGATGAGACCTTTACGCCCAGAACCTTCGACAGCTCGCACAGGTCCGGCTCGGCGGCGGGCAAGCCCAGCTTGTCTACGAAGATTCCCGGCGCGGCTAGCCGCAGGACTACGTCCTTGCCGACCAGTTCCACCGGCTCCGGCTCGGCGCCGAAATCGATCGCGACCTCGGCATTGCCCTGAATCGTGCGCTTTCCGCCCAGGGAGAGCGTTCGCACCGGTTCACCATCGATTCGCAGCGAGCGCAACGCGGGCCCGGACAGCCAGCCCTCGAACACGTTGCCCGCGGCGATGCTGCTCTGGTTGAACAGATTTCCGCTACGTGCGTTGCCTTCCGCGTCGAGCGCGTTGCGGGTGCGCGGCGTCCGCCGGACCTTGCCGATCGGGCCGCCCTTGCTGAATTCGAGCGTCTGCTTGCAGTACTGGCACACGTCCACCTCCTCGCGGATCGCGTCCCACCAGAGGACTCGGCAGTCGTCGTCCGCCCGGTACTTGTGCACCTTGACGCTGAGCGGCACCGGCAGACTCGCGGCGGAGTGCAACGGGCCGAAAACGCCATCTCCTTCGAAGATTTCGAGGAAATCGTCATCGGGATCGCCGTGCGCGAGCAGCCACTGCGCGGCCAGTGCTCCTCGCACGGCTGTGCCGGGGATGTGGTCGTAGGACTCCTGGCGGAAGTCGTTGCGCAGGTGGCGGACCACCGCGACGGGCTCGGTGAGGGTGACGGTCAGCTTTGCGAATTCGGTCATGGCTGCTTCAACTGGAGGAATCGGCGGACGGTGTCTTCGTCGGGTTCGTGGCTCGTGCAGGCGATGCCCACCCAGCCCAGGCCGCGCCGCCGCAGCGAGCCCAGCGACCGGGTCGCTTGCGCGGCGACGACCAGCACGTCCTGATGCTTGGCCAGATCGTCGATGCGGGCGGTCTGCGTCACCGTGAAGGTTGCGCTCTCCGCCCCGGTTTGTTCGGCGATGACGAGCATGTCCTCGACCGCGGTGTGGGTCTCGCGATCGATACGCACCCGCGCGCTCGGCATCGCCGGATACCAGGCTGGCTGCTCATCCGGTTCGTGCGCCCGGGGAACCGGCGAACTCCAATGCCACGGGCACGGCTGCCGACTGGAGCCGAATACCTCGGCCACCACCGGGTTGTCCGTACCGAGCAGTAGTCCGGCGGTGGCGCGCACGACGCCTTTGAGGCTGGAGCCAGGTAGTGCGTGCCGCTGGCTGATGGTGTTGTGCACGCCGGGCCCACCCTGCCCGAGTGCGACCCGGAACGGGCCGTGGAAGGTGATCTTGAATTCGAACCGGGTTACCGCCACCAGTGCACCATCCCCAGCGCGTCCGCCAACAGAATCGGATCCTCCCGGAAGGAAGCGACCTTGCCCGCCAGACCAAGCCGCCGGAGGTGCTCTTCCACCGGCTTGGTGCCGAGGTCGTGGGAGCGCAGCAGCTCGGCGAGCCGCTGCCGCGCGGCGTTGGGGAGTGCGGCGAGCGCAGCGAGCTTGGGCGTCTCGGCCTCCAGTTTGGCGTGCCGGAACGGCGTCCGGTCGATCGGTTCCTCGCCGTCGCGCGTCGCGTCCTGCCAGGCGATTGCGGCCTCGGCACCGAGGTACAGCGCTTTCGCGCTGCGCAGCAGCGTCGAGACGAGATCGTGCATTACGTGAAGCGGCTTGATGTGGCGGTGGAACACGATCCCGGCCGACAGCGACGGCGGAGTGACGCCAGTTCCTCCCGTCGCATTCCCGATCACCCGCGAGAATTCCGATTGCAGCTTCCGGACGAAATCCCAGGCCCGGTCGGCCGGGACGCTGATCAGCACGTCATCACCGCCGACCAGGTGTGGGATCACGGGCGGTGCCGTGTCGCTGTCCCAGATCTCCCGGACGGCTGCGACAAGGGCTTCCCACGTGGACTCGTCGATCACCTTCGTGACCTTCTGCAAAAGCTCCCGGGCCCGCTTCTCGTGGCGCATTGTGTGGAGGTCGCCGATGAACTTCCCGATCGCGTTGCCGTCCGCGTAGATCAACGCCACGTGCGTGCCACCGCTGCTCAGCTTGGCAAGATCCTTCATCATGTTCGGGACCCGTGTGGTCGTGCCGAGCCTGCTCAGCAGTTCTTTCTCTTGGCGCGGCATCCGCTCGCCCTGCTCGGCGTCGATCGCCGCCGCCTTGCGCTGAGCACATTCCCCGCACAGGCGGTTGTTCTCCTCGTCGGCGTTGTTCGGGGTTGCGGGCCAGCTGTAGCACCACCCGCACGGCCTGCCCGGCGGCCAGTCGCTCACCGCCGGAGACCACGTGTCCTCCCGCTTCGCCGGGCTCAGCTTGGCTTCGGCGTAGTTCCCACCGACGAACGTGCCGGCGCGAAGAGTGGCGGTCGGCAGCTTTCCACGAAGATGGCTGATCACGCGCTGCCTGACCCGCCGCTCGATGTCTTGGTCGTCGACCAGCAGCTTCAGCGCGACGACGCCGTCGATGTCGCCGGCCTCGTCATTGCGCACGACCTTGTCCCGCATGCCTTCGAGTACCTTGTCGATGGCCTCGGGAACGGTCGCCTCGGAGATCATGGTCGATCCGCCGCGCCTGCCGCGCAGCTTCGTCGTCCGGGTCAGCCACGACTGGATGTGCACCACGCCGATGTCCAGGTAGACGCTCACGAGCTCCCCTTCTGCTGCGGATTCTCCTCGACGACGAGCGGCAACTCGTGGTCGTGCTCGGCGCGAGGATCCACATGGGGTAGCGAAGTGAGGGGATATTCGCCGTACCCCGAGGTGTGCTTCCAGAACGCGAAGCCGGCATCGAACTTCTCCGAACCGCGCAGCGCCCACGGCTTGCCCGGCGGATACCAGACCTTCTCCGGATCGACGGAGTCCGGGTGCAGGACCTCGGCGAGTTGGGGCCATAGGGTTTTCCGCAGCGGTTCGGGCTGAGCGTCGCGAAACTCGGCCAGCAGTTGCTCGGCGTCGACGGGTTGCTGCGCCGAGCCGCCGCCGTAGCGGGAGCCGTTCGTCCACATTTCGCCCTCGACCAGTGTGATCCGGCTGCTGCCGAAACCGAGCGGCCGCCCGCCGCCGACGTGCTGCAACAAACCGCCCGCCTGCATCGCCCGGCCTGGAAGCAGGGCCGCTAGCAAGCCGCCGAGCTGGGCGCGGTCGATGTCGGTGAAGGTGATCGTGGCGGTGAGCTTCGTCCCGGCCGGGAAGGCCACCGCCGCCGCGGCCATCTTGCTGTTCCGCTGGTGCGTGCGGGCGACCTCGCGTCCGTTGAACGTCGGTGTGTGCCAGTAGTACTTCCGCCCACGCAGCTCCCGGAGTTCCTCCTGGGCGGCCTCGGAACCCCACTCCCGCAGCGGCTGCTGTTGCCCGCTGGCGGTCTTTCCCTCGAATTCGTCGTTGTGCAGGTAGAACTGCCCGGCTCCCGGGCGCGGCACGCCCAGCGGAGGCAGGGTGTACGGCTCCGGCTTCACCGCCACGTCGGCCAGTGCATCGCTGAACCGCACATGACCTCGGTAGGAGCGCTGCATTGCCCGATCGGCCGCCTCGGGATCGTCCGGCTTCCCGGACAGGTCCGCCGAGCCGAACAGCCGACAGCTCGGGCACAACTCGCGATCCGAGGTGCACGGCCCGAACTCCCGGACGCGCTCCCCGGTGGAGTGTTCGCCGGGATGCCGCCAGGCCATCGCCAGGCCCAGGTCCGTGATGCCGTGCTTGGGATCCCAAGTGACCCATACCGGCTGGTGCTTCCGCAGCTCGGCACCCGCGATGTGCCGGTAGCCGACGGTGCAGACCTCTTCGGTACCGTTGTCGTTCTTGCGACGGACGGTCACGAGCTTGATGGGTCCGTCTTGTGCTTCCCGCTCGCTGGGGCGCTGGTCATCGGCGCCTGCGACCAGTTCCCGGAAGCGATCCCACACTTCCCGCCGCACCTCGACCGGTTGGCCGTTGCACTTGCGGAGGTGCCCGAAGTAAGGACCGCTGTCGTCACGGGTATCGCTGAGGAACAGCACCCACTCACCGCTGGGATCCCGCTGGAAAACGCCGTCTTCCTTGGTGAATCTCGTGCCGGACAGGAGCGGGTGTCGTGCGTTGATGTCGTCCAGCTGCTTCGCGGAGAGCCGGTCCTCGCGCATGTCGCCGAGCTCGCAGAGCTCCAGCACCGGTGGCCGGTCGCCTTGCGGCGCGACGGTCACGACCGCCATCCTCCGGCCCTTGCTCCACTCGACGGGATCCCGGTAGCTCGGCACGAACTCGTCGTCGAAGACCCGGAGGCAGCTGCCGGTCATCGCCTCGTGCAGTGACCGGATCGCGCCCTTCCATGACGAGCCGGGAATGAACGCGGTGCCGTCCGGGCGCGTCGGGAGTTCGGGGCTGTCGTCGTCGCCGAATCCGCGTATGAGCAGAGGTGTCACAGCCTCTATCGAGACGGTGAGTTTTCCGGACAGCAGCGCCGGATCTCCCCGGTGCCCGTTGGGTGCCGCGCGCTGCGGCGCCTCCGCCGGCAGTGGGACGAACGTGTACGGGTTGACGAAAACTTCGTCCAAAGCTCTGCCTCCTGGGTGACCCTGCCCTTGAGGTGGAGAAAACCGAGCGTAATCACTCGGCGACACGGTAGGTTACATGCGTCCCCCGAACGACGTGGAGCGGCATGGGAATCCTCTCGAATCTGCGGCGTGGCAACGCATCGAAAGGCGTACGGGCCTTCTCCATCGCGGTAGTCATGCTCGGTGCGGTGGCCACCGCGATGCTGTCGCTGGTCCTTGAAGATCTGCTGCCGAAGGGCGACCCGCAAGCGTTGTTCGATCCGAAACGGCTGGGCATCTTGGTCGCAGTGCTGCTCTTCGCAGGGGGCGCGGTGTGGCTGCGGTACGGGGTGCGCCAGACATCGGGAACGCTGTTCAGCGTGCAGGTGCTCGACGAGGGGATGCGCGACCGCACGCAGGAGCAGGGGCGGAATTCCCGTGCGGTAGCGGCGAAGAAGCACATGTCGATCCGGGTGCTGCACCGCTGGCTCGATTTCGAAACGAGCACGGCCAACGATGTCATCGACCTGGAAGCGGACTGCCGCGAAGCCGGAGCTCAGCTGCAGTTGCTGGTCAACACCACGCCAGACGATGGCAAGCATTCTGTCGCGCCGGTCATGCTGTGGCCGATAGCGATGGCCGTCGGCGGCTACCTCCCGGCGCGCACTCACGACTTCAGGATGGTGGAGCTGCCGACCCAGCCCGGGGAGAAGGAGCAGCATTTCGAACTTCCCCTGCTGTTGGAGAAAGATCTGCCGAAGCTGGCCGCCAGAGCGGAGCGCGTCGAGGACGCAACAGCGGAGCGCATCGGTGTGCACATCGGTCTCGCCAAGTTCTCCGACCAGTTCTACAAGCACCGCTTCCGGCACTTCCGGGCGGCCGGGGTCCGGACCTGCTACACGATCAGCGACTCGGACGACATCCTGATCAGCGAGAACCATAGACCGGTCTTCACCGGCGAGGAGCTGAAGCGGCTCAGCCAGCTGGTCACGGCGGAGTTGTTCCGCATCAAGGAAGAGCATCCCGACGACGAACTCGTGGTATTCGCCAACATGCCGAAAACCGTTGCCTTCGCCGCAGGATGGCAGCTCATGCAGTACCGCCGCTCCTTCTACCGCAACACCTACCTGATGCATTACGACTCGGAGACGGAGACCTACATCCCGATGCGGGTCCGTTCGTCACAGCCGACCACCGGGTTCACCGTGCGGCAGATCCGGGGCGGTGCGGCTTGATGCTCACGTACTCCTTTCCACAGCACATCCGGGTTCGCGGGCGGATGGCCGGTGCGGTTGCCGGATGCTTGCGGAAGACCGTCATGAGCCGGGTGCCCGATCCGATTCCGCCGGAGATCAGCGGTCACGGCGCGGACAACCGGCCACACGTCGCCTACCTGCCGCTGCTCGATGCCGGGCATCCCGATGCGGGCGGCGATGTGCTCGGCGTCGGGCTGTTGGTTCCCGATGGGCGGACGGACCTCGTCGCGGCCGTCGACGCCGCGCTGGCGGAGAGCTTCGAGCTTCGCCTGCCAGGTGCGCACCTGCGCCTTCGGCGCCGCACTCCGGCGGGGACTCCGCTGGAGCCGGAGTGGTGGTTCGGGCGGGCGCGGCGCTGGGCCACGGTTACGCCGATGGTGCTCGACCGGTTCTCCGGAAGGGACAACGAGGAGGCAGAGGTCGGCCGCGCTTGCCAACGTGTCGGGCTTCCCGAACCGACGGTCGTGACCACAGGGCACGACCCGCTGGTGCGCGGTGGCGCGTTCCTCAGGCCCGGCGACCTCGCCCGCAGGGAGAAGGTGCCGCGTCCCTTCATACATGTCCTCCTGGAGTTCCCGACGCCGGTGTCGGGCCCGGTTCTGCTCGGTGCACAGCGGTATCTCGGCATGGGGCTCTGCGTGCCTCGTTAGGGCCGGAACTCGATTTCGCTCGAAACGCCTTGGGAATCGTCTGAACGGGTTTACCTTGTCGTGTTCGGGGACGTGCGCAATCCCGCGGAGATCCTGGGAAACTCGGCGGTGAGCAGCGGATTCGAGATCGCCGGGTCGGTCCGCCGATCTGCTCCAACCTCCGCGCCGGGATCAGCAGCCTGCCGGTGCTCTCGGCCGAGGTGGAGGTACTGGTGCTCTGAGACGCACCGGTACGCCTCGGGCGGCCGCGTTCCGGTCGGGTCGGTAGCCCCGCGGGTCACTGGGCCAATGGCACGAGGAGTCCGAGACCGACGAGCGCGGCGAGAATGGTCAGCAGCATTTCGCCCGTGATGCCGAGGAGGAGCGCGAGGGCCAAAGCGCGCACGGCGAACTGTCGCTGCAGCCGGGCAACATCGGACGGTGTGCCGGACGACGGTGTGGCCATCTCTCTCCTCCGAGCGATCAGGAGTGCTTCCCGGTATGTCGTCAACTTGGGACCGGGCCGGCGAAAATCGGCGCGGTGCCAGGGGGAACAGGTGGTGCCGTCGGGCTTCTGCTCGCGCTCACCGATCGGACCGGCATTACGCGCGGAACGGCCGGCTCTCGGTGCGGTAGCTCGCTCCCCGCATGCTCAGCCGCGCAAGAAGTACATGACAGTCATGATCACAGCGATGGCCAGGATGCTGCCCCGCAGTAGCGAGGCGGGGAGACGGCGGGCGAGGTGGGCGCCGGCCCAGCCGCCGGCCACCGCGCCGACCAGCATGGCTGCGAGGACGAGCGGAGCGCTCAGCACGTCCGAAGCGAAGAGGAACAGCACGGCCGCGCTGAGGAAGACGGCCGCGAGCTGCACGACCCGCATCGGGTTGCTGGTCGCGGCGTCGAGTCCGAGCCCGATGCTCCACAGCGCGAGCATCGTGATGCCTACGGCACCGCCGAAGTATCCGCCGTATATGGCGAGGAAGAACTGACCGATCAGGACGGCTCGGGTACTCATGCCGACCGGGCGGCCCAGCACGGTGCTCAACGCTTGGGGGAGGCGCCGCCCGAAAGCGAGGATCAGCGTGGCGGAGGCGAGCAGCCAGGGCGCCGCGGCGTCGAACGACGATGCCGGCAGTGCCAGCAGCAGGCCGGCACCGACCCCGCCGCCGGCCATGCTGATCGCGGTCAGCGCCTTCGTGGACGTTCCTCCGACCGGGGTGAGCTCGCGTCGGTAGACCCACGCGCTGGCCACGGCCCCAGGCACGAGGGCGACCCGCGATAACGCGTTCGCGGTCACCGGTGGCAGCCCGAACGCGACGAGAGCGGGCAGCGCGACGAACGTACCCCCACCACCGATGGCATTCAGCGCTCCTGCGGCGATACCGATCAGCAGGACGAGCAAAGTCTCGATCACAGCCCGAGCATCGTCCCGTGACCAGCGGGTCCACAATGCGTAATCGACATACCCGGCCTAAGGCTGGGACTTAGGCTGAGGCGGTGCGCTATGACCTGGACGACCTGCGGCTCTTTCTCCACGTCGTGACCGAGGGGTCGATCACGGCGGGTGCTCGCCGGATGCACCTGAGCCTGCCCTCGGCCAGCGCCAGAGTGCGCTCGCTGGAAGGCCAGGCAGGCGTGGCACTGCTGATCCGCGGCCGGCGGGGCGTGCGGCCGACACCGGCCGGGACGACCCTGGCCCGCCACGCACGGGACGTGCTCGCCCAGACCGCGCGACTCGAAAGTGCCGTCGCGAGCTATACCCGGTCTCCCACCGCTCCCCTGACCTTGCTGGGCGGCGGCTCCGCGATGCACCGGCTCGTGCCGAGGGCCCTGGTCTCGTTCCTCCGAGCACACCCGGACGTCGACGTCACGGTGTCCGAGAGCCGCACCCCGCAGACCGTGCGGATGCTCGCCGACGGCGAGGCGGACCTGGGCGTGGTCCTCGACGACGAGGCCCGTGACTGCGGCCTGCACATGGAGCCCCTCGGCGACGACTCCCTCGTCGTGATCGGCCAGGCCGGCGGAATCCTCGCCGAGCGGACCGCGCTGACCTACAGCGAGGTCGCCGAACACCCCCTCATCGGGCTCAACGCCGACTCCTCGCTGCGCCGTTGGATCGAGAAGCACCTCGCGCCACACGCCCCGGTGGTGCGCTACCGCACCACCGTCGCCAATCTCAACGTCCTCGTCGCCCTCGCCGCCGCCGGAGTCGGACTCGCCGTCGTACCGCGTCCCGCCATCGACCCCCACCAGCCACTCGAGGTGTGCGAACTGCAAGACCCCTGGGCTCGCCGCCACCATCTGCTGGCCTGGGGCGTCAAGGACAACGCCGCCTCGACGGCCGTCACCTCACTCGCCGAACACCTGCGCCACGCCGCCCTCTTCGATCCTGCCTCCCGAAGCACACGCGCAGACCCCGTCGGCCCATGACGGCTGGCCGGCCGCCGCGCCGCCTACCCCACCCTTGCCGAGTGGAGGACTGCAAATGGACCGGCTCTTCATCGCCGGGTCGCACCGCGAACAGGATTTCTCCCGAAACGCCTTGGGAATCGTCCGAACGGGTTTAGCCTGTCGTGATCATCGCCACCCGGACCGAGCGGATTCGACCATGGCAGCTGTTGACAGGACGCAGATCGACACCTCCAAGCCGAGCATCGCGCGGGTGTACGACGCTTTCATCGGCGGCAAGGACAACTTCGAGGTGGACCGCGAGGTCCTGCGGCAGATCCTGCAGATCGCCCCGGACGCGGTGCAGGTCGGGAAGCAGTGCCGGGGCTGGTTGATCCGCGTGGTCCGCTACCTCGCGGGGCAGGCCGGTATCGACCAGTTCCTCGACCTGGGCTCGGGCCTGCCGAGCGCGGAGAACACCCACCAGGCGGCGCAGCGCATCAATCCCGAGGCGCGGGTGGTCTACTTCGACATCGACCCGTCGGTCGTCGCGCACGGCCGGGCGCTGCTGGTCGACAACGAGTACACGCATTTCGAGTTCGGGGACATGCGAAATCCGGCGGAGATCCTCGAAAACCCGGTGGTGACCAAGTACCTGGACCTGAGCCGCCCGGTGGCGCTGATCCAGGGCAACACCCTGCACCACGTGGCGGCCGACCGGGACCCGGTCGGCATCATGTCGACCTACGTCGACGCCCTGGCCCCGGGCTCGTTCCTCGCGATCTCGCACCTCTACGACCCGGACGACGGCACGTCCCGGGCCAAGCTGGCGGAGGAGGCGCAAGCGGCGTTCAAAGAGACGATGGGCACCTGCTACTACCGGAAGCGCCACGAGATCCAGGCGCTGTTCGACGGCATGGAAATGATCGAACCAGGCCTTACGTACCTCTTCGACTGGTGGCCGGACGGCCCCCGCCTGACGGAACCCTCCGACGCGGAGCGCAACCTCCTCGGCGGAGTAGCCCGCAAGCGCTGACCTGATCGGGGGCGTCGGTTGTTCCCGGCCGATGTCACGTGCGGGTAGACGCATCGTGGACGGATCGGCCTCGGCTCAGCCGGATCATCCACAATGGATTTGCAGGCGACTTCGGCTGCTCCCGGCATGGGATGCGCGTCGCTACAGCAGCCAGGTGGCGAGCCCGAGCACGATCGCCACCGCGAGCAGGACCAGGCCGATGACCAGGACCGTCCGGCTCGGCGTCGGCCCCGGAACGCGCGTTTGCCGCATCGGCGGGTAGCCGAAGCCCTGGTCCATTCCCGAGAACTGTCCGGACGGCAGGTATTCCGACGAGGGCACCCAGGCGGAGCGGGCCGGGACCTCCAACCGGGTCGGATCGGTCGGCGCCGGGGGAGGCGGGGGAGCGGTCGGCCGCGTCGCGCGGCGTTGCAGCCGAAGCCCGTACACGGTCAGGCCCAGCCCGAGGAGCCCGATCAGGGCCGAGAGCACCGAGCCCAGCTTGTCCGCGATCTCCAGCACCCGGACAGATTGCCAGACCGGTGCGCGGAAAAGCGCTAGGCGAGCCGGATCCCGGGCCACTCACCGGCGGCGGCCATCTGCCGCGTCACCACCGTGATGCCTTCCTGCACCGCCGCCACCGCGTCCCGGGACGGGTAGTACTCGACGGCGTTGCAGACCGCGACGCTGCGCGAGATGACCGGGTTGCGGATTCGCCGAACGCCGAGCTCCCGGTGGTTCTCCTGGTCCGCGACGCTCGACAGCGGCAGGATCGTGCACGCCTCGCCGCCGGCCGCGATGCGGATCATCGAGCCCAGCGAGTCCACGTCCGCGACGATCGACGGCACCAGGCCCTGCGCGGCGAACGCCCGGTCGATCAGCGCCCGCAGGTTGCTGCGACCGCCGGGCACCACCAGCGGCGTGTCGTGCAGGTCTACGAGCCGGATCTCGTCCTCGTCGGCCGCGGGCGGTTTCGGCTGCCCGATGAGGAAGAGGTCTTCCGAGTACAGCGGGGTTTCGGCCGGCCGGACGGTGTCGTCGTCGCGGTAGAGCACCGCCAGGTCGAGGCGGCCGAGGGTGAGCAGTTCCTGGATGTAGCCGCTCATCGACTCGAACAGCTGGAGGTGGATGCCGGGGTGGTGCGCCTTCGTCCAGGAGAACAGCGCCGGCGCCAGGCGCACCGAGACGGTCGTCGGCAGCCCGACGGCGACCGGGCCGTGGATCTGGTCGCCGCTGAGCACGTCGCCGGCGATCCGGTCGAACTGCCGCACCAGCCGCTGCGCGTCGCGGTAGAGGGCGCGGCCGGCGGCGGTGGGCGTCACGCCGCGCGGCCCGCGCTCCAGCAACCGGACGCCGAGCTCGGCCTCCAGGTGGGCGATCCGCTGGCTCAGCGCCGGTTGCGAGACGTAGAGCCGGCCGGCGGCGCGGGTGAGGCTGCCGGAGTCAACGACGGTGATGAAGTCGCGCAGGTGAGCGATGTCCACGTCGCCCCCGTTCCAGCTGCCTGTCCACTCGTCCGGGATTCAACCACGCATCGCCCGCCCCGTCCCAGGACGCCGGTTTCGCGCGAAACCGCCACTCGTACTCACGGGGGACGCCGGTTTCGCGCGAAACCGGCGAACCGATCTCCGCTCGGCTACTCCGCCGCGCGCAGCAACCGCCGGGCGCGCTCGACCACGGGCCGGTCGATCATCGCGCCGTCCAGCGACACCGCCGCGCCGTTCGCCTGCTCGTCCGCGTCGACCACGCGTCGCGCCCACGCGATCTCCTCGGCGCTCGGGCGCATGGCCTCGCGGACGATCGGCAGCTGCGCGGGGTGGATGCACAGCTTTCCGCCGAAGCCCCATTCCTTGGCGCGGCGCGAATCCCGCTCGACGGCATCGGTGTCGCTGATCGACGGCGTGACACCGTCGACCGGCGCGGGCAGCCCGCTCGCCGCGGACCAGCGGACCAGGTCCGCCCGCGAGGCGTCCAGCGCCGCGTCGGCCGTCACGCCGAGGTCCAGCGCCAGGTCGATGCTCCCGAACACCAGCCTGGTCAGGCCGGGAGCCGCGCAGATCTCGCCGAGGTTCACGAATCCACGCGCGGTTTCCACGAGGCCGAGCACCGGCCGGCCGGTGGCCTCGGCCGTCACCCGCACGTCCTCCGCGCTCTCGGTTTTCGGCAGGACGACCGCGTCGGGACCGAGCTCCCGGCAGAGCTGCACGTCGGCGTCGAATTCCGGGCTGCTGCGTGCATTGATGCGCACCGCCACGCCGGAGCCGATCGGCCACGCGGCGCGCAGGTTCTCCCGCGCCGATGCCTTGGCGTCCGCCGGGACCGCGTCCTCCAGGTCGACGATGACGGCATCCGCCCCCGCACCGACGGCCTTGGTGAACCGCTCCGGACGCGACCCGGGCACGAACAGCCAGGTGACCGCGTTCTCCATCACACCACCCCATCTCGAACGAGTTCGTCCACATCGGACTCACCATGGCCGAGCTCGGCCAAGATCTTCCTGGTGTGCTCGCCGACGTCCGGGATCGGATCCATCCGCGGCGCGGGATCGACCGGCCCGGGGGGCGCCAGCGCGGGCACCGGGCCGCGCGGCGTCTGCACCTCGTGCCACCGGCCGCGCGCCGCCAGCTGCGGGTGCTCCCACACGTCGGCGAGGGTGTTGACGCGTGCGCAGGCCACCGGCACGGCGGTCAGCAGCGCGGTCGCCTCGTCGCCGGTCAGGGCCGCGAAGCGGGCGGCGATGATCCGGCCCAGCTCCTCGCGGTTGGCGTTGCGGTTGGCGTTGCCCGCGTAGTCGGGATCCTCGGCGAGCTCCGGCCTGCCGAGGAACCGGTCGCAGAACGCCCGCCATTCCCGCTCGTTCTGGATGCTCATCATGATGACCTTGCCGTCGCCCGCGGTGAACGGGCCGTAGGGGTAGATCGTGGCGTGCGCCGCGCCGGCGCGCGGCGGCGGCTGGGCGCCGTCGTAGGTGTAGTAGAGCGGGAAACCCATCCACTCGACCGTGGATTCCAGCATCGACACGTCGATGTGCGCGCCCCTGCCGGTGTTCGCGCGTTCCAGCAGCGCCGCGAGGATCGAGCTGTAGGCGTACATCCCGGCGGAGATGTCGGAGACGGAGATGCCGACCTTGGCCATGTCCTCGCCGGAACCGGTCACCGACAGCAGCCCGGCCTCGCTCTGCACCATCAGGTCGTAGGCCTTCATCGACTCGTACGGGCCGCCGCCGCCGTAGCCGGAGATGTCGCACACGACCAGCCCGGGGTTGCCGGCCTGCAGCTCGTCGGCGCCGAGGCCCATGCGGGCCGCCGCGCCCGGGGCGAGGTTCTGGATGAACACGTCCGCGGTGCCGAGCAGCTGCCGCAGCACCGCCATGCCGCGCGGGTCCTTGATGTCGAGCGTCAGCGATTCCTTGCTGCGGTTGACCCACACGAAGTGCGAGCTCAACCCGTTGACGCGGGAGTCGTACTGGCGCGCGAAGTCGCCGGCCCCCGGCCGCTCGACCTTGATCACCCGCGCGCCGAGGTCCGCGAGCTGCCTGCTGGCATAAGGCGCGGCGATGGCCTGTTCGAGGGCCACCACGGTCACGCCGCGGAGGGGTTGCACTGGCTTTCCACCTCTCAGGACAGGTTGGCGTGCGCGATGAGCGCGATGGTCACCGTGATCGCGCCGCCGATGCGCGTCGCGATCTGCGCGAACGGCATCAGGGCCATCCGGCGGGTGGCGCTGAGGATCGCGACGTCGCCGGTGCCGCCCATGCCGGTGTGGGTGCCGACGACGATCGCGGTGTCCACCGGGTACATGCCGATCCAGCGGCCCACCAGGAATGCCGTGGCCATCATGGTGATCACGGTGGCGACGATGGTGACCACGGTGCCGACGGTGAACGCCTTGAGCAGCTCGTTCCACGGCGTGGACGACACCCCGATGGCGAACAGCAGCGGGTAGGTCACGGCGGTCGACATGAAGCCGTAGACCAGGCCCGAGTGGTGCTCCAGGCTGCGCGGCAGCCAGCGGGTCAGCTTCAGCGCGACCGCGGCGACCAGCATCACGATCGGCGCCGGCCAGTCGAACAGCGCGTGCGTGGCCTCGCCGAGCAGGTACAGCGCGAGGGCCATGAACCCGGCGGCCGCCAGCTGCCGGATGTCGAACGCGGGCTGCTCGCTCGCGGCGATGTCGAGCCCGTCGCCCTCCGCGGGCTGGATCTTGCCGAAGCCGGTGGTCCGCGGGAAGCGCTGCCCGATCATGGACAGCACGCTGGAGAAGACGATCGCGCAGACGTTGGCCAGCAGCACCACCGGAAGCACCTGCGCCAGCAGTGTTTCCGCCGGTCCCGCGCCGGATTGCGAGTAGCCGAGGGTCAGCGGGATGGCGCCCTCGCCGAGGCCGCCGCCCATCACCGGCACGACGATGAAGAAGACGGTGCGGTGCAGGTCGCCGGTGATCGCCCAGCCGACCAGCGAACCGACCACCAGCGCGGCCACCGAGCCCGCGGCCAGCGGCACGAAGATCTTGAGGAAGCCCCTGATCAGCACGGTGCGGTTCATGCTCAGGATGGAGCCGACGATGATCCCGGCGATGAACACGTACAGGAAGTTCGTGGACTTGTAGAACGTCGAGATGCTCTTGGCCAGGTCGGCGGGGATCCACTCCGCGGCGACGAGGAAGGCGGGCAGGAAGGTCACCAGGATGACGGGCCCGCCGATCGAGCGGAAGCCGGGAATGCGCCTGCCGACCTCGTAGCAGGTGTAGCTGCAGACGCCGAGCAGCGCGGCCATCGTCGGGATGTCGGCCTTCAGGTCGTCCTGCCAGGCGAGCACCGCGAGCACGACGACCAGCAGCGCGTAGAACGGCAGCGGGATGACGCCGATCCGGACCGACCAGATGGACCGGTGCCGCTCGGCGGGAACCACGTGCTCCGCCGTGTCCGGGGGTGATGCCATCGCGCTACCTCCTCGTAGGGATAGCAGGCATCAAACCTCCGGCCGCCGGGCCCGAGTAGGGGCCGAATCCCGAGGTGGGCATAAGCCGCGCTTATGGCCCGGAGCCGGTTCAGGGCTCCTGCGGCGGGTCCGGGGCGAGGGTTCCGTCCGGGGCGATGTGGTCGAAGATCTGGTCCACCAGCGCCACGACGTGCGGGTCGTCGACGGTGTAGAGGTGGCGGCGGCCGTCGCGGCGGGCCGTGATGACACCCGCCAGCCGGAGCTTGCTCAGGTGCTGGCTGACCGTCGCGATGCTGATGCCGACCCGCTTCGCCAGCGTGCCGACGTCGTACGAGCCGTGTGTGATCAACCACACGAGGTGGAGCCGCGGCGGGCTGGCGAGCAGGGCGAACGTCGCCGCTGCGGCGGCCAGCTGGGCCTCGGTCGGTTCGGCTTCCTGCCTGGGCAGGCCGGGTTCTGCGGTGGGCAGCGCGGGATTTTTCGGCATGGCGAGTTCGATTCTTCCGCATCGCACAACCCCGGGGTGGCCGCCGCGCAAACACTTCGTTGGTTGCGAAAACTACGAAATGACTGCGAGGGTGGTCCTCGTTCCGAAGGGGAGTAGTCCGCAAGACCACCGTCGACACGCTGAGATCCGTCTCCGGCGGTGGCGCCCGCGATGCGGGTGGACGAGACCTTCGGCCAGCTGATCTGTGCCTGGCCGAGACCCCTGGACGTCCCGGCCGAGGCAGACCGTGGCCCGGGAAGGTGCTCGATGTCCACCAAGTTGCTGCGTCCGCTCGCGCTCTGCGGAGCCCTGGCGGTGCCCGCGTTGATCATCCGGTTCGCCGGGCTGCCGGTGACCCCGGTGCTCGGCCTGCTGCTGTTCGGCATGGCCGTCGTCGCCTCGTCGTTCGTCCTGGCCTGGGCCGCGGAGGCGGCGCAGGTCGACATCTCCGGCGGCCTGGCGATCGCCATCCTCGCCGTGATCGCCGTGCTGCCCGAGTACGCGGTCGACCTCTTCTTCGCCTACACCGCGGGCAGCGATCCCACCTACGTCGCCTACGCCGCGGCGAACATGACCGGCTCCAACCGGCTGCTGCTCGGCCTGGGGTGGTCGCTGGTGGTGATCGTCACGCTGGCGCTGGCCAAGCGGCGCACCGGCAAGACCGTGCGGGAGCTGACCCTGGAGTCCGGCAACCGGGTGGAGCTCGGGTTCCTCGCGATCGCCTCGGTGGTCGCCTTCGTGGTGCCCGTGACCGGGCAGATCTCCCTGCTGCTCGGGTTCGCACTGCTCGGTTTCTTCGTGTTCTACCTGTGGAAGGTCTCGCGCGCGGAGGCGGCGGAACCTGACCTGGTCGGCACCGCGGCCACCATCGGCGGGCTGCCCAAGCACGTCCGCCGGCCGCTGGTGATCGCGCTGTTCGTGTTCTCCGCCGCGGTGATCGTCGCCTGCGCCGAGCCCTTCGCCCACTCGCTGATCGAAACCGGCACCCAACTGGGCATCGACGAGTTCCTGCTGGTGCAGTGGCTCGCGCCGCTGGCCTCGGAGGCGCCCGAGTTCATCGTGGCGATCCTGTTCGCGGTCCGCGGCAAGGGCGCCGACGCCATCGGGACGCTGATCTCCAGCAAGGTCAACCAGTGGACGCTGCTGGTGGGCAGCCTGCCGGTGGCCTACCTGCTCGGCGGCGGCGGAACGGCGCTGCACCTCGACGCCCGCCAGGTGGAGGAGTTCCTGCTCACCGCGACGCAAACGGTGCTCGGCGTGGCCGCGTTGCTGGCGTTGCGCTTCCCGCGCTGGGCGGCGTGGACGCTGCTCGCGCTGTTCGCGGCGCAGTTCGCGCTGCCCGGTCAGACCGCTCGCTACGTCCTGTGCGGCATCTACGCCGTGATCGCGATCGCCGCGCTCATCCGCAACCGCCGCCACATCCTGCCGACCCTCGCGGCGCCCTTCCGGCGCGAGGTCGCCGAACCCGAGGTGAAGGAGCCGGCGTCCGTGGGCTGAGCCGTTCATCAGCGGGCGCACCCCCAGTCTCGCGCCCGCTGGTGAACCCTCAGGTGCTGCGCAGGGCGACGCAGCACTCCCCGGGCCGCGGTTCGAGCACCGCCTCCACGGACCGGGCCTCCAAGCCGGCGAGGAATCCCCGCAGGAAGGCGTGGTTGAGCCCGCACACCAGTTGCGGCGACCTGGCGGTCAACGGGTGGAACGGGCAGTTGCGCAGCCGGACGCAGGTCGGCGTCTCCCGGTCCGGTTCGAAGCCGTAGCGGGCCAGCACGTCCTCGGTCCTGGTCAGCGCGCGTTCGGCGCCGAGCCGACCGGGGCGGCTGCGGATGCGCTCCTCGGTGCCCAGGCGGTGCCCGCGTTCGTGCGCGGTGCGCATCGCCGCCTCGATCGCGGTCTCCTGGTCGCCCTCGCTGAGCACCGCGTCGAGCAGGATGTCGGCCAGCAGGTCGGGGCGCCGAGGCGGGATGCTCACCCCGATGTGGGCATCGGTGGGCTCGTAGACCTTCGGCGTGCGGCCGACCTTGCGGATGCCGCCCACCGGCTCGAACCGCGCGCACAGCAGCCCCGCGTCGACGAGCTTGTCCAGGTGGAAGGCGGCGAGCTTGCGGGAGATGCCGACCGCGGCGGCGGCCTCGTCCCGGCCGATCGGCCGCCGGGCGCGGCGGATGAACTCGTACATCCCGCGTCGCAGGTCGTCCGCCAACACGGCGATCGCCGCCATCGAGCCCGCCACCGGCTCGTCGCTGGACACCATGTCCTAACGGTAACGCTTCCCGCGCCCAATGCGGTGTCCGAAATCGCACCGGAACATCGGCATGCTGCTGCATTGACCCGGCTTCCGGAATAAGACTAACGTTCGTTGGTGAAACCAGGTCCGGCCTGGCACAACCGACCGGAGGAACGCCCGATGTCCGCCCTCTCCCCGCACGTCGTCCACGAGTCCGATGGCGAGATCGACCTCGCCGCCGCCGAGAAGGCCGCCGGCGACCTGCTGCGGGCGCTGGGGATCTCCACGGACTCCGAGAGCCTGGTCGGCACGCCCGGCCGCATGGCTCGCGCGTACGCCGAGCTGTTCTCGCCGCGGCCGTTCGACCTGACGACCTTCCCGAACGAGGAGCAGTACGACGAGCTCGTGCTCGCGCGGTCGATCCCGGTGCGCTCGGTCTGCGAGCACCACCTGCTGCCGTTCGTCGGCGTGGCGCACGTCGGCTACCTGCCGGGCGACCGGATCCTCGGGCTGTCCAAGCTGGCCCGGATCGTCGAGCACTTCGCCTGCCGCCCGCAGGTCCAGGAGCGGCTGACCAAGCAGGTCGCCGACTGGCTGTGCGAGCAGCTCGACCCCAAGGGCGTCGGCGTCGTGATCGAAGCCGAGCACACCTGCATGACCCTGCGCGGCGTGCAGGCCACCGGCTCCAACACCGTGACCTCGACGCTGCTGGGCACCCTCCGGCAGGACGCGCGCTCCCGGCAGGAGTTCTTCGCCCTCACCGGCGTCAACGCCTGACGCGCTCAGTCCGAACGTGCCGCGTGCTCGGGTGTGTGCGTGACTCGGCGGAACAGCGCATCGAGCGCGAACGGTCCGGCACCGAGCACGGCGATCAGCAGGAAGAACCAGGCGTAGAGCGCGGCCGGAACGCCGGCGTTCTGGATGGGGAGCAGGCCCCGGGGCTGGTGCACGGAGAAGTACGCGTACGCCATCGCGCCGGAGCAGACCAGCGCAGCCGGCCTGGTGAAGAGCCCGAGCAGGACCAGGCCGCCGCCGACGAACTGGATGACCCCCGCCCACCAGGACGGCCAAGCGAACAGCGGCGCGGCGTACGGCGCGCCCAGCACGCCGAACAGACCGGCCGCACCGTGCAGCATGAACATGAAGGACACGACGATCCGCGTCACGGACAACGCGATCCCGCCCAGTCGATCCGAATGGTCGTGCGTCACACGACTGCCCTCCTCCGCGGTGTTGCCTTGACCACGTAGGCGTTTCCGCGCGAGGAACTTCCCAATCCGGACGGGCCCGTTCCAGTGGTGGTCGTGCCGCGGACTTCAGCAGATCTGCCAGCGACAACGCCGAAATCGATTAGGGTGCATTTCTTGAACGGCCGGTCGGGCCGGTCGCGTTCACCGAGCCCGTCGTGCTCGCGCTCGCCGCCTCGCGCCCGCTCGCCGACGCCGAGTCGGTGTCCTACGAAGACCTCGGCGACCAGACCGTCGTCGACGCGGTCGTCCCGGCCTACTGGCGCGAGGTGGTCATCCCCAGCCACACCCCCAGCGGGCGGCCGATCAAGATCGGGCCGCACGTCAACGATCTCCTGGAGCTGATCCCGGTCCTCGCCTCCGGGGAAGCCGTGTCACCGGTGCACGCCCAGACGGCCCGCTACTTCGCCCGGCCCGACATCGCCTTCGTCCCGATCCGCGACGCCGCGTTGGCGCACTGGGCGCTGGTCTGGCGCACCGCGAGCCAGACCGACCTGATCCGGGACTTCGCGCAGATCGTCGAAGAGCACGGCCCGCTCGCCCTCTAGACGGCGATGGCCCTCCTCTCGCCGGATCTTTCGCTGCCGGGACCAACGATCGCGCCGGGAGTCGGAACGATCAATGCGCGATCGGGAAACGACCGTGAACTCGAACTCAACGATGCAGCCAGGCCCGGCTTCTTCAGCACGGCTCGGGCGCGTGCCGATCGTTGATCGCGGCTAAACGGACGTTTCGATTTGTCGTCTTGTTCGGACGCATCGCGATTCCGCAGGCTTTGCGCAGCATCGGCACGGCGAGGGGCGATTCGCGCTGATCTCCAGGGGCCCGATCCTGCGAGCGGACGGCTGAAGCGAAGGTGGGGGATAAAGTGGGGGTTGATCTTGAACCGGATCAACCCCCGTTTCGCACACCTGCGCCGTTGCGCCCCCAGCAGGACTCGAACCTGCGACCTAAGGATTAGAAGTCCTTTGCTCTATCCAGCTGAGCTATGGGGGCCGATCGGGTTGCGGCTCGCCTGGGCTGCAGCAAGCAGGGTAGCCGTACGCGGGGGCAGGTGTGGGACTGACGCCGCACCGTTGCCGAGCCGGTACCGAACGGCAAGCTGATCGACTGCCGAACGCGACCCGATCAGGCGGGCGGCAGCTTGTGCAGGGCGGCCGTGGTGAGCCGGAACAGCTGGTCAGCGGTATCGGCCGCAGAGGCGCCCTGCATCGAGAGCATCGTCAGCAGCGTCCGGTCGGACCGGATCGCGGTGGCCGCGGTGCAGGTCTGGTGGTTGCTCACGAGTTCGCAGTACAACAAGGCCGTATGTCCCTCGATGTCGCTGGGCACGCCGCGGGGTTGGCGGCGGAAGGCGGTGTCGAAGGGTTCGTAGAAGCCGGCCGCGGCGGTGTTCTCCGGGCCGCTGGCCAGCAGGTGGGCGCAGGCGCCCGCGATCGGGTTGTCCGCGTGCGGCGGTCCCACCGGGCCGCCGACCTCCGCGAGATCCACCGGCGTCAGCAGACCGCAGGCGTCGATCCCCTCGATGTTGCGCGGGGTGGCGATGCGCACTTGGGTCACGGCGGTCGACGGCGGTTCCGAAGGCGGCGTCGTGTTGTCGTAGAACCCCGCTGCCGGTACCGGCTCGCCGGAAACCTGCGCGGCGCAGGCGGTCGCCGCGAACAGCAGCAACATCGGCAGCAGGAACGCACAGCGACGGACAATGGTCACGCGGTAACCGTAGCGGCCCGCGGGTGCGGCAGACCACGTTCCCGCGCGCCATCCTGCGGCGTGGCCGCCACGCGTCGGCCGTTACGCTCGGTGTGTGCCATCCGAAACCCCCGTACCAGCACCGGAACGGCGCGGCACGGCCAGCGCGGTGGGCGTGCTGGTCGTCACCGCCGGGGTGCTGGCGGCCCTGATCGCCGCCGCTCTCACCACGCTTTCCGCCGGTGCCTCATACGCCCTGCTCGGCCTGCCCGATCCCGGGCCGATCACGAAGTACGGGTTGCCGGTGGTCCGGGTGCTGGCGGAGTCCGGCGCGGTGGTGTGCATCGGCTCGTTGCTGCTGGCGGCGTTCGGGATCCCGGCGAAGCGCTCGGGCGCGCTGGCCGCCGATGGGTACGCGGCCGTGCGGACCGCCGGCTGGGCGGCGGCCGTCTGGTGCCTGGGCGCGGCGCTGATGGTGCCGTTCATCGCCGCCGACGCCACCGGGCGCCCGGTGTCCGACGTGCTCAGCGCCGAAGTGCTGTTCGGCCTCGTCGATGCCTTGGAGGAAGCCAAGGCCTGGGCGCTGACCGCGCTGTTCGCGTTCATGGTCGCGCTGGTCTGCCGGGTGGTGCTGTCCTGGGGCTGGACCGTGGTGACCTTCGGCCTGGGGCTCGCCGGGCTGTTCCCGGTGATCGCCACCGGCCACTCGGCCAGCGGTGGCGCGCACGACATCGCGACCAACAGCCTGCTCTTCCACCTGTTCGGGGCGGTCATCTGGGTCGGCGGCCTGGTGGCGCTGCTGGCGCACGCCGCCCGCGGCGGCGCCCACCTGCCGCTGGTGGCCAGGCGGTTCTCGCTGGTCGCCCTGGTCTGCTGGGCGGCCATGGCGCTGTCCGGCGTGATCAACTCGCTGGTCCGGGTTTCGCCGGAGCAGCTGTTCACCTCCACCTACGGCGTGCTGCTGGTGCTCAAGACCGTCGGGCTGGTGGCGCTCGGCGTGTTCGGCTTCTTCCAGCGCCGCAGCGTCGTGCAGCGGCTGGACGACGGGGCCGGAAGGTCGGCGCTGCTGCGGCTGGGCGCGGGCGAGGTGCTGGTCATGTTCGCCACGATCGGCATCGCCGTCGCGCTCGGGCGCACACCGCCGCCGGACGGGGCCAAGGAGGTGCCCGGCCGGACCGAGCTGCTGATCGGCTATCCGCTCGACGAGCCGCCGACGTTCCTCCGCCTGCTGTTCGACGGCCGGTTCGACCTGGTCTACGGCACGCTCGCGCTGACCCTGGCCGCGCTGTACCTGGTGGGCGTCCACCGGCTGCGCAAGCGCGGCGACGCCTGGCCGGTCGGCCGGACCATCGCCTGGCTGTGCGGCTGCGCGACGATCCTGGTGGCCACCTCGTCGGGGATCGGCAAGTACGCGCCCGCGGTGTTCAGCGTGCACATGGGCCAGCACATGCTGATGTCCATGCTGGCGCCGGTCTTCCTGGTGATGGCCGGGCCGACCTCGCTGGCGCTGCGGGTGTTCAAGCCCGCCGGGAAGTCGCAGCCCCCGGGGCCGCGCGAGTGGCTGCTGGCCTTCGTGCACTCGCCGGTGACGCGGCTGCTGACCAACCCGATCGTCGCGTTGGCCCTGTTCGTCGGGTCCTTCTACGCGCTGTACTTCACCGGCCTGTTCGACGTGGCGCTGACCGAGCACTGGGCGCACCTGGCGATGAACGCGCACTTCCTGCTGGTGGGCTACATCTTCTACTGGCCGGTGATCGGCATCGACCCGGCGCCGCGCCCGCTGCCCTCGCTGGGCAAGGTCGGCCTGGTCTTCGCCTCCATGCCGTTCCACGCGTTCTTCGGGATCGCGCTGATGATGTCGCAGACCGTCATCGGGGCGAGCTTCTACCGCGGCCTGGACCTGCCCTGGATGACCGATCTGCTCGCCGACCAGCGGCTCGGCGGCGGACTGGCCTGGGCGTCGGGCGAGGTGCCGCTGGTCGTGGTGATGCTGGCGCTGCTGATCCAGTGGTCCCGCGCGGATTCCCGGGCCGCCCGGAGAATCGACCGGAAGGCCGATGCGGACGGCGACGCGGATCTGGCCGCCTACAACGAAATGCTCAAGCAGCTCTCCGACAAGGACACCCCTCGGCGTAGTTGACCTGGCCGATCGGCCGGAGTTGTCACGGAACGCGGTAAATCGGTCGCGCTGCGTGACGATCTTCGGGCAGTCTTGGTTCGCGGGCCGGGAGTCGGCCGCGCAGGACCGAGAGGAGCGGCAGAGATGTTCGAGACCCAGGTGACGGTGGTGGGCTACGTCATCACCGAGCCCGTCGTGCGGGAGACGCAGAACGGAAACCGGGTGGTGAGCTTCCGGGCGGCGGCGACCTCCCGCCGGTTCGACCGGGACACCGGGGAATGGGTGGACGGCGACCGGTTCCTCGCGACGGTGAACTGCTGGAAGCGGCTGGCCGACGGGGTCGCCGCGGCGTTGGGCAAGGGCGACCCGGTGGTGGCGACCGGGCGATTGCGCACTCGCGAGTACGAGGCGGGCGGGCAGTGGCGCACCGTCGTCGAGCTGGAGGCCACCGCGATCGGCCTAGACCTGGCGCGGGCCGCGCCACCGGAGACGCCGGGCGTGCCCCGACCACGGTCGGCGACGGACCGCGGGCTCGTCTCTCTGCCCGGCGGTTGATCGCGATTCTTTCTTCCCGATCATTGCGGATTTCGGTTCCGAGGAGGTGATAACCGCCGGTGCGGGGCGGCCGGGCGCCGTCGGCGAGGTGCTGGGGGACCGCGTGCGCGGTCCGCCACGGGGCGCAACTACGATTCATGGCATGGCCGAGTTCATTTACACCATGAAAAACGTGCGCAAGACGCATGGTGACAAGGTCATCCTCGACAACGCGACCATCCAGTTCTACCCGGGCGCCAAGATCGGCGTCGTCGGGCCGAACGGGGCTGGCAAGTCGACCGTGCTGCGCATCATGGCGGGACTCGACCAGCCGAACAACGGTGAAGCGTTCCTCACGCCGGGCTACACCGTCGGCATCCAGCAGCAGGAGCCGCCGCTCAACGAGGAGAAGACGGTCCTCGGCAATGTCGAGGAGGGCGTCGGGGAGATCAAGCAGAAGCTCAACCGCTTCAACGAGATCGCCGAGCTGCTCGCGACCGACTACTCCGACGAGCTCATGGAGGAAATGGGCAAGCTCCAGGAGGACCTGGACCACGCGGACGCGTGGGAACTGGACTCCCAGCTGGAGCAGGCGATGGACGCCCTGCGGTGTCCGCCGCCGGACGCGGAGGTCAGGAACCTCTCTGGTGGTGAGCGCCGCCGCGTCGCCCTGTGCAAGCTCCTGCTGAGCAAGCCCGACCTGTTGCTCCTCGACGAGCCGACCAACCACCTGGACGCCGAGAGCGTGCTCTGGCTGGAACAGCACCTGGCCACCTACCCGGGCGCCGTCCTCGCCGTCACCCACGACCGGTACTTCCTGGACAACGTCGCCGGCTGGATCCTGGAGCTGGACCGCGGCCGCACCTACCCGTACGAGGGCAACTACTCGACCTATCTGGAGAAGAAGGCCGAGCGGCTCGCCGTGCAGGGCAAGCGCGACGCGAAGCTGCAGAAGCGCCTGAAGGACGAGTTGGAGTGGGTCCGCTCCAATGCCAAGGCGCGCCAGACCAAGTCGCGTTCCCGACTGGGCCGCTACGAGGAGATGGCCGCGGAGGCCGAGCGCACTCGCAAGCTCGACTTCGAGGAGATCCAGATCCCGCCGGGCCCGCGCCTGGGCAACGTCGTCGTCGACGTCGAGAAGCTGAAGAAGGGCTTCGGCGACAACCTCCTCATCGACGGCCTGTCGTTCACGCTGCCGCGCAACGGCATCGTGGGCGTCATCGGCCCGAACGGGGTCGGCAAGACGACGCTGTTCAAGACCATCGTGGGCTTGGAGCAGCCGGACGCCGGCACGGTCAAGGTCGGCGACACCGTCAAGCTGTCCTACGTGGACCAGAACCGGGCGAACATCGACTCCGCCAAGAACGTCTGGGAGATCGTGTCCGACGGGCTGGACTACATCCAGGTCGGCCAGGTCGAGATGCCGTCGCGCGCCTACGTCAGCGCCTTCGGGTTCAAGGGCCCGGACCAGCAGAAGCCGGCCGGGGTGCTCTCCGGTGGTGAGCGCAACCGCCTGAACCTGGCGTTGACGCTCAAGGAGGGCGGCAACCTGATCCTGCTGGACGAGCCGACGAACGACCTCGACGTGGAGACGCTGAGCTCGCTGGAGAACGCGCTCGAACAGTTCCCCGGCTGCGCTGTGGTGATCTCCCACGACCGCTGGTTCCTGGACCGCGTCGCCACGCACATCCTCGCGTGGGAGGGCGACGACGAGGACCCGGCGAAGTGGTTCTGGTTCGAAGGCAACTTCGAGGGCTACGAAGCGAATAAGATCGAGAGGATGGGCGCGGAGGCGGCCCGTCCGCACCGAGTGACGCATCGCAAGCTGACCAGGGGCTGAACGGAGGCGCTTTGGCGAGCGTGCCCGCTTCACCGAACACAAGCTCGGCACAGGGATTGCTCGAACCCGCACGGCAGATGCGGTGGAGAGTGCCCGAGTTGGCATTGGTGCTCAGTGATCGTGCGGTCGCGCTCGCCAGGCGCACCGGTGACCAGGCGGCTCGCCTGAGAGCCGAGGCCCTCGCGTTGTTCGCCTCGAACCGGCTGGGCCAGGGCGTCCCGGCCACCGTCCGGGCGCTAGCGGCGGTCCGCGACGCGGAGGTGGCGGGCGACGCCGAGGTCGTGGCGGAGCTGCGGGTCGAGTTGGCGTGGTGCGCGCGCAGCGCGGGAAACTGCGAGGTCTCGGTCCGGGTGCTGAACCCGGTGCTGGAGCAGGAGCGGATCGAGCCCGAAGTGCGGGCGCACGCCCTGCTGGCGTTGGCCGCGTCGTTGCCCGCGCACCAGCAGGACGGGCAGCGTTCCGAGGCGCTCGACGAGGCCGAGCGGCTGTACGAGACGTGCGGCCTCAGCCGGGACACCGCCCGGCTGCTCAAGGCTCGGGTTCGCGCTGCGCGAGCGGGGCATCACCGCAGGCTGGGCGAGTTCGGCGAGGCCGTCGCCGCAGCCGACGCCGGTCTCGCGCTGCTCGGGCAGCTCGGCGATCCGGCCGCGGACAGCGGGGAGATCCGGACCCGTCTCATCCTGGAGCGGGTGCAGTCGTTACTGGAGCTGGGGCGCCGTCCTGAGGCCGTCCAGGCGACGGAATCCGTGCTGGCACAGCCGGTTCGCGCCGCAGCGGCCGGGCCGGTCGGTTGGCTGGGGCTCGCGATGGCGACGCGTGTGCACCTGCCGGACGGCAACCACGGTGCGGCAGTGCGGACGCTCAACGACACCGCGGCCATCTCGGAGCGGCACAAGCTGGACGGTCTGCTCGCTGAGGCGCTGAACGCCCTGTCTCACGTGCACGAACGGGGGGCGGAGTTCCCCGAAGCGCTTCGCGCGCTGAGGGGCGCGTACGCCGCCGACCGGCGCTGGCGCGCGGCCGTGCACAACGCACGGGTCCGATTGCTCGCGGAGTACCCGGTGCTCGCGGGCGACGTCGAAGTGCCGCTGCGTTCGAGCGGTCCATCCCGGCCCGCACCGCACGAGCCGGTGCCGCAGGGCCCCGATCCGGTTGGGGCCCGAGCGGTCGTGCCGGAGCAGCCAGCGTACTGGCCGCCGGAACCTCGTCAGCCCGAGCGGGACGCTGTCGAGCCGGCCGAATCGGAGCACGCGAAGTCCGAGCAAGGAGATGCGCACGACGCGGCGCGTCGACTGATGGAGACCCTCACCAGCAGGGCCGCAGGGAAGAGCGAAGGCAGGCGCCGTCGGCAGGAGATGCCCGAGCCCCGGATTTCCGAGGAGTCGGCGCAGCCGACGGTCGTGCTCGACCCGGCGACGATCCAACCGGCCGAGCCCGAGGCGGACCAGCTCGGTGCGGCGGCGTTCCCGGCCGCCGAGCCGGTGGAGGCCGAGGGCGGCGGCCAGTTCGCACACGCCGAGACGGTGGAGGCCGAGGGCGGTCGGTTCGCACCCACTGAGACGGTTGCCTTCCCGCCGCCCGCCGACCAGGGCGTTCCCGGCGGGGAGTCCGAGCCGGAGGAGCACGCCGACCAGGCTTCGGCCTCGTCGCAGGCGAGTTGGTGGCCTTCGGAAGGTTCGGACCAGCCGTCCGGCGCCGAGCGCACCATTCCCGAGGTGCCTGTGGCGTACGAGCCGCAGCAGGACCAGCCGGGTGACGCAGGTCTCCAGGCCGAGACGAGCGCGCTCGCTGCGACGTTGGACAACCTTCGCCGGACGGCGGCCGCTGCCGGCCGCGACTCGAGTGCCGCGGATCTCACCACGATCATGCCGGTGATCGGGGGTCCAGCCGGGCCGGGCGACTGGTCAGGAACCGGACAGACGGCGGATTCCCCCGTGGCCGATCCGCTGCCGGAAGCGGCGCGAGCTGATTTCGAATCGCAGTACGGCCAGGACCCGACGGCAACCGAGCCCGCCGCCGGACGGCCGAGGGGCCACCGGGCCGACCACGCGCTGCCGCTCGAACCGTCCTACGGCGAGAGTGAAGCCGCCCCGGCAACCGAGCCCCCGACGATCCAGACATCGACGATCCAGACATCGCCGGCAGACGTCCTGACCCCGGACACACCGGCGGCGGACGACCCGGCGGTCGAGTCGGCTGGGGCTTCTGCGGCAGGGACGGAGCAGCGCGAAGGTGGTCGCCGATCGCGTGGCAAGTCGCTGGCCGAGATCCGCGCCGGTCTCCAGCTGTCCGCGGAGCCCCGCCCGGGCCGCCGCCGCGCCCGGCACGCCGAACCGGCCGAACCACCAGAACCGATCGAACCACCAGAACTGTCCGCCCCCGCGGTCACATCGCCGACACCCGCCGCGGAGCTGCTCGGCAGGCACCGCCAGGACTGGGCGACCGAGCCGAACCTCCCGGTCGTCGAACCGCAGCCGTCACCGCCCGCCGCGGGAACGTCCGAACCGGCAGGAGACCGCGAGGCCCCGGAACCGCTCGCCGCAACGTCCCCTCCCGCAACACTGCCCGCAGTGGAACCACCGGCGGCGGATGCGGGGGCGGCGGAGAAGATCGGCCTCGCGGAACTGCTCACCGAGGCGCTGATGGCCTACGAGAGCGGTCGGCGCGAGCAACCCGAGGTCGAGGAGGCCGCGCCGTCGGGCCGGCACAGCGAAGCGCGTGTGTCAGGAGTCACCGGCCGTCCCCAGGTTTCCCGTTCCGCTCATTCGTCCACATCGGACGATCGGAGTCCCGCCGTGGCCCCTCGGCACCGCAGGGCGGCGGGCGACTCCACGGCGGTGGATCCGCTGTTCTGAAGCCGTTTCACCGAAGCGGCGCAACGGCTTGGTCCGAATGCGCAGGCGCGCGTCGACGTGCACCGCGGCTGCCCGGATGTGACGCGCGACATTCCACGCCACCTCCCGGCGGCCGGGTGGGAATCGCGATCAAGACCGTTTTCTGAAACGTCAAAGTCATCGATCATTGTGCCGCTTTTCACGTGCCCGACCGCGCTACCGCCCTCTGCCGGGCGCTGGAACTGGCAGTCTTAAGGTGGAACCTGTTGGCACAAAGAGGTGCCGTCAAGCGTGGAGCTGCCTGAAGATGACCTCGAACCCCGGACAGTTGAAGACCGGAGAACGCCCGCGAGCCGATGGGGACGACGCGGTCGGCGAGCGGTCCGAGAACCCCGAACTGGCCAAGCGCCGTCTGCTGGACAGAGCGGTTGAGTCCGCACCGGAACTCGCCGAGCTGTTGCGCGCCTACTACCGGCACGTGCCCGCCGAGGAGCTCGTCGACGACGAGCCCGCCGACCTCGTCGGGGCACTGCGGTCGCACCACCGGCTCGCCGCGGAGCGGGTCGCGGGGCGCCCGCTGGTGCAGATCTTCAACCCGGATCGGGCCGAGGACGGCTGGGGGAGCCAGGCCACGGTGGTCCAGACCGTCACCGACGACATGCCGTACCTGGTGGATTCGGTGATCGCCGAGCTCGGCCGCTACGGCGCCGAGGTGCAGCGCATCATCCACCCCATCGTCGTGGTGCGCCGCGACGTGGCCGGCGAGCTGCTGGAGGTGCTGCCGGACGCGGACCCGGCGGCCCCGCCGGCCGACGCGATGGCCGAAAGCTGGATGTTCGTCGAGGTCGACCGGGTCGTCGACACCGACCGGATCGCCGACCTGAAGCAGGGCCTGGCCGACGTGCTCAACGACGTGCGCGAGGTCGTCGAGGACACCGAGCGGATGCACGCCACCGCCCGGTCGCTGGCCGACGAGCTGGACCAGACCCCGCCGCCGCTGCCGGGCGCCGACGTCCACGATGGAGCCGAGCTCCTGCGGTGGTTGGCCGACGGGCACTTCACGTTCCTCGGCTACCGGCACTACGAGCTGGTCGACGACGGCACCGAGCCCGCGCTGCAGGCCGTGCTGGCCTCCGGACTGGGCGTGCTGCGCAGCGACAGCGTCGCCGCGCGCAGCCTGACCGCGGGGCCGGACGCCCGCGCCAGCGCGCTGTCCAAGGACCTGCTGGTGCTCACGCAGGCCAGCGCACCGTCCACAGTGCACCGTCCGGTGCACCCGTTCTACGTGGGCGTCAAGACCTTCGACGAGGCCGGGAACGTCAACGGGGAACACCGCTTCCTCGGGCTGTTCACCACCACCGCGCTGCACGAGAACGTGCTCGACATCCCGTTCATCGAGCGGCGGGTGCGGGAGATCATCCACCGCGCCGGGTTCCCGATGGAGTCCTACTCCGGCCAGCGGATGCTGGAGGAGATCCAGAACTACCCGCGCACCGAGCTGTTCTCCACCGACGCGGACACGCTGCAGGACACCATCACCGGCGTGCTGGCGCTGGCCGAGCGCCGCAAGCTCAAGCCGTTCCTGCGCCGCGACACCTACGGCCGCTTCTACTCCTGCCTGGTGTACCTGCCGCGGGACCGCTACACCACCAGCTCGCGGCTGGCGATGCAGGAGGTGCTGCTGGAGGAGCTCAACGGCACCGGTCTGGAGTACAGCACGCGGGTCGGCGAATCCACCCTGGCGCGGGTGCACTTCGTGGTGCACACCGACCCGGAGGACCAGGTGGAGCCGGACCTGGTGCGCATCCAGCAGCGGCTGTCCGACGCCATCCACACCTGGGACGACCAGATGATCGAGGAGGTCGACGCCGAGCAGTCCGGCGGCGGCCGGGACGGTCACGCGGGACGCAGCCTGTCGGAGGCGATCAGCCAGCTCGGCCAGCGCTACGCGTCGAGTTTCCCGGAGGCGTACAAGGAGGACTTCACCGCGAGCGAGGGCCTCGTCGACCTCCGGCGGCTGGAGTCGTTGTCGGGTGCGCGCGACCTGAAGATGTCGTTCTACGCGCCGCGTGACGCCAGCGCGGGGCAGCGCCGCTTCAAGCTCTACGTCGGCGGCCGGGTGACCCTGTCGCGGGTGCTGCCGGTGCTGCAGAGCATGGGCGTCGAGGTCGTGGACGAGCGGCCCTACGAGGTCATCGTCGGCGACACCGACCAGCAGTTCTGGATCTACGACTTCGGGCTGCGGCTGGACCCGGCGACGCTGGACACCGCGACGAGCGACGGCCTGCTGGAAACCCTGCGGGAGCGCTTCGAGGACGCCTTCCGCGCGGCCTGGCTCGGCGACGCCGAGGTCGACCGGTTCAACGCGCTGGTGCTGCGCGCCGGGCTGAACTGGCGGCAGGCGTCGGTGCTGCGCGCCTACGCCAAGTACCTGCGGCAGGTCGGCGTGGCCTACAGCCAGGACTACATCGAGGACGCCATCCTGGCGCACCGCCTCACCACCACGACGCTGGTCAGGCTGTTCGAGACGCGGTTCGACCCGGCGCTGGAGGCCGACGACCGGGCGGCCCGCGAGGCGGACCTCACCGACGCGGTGACCAAGCTGATCGACGAGGTCACCAGCCTGGACGCGGACCGGATCCTGCGCAGCTACCTGAGCCTGATCCGCGCCACGCTGCGCACCAACTACTTCGCCGCCGACGGGGAGCGGGAACGCTCCTACCTGGCGCTGAAGCTGGAGCCCAGGGAGATCCCGGGGCTGCCGGAGCCGCGCCCGCAGTTCGAGATCTTCGTGTACTCGCCGTGGGTGGAGGGCGTGCACCTGCGGTTCGGCTCGGTGGCCCGCGGCGGCCTGCGCTGGTCGGACCGGCGGGAGGACTTCCGCACCGAGATCCTGGGCCTGGTCAAGGCGCAGGCGGTGAAGAACGCGGTGATCGTGCCGGTCGGCGCGAAGGGCGGCTTCGTGGTGAAGCGCCCGCCGATGCCCACCGGCGATCCGGCGGTGGACCGCAAGGCCACCCTCGACGAGGGCATCGCCTGCTACCGGATGTTCATCTCCGGCCTGCTGGACCTGACCGACAACCTGGTCGGCGGCGAGGTGGCCCCGCCGAAGGACGTGGTGCGCCACGACGGCGACGACACCTACCTGGTGGTCGCGGCGGACAAGGGCACCGCGACGTTCTCCGACATCGCCAACGACGTCGCCAAGTCCTACGGCTTCTGGCTGGGCGACGCGTTCGCCTCCGGCGGCTCGGTGGGCTACGACCACAAGGCGATGGGCATCACCGCCAAGGGCGCGTGGGAGAGCGTCAAGCGGCACTTCCGCGAATTCGACGTGGACACCCAGTCCGAGGACTTCACCGTGGTCGGCGTGGGCGACATGGCCGGCGACGTGTTCGGCAACGGCATGCTGCTCTCCGAGCACATCAGGCTGGTGGCCGCGTTCAACCACATGCACGTCTTCATCGACCCCGATCCGGACCCGGCGGTGTCCTTCGCCGAGCGCCGCAGGCTGTTCGAGCTGCCGCGGTCGACCTGGGACGACTACGACCGCAGCAAGATCAGCGCCGGTGGCGGCGTGTGGTCGCGGTCGCTGAAGTCGATCCCGCTGAACCCGCAGATCCGGGAGGCGCTGGGCATCGACGAGTCGGTGCGCAAGCTGGCGCCGGCCGAGCTGATCAAGCGGGTCCTGCTGGCGCCGACGGACCTGCTGTGGAACGGCGGCATCGGCACCTACGTCAAGGCCGCGACCGAGACGCACGCCGACGTCGGCGACAAGGCCAACGACGCGGTCCGCGTCAACGGCGCCGACCTGCGGGTGAAGGTCGTCGGCGAGGGCGGCAACCTCGGTCTGACGTCGCTGGGCCGCATCGAGTTCGCCCGCGCGGGCGGCAAGGTCAACACCGACGCGCTGGACAACTCCGCCGGGGTGGACTGCTCCGACCACGAGGTCAACATCAAGATCCTGCTCGACCACCTGGCGGCCGACGGGCGGTTGACCGGTGAGCAGCGCAACGAGCTGCTCGCGGACATGACCGATGAGGTCGGCGAGCTGGTGCTGGCCGACAACCACGCGCAGAACGCGGTGCTGGGCATCTCGCGGGCGCACGCCGCCCCGATGGTGTCGGTGCACGCCCGCCAGGTCCTGGCGCTGGAGAAGAACGCCGGCCTGGACCGCGCGCTGGAGGCGCTGCCGACGTCGAAGGAGTTCCGCGACCGGGAGAAGGCCGGCGAGGGCCTGAGCTCGCCGGAGCTGGCGACGCTGATGGCGCACGTCAAGCTGGCGTTGAAGCGCGACGTGCTGGCCAGCGCCCTGCCGGACACCGAGGCGTTCAGCAACCGGCTTCCGGAGTACTTCCCGAAGCCGCTGCGGGAGCACTACTCCGACGCGATCGCGGCGCACCCGCTGCGCCGGGAGATCATCACGACGCTGCTGGTGAACGAGATGGTCGACGGCGGCGGTATCTCCTTCGCCTACCGGCTGTCCGAGGAGATCAGCGCTTCGACGACCGATGCGGTGCGGGCGTTCGCGGTGGTCAACGAGGTCTTCGGGCTGCAGGAGCTGTGGGCGCAGATCGATGCGCTGGGCGGCTCGGTGCCGAGTTCGGTGGCCGACGAGCTGGTGCTGGAAAGCCGCCGCCTGCTGGACCGGGCGGCGCGCTGGATGCTGACCAACCGGCCGCAGCCGCTGGCGATCGGCGCCGAGATCGCCCGCTTCCAGCCGGTGGTCGCGGAGCTGTCCGCTTCGGTGCGCGGCCTGCTGCGCGGCCGGGCGGCCGAGGGTGCCACCGAGATGATCGACCGCTGGACGGCGGCCGGCGTCCCGGCGGACCTGGCGGAACGCGTCGGCGTGCTGCTGGATTCGTTCGCGCTGCTGGACGTCCGGGAGATCGCCGAGCTCGCGGAGCGCGACGCCGGGGTCACGGCCGAGCGCAGCCCACGGGAGAGCGCCGACCTGTACTACTCGCTGGCCGAGCACCTCGACGTCGAGCGGATGCTGCTGGCGGTCAACGAGTTGGAGCGCGGGAACCGGTGGCACTCGCTGGCCCGGTTGGCGTTGCGGGATGATTTCTACGCGTCGCTGCGTGCGATCACCACCGACGTCCTGCGGACCAGCGATCCGGAGGACGACCCGGAGGAGAAGATCGCTCGTTGGGAATCCACCAACGAGTCGCGACTGGCGCGGGCCAACTCGTCGCTGGAGCAGATCAAGAACTCCGGTCGGCTGGATCTGGCCACGCTGTCGGTGGCGGCCCGCCAGCTGCGCAGCATGGTGCGGTGACGGCATGATCGGGTGGCTTGCGGTCGCACCGGCCGCAAGCCACCCGAACGGCAGAAAGGAAGCTCGCCGGTGGGCGCGTTCGTAGCCGAGGTGGCCCTGCGCTGGTCCGACATGGACGCGTTCGGTCACGTCAACCACGCCAGGACGATCACGCTGCTGGAGGAGGCGCGGGCCGAGCTGCTGTTCACCGAGGCGGAGCGGCAGGGCCTGCTCGGCATGGCGGAGGGCATGGTGGTGGCCCGGGTCGTGATCGACTACCACAGCCCGCTGGTCTACGCGTCGAAGTCGCTGCAGGTGCAGATGTCGGTGCGCGAGCTCAAGGCCGCGTCGTTCATCCTCGACTACACCGCATACGCGCAGGAAGCGGTCGCCACCGCGGAAACGCTGATGGTGCCCTACGACCTGCGGGCGGGGCGGCCCCGGCGGATGACCAAGGAGGAGCGCGACTTCCTCGCGGAGTGGCGGCTCGATGCGGAGAAGCCGGAGTTGGGTCGTGTCTGAGCTGCGGATGCCCGATGCGGTGGAGCGCGAAGACCTCGGCGCGTTCGTCGCCCGCGCGGTGCGGTTGGACGGCCAGGCGCTGGTGCGCCTGCGCAACCGGCCGGGCGCGGGCCGCGTCGACGTCTGGGCGGCGACGCCGTTCGACGCCCTGTCCACCAGGTCGGTCGAGGGCGAGGTGGAGCCGGCGGACCTGACGGTGTCGGGCAACGAACTGCTGGCGACGCTGACGGTGGCGGGTGCCCCGGTGATGGATCCGGGCCCGCCGCGGGATCTGATGTGGCGCTCGGAGCTGCCGCCGGCGGTGGGCTGGCAGCGGGTGGACGACCTGCCGGCGAAGCTGGTCGGCGAGGTCGCGGAGCGCGGCATCGACGTGGCCAAGGACAACGTCGGTCCGAAGGGGACACCGCCGGCTTCCCTGCTGGACCAGGAGGTCTTCACGGTCAGCGGCGCGGGTTACCAGGTGAAGGTCCCGCTGCGCTGCCTGTTCGTGCTGTCGGGCATGGGTTTCCTGGTGTCGAAGCCGGCGGAGTCCGAGATCGTCCGGGTGAGCGCGACGGACGCCTGGCTCCGCCTGGACTCCCGCTACGGCGCGGTGGTCCGCCGCCGCCACGCCCTCCTCCCGCTGCTGGTCTGACAGGTCCGCAATTTCCATTGAAATCGAACCTTCGATTTCAATGGAAATTGCGGCCCGCCGAGGCCCTCGGCACCCGGGCGCGGGTCAGCGGGACCGTTCTCGGCGGTGACCTTCGCCGTCTCGACGGACGGGCACGTCGGTGGGGAGAACTGCGCCGATCAATTCGAGCCGACGAACGCGGGTCTCATCGCGCTCTGAGCGGGGAACAGGCGTGAAGCCCCTGGCAGGACGCGACAAGATCGTCCTGAGCCAGGAGCTCCACCACCGGAGATCTCAGCAACCGACGGCTCGTTCACCTTCCGGCGTCCGTTCGACCAGTTGGACGTCCGTTCTCCCGAACCGGTTCACGGCCCACCACAGCCATTCCGGGCTGTACTCCTCCTCCGGCACCACCGCGTGCGCCGGGAGGTCGGCCAGCGCGGCATCGCTGATCCGTTCTCCCGCCGCGATGCCGGCCCCGGGCGCCGGCCGGACGCCGATCTCGACCGTGCCCGGCCGCGTGCCCGCGGCGATGACGAGCTGCCCGATCTCGGCCCAGGAGACCTTCGTCGGTCCGAAGACGGCTCCGTGCGCGTCGGCTTTGAACGCGAGCCATTCCTTCTCGTGCTCGTTGCGCAGCCACACGATGACGCCGATCAACCCGCCGAACAGCACCACGCCCAACACCGATGGCGCATCGATCGCCTGCATGAGCGCCGAGACGGCGAAGAACGCCGCGATCGCGGCGACGATCTTCCCGGCGATCCGCGGCGACGAGCCAGGCTTCATGATCCGGTACTGCGTGCTCTGCACCTTCTTGCGCGCCCGCACGATCACGAATCCCACCACGAGGAGAACCGCGCCGATCAGCACGAAGAAGCCCGCGTTGGAGCCGGGCCCGGCGAACAGCAGCGGGGCGATTCCGAGCAGGACGGCCGCGCCGAGCATGACCAGCGAAACCGTCGAATCCGCCTTCTTCAGCGTGCGGTTCTGGTCGTTGATCGCGTCCTGGTTCAGGAATGGATTGTTGTGCTCTGTTGGCATTTCTAGTCCTACGTGGGTAGTCGATTCTCGGGAACGGCTTACCGGCCGCGTGCTCCCGCGCTGCGCTGCTTCTGGCGGCGATCCAGGTAGAAGAGCAGACCGCTGGCTGCGAAGCCGATGATGGCGTAGATGATGTCGTTCTGGCCTGCGTCGGTGTCTCCCGCGGAGAAGTCCATTCCCGCGAACACCAGAAAGAGGAAACCGGCGATGGCGCCGACGGCCATGTAGATCTTGTTGGTCATCTTCCCCGACCTCGTCTGATTTGCCGAATGGAACTCCACTGCGTGGCGAACCGGAACGGAGTAGAGCACGGGCGCGGGCGGCGAAACACCGGCAAGGCAGGTTCATGCCAGTTTCCGGTGCGGCGCGGCGGAATCCGAGGCCGTCCTCAGTCGAGGAAGGTGACGGTCTCGGCGAGCGGGGCGCGGTCGATGCGGGCGTGTTTCGCCGAGATGTCCTCGAATCCGATCGACATGCCGCAGAACAGCACGAGTTCGTCCGGCGGCGAAACGACTTCCGCGACGGTTCGGCGGTAGACCGACCACGCCATCTGCGGGCAGCTGTGCAGCCCTTCGGCGCGGAGCAGCAGCATGACGGTCTGCAGGTACATGCCCATGTCGGCCCACTGCGCCGAGCCCAGGCCGCGGTCGATGTAGCAGAACAGCGCGGCCGGAGCGCCGAAGCAATTCCAGTTCGCGGCAACGGCTTCCCGCCGCGCCTGCTCGTCCCGCCGCGGGATCCCGAGCGCGGCGTAGCGCTGCTCACCGGCGGCGATCTGGCGCTCGCGGTAGGCGGATTTCAGATCGGGCGGATACATCTCGAATTCGCGCTCGTCGCCGGGATCTCCCGCGGCCAGGCGCTCGGCGGTTCGCTCCTTCACCTCGGCCAGCGCTGTGCCCGTCAGCACGAAAGCCTTCCATGGCTGGAGATTCCCTCCGGACGGCGTGCGGGCGGCAGCGGTGAGGACGCGCACGAGCAGCTCTTTCGGCACCGGCTCGTCGGTGAATCCCCGCACCGCCCGTCGACTTCGGACCGCTTCGTACACGTCCACAGACCGCCTCCCGAGTCGCTCGAAGTTCGCCACCACGTCGACACCTGGCGAAGGGAGAACGTGACCGATGAACCGGGACCTAGACTCGATGTCGATCCGACGCGGCGAAGTGGGGCGGGCATGGGTGCGACCGAGGAGATCGAGCGGATCGCGCTGGATCCGGCCCTGTCGGTGCCGGAGAAGGACGAGCGCATCATCGCCTTCCTGGCCCAGTCGGAAGATCGCGGGGTGCCGGCGGCCGTCGAGTGTCTCATGACGACCTCCGATCACCGCGTCTCCGAGTTCGTCGCCGCCTACCTGGAACTGATCCACGGGGCGCGCGAGGAGAAGGCGCGCGTGGCGGAGAGGTTGCGCGGTGCCGGTGAAGTCGCGGCGTCAGCGGCGAGGCTCGTGCCCTGGATGCCGGATGCCCTGATCGACGCGTTCATCCAGGACCACCTGGCGTCGCCGGACCCGAAGTCCCCGGTGTCCAGCGTCGTCTTCACCATCGCGATGCACCGCCCGGAACGCCTCCGGCCCTACGCCGACCGCGTCGAAAGCGCTTCGATGAAGCGGAGTCTGCTGTCCGGTGCGCCCGACGAGTTCGCCGACTCGCTGCTGGAGAGGTGGCGAGCGGAGCAGGATCTGAACGACCTCTGGACGCTCGCGCTGATCCGCACCTCGCACGCCGCCGATCTCATCGAGTCCGTGGTGGACGAGGTCGCGGATCCGGACGACTGGGACTGGCTGATGCCGCTGGCCGGCCGCCTGCCGGACACCCGGAAGCCCGCGGGTTTCCCGCCCGCTTTCCTGGGTTTCGTGGCGGATGCCGGCGAGAGCGCCCACGTCATGGGCGGAGACCCCGGCGGGGATGTTCCGCTCTGCGCGGACTGCCGGATGCCCGCGGAACGGATTCTGACCCTTTCCGCCGAGGCGATGCCGAACGCGCTGAGCCGGGACCCGTCGTTCTACTGGTTCACCTGCGACTGCGCCGAAGTGGATCGCATCACCGTGCGCTTCACCCCGGCGGGCACGGAGGTCTACTTCAACCCCCAGGGGCCGAGCAGCGGCGAATCCCGCCTGATCCCGGGGGAGCGGTCGCTGGTCCTGGAGCCGCACCCCAACCAGCACGGCGTGAGCCTCCCGGCGTTGCCGAGGACGAAGCACCAGGTGGGCGGGCTGCCGCGCTGGCCGTCGCCGGAGACGCACCCGATCTGCCCGGTGTGCGGCAACTTCATGCCGTTCCTGGTGTCCATCGAAGGTGGCCCGACGCCGTTCGGCCGGATGGGATTCGAGGAGCTGCTCTTCGGCTTCTGGTGCGACTCCTGCGCCGTCTCCAGCACCCAGACCCAGTACTGAGCACCGCTCCACGACGCCCCGCGCGGGGGTGAGTCACCTTTTGCGCCGCTCGCCCGTCAGACAGGTAGAAGTTGTGCGTGGCGGGAGGCGGAGAACGCATGTTCGGGTTCGAAACGGCGTCGGGCGGGGACGAGGTGTTCCACCGCGAGCGACCGCACCTGCTCGCGGTGGCGTTCCGCCTCCTCGGGTCGGATGCAGATGCCCAGGACGTCGTGCAGGAGGCGTGGATCAGGTACCTGCGGGCCGATGTCGATGGCGTCGAGAACCTGCCCGCCTGGCTGACCACCGTGGTGACCCGGTTGTGCCTGGACCTCCTGCGCCGATCGCGCGAGGTTCTGCAGGAGCCGGCCGACATGCCGGAGCCGGCGGACCCCGTCGGTGGTCCGGAGGAGGTCGCGCTCCTCGCCGGAGGCCTGAGCGAGGCCATCGCGATCTTGCTGGACCAGCTGACGCCGCCGCAACGGGTCGCGTTGATCCTGCACGACGTGTTCGGCACGCCGTTCGACGAGGTGGCGCACGTGCTGGGCACGACGCCGGGGTCGGCCAAGAAGCTGGCCAGTCGCGCGCGGGCGCGGGTGCGGCCGGCCAGTGCGGCGGACGCCGATCCCGGCGCCGCGCGGCACGTGGTGGCTGCCTTCCTGAAAGCGGCGCAGCAGGGCGACATCGACGGCCTCGTCGAGGTCCTGCACCCCGAGGTGACGAGAACGGCCGACCCGCAGGCGCTTCCGCCCGGAGCGGAGCTGCGGGTGCGGGGCGCGCGAACCGTCGTCGACGAGACGCGGGCGTTGCGGGCCAACGCCCGGCAAGCGCGCGTGGTGTCGATCAACGGGCGGCCCGGAATCGCGGTCATGGCCGATCGCGGCCCGCGCATCGCGTTGCTCTTCCGCATCGCGGCCGGGCGAATCGTCCACTACGACGTCGTCGGAGATCCCGCCCGCCTCGCCCGGCTGCACATCACCGACTAGCGAGGAGAAACCATGTTCATCACCTATGTCGTCGTCACGGCCGTCACCATCGCGGCGAACGCCGGGATCGCCATCGCGGACCTGGCGAAGGCGGACTTCGTCCTCGCCAACTCGGCCAAGGTGGACGTCCCGAGATCGTGGCTGCCGATGCTGGGAACGCTCAAGGCGGCCGGCGCGGTGGGACTCCTGCTGGGCCTGCTCGGATTCCAGGCCATCGGCGTCGCGGCCGCGATCGGGCTCGTCGCGTTCTACGTGGGCGCGATCGTCGCCCACGTGCGCGCCCGGCAGATCAACACCATCGCGGCCCCGGGAGTCTTCCTAGCCATGGCCGTCGCGTCGCTGGCCCTCGCGATCGCCGGGTGATCAGTCGCGGAGGTGATCGGCGGTGGAGATGAGCTCGTCGAGCCGGTGCAGCGCGCGCGTCATCTCGTCGACCTTGGTCGCCAGCCGGTCGCGTTCGGTGTGGAGCATGCGGCGTTGTGCCGGGGTGGTGCGGCTGGTGTCCACGCAGGGCACAGCCGGTGAGAACCACGGCGGGGGACGTTCTCCGCGCTGGCCTCAAGCGATGGCCTGGGGTTGTGCAGGGCTGAGGTGGTGCACGGCGGTCTGTTCGGTGTGCGGGGCGAGCAGGGTGCACAGCTCGTCCACTGCGGCTTCGAGGAGGTGGCCGTCCCGGGTGGCGTGGAGGGTTTCGAGGACGAAGGCGACGCGTGCGGAGTCCTCGGTGACGCGGGTGCGGTGGGCGTCGCGGTGGTTCCAGTGGCGGGTCAGGACGCCGGTGGTGTCCGCGTAGATGACCTCGCCGGGCTTGGGGGTCTCGATGACGTCGGGTTCGCCGAGCGGGGTGAAGGATTCGGTGCCGTCCGCGTGGCGGATGACGACGTCGCCGGTGACGTGGTCCAGGTCGAAGGCGCCGGCGGGCAGGCCGCGGTGGACGGAGACGGCGTTGTAGGAGTCGACGGCCGGGTTGATGCGCGGCAGTGTTCCCCTCTTGGACAGGCGGCGGCCGAGCGCGTCGACGCTGGGGCGGGTGCGACGGGGGTTGGTGCCGAAGGCGCGGTAGGCGGTGTGCCATGCCTCGATGCGGGGGTCGGTCTCGTCAGCGGGGTGCCAGGTGCCGTCGGCGAGCTGTCGTTCCAGTTCCTCCAAGGCGCCGGCGGTGCGGGGCCAGGGTTCGCGGCCGCGCAGGCCGGTGGCGGTGACCAGGGCGATGCGGGTGTCGGGGAAGGCGTCTGCGATGGCGGGGGCGAGGCGGAAGGCGGGCATGGGCTCCGTTTCTTTCCTGCGTGCGGTGGTGGGCTTGGTCAGGTCAGGGCGAGGAGGCTGACGGCGACGGCTGCGGTGCCCAGGCCGACGAGCTGGCCGCGGTGGATCCGCTCGGCGACCACGCCGCGGGCGAGCAAGATGGTGCCGGCCGGGTAGAGAGCGACGATCACCGCGACGACGGCGAGGTCCCCGCTCCGGGCGGCCAGCAGGAACAGCAGGTTCGCCACCGAGTCCAGCGCGCCCGCGGCCGCCGATATCGCGTACGCGGGCCGCTCCGGCCCCAGCCTGCGGCGCATCAGCCCCGCCGCGGCCAGGACGGTGGCCGACGAGACCGCGCGCCCCACGATCAGCGGAGCCACCCCGCTGTCGGATGGTGCCTGGTGCAAGAAGATCAGCTGGAGCGCAATGGCGGTGCCCGCGCCGAAAGCCAGCAGCAGCGCAGTGCGCGAAGGGCGTGACGACCTCGCGCCGTGCCCGGCGCTGACCAGCACCACCGCCACCAGCGCGAGCGGCAGGCCGACCATTCCGGCGGCGGCCAGGTGCTCGCCCTGCAGCAGCCCCACGCCGACGGGCAACGCGGCCGACACCAGCGCGGTCACGGGCGACAGCACGTTCATCGGGCCGATCGCCAGGGTGCGGTAGAGCAGGGCGAACGCGGCGGCCGAGGCGACCCCCGAGGCCGCACCCCAGGCGAAGGTCGCGGTGCTGAACGAGGCGCCGAGCAGCGGCCACAGGAGCAGTTCGACCGCGAGGCTGGCCGGGGCCGCGATCATCACGGTGCGCAGCACATGAGCCTTGCGGGCGCCGAGGCCGCCGAGGAAATCGGCGCACCCGTAAGCGAGCGAGCTGCCGACGGCCAGCAGCAGAGCGAACACGGCGAATCCCCTACCATTTCATTGGAACGACTACACGGTACAACAGATTGACCGTCGGGCTCAATCGACCGACCGCGAAGTTCATTGGAATGGTCCAGCCCCGAGGATGGTGCTCAGATGACCGAGACGGCCGCAGCCCTGCGGACGGTCGCGCACAACGTCCGGGCGGCCCGCGTCCGCGCGGGGCTGTCCCTGGAGGAGCTCGGCAGGCGCGCCCAGGTCAGCAAGGGCGCCCTGGTGGGGCTGGAGAAAGCCCAGGGCAACCCCAACCTGGCCACCCTGGTCCGGCTGGCCGACACCCTCGGAATCTCGGTGTCCGCCCTGATGCAGGGGCCGCCCGAGGGCCGCGTCCGCGTCGTGGCCTCCGACGACGTGGCGCCGCTGTGGACCGGGGAGCGGGGCGGCGAGGGACGGCTCGTCCTGACGACCTCGGGCCCGGCCCCCGTCGAGGTCTGGCGCTGGCGCCTGGAGCCGGGCGAGGAGTACCCCAGCCACCCGCACCAGGCCGGAGTCGTGGAGACCGTCAGCGTCACCGCCGGCCGGATGACCCTCGTGGTGGACGGCGAGGAGCACATCGTCGAAGCCGGGCAGACCGCGACGTTCGACGGCGACGCCCCGCACGCCTACCGCGGCGCGGGCGCCGAAACCTGCAACCTGATCATGACGGTCCACCTACCACCGGACCCCAGGTGAAGAACTGCTCGAGGACCGAGGCGAGGACTTCCGGGGCGGCGTCGTGGGGGGTGGTCGAGCGAGGTGGGGTTCCCGGTGTGCGAGTGTGAATTCCGGTAGGCACCGGCTTTTGTGCTCACGACACCTCAGCTGACGAGGCGAGGGGCACCCGTGACCGGTTGGTCGGTCACGGGTGCCCGTGGCCGGGCGCGGGGAGGGGGCGGTGCGCCCGGCCACTGACGGACCGGTGCCGGGGTCGGGGGAGGTTGCACCGGTCCGGCTTCAGGGCGCTAGGTCGGCTCGCGAAGGCGATGTCGCCCGGTGCCGGATTCCTCTTGCGCCGCTTGACGTTCCGCCTCGACCTGTGCGATCAGGTGCCAGACCGTGTAGTCGCTCTCGCCGCCGCTGTGCCGAGCCCGGGGTAACCGCGAGAACACCATGCCGAAGACGAGGACGTTGATCAGCACGAGCGTCGCGAGCTGGAGCCAGAACATGGTGAACCCTTTCGCCGTCGAATCCGGTTGCGGTTGAGCACTACTGGAGGGATGCGAGGACCTGCCAGCACGCCATGCAGGTGTCCTCGCGTATCCAGGCGATCTCCGGCGCGATCCGCTGCAATTCGTCGGTGCTGACCTCGACGCCGCACAACGCGTTGACGGCCAGCCCAGGCTCCGCGTTCCGCGCAGCCGAATCGAAGGCGTGCCGACCACTGATGACCGGCTGCCACCGCCCGATTTTCGCGCCACCAGGCAACATCTCGACTCCTTCCATCCGATCAACGCTTGCTTCCTAATGATCGACGTAGGAATTTACTGAGGTCTATACTTCGATCGAGTGGAGTTGCTCGGAGTAGCGGCGTGCACACTGTTGGTATCCGCTCAAGAGGGAGTCGAACCGTGGCGCAGTGGACTGATCCGGCAGCTCAGCGATGGCTTATCGGCGTTGAGCTTCGGCACTATCGGCAGTTGGCGAACCGGCCTGCTGTCGCTGCGGCGGAGGCGATCGGTTGTACGGCGGGGAAGATCAACCACCTTGAAAGCGGGCGGAATCGGCAGCAGCCC
Organism: Saccharopolyspora elongata; assembly: GCF_004348985.1. Taxonomy (GTDB): domain Bacteria; phylum Actinomycetota; class Actinomycetes; order Mycobacteriales; family Pseudonocardiaceae; genus Saccharopolyspora; species Saccharopolyspora elongata. Next base: position 24,022 of record NZ_SMKW01000024.1, on the reverse strand, counting down.
GACGAAGTAGCGGCCTTGCTGAGGTACTACGGCGCGCCGGACGATGTCGTGCAAAGGCTCTCGCAGTTGGCGGAGCGGGATGACCAACGTGCGTGGTGGTCGCCCTGGAACGATGTCACCGCGGCCTGGTTCCAGTCCTTCGTCGGGTTGGAAGGTCAAGCTTCGCACGAGTTCCTCTATGAACCCGTGTTCGTGCCGGGGCTGTTGCAGACGGAGGCGTATGCGCGTGCTGTCACGTCTGCTACGCCTCGGGTGCGCCCGGATCATGTTGACCGATTCGTGGCGTTCCGCCAGGCGAGGGCGGCGGTGCTGACCGATTCGGAGCCGCTGGAACTTGCTGTCGTCGTGGGAGAAGCTGCGCTGCGTCTCGACGTCGGTGATCCCGAAGTCCTGCAAGATCAGTACCGGCACCTGATTCGGTTGGCGGCGTTGCCGAATGTCGAACTGCAGATCCTGCGCCCGGAAGACGGTATCCACAGCGGTTTCACCGGAGCCTTCGCGATCCTGGGCTTCGATCACGCGCACTCCGTCGGGTACGTCGAGCTCCAGGACGATGCCGTCTACATTCATGATCAAGAACGCATGCGCGGATATAACATGGCAGCCGAGAACCTGCGGGAAGTCGCGTTGTCGCCAGCCGATTCGGTGCGGTTCATCGAATCGCTGGGGCGTGACTGATCAGGAGAGGGGCTGTCATGTCAACGGCCGAGTTAGCCGGGGCGCGTTGGATTACGAGCAGCTACAGCGGCGGTAACGGCAACTGCGTTGAGGTAGCAGTGGGGGTTGAGCGCATTGGGGTGCGGGACACGAAGGATCGGGCCGGCGGTGCCTTGATCGTGTCAGTACTCCAGTGGCGGAGCTTCATCGCTGCCGTGAAGTCCGCCCATTACGAGCTCTGAAGCGACGATGTTGTCCGCGATCAGATAGCGGCAGCGCAACGGCCTCCGCCGCATTTGCAGCAACCGTGATGGCGCCATGCCCATCGGCGGTAGCGGGCTTGGCGCGGGATCTGCCACTCTGGCTGAATTGATCAACGATCTGGGGGGACTGGTGACCGCGGGCGACGGAGTGCACAACGAGTCGGCTGCCCAGATCGGTGGGCACAGCGTGCAAGCCGGTCAGATTCACGGCGACGTGTACTTCCACCATGCGCCTGAGGAAAAGCTGGTACCTCGGCAATTGCCGGTAGCGGCCCGTCACTTCGTGAATCGGGCGGTGGAACAAGACGTGCTGACGACGCTGCTCGGTGGCGCGACCAGCGATGGTTTCGTGCTGATCTCGACGGTTGATGGGGTTGCGGGAGTCGGCAAGTCGACGTTGGCCGTGCACTGGGCGCACCGCATGAGGGATCGGTTTCCGGACGGTGACCTCTACGTGAACCTACGGGGCTTCGACCCGGTCGCCGAGCCCGTAGATTCCACCGACGCCTTGGGCTCTTTCCTGATCGCTTTGGGGGTTCCGACGGAACGAGTGCCTCAGGGCTTGGAAGCTCGTGCGGGGCTGTTCCGTAGTCTGGTGCACCGAAAGCAAATGCTTATCCTGCTCGACAACGCTCGCACAGCCGAGCAGGTCCGGCCCCTGCTTCCCAGCAGTCCGAGTTGCTTGGTGCTGGTCACCAGCCGGAATCGGCTGCATGAGTTGGTCGTTCGGGAGGGCGCGAGTCGTATTTCCCTGGACGTCCTGACAGCGGATGAAGCAGAGCTGATGCTGGCTTCGTACCTCGGCGATCAGCGGGTGGCAGTAGAGCACGAGGCGGTGCGTGACCTCATCCGGCACTGCGCAGGGCTCCCGCTCGCACTAGGGATCGCTGCGGCCCGAGCAGTCGAGAACCCGGACTTCCCACTGATCGAAATAGTTTCGCAGTTGCAGGACGAGCGGGAACGACTCGACGCCTTGGATGCGGGCGGGGTAACCGGCTTGCGCTCGGTTTTCTCCTGGTCCTACCGCTCGCTCTCGCCTGAGGCGGCACGTCTGTTCCGCCTGCTCGGCCTGCCGACAGGGCCGGATATCAGCCTCCGGGCCGCAGCGGACCTGGCTGGACGCTCGCACCGCGAAACTCGTGCCTTACTTGCTGAACTGTCGCACGCCAGCCTTCTCGACCAGCACGAACCAGGCCGCTACCGATTCCACGACTTGCTCCGCGCCTATGCTGCCGAGTGCGCAGCCGCAGACGAAGCTGCTCCGGACCGCGATGCCGCCATCCGTCGACTGCTTGACCACTACCTTCGTACGAGCCACTTGATCGACCGTCACCTAGTCGGACACTCGCGCAAGTTTGCTCTTGCACTGCCGCCATCGAATGTGATTGGAATCGCCTTTGACAGTGAAGATCGAATGCTCGGCTGGTGGGAGGAGGAGTATGCAAATCTAACTGCCGGCATCGGGCAGGCGCATCGGCGAGGCTTCCGGGCCCACGCGTGGAGCCTGGCGTTCACGTTGTTCTACTTCTTTCGGCTTCGCGGGTACTTGGCTGAGTGGATCAGGAACTTCGAGCTGGCGTTGGAAGCCGTGCGTGAGCTTGGAGACCGGCGGGCCGAGGCGCAGCTGTTGCATGGCCTCGCGATCGCTTACTTCGAAGCGAAGCAGCACGAGAAGGTCGTGTTTTACCGCGGTTTGGCGCGTGAGCTCTTCGAGCAGGCCGATGACCACTATCACGCCGCCATGTCCCTTTTGATCGGCAGTGAGTCGAGCAGCGTCCTCGACCGGCACGACGTAGCGCTGGCGATGGCCGAACGAGGCCTTGAGTTGCAGGAAGAGGTAGGGGACCTCAACGGGCGAGGTTACGGAAACGGCTGCCTCGGCGTGGCGTACATGGGACTACGCGAACACGAGAAAGCACGTTCGCACTTCAGCGATGCGTTGACCCTCTACCGAGAAGTCGGCGAGGTGTATGGAGAGTCGTACATCTTGAACGAGCTCGGTGAGCTGCACCTCGCTTTGGACGAGCCGGCCACGGCCTTGCTCATGTACCGAGAGGCGCTCCGAATACGTCAAGGAATCGGGTATCGGCGAGGCGAAGGACAGAGCCTCAGAGACTTGGGCAGAGCCCAGTGCGCCGCCGGTGACCGCGAGCAGGCCCGCGCTCACTGGGAAAAAGCGTTCACGATCTTCGAGGAACTCGGTGATGCCGAAGCCGATTCCGTGCGGCAGGAACTGGACTCGTGCTGAGAAGTGGCGGCGGCAACTGCGTTGAGGTGGCTGTGAGGGTTGGGCACATTGGGGTGCGGGACACGAAGGATCGGGCTGGCGGTGCCTTGATCGTGCCGGCAGGGCAGTGGGGGAGCTTCATCGCCGCTGCTAAGTCCGGTCGGTGCGACCGCTGATCAGTGCAGTTTCTGCTGGTCAAGGCTCGTGAGGGATTATGGTCGCCATAGCGGCCAAAAGCCCTCACGACACCTCAGTCCTCGACGGTGGCCAGGTGCTCGGCGACTTCGCTCCGGGCCGCCTTTTCCTGCGGGCTGGCCTGTTCCGCTTGGGCCTTGGCCTCTTCGGCGGCTCGGGTCGCGGCTCGGTCGGCTTCCGCGGCATCGGGCTCTTGTCCATTGAGGACATTCGCGATGATGCTGGCTTCGGCGGCCATCGCCGATGCGAACGGGTGGTACGGCGCCGCGTCCGGCCGCAGCTGCTGGCCGTTGATCCAGGCCGCCCCGCCGGTGGCGCAGGCGTCGTGGCCCAGCGAAGGCCCGTAGGTGTCGACGAACGTTGCGCCGGTTCGCTCGGCAGCGCCCTCGATGGCGCTGTTGAGCGCCAGCTCGATCTCGTCGGCGTAGCGGTAGTCGCCGTCGGCCAGCGGGAGGACGTCCGGGCAGTAGTCCGTCTCGGGCACGATGCGCGGATAGCCGATGACCAGGATCTTCGCGTCCGGCGAGCGTTCCTGGACGCCCTCGACGACGTCGGCGACCCGGTGCCCGGTGATCTCGATGCGGCGGAGCAGGTCGTCCCCGTCGTCATCGGCGAAGTGGTCGCGGCACGGCGATCCCGTCGGGTCCGCGGCGCGCAGGGCCGTGCAGGTGGCGATGGTGTCGCCGAAGACGCCCAGGTCGTTGCCGCCGATGCCCAGCGTGACGAGGTCCGTGTCCTCGTCGAGGGCGTCGAACTGCGGCCCGGAGTACCAGTCCTGGGCCCGGAGCATGTCCGTGGTGTCGGCGCCGCCGCAGCTGACGTCGGTGAACTCGGCCGGCCCGATCTCGCGGGCCAGCAGCGCCGGGTAGTTGTTCGTCGAGCGCCCGCACAGCAGCGGGTCGAGGCGCATCCACGGGACCAGCGGGGCGGAGGTGAAGGAGTCGCCGAGGGCCACGTAGTGCCGGTACTCGGGCTCGGCGGTCGCGGGTGCGGCGCCGAGTGAAAGGCCCGTCAATGCCGACAACGTGATCGCACCAGCTCTGCGTGCAAGCCCGGACCGACCCATCTGAGTGCCTCCACTCTTCGCCTACAAATGAGTAGGGAGTGAAGACGATCACAGTGCCCGGCGGCAAGGTTCCGGCCGGAACTTCCCAATACCTGAGAAAGTTTCACGATTTAGTCGCCGCTGGGCGGCTCCGAGGGCGTGCCGGGACCGGTGGTGCTCGTCGGCTCGCCGGTGCTGGTGGGCGTCGCCGTGGTGGTGGGCTCGGTCGTGGTCGGCCCGGTTCCGGTCGTCGTCGGCTCCGTCGTCGGTTCCTGCGTCGTGGTCGTCGGCGGATCGGTGGTCGTCGGGTTCGTCGTGGTGGTCGGCACCGTGGTGGTCTCGGTGATCGGCGCAGGGGCGACGGGTCCCGGGGCCACGGGCTTCGCCGGAGGCACCTGGTGCTGAGCGGTGTCCTCGGCCGTTCCCGGAGCCTGCAGCGGCACCTGGGTCACGGTCTCGTCCGATCCGCTCGTGCCCTGAGTACCGGGGCTGACGCCCGACGTGCCGATCCCCGGTGTCCCCGGGGTGCCCGGCGTGCCCGGTGTGAGCGGCGCGCCCGGCGGCTGCTGATCACCCGAGGACGGGGGCGGAGCGGGCGGCGGGGGAGTGTCCGGGACCTGGCCGGCCAGCGGCAGTTCCGGGGCCGCCGCGTCGGGCGAGAACTGGGGCGCTTCCGGCGTGGTGTTCTCGGCGAACGGCGGAAGCCGGTCCAGCAGGCCCGGCGGGATCAGGCCGAGGAACGGATCCGGGAACGGCGCCGTCAACGTGTAGCTGGCCGCCGCCACGGCGGCCCCGAACGCCGCCGTCGCCAGCGAGAGGCGGAACTGCCTCCGCAGCGGCAGGGGCTTGAGCGCCTCGCCCGGGACGGGCGAGGCCAGCGGTTCGTCCACCAGCCACCGCCGCACCGCGGCGCCGTCCCGCGCGAACCCGGCCCACACCCGGCCGAGCCACGTCGTCGCGTTGCCCAGGTGGTCCTGCAGCGCCGCCACTGGAAGCGGGCTGGTCGACAGCGGTCCGGCCATCTCGGCCGGAAAGGGGTCGGCCGCCTCGCGCACCAGGCCGGCCAGGTGGTCGAGGCGTTCCCGGAGGATCGCCGGATCGGTCGGCTTGGACATGGCTCAGTCCTCGGCTTCCCCGAACCGGATGCTCGACAGCGCCACACCGTCGTAGCGCCACCACCGCTCGGTCGAGAGGTCCAGGATCCAGGCGTCGTGCTCGCGCACGATCAGCCCGATGCCCAGCGCGCGGCGGCGGAAGGTCGAGTCGTCGATGCTGCCCGCCTCCAGCTCGTCGAGCAGGGAGCGGTAGTTCGCCATGGCCTTGCCGAGCGCGGGTGGGATTCCGACCGCGTCCGATGCGTTGTCGGTCCGGTGCCGGAAATTCATTCGAGATCACCTCCGGATGAGCGACGCCATCCGTCCACGCAACGATGCGCGCCGCGCGGCTGTTAAGAGGCGAAAGTCCCTCCGGTGCCGAAACCGGGCTCAGTGCCGCCGGAACAGGTGATCGGTGATGCGCCGGACGCTCTCGCTGACCGCCGCCTCCAGCGGCCCGCGGCGGAAGAACCGCCGCCAGATCAGCGGGAAGGCGATCGAGAAGATCAGGAACACCTCGGGCATGTAGGTGTTCACGAACGCCACCACGCCGTCCGGGTGGTGGCCGTCGCGCGGGAACGCCGGCATGTTCGGGACGTCCGTGGGCAGCGCCGGGCCCATGCTGGCCAGCTGCGCCAGGGTGTCCGGCACGCCGCTGAGCGGCCAGCCGCCGACCACGATCTGCCAGGCCAGCACCAGCGCGTGGATCGCGTACAGCGTCAACGCCATCGAACCGGCCGCGGCCAGGGGCTTCAGCAGCCGCCCCGTCCGATCGGCCAGCTCCAGGCACACCGCGACGAACACCAGCGCGATGCCGCCGGAGTCGAGCAGTTCGAACGTCGTGCCGCTGTGCGCGGCGGCGGCCACCAGCCACTCCGGGTGCTCGATCGGGACGGTGCCCTCGATCTGCCCCTGCGGCACCCCGCCGACGGTCTCCACCAGCCAGCTCGACACCTGGTAGCCGACCGTCGTCACCGCCAGCCCGGTCGCGGCCAGCCAGCACCGCACCTTGGTCGACTGCAGGTCCAGCCGCCCGACGGCCATCCCCGCCAGCACCAGCGGCAGGTACGACGCGGCCGGGTAGAAGCCGAGCAGCAGCAGGTCGAACAGCCCGGCGTCGGCGATCAGGTGTGCCGGGTCGACCAGGTTGACCGCGTCGACGATCGCGCGCATCGGCGTGTCCCCGGCGATCCAGGTCCGCAGCACGAACGACAGCTGCGGGCCGACCGCGGCCGCGACCACCGCGGCGATCAGCAGGCCGCGCGCCCGCAACCGGATTAACGGCACCGCGAGCAGGAAGTACAGCCCGTAGAACGGGATGATCACGGTGAGCAGGAAGCCCGTCGCCGCGGTCGCCTTCGCCAGCGCGATGCCGACCACCAGCAACAGCAACGCGCGCACCGCGATCCGGATGCGGGCCTGCCGCAGCGCCTCTCCGGTCGGCGGCTCGCTGCGCCCGGTCATCATCGCCAGCGACACCCCGGCCAGCAGGGTGAACAGCGCGGTCGACCGGCCGCTGGAGAACTGCGCGATCCACACCTCGACGTCGCCGTGCGCGAACGGCACGCCGAAGTGGATGCAGAACATCCCGAACACCGCGAAGAACCTGGCGATGTCGATGCCGACCAGCCGACGGGTGCGTTCCGTCCGAGGAGAGCTCAGCGCTGGCGCGACGGCAGTCATAGCATCCAGTGGGTGTCAGCGGGGTGGTTTTACCAAAATTTACCGCCACCCGTTCCGGCTCACTCGCGCCCGGTCGCCTTTGGAGGCCAGACTCACACCAGCCAGGCCGCGGTCCCCGGCGGCAACTCACCGGGGCCCACCGGCCGCGACGACAGCAGCACCTCGCCCGGCGGCAGCGGCACCGGCTCCGGCGAGGTGTTCAACGCGCAGATCAGGGTGGTGCCGGTGCGCCGGAACGCGAAGCATCCCGCCGGCGCGCCGAACCACTCGACCTCGTCACCGTCGAACGCCGGATGCGTGCCCCGGGTCTCCAGCGCGTGCCGGTACAGCGACAGCGTGGACGCCTCGTCCTCCAGCTGCGCCTCCGCGGTGAAGGACACCCAGTCGGCCGGGATGATCGACGACCAGTCGGCGTCGGCGGTGGAGAAGCCGAACGGCGGCTGGTCGCCCTCCCACGGCATCCGGACGCGCTGCGTGCCGGGCAGGCCGAGCTCCTCGCCGTGCCGCAGGCAGACCGCGCCGGGCAGCGCCAACTGCACCAACGCCATCGCGCGCACCGGCGTCAGCGCCGCGTCGTCCCGGCTCTGCTGGGTGTCGCGGCTGGCCATCGCCCACGCCGGGCGCGGCCCGGGGGCGGCGAGCACGTCCGTGATCGCCTTGCGGACCTGGTCGGCGTCGAAACCGGCGACGGCCAGGTCGAGGTTGAACGACAGGTGCCAGTCGCCAGGGCCGCTGCCGATCACCACGCGATCCCGGTGGCCGGCCAGCGCGGCGCCGATGGCATCGGCCGGATCGGGGCGCGGGGCCAGGTGGAAACCATCGGCCCCGTGCTCCAGCCACGGCAACAACACCGATGCCGGGTCGCTGCGCGCGGGATCCACGTCGAGCGAGAGCATCACCCGCATCCCGGAGTCGTGCGCCTCGCCGAGCAGCTCGGCGAAGGGGCCCGCCGCCGGATCCAGCCCGGCCGCGCCGGCCAGCACGATCGCGTCGACCTCGAGTAGTTCCAGGTAGCCGAGCCGGCCCGTCAGCCCGGCGAGGTCGCCGATCCCGTCACCATCGCCGTCGGCGAACGAGCCGACGTCGACCTGGTAGCACACCGCATCCCACCACCACGGCCGCTCGCCGTGGCCCGCCAGCGCGTCTGCCCGCCGCATCACCAGGTCCTTCTGCTCAGAACCACGAATTGATCATGCTGTTGGCGGCCATTTCCATGTACTGCCACAGCTGGTCGCGGTGCTCCGGCCGGAGATCGACCTCGTCGACCGCGATCCGCATGCAGCGCAGCCACGCGTCGCGCTCCGCCGGGCCGATCTTGAACGGCGCGTGGCGCATCCGCAGCCGCGGATGACCGCGCCGGTCGGAGTAGGTGTGCGGGCCGCCCCAGTACTGGATCAGGAACAGCCGCAGCCGCTCCTCGGCGGGCCCGAGGTCCTCCTCCGGGTAGAGGGGCCGCAGCAGCTCGTCCTTGGCCACCTCCTCGTAGAACCGCGCCACGATCCGGTGGAAGGTCGCCTCGCCGCCGACCTGCTGGTAGAAGGTCTCCACGGAAGTCACGGCTCCATCCTCTCAGGGGCGGCTTCGATTTTGGGCGGCCCTGTGGCCGAACGCCTCACACCGGGGTCGTGGGCCCGATGGACCGCTGTCGCGGTCCGAAGTGCGCACGACCCCGGTGACCGGCGGTTGGGATCAGGCCACCGGCGTGGGAGGCAGCGGGCGGCCGTACGGGTACGGCGGCTCGATGTCCTGTTCGTCGTAGGCGCGCTTGATCTCCGCGCGCAGCCGCCGCTGCACCGACCACTGCCGGCCCGGCCGGACCTTGGTCGTCAGCCGCAGCGTGATGGTGTCCGAGGTGATCTGGTCCACGCCGAGCATCTCCGGCGGGTTCAGCACGTCCTTGGACAGCGGCTCCCGCGACGTCGCCTCGGTGGCCACCTTCGCAGCGACCTCGATGGCCTTCTGCACATCGCTGGTGTGCGAGATGGGGAAGTCCACCACGGCCACGGCGAAGCCCTGGCTGGAGTTGCCGACCCGCAGGATCTCGCCGTTGCGGACGTACCAGACGGTGCCGTTGATGTCGCGCAGCGTGGTGACGCGCAGGCCCACCGCCTCGACGGTGCCGCTGGCCTCGCCGAGGTCCACCACGTCACCGACGCCGTACTGGTCCTCGACCAGCATGAACATGCCGGACAGGAAGTCCCGGACGAGGTTCTGCGCGCCGAAGGCGACGGCGACACCGAGCACACCGGCGGACGCCAGCACCGGCGCGATCTGGATGCTCAGCACCTGCAGCACGTAGATCGCGGCCAGGCCGTAGATCACCAGCGAGGCGATCGACTTGAGCACCGAACCGATCGTCCGCGCCCGCTGGAGGCGGCGCTCCGACAGCAGCTCGGCGGTCAGCGTGTCCGCCCGGCGCTCCCGCAGCGGGGTCAGCAGCTTCGGGGGCTTGCCGTTGCCCTGCGTGAGGCGGTTGATGGTGCGGTGCACCAGCCATCGCACGATGAACGCGACGATCAGGATGAGGAGGATGTTCAGGGGTTTGGCGATGAGCAGGTCGGCGTAGGAAGCCAGCCACTGGTTGCCGGTCCAGTCGGAGATCGTCTGGCACCAGAACGCATCCTGCTCACAGTTCGGTTGGGTCATAAGCGGCAGATCCATGGGTCGGGGGTCTCCATGCTGTCGTTCAGGGCCCGCGGTGGTTACCCGGCACGGGGGTGCCGGTGCTTTGGGGCGACATCACCGGGTGGGCAACCGGACAACTCGAGCATCGTGCGCACCCCGCTGCGCACGAGACTCGAACAGCTGACCGCCGGGACCGAGTTCGGGGCTCAGTCCAGGGCGAGTCCGGTGGCCTCCGCGAGGAAGGCGAGCTGGTCGGTCGCAAGCCCTACGGTACGGGACACCGAGCGCGCGGCATGGCCGACCTCGGTCTCCCTGCGCAGCAGGATCGGCCGCTTAGCCGGGTCCGAGCTGGTGGCCTGCTGCAGCGCCGCGCACATCTTGCGGGCGTGGTTCGGATCGACCCGGGAGTCCGACTCGAAGACGGTGAACAGCACCGACGGGTAGTCGGTCTGGTCGGCCACGTTGTGGTACGGCGAGTAGGACAGCAGCCAGCCCAGTTCCTCCGGGTCGTCGGCGGTGCCGTACTCGTCGTTCCAGGTCCGGCCCAGCAGGAACTGCTCGTAGCGGACCATGTCCAGCAGCGGCGCCGAGCACACCACTGCCCGGTAGAGGTCCGGGCGCTGCGTCAGCGCCGCCCCGACCAGCAGGCCGCCGTTGGAACCGCCGGAGATCGCCAGCTGCTCGGAGGTCGTCCAGCCTTCGTCGATCAGGTGCTGCGCCGCCGCGTGGAAGTCGTCGAAGGTGTGCTGCTTCTGCTCGCGCATGCCCGCGACGTGCCATTCCTCGCCCTCTTCGCCGCCACCGCGCAGCGAGGGCAGCGCCCAAACGCCGCCGGCGGCGACCCACGCCAGCGCGGACGGCGTGTAGCCGGGCTCGCGGGACAGCGAGAAGCCGCCGTAGCCGGTCATGAACACCGGCCGCGGGCGGTCCGGTTCGGCGCTCGCGCTCAGCAGGAACATCCGCACCGGGGTGCCGTCCAGCGAGCGGTAGGTGACCTGCTGGGTGTGCACCGCGGGCAGCTCGACGGTGCCCGGCGCCTGCTGGTCCAGCTCGGTGGTCCCGGTGCCGCGCGAGTATGCGTGCACGCAGGGCGGGGTGGCGAAGTCGGTCCAGCCGATCCACAGCCGGTCCCGGTCGCGGTCGGTCGATTCGTCCACAGTGGTCAGCGAGGTGACCTGGCCGGTGCTCGGCAGCGGGACCTCGGCGGTCCGCCGCCCGGTCGCCGGGTCGTGCAGCGTCACCTCGGACACCGCGTGCCGGGTGCGGAGCACGACCAGCTGCGGGTCACCGTCGCCGGTGTCGAACCAGCGCACCGCCTCCAGCACCGAGTCGGGCTCCTCGGCGATCAGCTCCGTCCAGTTGGCCGGCTCCGGCCGGGCCGGGTCGGCCACGCACAGCCGCCAGCGCGGCGCGTCCAGCGTCGTCATCACGTACAGCCGGCCGTCGCGCTCCACCCAGGCGCCGACGCGGTACCCGTCGGAGGTGTCCACGACCTGCCGGAGCTCGGGGACGTCGCCGGCCGCGAGATCGGCGATCCACACCGAATCCCGCCGCGCGGTGCCCGGGCTGCCCTCGATGACCAGCCAGCGGCCGTCCCGCGACACCCGGGTGCCGTAGTAGAAGGTGTGGTCCAGGCCCTCGCCGTGCACCAGCAGGTCCTGGTCGGGGTCGGAACCGACCCGGTGCCGCCAGACCCGGCGGTGGAACAGCTCCTCGCCGTCGGGCACCAGTTCCGGCGCCAGCCGCCGGATGTAGAAGAACTCCTCGCCGCCGGGCAGCCACGAGATCGTCGAGTAGCGGCACCGGTCGATCGGGCCCTCGACGAGTTCGCCGGTGGCGACGTCCAGCACGTGCAGCAGCGATTCCTCGTCGCCGCCGACGGAGATCTGGTAGGCCAGCCGGTCGCCCTCCAGGCTCGGGGTCCAGCTGTCCAAGGTGGTCAGCCCGGACGGGTCCAGCTCGGTGACGTCCAGCAGCACCCGCTCGGTGCCGTCGGCCTCGCGCACGTACAGCACCGGGAACTCCTGCTCGGGCTCCCGGCGGGTGAAGAACGCCCGGCCCGCGCGCCACGCCGGTGCCGAGACGGAGCCGGACGACAGCAGCGACCGCATCCGCTCCGCGATCGCCTCCCGGCCGGGCAACTCGTCCAACCAGGTCCGGGCGAGCGCGTCCTGTGCCGTCGACCACGCCTCGGTGCGCGGCTCGGCCGGGTCTTCCAGCCACCGGTACGGGTCGGCCACCTGGTGGCCGTGCAGGTCTTCGACGATGTCGTCGCGGTCGGCGCCGGGGTAGGTCAGCTGCGAGGCTTGCACGTCGGTCACGGCAGCGACGATACGTGCATCCGGCGACCGTTCGTCGATCTCGGAGTGATCATTCTTCCGGAAACGAAGGTCGAATCACCCGGAACGATCATTGTTGTTCTGCGGGCGTGTGATCGGGAATGATGGCGGTAATCGATCACTCGACGTCGAGTGTCGAATCACACGTGCGTTCGGGCGGGGTTCTATGTTCGACTATGCCCGACACCGGTGGAGGTGGTCGCGTGCCCGACCGACAACCGACCCGACAACCGGCGCTGAAGGCCACGAGCCTCGCGCCGCGGGCCCCGCTGTGCCCGCCGAGCCGCGCCGGCACGTCGCCGCCGCAGGCCGACCGGCCTCCCGGTCACGCGCCGTCCTGGCGAAAACGCCGGGTGCTGCTGCTCAACACCACCTTCGAACCGCTGACCGCGCTCCCGCTGCGCCGGGCGATCGTGCTGCTGGTCTGCGGCAAGGCCGAGGTCGTGCACGGTGACTCCGCAGGCATGGTGCTGCACTCCGCCGCCGCCAGCGTCGAGGTCCCGTCCGTGATCAGGCTGAGCAACTTCGTGCGAGTGCCGTACCGCGGCCGGGTGCCGTTGACCCGTGCCGCGCTGATGCTGCGGGACAACTACCGGTGCGTGTACTGCGGTGCTCGCGCCGAAACGATAGATCATGTCGTCCCGCGCAGTCGCGGGGGGCCGCACACTTGGGAGAACTGCGTCGCCTGCTGCACCAAGTGCAACCACCGCAAGGCGGACAAGACGCTGAGCGAACTGGGCTGGCGCCTGCCGGTGGCGCCGCACGCGCCGCGCGGGCGGCATTGGCGGCTGCTGGCGGGACTGTCCGAAACGGACCCGCTGTGGTTGCCGTACCTCGGTGAGCCCGCGGCCTGACGCGCCGGTCGGGCCGGTCGTCGAGCTGCGGTGCCGCGAGATGGCGGGAGGTTCCGCTGCGCCGAGCCTGATCAGCTGATCCGCACGCCCTGCCGCCCGCTTATCCGCACCCCGTTGGAAATCCGCACGCCCTGCTGCCGCCCGCTGATCCGCACCCCGCTCTGCCCGCTGATGCGCACACCGCGGCTGATCCGCACCCCGTTCGAAATCCGGACGCCCTGCTGCCGCCCGCTGATCCGCACACCGCTCCGGTTGCTGATGCGGACTCCGCTTTGGTTGCTGATGCGGACTCCGCTTTGGTTGCTGATGCGCACACCGTGTCGGCCACTGATGCGGACGCCCTGAAGGCATGCGCTGATCCGGACGCCGTGCTGTGCGCTGATCCGAACGCCCTGTCGACCACTGATCCGCACCCCGCGGCTGATCCGCACCCCGTTGGAAATCCGCACGCCGCGCTGCCCGCTGATGCGCACGCCGCGGTCTCGGCCGCTGATCCGGACGCCGTGTTCGAGCAGTGGCCGGTCAATCGTCGGAAGGGTGATGACGCTGCTCTGAGTGGCGGTTTCGATGATCGACATAGTGTGCCTCCCGCATTCAAATGACGCTTTGAACGCATGTGATCAAATATGCAAGACCCATACAGGTGAAAAACTAGGAGCAGGAACCCTCAGGGACAAGCCGCCAAGTCGCCGCGCATTGCAACCGTCTGGTTGGACCCCATTCGGGGGCACTGGTTACTCTGAACGAGTTACTTTAAGTGACGCATAACACTCTTGACTAGTAACCGTACGTAGTTCCTTGCGTCGCCCGATTCGCTCTCCACCAGCGGGAACCGCGCTCGGGGCGCTCACGGCGGCCTTCGGATCACTCGAACGTGTCCGGGTCGGGCTAGGTGACGGTTACCGACGCCGATCATGCGCGCCACAGGTCGGGCGCACGAAGCGGCGGTCATCGGATACCGTACTCGCGTGACTGTGGCGGAGACTGTTCTCTACCTGGCGGTGATCCCAACGGCCCTCTACGGCCTGATCGTGCTCATCGCGATGTGGCCCAGGCTCACCCGTCCGCGTTACCGCGCGGGGCAGGAGTGGGATTTCGCGCCGGTGTACTGGGTGGCCAACCCGACCGGCGTGAACACCGCCGTGCCGGTGGCAGACGTGGATTCGGAGGCCGCGCCGGCAGACGCGCGGCCGAGCACCGCTCGGGGAGGCGCACGTGGCAACTGGTGAGATCGCGGAGCGATCCGCCGTGGACGCTGGTGAGCTCGGCGTCGGCGAGGCGATGATGGCCACCGGTCGGCTGTCCGTCGCGCGCCACGTCGAACCGGACCGCCCGCGACTGCCGTTCGGCCCGGGCCAGCTCGCGCGGCTCGACGAGGCGCTGGCGCTGTCCAGTCGCAGCACCGGGCTGGAGTTCGCGATCTACCTCGGCGACCTCGGCGAGGACACCCGCAAGCAGGCGGAGGAACTGCACGCGAACCTCGGCTCGCAGGCCGGGGAGGGCGTGCTGATCGCGGTGTCGCCGGGCCAGCAGAAGTTCGAGATCGTCACCGGTGAGGAAGCGTACCGGCGGATCCCGGACCGCAGCTGCCAGCTCGCGGCGATGAGCATGGTGGCGTCCTTCAAGGAGGGCGAGCTGATCGACGGCCTCATCGGAGCCCTCCGAATGCTGGCCGACACGGCAGGCACCAGCTACCAAGAGTCCCGAGCCCGCCACTAAGGCCCGTTTCCAGACTCGACGGCCGCGCTCACGGAGCCCCAAGCGCGGGGCCGCGAGTCCCGCAGGGCGCGATGCTTGGTGTGGAGTGAACGGCCTGTTCGCCTCGATAGGTGAGGTGAACAGGCCGTTCGCTTCACCGCTTGAAGGCTCAGAGCAGGTCGAAGCTCTGGAGGTTCTGGAACATCTCGTAGGCCGACGACGTCGTGCCGACCGCGCCCAGCCGTCGCGCTTGGTCGCCGTACTGCTGCTGGGCCCGCTGGGTGCTGTACACGATCACCGGGGTGTCCACGCCCAGATCGCGCAGTTCGCGCAGCAGCGCCAAGCCCGCGTCGGGGCGCCACCGTCCGTTCTCCTTGCGGCCCATGTCCTCCACGATCAGCCGGTACTGGCGTTGCGAGAGCTCCGCCAGCGCCGCGTCGTTGTTCGTCGTCATCGTCACCCGCACGCCGTTGTCCCTCAGCTGCTCGGCCAGGATCGCGTGCGCCTCCGGCTTCTCCGAGACCCACAGCACCGCGAGCGGTTCCGAACCGACCGGCGGCACCTCGTCCTCGATGTGGCCGTCGCCGTTGCCGGAGATCTCGGGCGTCTCGGGCAGGGCCGGAACCGGGAGCGGCTTCGGGGTTTCCGCCGGGATGCCGATCCGGTCGCGGTCCGCCAGCTCCTTGCTGAGCATGCTCAGCTGCCGCTGCAGGTCCTGGATCATC
Organism: Saccharopolyspora elongata; assembly: GCF_004348985.1. GTDB lineage: Bacteria > Actinomycetota > Actinomycetes > Mycobacteriales > Pseudonocardiaceae > Saccharopolyspora > Saccharopolyspora elongata. The sequence continues at coordinate 8,617 of NZ_SMKW01000024.1, read as the reverse complement.
TCGGTCTGCTGATCGTTGAGCTCGTGCATGGTCAGCTTCTGACCGCCGATCTCGAACTCCAGCTCCCGCTTCTCGGCGGTGCGCAGCACCCGCCCGATGGCCCGCCGGAACACCACGATCGCCAGCAGCGCGATCAACGGCCACAGCAGCTGCGCGATGGCGGTGATCAGCTCGGGCATCGACGCCCCCTCACGTCGGGCAGAACAACGAAATCTTACTCGCCGTGTCCATTTCGACACGATTCGTGTTCACCTGAAAAGGAAGCTCACCCAACGCGAAAGGGGCACCGGCGACCGAGTCGCCGGTGCCCCTCGACCGATCAGCTCAGGAGCGGTCGAACTCCCGGGCGGCCAGTGCGCGCACGATGCCCGCGCGGCCCTCCGAGACCAGGCGGTGCAGCGCCGACGGGTGCTCGCCGGCCAGCCAGGCGTCCGAGGCCGCGACCGTGTCGTCGGTGACCGCCCACGACGGGAACAGCCCGATCACCGTCGGCTGGGCCCGCTCGCTGGAGCGGCGCTGCCAGACCTCGTCGATCTCGTCGAAGTAGCGCCGCACGTACGGCGCCAGCAGCTCGCGCTGGGCCGGGTGCTGGAAGCCCGCGATGATCGAGTCGCTGACCGCGTTCGGCAGCTGGTCGTCGTGGACGGCCCGCTGCCAGGCCTTCTCCTTGGACTCGGAGGTCGGGATCAGCGCCCGCGCCCGCTCCGCGCGCCGCCGACCCGTCGCGGTCTGGTCCTTCTCCAGCTCCGCGTCGATCTCGGCCTCACCGGCCGCGCCGTGCGCGACCAGCGCCTGCAGCAGCTGCCAGCGCAGGTCGGTGTCGACGGCCAGCCCGGCCAGCGGCGCCGAGCCGTCCAGCCAGCCGCGCAGCTCGGCGACCTGCTCGGCGGAGAGCACCGAGCCGGCCAGCGAGTTGACGAACGCGAGCTGGTGGTCCGAGCCGGGCTCGGCCGCGCGGGCCAGCTCGAAGAGCCGGCCGGAGAACCGCCGCCAGCCCTCGCCCTGCCACGACGGGTCCACATAGGACGCGAGCGCGGTCTGGGTCTGCAGCAGCACGCGCTGCACCACGCCGATCTCGCTCTCGGCGCCGATGCCGCCGTCCACGGACGCGCCCAGCACCAGCGTCACGAAGTCGCGCGCCTTCAGCTCCGCCTCGCGGGTCATCTCCCAGGCCGTGGACCAGCACAGCGCCCGCGGCAGCGACTCGTCGATGTCGCCGATCCGGTCGATCAGCGAGGCCAGCGACTCCGGGTCGAAGCGCAGCGAGCAGTAGGTCAGGTCGTCGTCGTTGACCAGCACGAGCTTGCCCCGGTGCACGCCGACCAGGTCGGGGACCTCGGTGCGCTCGCCGGTGACGTCGAGTTCGACGCGGTGCTTGCGCACCAGCTTGCCGCCCTCGTCGTCGTAGATGCCGATCGCCAGCCGGTGCGTGCGCAGCTCGCCCGCGCCGGGCCGGGCGCCGTTCTGCACGACCTCGAACGAGGTGAACCGGCCCTCGTCGTCGGTGGTGAACCGCGGCCGCAGCATGTTCAGGCCGGTGGTCTCCAGCCACTGCGCGCTCCACCACGACAGGTCGCGGCCGGAGGCCTCCTCCAGCGCCCGCAGCAGGTCGTTGAGGGTCGCGTTGCCCCAGGCGTGCCGGTTGAAGTAGACCCGCAGCCCGGCCAGGAAGTTGTCCAGGCCCACGTAGGCGACCAGCTGCTTGAGGACCGAGGCGCCCTTGGCGTAGGTGATGCCGTCGAAGTTGACCTCCACGGCCTGCAGGTCCTGGATGTCGGCGGCCACCGGGTGGGTCGACGGCAGCTGGTCCTGGCGGTACGCCCAGGACTTCTCCACGCTGGCGAACGTCGTCCAGGCGTGGTCGTACTGGGTCGCGCCGACCTGCGCGAGGACGCTGGCCCAGGTCGCGAACGACTCGTTGAGCCACAGGTCGTCCCACCAGCGCATGGTGACCAGGTCACCGAACCACATGTGCGCCATCTCGTGCAGCACCGTCTCGCAGCGCCGCTCGTAGAGGTAGCCGGTGACCTTCGACCGGAAGACGTAGTCCTCCAGGAACGTCACGCAGCCGGCGTTCTCCATCGCGCCCGCGTTGAACTCCGGCACGAAGCACTGGTCGTACTTGCCGAACGGGTAGGGCACCCCGAACGCCTTGTGGAAGAAGCCGAAGCCCTGCTTGGTCTCGGTGAACAGCCGCTCCGCGTCGAGGTGCTCGGCCAGCGAGGCGCGGCAGTAGATGCCCAGCGGGATCTCGTCCTGGCCGTCCCCGCCGGGGAAGACGTCGCGCCACTCGGCGTACGGCCCGGCCACCAGCGCCACCAGGTAGGTCGACATCGGCTTGGTGGTGGCGAATTCGTGCCGCTTGCCGTTCGCCGATCCGGTGACCTCGGCGGTGGCGTTGGAGATGACCTTCCACGACTCCGGGGCGTCGACCGTGATCTGGTAGGTGGCCTTCAGGTCGGGCTGGTCGAAGCAGGTGAACATCCGCTTCGCGTCGGCGGTTTCGAACTGGCTGTAGAGGTACACGCCGCCGTCGACCGGGTCGATGAAGCGGTGCAGGCCCTCGCCGGTGTTGGTGTAGGCGCAGTCGGCGCGCACCACGAGCTCGTTGTCGGCGGCCAGGTTCGGCAGCCGGATGCCGGTGGACTCGTCGTAGTCGGAGACGTCGAGCTCGACTCCGTTGAAGACGGCGCTGTGGACCCGGTCTGCCACCAGGTCGATCCAGCTGTCGGCGCCCGCCTGGTTGCTGCGGAACCGCACCGTTGTGGTGGAACCGAACGTCTCCACGTCCGGCCCACCCGCGCCGGCAGTGAGATCCAGTTCGATCACGTACGACTGGACCTCCAGCAGGGCCGCGCGCTGCTCGGCCTGTTCGCGGGTGAGGTTCGGCGGGGCCACGGATCACCTCGTTGCTCGTCGGGGACTCGTCAGGCCAGGCACGCCTGGCGTACCTGGCGCAGGCATCAAATCACGTCCGCGTGCGGCCGTGCCGCCGGGCGGGTCAGGCTCCCCCCGTCGGCGTGTCGGTCCGGGCGGGAAGACAAACGGCTCTACCGGGGTTGGTACCCATGACGGGGCGCGCTGGAACGCGCCCGCGGGCTACTTCGAACGTTGGAGGCTTGATGACCGCCGCTGCCCGACCCAGGGTCGACTTCTACTTCGACCCGGTGTGCCCGTTCGCCTGGGTGTCCTCGCGCTGGATCCTGGAGGTCGCCAAGGTCCGCGACATCGACCTGAACTTCCGCGTGATGAGCCTGTCGGTGCTCAACGAGGGTCGCGACCTGCCGGAGGAGTACCGGGAGCTGCTGGACACGGCGTGGGGCCCGGTGCGGGTGGCCATCGCCGCGGCCAAGCACCACGGCGACGAGGTGCTGTCGCCGCTCTACACCGCGATGGGCACCCGGCTGCACGACCAGGGCAACAAGGATTTCGGCCAGGTGATCGCCGAATCGCTGGCGGAGGCCGGCCTGCCCGCGTCGCTGGCCGAGGCGGCCGGCAGCACCGAGTACGACGAGGAACTGCGCGCCAGCCACCACGCGGGCATGGACCCGGTGGGCGACGAGGTCGGCACCCCGACCATCCACGTCGACGGCGTGGCGTTCTTCGGCCCGGTGATCACGCGCATCCCGCGCGGCGAGGAGGCGGCGAAGCTGTTCGACGGGGCGCTCGCGCTGGCCAGCTACCCGTACTTCTTCGAGCTCAAGCGGACCCGCACCGAGTCGCCCAGGTTCGACTGATCACCAGCCTTTCGCGGGTTCCTCGGGGTTCGTCTGTTGTGACAGGCTCGCCGTGACGTCTGCTGCGTTGGATCAGGGAGGCTTCATGGCGCACACCGGCCACATCATCGGCGGTGCTCACGTCGAGGGCGGCGAGGCGCGGATCGAGGTGCTCAACCCGGCCACCGAGGAGGTGATCGGCTCGGTGCCGGCCGGCACGCCGTCCGATGTGGACGCCGCGGTAGCCGCGGCCCGGGCCGCCTTCGACGGCTGGGCGGGCACGCCGCTCGCGGAGCGCATCGCGGTGGCCCGGCGGATCTCCGCGGGGATCGCCGAGCGCCGCGACGAGATCGCCGCGACGGTGACCGCCGAGATGGGCTCGCCGATCAAGTTCGCCACCCAGGTGCACGCGAGCGTCCCGGTGGCGACCTCGGGCGGGATCGCCGACGTGCTGGAGAACGGCTTCGCCTGGACCGAGGAGGTCGGCAACTCGCTGATCGTGCGCGAGCCGATCGGTGTGGTCGCCGCGATCACGCCGTGGAACTACCCGCTGCACCAGATCGTCGCCAAGGTGGTTCCCGCGCTGGCGGTCGGCTGCACCGTGGTGCTCAAGCCCAGCGAGGTGGCGCCGCTGACGGCCGCGATCTTCGCCGAGATCGTCGCGGACGCGGGCGTGCCGGCGGGCGCGTTCAACCTGGTGCACGGCACCGGGCCGGTGGTCGGCGAGGCGCTGGCGGCGCACCCGGGCGTCGACATGGTGTCCTTCACCGGCTCCACCCGGGCCGGCCGGCGCGTGTCGGAGGTGGCCGCGCAGACGGTGAAGCGGGTGGCGCTGGAACTCGGCGGCAAGTCGGCGAACGTGGTGCTCGACGACGCCGACCTGGCCAAGGCGGTGAAGCTCGGCGTCGCCGGCTGCTTCCCGAACGGCGGCCAGAGCTGCAACGCGCTGAGCCGCATGCTGGTGCCGGAGTCGCGGCTGGCCGAGGCGGTGGAGCTGGCCGTCGCGGCGGCCGCGAAGTACACCGTCGGCGACCCCACCGACGATTCCACCCGGATCGGGCCGATGGTTTCGGAGGCGCAGCGGGACCGCGTCGTGGACTACATCCGCAAGGGCATCGAGGAAGGCGCGAAGCTGGTCGCCGGCGGGCCGGAGCGGCCGGAGGGCCTGGAGAAGGGCTTCTTCGTGCGGCCGACGGTGTTCGCCGGGGTGACGCCGGAGATGACCATCGCGCAGGAGGAGATCTTCGGCCCGGTGCTGTCGATCTTGCCGTACCGGGACGAGGACGAGGCCGTGCGGATCGCCAACGGCACCGACTACGGCCTGGCGGGCGCGGTGTTCGGTTCGGACGAGCGGGCCCTGGCGGTGGCCCGGCGGCTGCGGACGGGCCAGGTCGACGTCAACGGCGGCCGCTTCAACCCCAACGCCCCGTTCGGCGGCTACAAGCAGTCCGGCAACGGCCGCGAGTTCGGCCGCCACGGCATCGAGGAGTTCCTCGAGACCAAGTCCATCCAGCGCTGACGGCCAGGGACCCGTGAGCGCTTCGGGGCGTCATAGCACCCCCCGAAGCACTCACGGACTGCCCTAGCATCGGGTGCGTGATCCGAGTCCGTGAGCCGCACCCCTGGCCCTCGACGGAAGCCGAGGCTATTGCGATCCAGGAGAAGCTGCGCCCGCTCGTGCGCTTCGACGGCGAGCCCGCGGAGGTGCGCACGGCGGCGGGCCTGGACGTCGCCTACCGCGACGACTCGGACGAACTGGTCGCTGCGGTGACGGTCCTCAACGTGGCAGATCTGTCTGTTGTGGACAGTGTGGTCGTGTGCGGAAAGCCGGAATTCCCCTATATCCCAGGCTTGTTCGCATTCCGCGAAGCGCCATCGCTGCTAGAGGCGCTGAAGAAGCTGTCGGTCGTACCGGACGTCCTGGTCTGCGACGGACAGGGCCTGGCCCACCCACGCCGCTTCGGCCTGGCCTGCCATCTGGGCGTCCTGACGGACCTCCCGAGCATTGGCGTCGGCAAGACGGCAATGGGCCGCTACGAACCGCCAGACGAGCAGCGAGGGGAGTGGTCGCCGCTGCGGATGGACGACGAAGTCGTCGGCCGGGCGCTGCGCACGCAGCGCGGGGTGAAGCCGGTGTTCGTCTCCGTCGGCCACCGCTACACCCTCGACGGGGCCTGTGACCTGGTGCTCCGCCTGGCGCCGAAGTACCGCCTGCCGGAGACGACCCGCACGGCGGACCACCTGGGCCGAACCCAGGACTGAGATTAGGGGCACCCGTGACCAAGTAGCTGGGTCACGGGTGCCCCTCACCCACATCGAACGTCGAAGATGTTCGCCCGGAATCTTCCGAACAGCGCTTCGGGCCGGCGCAGCCCAGGTCCTTTGTGCCCGGACAGCTCCTGCTCCTCGACGAAGCTCACGGCGGACGCATCCTGAAGAACGAGGAGAACCCGCTGCTGTCCGCGGCAGCGCTCACTCGTCTTCGCCGTGGACTGGTCGAGGCTTACGCCTGGCCGGTGGACAGCTGCGCGCGGAACCAGTCGGGCGTGCTGTCCTCGGTGCGGGGGTAGCGCTCTAGGTCGACCTGGAACTCCTCGGCCGGTGCGTCGCCGAAGACCCGAGAGCATGTTGTCGATCTGATCACGCAACGCGGCGTTGCGCGCGGCCAGATCCTCGCGCCCCGCCCCGAAGTCATCCCGTCCAGACATCTCGCCTTGCACCTGTCATTGCTCGTCAAACCCGCGGCCGGCCTCCAGTAGGGAGGGACATCCCGGTCACCGCCCGGTGACCAGGAGCAAGCCCCCCTTGGCGCCGCCTTCGCGAGAATGACGCTCGCGTCGACACATCGGTGCCTTGGGGCGACGAAAAGCGTCTCAGGCGAAGTGTTGGGCTCGGGTAGTACCGCTTGCTTGCCCGGTGTCGCGATGGGTTGCTCTACAGTTCCTCGGACTGCCACTTAATGGATGTGGGTCGAGTGCCTGTCTCGAAGAATTCTACGAGCGCTTTTTTGATAACATCCTTGCCGACTTCGCAGTACGGCGGAAACTCGCGTTCATTGTAGAACGGTTCGAATTCGGGTGTGTCGCCTTTGCTGAAGAACTGGACGAATTTGGAATCCAGGAATGACATTGCGCCGTGGTTGTGGTTCCGAATGCCAACGGTCAGAAGATGGTCAGGCTTCCCGCTGGGTGATCGGCGCTCTGTGTGGTAGATGTGTGCGTCGTCTGTCGTGTCCTCGGATAGAAGTTCGACCAGCTCTTCGACGTCGGCGGCTGTGATTGCGGTGAAGGAGGTTTCGCGAAGTCGGCCATTGATCATTTTTCGGAAATACGCCTCGATTGGCATCTATGCTTCCCCTTCGTATCGGCGAATTGTTCCATCATGGTCGATGACCGTTAGCTTACTCCCTTGGGGTAAAAGCTTGGGAAGGTATTCGTGGCAGCTTGGGCTCCGTGGTAACTCGGAGCCGCACGGTGGGCGATCGATGATGATGGTGGCTTCGTCGCCGGAATTCATGCGCATCGCGAACTTCACCTCCAAGTGATGCGCCAAGGTGAGGACTGTTGGCTCGGCGAAGTCGGGATCACCGTTATCTATTCGCCTTCGGATCTCGGCTAGCGCCGCCCTGTTGTATGGGTCGGGGCCTTTATTTGTGGCGGGGTCCTTGGTGCCGCTAGATAGTGGTTCGTAGTTGCGTGAATTGGGGGAGTCGTAGACTCGTCCGACCGTTTGGAATCCGGGTGCACCAGGGGGCACTTCGCTTTGAAAATGCTTCCAATTCTGGTAGTGAGGTGAGTCCGGATTGATCTGCTCGTTGTCATCTCCCCGCGCTTCGGCGTCCTCCGGCCTTTCGCCGGGGTCCGCCCCGTCGCGGGACGGGTGGAAGGCGTCGTCGCTGGCCGGGGAGTTGGAGCCGTCGGGGTGGTGGGTGTCCCAACCTCCGTCCGGGGGCCAGGTCGGGCCGCCGTCGGGGGCCGTGCTGCTGGCGAAGACGTTTCCGTTTCCGTCGGACCAGGCTTTGCCGCTCGGGGCCGTGACGTCTACGTCGAGCTTCTTTGCGAGGTCGCTGGCGAAGTCGCCCGAGTCGCAGCTGAGCAGGCGGATCGGGCTCTTGCCGTCCCAGCCCGAGCGGCGCAGGACGTCCGCTAACTCGTCGGGTGAGTAGCTCCGGCCGCCGATCTGGATTCGGCCGTCCGGGCCCATGTGGGCATCGACCGTGAAGTGCTTGCCGTCGTTGGGGACCTTGTTGGCCAGGTCCTGCATGTTCGGGTCGGTGTGGCCCGACATGCCTGCGTCGGTCCGGTGCGAGTTGTTGACGCCGTCGTCGATCTTCTGGTCGTACTCGGGCGTGCCCTTTTCCGGATTGTCGGCGTCGGGGTCGTTCGGCTTGTCGCCGGCGTCCGGGGAGTTCGGGTCGGACTGCGAGTCCGGGCCGTCCTTGGACTTGTCGGGTGCGCCATCGGCGTCCGGTTTCTTCGTGCTTTCGGGCGAATCTCCGTCCGGCTTCTTCGTCGAGTCCGGTGGGGTGCCGTCGGGCTTCTTCGTGCTGTCAGGCGAACCGCTGTCGGGTTTCTTCGTCGTGTCCGGGGACGTGCCGTCCGGCTTCTTCGGTGAGCCGGGCGAGCTGCCGTCCGGCTTCGGCGAGCCTGGCGAAGCTCCGTCGGGTGTCTTTGTTGTGCTGGGGCCGTTCGTGTCCGGGCCTCGGCCGGGCGTGTTGGGTGTGCTGCCGCCTGGGGTTCGCGGGCTCGGGACCTCCGAGCTCGAAGGGCCGCCAGAACGTCCTCCCGGGGCGCCGGGCGAGCGAGAACCGCCGGGGGTGTCCGGTCCGCCGCGTGGCGGCGCGCCGCCAGGGCGGCTGCCGCCGGCATCGGCGCGGGGGCGTGGTGCGTCCGGGGTGGACG